>JAJDBU010000027.1 GCA_029261195.1 Nitrospirota bacterium | reverse complement strand
TTCTCAAAGGACAGCTGATTCGGGTTACTTTTTCGATACATGGAGGCTCCTGGTGCACGCTTTTTAGGGGCTAAAGGTCTTTTTCTTTGCACTTGGAGCAGGATACTACAGATTAAAACCTTTTAAAATCAAAAACTTATCGTTTTTTTCAGCAAGCCCTAAATATGTTGCTCAACCTTGAAAAAAGTGAAAGACCCCGATGAAATCAAAGTGCTGAAAAATGAATGGGGGCATTTCTCGAAAAAATAGAACAACAACGAGGGTTAGCGTATTTCTTCAAGTCGAGATTATTTCCCTTTGATCTGGAGTAAAAAAAAGATGCCGAGGGTGGACAGGTGGAAATTAATCAGGTTCTGAAACGGGGCCTCCTGAGAGCCCATATCGACGAATAGTTCCGGAAAACCCCAATATAAAACCAGCTGGGAAATGGCGAAAATAAAAAAACAAGCGATACCCCAGGGTTTCCGCAGCCATAAGCCAACCATGGCAATAGCTCCGAACTGTGCAAAGATAAGATCGGCGGTTTTTGATACCGATGTCATTTCCTCCAGGGAAATATCGCCAAGGCCGAACATGTTTGAAAAACGAATAATGACCCCTGTTAAATAAGCAAAGGCAAGAATGCGAAGGTAGATTCCCGTCCAAGGCCGATCTCCCGCCTTTAAAAGGGAGATCAGTTTATTCATTGCCTTCGGTGCTCGGATGACTTACGGGGTTCAAATTCCATTCGGGCATCTGCATGATGAAGGCCCAGTCCTGTTCTGAAACCGGTTGTACAGAAAGTCGATTGCCTCGCTGCACAACAGGCATCTGATTAAGCTCGGAAATAGTTTTAAGGTGTTTCAGGGTAATAATCGAAGCACAGGTTCTCAAAAAACGGACATCGACCATGAACCAGGTGGGCGTGTCTCTCTTGCTTTTTTTGTCAAAATACAGGCTTTGCTTGTCCCAGGCGGTGTCATCGGGATAAGCCGTTTGAACGACTTCCGCTTCTCCGGCAATCCCGGTCCCGTTTTTACCGGCATTGCTGTGATAGAACAGGACACCATCTCCAAGTTGCATCGTATCCCGCATAAAATTACGGGCCTGATAATTTCTGACACCATCCCACTCGGTCTTTTGATCTCGCTTGAGATCTGAGATGGAATAAACACTCGGCTCCGACTTCATTAACCAATACTGTTTCACAACTGAGATCTCCCTTTGATTATCTTCTTTATTTTTTAAAAACCTTGTCCCATTCGGCTTCCTTGAAACCAAGCAATGTGCCTTCCTCGGTCAAAATAAAGGGTCGTTTGACGAGTTTGCCATTTTCATTGAGCAAGTCGATTGCCTCTTTTTCCTCCATTGTTTTGATTTTTTGGCTCAATTTCATTTCGCGATAAACCAAACCGGAAGTATTGAATAGTTTTTTTAGTTCCCCGCCAAAGTCCTTCAAGGCAACTTTGAGTTCAGCTTTTGTTGGTGGTTTTTCCACGATGGGAAGCGCTTCATAGGAGATTTTATTCGCTTCGAGATATTTGATTGCCTTTCGGCAGGTGCTGCATCGTTCATAGTGGTAAATTTTGATTTGAGTCATTTTTAATGCTCCAGAGACTTTATGGTGAAAAAGAAAAGCGGGGAAAAGTTCTCACCTTTCCCCGCTTTTACCAAAGTTGTTCATAAGCCGAGTTCTGTTCCCCGACACTGTCGGGGCGATGACCATTTCTCTCGACTGGATGTTGCCATCCAGCTCTAGCGACCTGACCCGGACACATTGGACGGGCAGCCCTTCAGAGAAGCACTTCGCTTCTTTATGTGTCCCTATTCGGTCTTGCTCCGGGTGGGGTTTACCCTGCCTTCGATGTCACCATCGAAGCGGTGAGCTCTTACCTCGCCGTTTCACCCTTACCCGCCAATTTTGGCAGGCGGTTTGTTTTCTGTGGCACTAATCCTTAAGGTCGCCCCCAGTCGCCGTTAGCGACCACCCTGCCCTTTGGAGCTCGGACTTTCCTCACCTCGTAAAATAAAGAAGCGCGATCATCTGAACAACTTTGATCAAGTTCAGTATACAGTTGAGCGCTCAGTTGTAAACTGAACCTGATCAATATGTGATACCTCAATCTTTGGCCGAAACCTGGGATTCTGTCGAGGGTGTTTCAGGCGTATACAGCATGCGATTGCAATAATTACAGGTGTGTATTTTTTTCCGTTTTTTGACCTCGGCAATGAGCTGAGGCGGGAGACTGAAATTGCAGCCTGTGCAGGTTTTTCCGTTCACCGCCACAACGGCCATCCCTTTTCGTTTGGCGCAGATGCGTTTGTAGGTATCAAGTAAGTCAGCCGGGAGGGCCGCAGAAACGCTAAGCCACTCTGCTTCCAGCTTTTTGTCTGAGTCCATCAAGGTGTCGGTCTGCGCCTTCAAGTCCTCCTGATGAACCAGGAATGCCTTTTCTTCTTCTTTAAGTGTTGCCTCATTTTCAGAAAGTGCCAGCTTCAGTTGATCGCTCTCTTCCATCCCATTTAAGAGCAGATCTTCAATATTTTCCTTTTCTTTGTTGACCGATGCGATTTCCTGAAGATGGGCGTGGTACTCCTTGTTCGTCTTGAGATCCGTCAGCCTCATCTTTAATTTTCGAATCTTTTCTTCAATGACTTTCAGGTCGAGTTCTTTTTCTCTTCTCTCTTTATCTAAAAGATCAAGTTCCTCTTGAGTCGCTTCTGAAGCGGCTCTGGCTTCTATGAGAGGGACTTCAGCCGCAGCAATTTTCTCTGGAAGTTGGTCTAAGACCCCCTTTTGATCTTGCCGTTTCCGGTCAAGTGTTTGAAGCTCAATGAGTAGCCCGAGTTGTTCCTTCACCTGTTTTTCCCTCCTGAATCTTCAATCGTCACCACAAATGCTAAAATGGTGGGCCCACCAGGATTCGAACCTGGGACCGACCGGTTATGAGCCGGCGGCTCTAACCGCTGAGCTATGGGCCCTTGACCTTCACTCTGGATTAACTCGCATTAGATGATCTCAAAACTTTTAAGCCGTTTGCTTCGACTCGGATGACGTAGTTTTCGAAGCGCTTTTGCTTCGATCTGACGAATCCGTTCCCGTGTGACATGAAAGTCCTGGCCGACCTCTTCCAGGGTATGATCGGTCGCTTCACCAATCCCGAAGCGTTTGCGCAAAACCTTCTCTTCCCGTGGAGTCAGTGTCTGAAGCACGGTGTCGATGGAACGCTGCAAATCATATCGGATGGCGGCATCCAGTGGAGACACCACTTTTTTGTCCTCAATAAAATCACCTAAATGAGAGTCTTCTTCCTCTCCAATGGGCGTTTCCAGGGAAATGGGTTCCTTTGCGATCTTTAAGATTTTACGGACTTTTTCGAGGGGAAGCTCCATTTTTTCCCCGACTTCTTCAGGAGAAGGTTCTCTTCCAAGTTCCTGTACGAGCTGTCGTGATGTACGGATGAGCTTGTTGATTGTCTCGATCATGTGAACGGGGATTCGGATGGTTCTTGCCTGGTCAGCAATGGCCCGCGTAATGGCCTGGCGAATCCACCAGGTCGCATAGGTTGAAAACTTGTAGCCGCGTCGGTATTCAAACTTATCTACTGCTTTCATCAGGCCGATGTTGCCCTCTTGAATCAGATCAAGAAATTGAAGACCTCGATTGGTATATTTTTTTGCAATGCTGACAACAAGGCGGAGGTTGGCTTCCACCAGCTCGCTTTTTGCGTATTTAACCCGTTGTTCGGCCCGGAAAAGCTGCCGAATCGATTCTTTTAGGCTAGACGTCGATGCCATGCCTTCCTCTTCAACCTCAAGGATGCGTTTACGTGCTTCGCGATACGATTTCTCAAATTTCAAGATGCGCTCTGACTTCATTTTTAGTCTGCGTTCGGCCCTGCGCATCTCATCTTCATCTCGTTTAACTTTTGTGAAAAAGGCGCTGATTTCGTCTTTCACACCGCATTTTTTCTTGCAATAGGCAATCTCTCGTTCTGACTGAACAATGGCGCTGCCCATTAAGCGAAGTTTTTCAACTAAACGATTCAATGTCGCGGGCGGAAAGGCCAGAGACTCGATTTTGGACACGAGTTTTTTCTTTGCTTTTTCCAGCTTTTCTTCAGCAAGTACGGTGGATTTTTCGGTGCGACTCGAACGGTTTGTCTGTTCAATGATCTTCAAGTAATCGCGTAGGCGGGTCTTGATCTGGGCCATTGTTTTTAAGGTTTTTTCCTTGATCTCTTCTTTATCAGGCGCGACGGTTTCAAAGTCTTCCTCCGGGATAATCACCACCTTTTCAACGGCAATTTCATCTGCGCGTAACGCTTCTCCGATATCAAGTACCTGGTAGACGGCCATGGGCATGCCATAAATCGTGCTGGAAATATCCCATTTTCCCACTTCGATTTTTTTTGCGATCGTGGTCTCGCCCTCGCGTGAGAGCAAGGGCACAGTTCCGATCTCTTTTAAATAGAGACGGACAGGATCATCGGTTCGACCAACAGTACCAGGGCTTAAATCAATTTCTTTGCCATCATCATCAGAACCCTGGTCTCGGTCGATATCCGAGCTCACACTCACCTGTTCGTCATTTTCTGAGTCGGAAGACGAGCTCTGAAAGCTCCCGGCATCCTCTGCATCAATCACTTCAATGTCCATCTCGCCAAACATGACCATGATACTGTCAATTTGCTCCGAGGTCAGGAGGTCAACGGGAAGGGCATTGTTGAGCTCTTCATAGGTCAGGAAACCCTTTTCCTTCCCGATGTTGATGAGTTGTTTGACTTCCTCTAGTTTTTCTTCCTTCGCCATGAAACCTCCGGTCTAAGGACAAGCTCACTATTTTGTTTGAGCCCGTCCTGAGGGTCTTACGCTTGATTCGCTTCCCTCTTAATTTTCTTGTCGTTCCTTCTTTGTACTCATTTCATACATCACTGCCACTGCATATTTCGACGCAGTCACTGTGCCAGCCTTAGGTGGCTTGACGCTTTTTTTAAGTCAAGAATTCTTTGGAGTGCATGAATCTCCTCGTCATTTTCTTGTAAGCCAAGTTGCTTGAATTGCTCAGCGCGCTCTCTATCCAGGCGTTTTTCACGGAGCCGACAAATACAATCATCTCGAGTCTGCTCAATTTGTTCTTGTTTAATTTCCGAAAGTGAAAGTCGGCTCAATAAAGTCTGGACTGTCACATCATTGCTTGTGATGTGTTGAGCAGATGAACACCATAAAGACTCTTCCTTCTTCCAATAATGGGAAATGAGTGTCTTAATCTTCGAGTGAGTAAAATCTTCAAGATCAAGCTGCCCATTCAAGTCCGCCGGATCTAAGTGATCTTGCAGCAGCAGCATGAGAATGCCCTCCTGATCTTTCGGAAAGGGCTCATTTTTTTCTAAAAGAGGTGTTATTTTCTTATCGCGTGCATTCGGACGGCTTTTTTTTGAATGAGAGCCGTATTGTTTGCGCATGTCCTCTTCTCTAACTTGGAGTTGTTCAGAAAGTCGGACGAGGTAGTGGCTCTTTTCCACGGGGGACTTCAGTTGATCAATTAAGGGAAAAATTTTGTTAATGACCGCCATTTTACCTTCGGCGCTCTGAATCTTTACTGACTTCACACTGTGAAAAATCGCAAAATCGATCACAGATCGTCCGCTTTCAATTGCGTCCAGAAAACCGGTTTTTCCGCTTTTTCGAATCAAGTTGTCTGGGTCTAAGCCTGCCGAAAGCGACACAATTCGGGTTGGCATTGCCGAAGTCATGAGTAGGGGAGCGGCCCGAAGTGCTGCGCGGACACCAGCGGGGTCTCCATCAAAAACCAGGACTAATTTTTCAGTTGTACGGCGAATCAAGCGGAGGTGGGCTTCTGTCAGTGCCGTCCCAAGACTGGCAACCACATTGGGTACGCCTGCCTGCAAAGCAGAGATGGCATCTAGATAACCTTCCACAACGATGAGGGGGTGAATACCCGTCGCCTTGGTTTGATCCAAAGCAAATAGATGGTCTCCCTTTGTATAGACGGGTGTTTCAGGGCTGTTCAGGTATTTTGGTTGAGAATCATCCAGAACACGGCCTCCGAAAGCGATCACTTTACCGCGCGTATTGCGGATCGGGAAAATAATCCGACCGCGAAAGCGGTCAAAACAGCGAAGCGCCTGAGTCGATATTGTTTGATCGCCTCCTTTGCGCGAAACAAGTCCCGCCCGTTCAAGAAGACTGCTTTGAAAGCGTGTCCCGAGTTGCTTTATCAGGGCATCCCAGCGTGGCAGGGCAAAACCGATTTTGAAGGTTTGTATGGTTTCGTCCTGAATACCGCGTGCCTTCAAATAGGAGAGGGCACGGGCCCCTTCTGGATGCTTCAGTAGATTGCCATGAAAATAGTCGGCTGCTGCCTCGTTGACTTTATAGAGATCATTCCTGCTCGACGAAGCGCTGCGTCCGCCGCCTTGAGGTGCTTGATCTTCTATCGGCAGGGGAATGCCCTCTCTTTCTGCAAGCCGTTCAATCACTTCCGGGAAAGAAAGGCCTTCAATCTTTTCAATAAACTGAAAGATATTTCCTCCCGCACCGCATCCAAAACAATAAAAAACCTTCTTGCTCGGATTGATAGAAAATGAAGGGCTTTTTTCCTGATGAAAGGGACAAAGGCCGCTGTAGTTTTGTCCGCTACGCTTTAGAGAAAGATATTCGGAAACAATGCCCAGCAGGTCGGACCGTTCTTCAATCGTTTCAATAAGCTGGGGAGAAAACCGTCTGGAATGCAAGGAAAGTCCCTTTGTCGATCTTAGGTGTGATGTACTCAGGCTGATTATGCGTCCTCTTGTAGTTCGGCCTGAACCAACTTTCGAAGCACGTTTCCATCGGCCAGACCCGTAAGTTGCGGGACCAGAACCTTCATCACTGCGCCCATATGTCGCATTTCACTTGCACCCGCCTCTGCGATGGCCTCTGCAACCTTGGTTTTCAGGGCCTCTTCCGAGAGTGGCTCCGGTAGAAAACCTTGCAGGATCTTAAGTTCTCGACGCTCTTTTTCGGCAAGCTCTTCGCGACCCGCATTTGAGAACTGCTCAATCGATTCTTTTCGTTGTTTGGCAGCTGAGACAATGACCTTCAAGATCTCATCATCGTTCAGATGTGCCCCTAAACCCTTTTCAATTTCTTTGTTTTTGATGGTCGAAAATAAAAGGCGTATAACCGAAACGCGGTCGCTATCACGCGACCGCATACCGTCCTTCATTTCATCTTTTAATTCTCGTCGTAGTGTCATATAAGCACCCAAGGTAAACTCGTAAATTTATCATGGTGTCACTATTGTGTCAAACCCAAGAACGGCGATTGTAGGAGGTTAATACAGTGTCCAGTTTATTTTTTCCTCAGAAAGGAGGCGGAATAAACCGGACACTGTACCTAAATGAGGAGAGATGAGATTTGAAAGGGCGTATACAAGCTGGAAAAAGCATTGATTCACGCAAGGAGAAGCAGGCGATCCATTAGGCCTGAGTAAACGAAACTTTCAGAGGCATTCCAGCACGATGAATCGGAAATGGAAGGCTTGGTTGATCATCATCTCAGGGAGATATCACATTAAAAAGGCCCCTTGTGGATAATGATAATGCCTTGGTCGAAAAGAAGAATGCCTCAATTCTTAGAAAACAGTTCGGTTATGCGCATATTCCTAAAAAACATGCCGCATTGATCCATCAATTCAACCAGGACTATCTCAATCCCTATATCATTTTCATCGTCCCCTGTTTTTTCTGGAAACGAGCATAGACAAAAAAGGAAAGGGGGAAAAGGTCTATCGTTACGAAAAAATAATGACACCTTATGACGAACTCAAATCACACAATAAAGCAAAAACCTCTCTATAAAAAAGGGCTGCCCCTAAAACAATTGGATGAATTTGCTTTTAAATAGGGCTTGCTGAAAAAACGATAAGTTTTTGATTTTAAAAGGTTTTAATCTGTAGTATCCTGCTCCAAGTGCAAAGAAAAAGACCTTTAGCCCCTAAAAAGCGTGCACCAGGAGCGTCCATGTATCGAAAAAGTAAC
>JAJDBU010000026.1 GCA_029261195.1 Nitrospirota bacterium | reverse complement strand
AGGACAAAAGATGCCGCTTATGTGCTTCCGAGTGACATGAGTGAAGGATCAGATCAGAAAAACGTGAGAAATTTTTCTCACGAAATCGCTGTGCTCCTTCTGAGGGGTAAGCGGGCCTGACTTTTTCAGCAAGCCCTACTTCGGTAATCCCCCCGAAATTAACAGGGGTTTAGAGTAGAAATTTGTGTTTTATTGGCATTCTCCAGCCAAGATTTTCATCAAAGTTAAATGAAAACTGGTTGCGCAGTCTTTTTCTACAGACCCTCTGGCTGGAAAAGAATCTCGAATATCATATTTTAGCCAATCATTACCTCAAAAACGCAAAGGCCCTTTTTTTTCCGGCCTGTTTTTCGATGGACACGATGCCGAGCGCTGGCAGAAAAGGGGTCTCGCTATTCTCTTAAAAGAAGCGGATGAAAAGATCCTCTCCGACGGAGGACATTACGAAAGAAGCCTCATGTATCATACCATCGTTGTTGAAGATTATCTTGATGTCCTGAATCTGCTTTTACATTCTAATCATGCCGTTTCATCTGAGTCTATTGATCGCTTAAAGTTCAAGGCCATTACGGCTTTAAATTTTTTAGATGATCTTTGCTATCCGGACGGGAAGATTCCCTTGTTTAATGATGCTGCTTTTGGAATCGCCCCAATGCCAACAGATATTTTTGAATATGCACGTAGCGTGATAGGCTATAATAGAAATTCTTGTTTCAATGTATTTTCTCTGTCACTTAAAGGTCAAAGCGGGTACTATGCGATGCGACACAACAATGACATGTTGTTAATCGATTGTGGGGAAATTGGCCCCGATTACCAACCAGGCCATGCCCATTGTGATCTGTTGAGCTATGAATTAATTCTTGATGGACAAAGGGTCCTTGTCGACAGCGGCATCTACGAGTACGCAGCAGGGAAAATGAGAACCTACGTGCGCGGCACACGTGCCCATAACACGGTGATGGTGGATGAGACGGAACAATCGGAAATCTGGGGCGCCTTTCGGGTGGCAAGACGGGCAAAACCGATTGAGGGTCATCTGGAAAAAACGGGAGTCAATTCTGGAAGATTTGTTGGCTCACATGACGGTTATCGCCGACTGAGCGGACAGGTGGTCCATAAGCGAATAATTGATTATGATTCAGCATTGGGGTGGACGATTCTGGATCAATTGCAGGGTCATGGAGAACACCTCGTGGAAAGCTTCATCCATGTACACCCTAATTTTAAAGCGATGGTCGAGAGTGGCTTGATCTACTTGACAAATCTCTATGGTCAACACCTTGTGCGCATCCGTGTGACGGGATCAGTTGAAATTTCTATCGAAAAGTGTTGGTATTGTCCTGAATTTGGGATGAAGGTTGAAAATGATAGGGTCAAGTTATCAGTCTATCGTGCTTTTCCTTTTGAACTGAGCTATCAAATCACTAAGACCTGAAGGTCTTGCACAGAGCCACATCAAGGAAGCTCTGATTAAGTCTGGTTTCAATTCAGGAGATAAAATTTCCTGATTCAGGGTCGAGTGGAGTTTTTAATCCTGAAAAAACAATTCATGACTTGATCAGAACCTCCCAAAGCCCTATGAAATTTTCTCTTTTTACGACATTCTTTTTTTCCTTGACGGTGAGTCTTATCACCGTTCCCTTGATTGCAAATATTTCGCGCCATTTTGGTTTTTTTGATCAACCCGGAAAAAGGAAGGTGCATACGCGTAGAATTTCAAGGCTGGGTGGCGTCGCCATCTTTCTGAGCGCTGTGGGACCCATCGTCATTTTGGTGCCCTTTGACAGAGCTGTTTTGGCATATATGACCGGGGTATTCCTTATCTTCACCATGGGGGTTTGGGATGATTTCGCTTCTGTCCGTTATAGGACGAAATTTCTAGTTCAGATCTTGGCGAGCGTTCTTGTTGTCGCATTTGGGGAGATTACACTGGAACATTCCCCTTCTTTCAATGGTCACCCTGTTACCCAGTTGGTCTTGACTGTTATTACCATCGTTTTTTTTGTGGGGGTTACAAATGCGGTTAATTTTTCGGATGGTCTTGATGGCCTCGCGGGAGGATTATCTCTTCTGAGTTTGGGAGGCTTTGCCTACCTCGGCTATCTGGGAGAAGACCTCAAGGTAGTGGTTATCGCAATCGCACTCATGGGGGGAATTTATGGGTTCTTACGTTTTAATGCCTATCCTGCGAAGATTTTTATGGGGGATGGGGGAAGTCAGGTTCTCGGGTTTTCACTTGCGACCCTTGCAATCCTAATAACACAGTCTCCACAGGGGGCCTATCCCTTTCCTTTATCGCTTTTAATACTGGGATTACCTGTATTAGACACGGTGGGCATCATGTTGCAGCGTTGTGTGGACAGGCGATTGCCTTTTCTGCCTGATACTAAACATATTCACCATAAGTTAATGACGATTGGTTTAAACCATAAAGAATCAGTCATTTTAATCTATTTTGTTCAGTTCTTCATGTTGCTTGTAGGTGTTTGGGTTAGATCGGAGGGAGAATGGATGATATGGGGAGCATACACCCTCTTTGTCATTCCTATTCTCATCCTGTTCTTTCTATCTGCCCTAGATCGTCTAAGTTGGGTCCGCCTAAAACGAGACCCCGTTCACCTTGCTCTCAGTTTTATTAATCCCCTAATAAAGAAAAAAACTTGGTTAAAGGAAAAACCCCTTCAACTTTTACAATGGAGTCTGGTTCTTTTTATGGCAGTCAGTGTGTCCCTTCCATTTAATGTCACATTAGACCTGAGCATTGCCGCATTGTTCTTATTCGTCCTGGTTCTCCTCGGAATGACCCTGATGCGGCGTGCCGCTCCTTTTCTGATCCGCTTGGGCTTGTACATTGGCAGTACATTCCTCATATATTTGAACACAGATGTCCCACCGAGTCTTCTCTCTCAGACCCAGAAAGGAGGGAACCTTTTTTTTGTGCTAGTCGCTTTCCTGGTCATCGTTAATGTCCTTATCGAGTTTAACAGGGAGCATCCTTTTCAGGTGACTTCACTGGATTATCTCATTATGCTTGCCATTATTTCTGTTGCCTTTTGTGAAATAGAAGTGGCGGGAATCAAAGTCGGGCTCTTTGCAGCAAAACTTACCGTCATCTTTGCCGGTTTTGAGTTGATTCTGAACAGATTTTCAAGGGCTATATATCGTTTTGGTTTTATTATTCTGGGGGTATTGTTTGTGATCGGCGTCAGAGGGTGGATTGTTTAGGAGGTGAAAAGTTGTATCAATAGGGAGGTTTACACATGTTAAGAAATAAAATGGTTCATTTCAATAAGCGATGGAAAAAGGGAAGTGGGTGGCTGGCGTTATTATTTTTTTTCTGTTTAGGGATGAACGTCGCTTTAGCTCAGGATGTAAAGGAAGAATTATTTGCTTATCGTATTGGCCCGGAGGATCTCTTAGAAATTTCTGTTTGGGAAGATGAACGACTGACCAAGGAAGTATTGGTTCGTCCGGACGGATTGATTTCTTTTCCCTTGATTGGTGAAGTTAGAGCCGGAGGTCGGACAGCAAGTGAATTAACTGAGGCAATTGTCGAACTCCTGACCCCGTTTGTTCCAGAACCGTCCGTACTGGTTTCGATAAAAGAGGTGAATACTTTAGAGGTGTATGTGATCGGAAAGGTCATAGAGGCCGGGGTATATGTCGTCGGGCATGAGCTTGATGTGCTGCAGGCGCTTGCCTTAGCAAAAGGCCTGGCGCCTTTTGCCGCTGAAAATAAGATCAAGGTCCTACGGCGAGAGGGTGGAGGCCAGAAAGTATTTCCCTTCCGGTACGGGGATGTAAAAATCGGGAAAAATTTAGAGCAGAACATCATGTTGCAGCGAGGTGATACCGTCATAGTCCCATGAAAAAACGGGTGCCTCGTAGATCTGCAGTGTCTAGATTATCCGGCATAAGCATAGGTCTGATCCTTAGTTCTATCTTACATGTTGCAGCTCCTTCATTTTTGTTTGCCTTCGGAGGTTATCTTGAGCCGGAAATCACCCTGCAAGAAAGTTATAGTGACAACTTCTTATTAGACCCCGACCTGAAGAAAACCGTATTCTGGACTACGATTTCGCCCAGCTTAAAATTAGAACTTATTGGAGAGCGGATCGATCTCAACGGGGAACTTTCTTCCAATATCAACTGGTTTCTGGATGAATCGGACTTCAATACAACAGATTATTTTTTCAATCTCTCACCTCGATATAAAGTCGAAAAAGGGACTGTAAAATTGATGTTGGCGGCCAGGCGGGATACAACATTGCAGGATGAGTTAATTGAGAGTGGCCTGATTCTAAACAGAAGCGAAAGAACCCTCCTGACGGTTCATCCAAGCGCGGGATTTTCAATCACAGAGCATGCCTCAATCGGAATTGGATATCGCTTCAGTATGGCTGATTATTCGGATGGTGAAAGTGCAGGGCTTTTTGATTATAGGGATCACTTTGGTGTTGCAAGCCTCCTCTATCAAGCCACCGAACGTAGCCGGATTACTGTGAGCCTTTCCTATTCAAATTATCGTGTCCCCAGCCAAGGTTCTTCGGATAATACAAGGTATGCCCAGCTTGGCATCACACATCATTTTTCAGATTCAACACAAGGGACATTTTTTGCCGGAGGTTATCAGAATTCCCAGAGAGGGACTGATGACCGTAAAAAAGGTATGTTATTCTCTGGAGGTTTGAATAAAAAGTTTGAACAAACAGCGATTAGAACCAATCTGGACCGGAGGGTTGTTCCAAGTGGATCGGGATCACTCTCGCAAAGTGATCACCTCTCTTTTTTCGTGAAAAGGCAGTTTTCAGTCGACATTGACGGATCCCTTATACTGAACCTTTATGAAAATCGAAATATAACAGAGCGTAATGCCGGAAAAAATACCTATAACCAGATATCCTCTGTACTCCAGTGGCTTTGGACGGAGCAGTGGTTTCTGAGTGTCTCACACAGTTACACATGGGCAAAAAATGATGGGGGCAAGCGAACAAAAGAAAATGCAGGATTTCTGATGCTGAAATATAAGTGGCCGAAATCGATTTTTTCGATTCAAGTCCTCAATTCTTCGCGCGCTCCATCAAAGGCGCAATGAATTCCAAGTGTGTTAATCAGCGTGCAAAAATGACCCCTTTATAAAAGAAAACAGCGTCGAAAATTGGCCCCCTATGATCAACGACAATTACTTTTCCCGGTCGCATTGCCTCACTGAAAAACGAACTACCGCATGACGTAGAAGGCATCTATTTTTCGCATCATCTCAAGGTCAGCATCATTTACCAAGCCTGGAAACCTGTAGGCCGATGATCGACAGATATCAAGTGCCTTACATTGTCGGCTAATGCTCAGTCCATGTTGACGGTCTATTTTTTCTTTGCGCTCAGACATCTTTAACGTCCGAGCGCTTTGGCTAAAAAATCGTTTTCTAATGCCAATTCTCCAATTTTGGCATGTAGATCTTTCAGCTGAGATGCCCCAGTTTTTTTAAGCTCTTGACTGCTCCCGAACACTGACGAGGCTTGATCAAGTAATTGTTTTTTCCAGTCCTGTATTTGATTTTGGCGTGCGTCATATTGTTCTGAAAGCTCTGCCAGTGTGAGCTCGACTTTAATCGCCGCCAGCGCTACTTTTGCTTTGAATCCCGGTAAATGATTTCGCCTTTTTCGCTTCATTTTTATCGCCTGTGGTTGTGTAATCTACCTCAGGAATTTCACTTAGGCTACTGTCTCTTTTTCGGGGTCCACTTCTGTAACAGCAGGGTGATTGTCTTAAGCAGCCCCCTGTTCATCGATTCGCTTAAAGAGAAGATCTTTTACTCAGTTTAATTGTCGAGCAGCTTCAATATCACTTATTTAGGGCTTGCTGAAAAAATCAGGCCCGCTTACCCCTCAGAAGGAGCACAGCGATTTCGTGAGAAAAATTTCTCACGTTTTTCTGATCTGATCCTTCACTCATGTCACTCGGAAGCACATAAGCGGCATCTTTTGTCCTATA
>JAJDBU010000025.1 GCA_029261195.1 Nitrospirota bacterium | reverse complement strand
TGCTTTAGAAATAAGTGATAATGAAGCTGCAAGGCGCTTAACCCGAGCAAAAGATCTGCTCTTTAAAAAAATAGATGAACAGGAGGCCGCTTAAGACATTCACCCCGCTGTTCAGACTCATTTCTCCATTGGAATAGACTTCAGGTAGCCTTGAAATGAGTAGCTTGTAAAATTTCACACATATCTAAACTAGGAGGCACATAATGTCGTTCGCTCAATTCCGTCAGACAATTCTTATAATCATGATGATCATATTCATTTCTTCACAAGCAGCTAAAGCCGAGGTCTCGGTCAGCGGGAACTATCTTGCTTTAGCCAATGCCTTTGATATCGATAACAGGAGGGTAGTCGATCCGAAGCGAAATCAATTCGATTTTGCAGTCAATATTGATTTTGAGTGGAAGATTAAGTCAAACATCACCGTTGCAACCCAACTACAGGGAGGAACAGGTGGCGGCAGCCTCGGATTCGTGGGACCCGAACCGGCTGTGACCGATTTGAATGTGACCTTCGAATTTGAGCATCCGGGACTGATACTTGTGATCGGCTCCTTCCATACGCCTTTCGGAGAACAGACGGAGTATTTGACAAACAATGCCGACAGCTTCGGTAACCCCTTACTACTGAATTCTCTCTTTTATAGTGCCTTTGGGGGGACGGTTGGAACACTCAACACCCTCGGGGTCATGGGAACTTTTGAAACTGAGATAATCGAGTTCACGCTTGCCCTAACGAACGGAACTTCAGAAAGCGCTGAAAATCCAGATGGAAATTTCGGATGGGTTGTCTCAGTCGAGACGAACGCAGGGATTGAGGGTTTTGAGATCGCAGGTTCTTTCATGCAAAGCGATGACCTGGCTACAGGAGTTTCAACTACTGCTCCAAATGGAAGTTTCGGAGCAGATTTTCAGGGCTGGATTGTTGACGGGCAATATGCACCAATCAAAAGTGCACAGTTTAAAGGCTATTTTGGCGACATCGAATACGGGGATAATGTTTCTGCAACAAAGGATGAAGTTGCTATCTGGATGGGAGAGGCCACCTATGGACATGGACCCTGGCAGCTTGCAATACGTCTCTCCGGTTGGGATCCCGCTGACGACAACGGGAACGGATCTCTTAACCTTACGAAGCATCCGATTCCAAACCCTGGCATAAGCTCGGGCTGGCCAACAGACAAAACCAGCCCCGAACCAAATACTGACCAGAAGGTTGTACGTCTTCAAGCCGGTATTTCCTGGCTTCTAGTGGATGATCTTGTCGCAAAGCTTGAGTATGTTCAAGATAATTACAGCAAACCCGTCACCACAAAATTGGGCGATATCACTGGGGTGATTCTCCTCTTGAATGGGAGGTTTTAAAAGGCCTGGGCTGCTTCCGTTAAAAGTACTTGATCAGAGCTTCCTTAGTGAGCGCTGAGGTTTTTCTCTCACTGCGCTTTATTCGTCCAATGTATTGGTCTGATAATCGTGCAGCCTTCTGTAGAGGGTTTTTCGGTCGATCTGGAGAATCTGTGCCGCTTTCGCCTTATTGCCCCCTACGGCTTGCAATACGCGAACAACGTATTCCTGCTCCATCGTCTCTAACGAGGCCAACTTATCCAGGTTTTCATCAAGCAACAACTGGTCTTCACGACCTCCGGTCACCGTAGGGGGAAAGTCTTCCGAACTGACCGTCTTTTTCCTGTCCCGAGACAGGGTCACGGCGCGTTCGATAGCGTTTTCCAATTCACGGACATTGCCCGGCCAGGGATATTTCATTAAGATATTCAGAGCCGATTCTGAAAATCCCTCCAGTCTTTTATTCTGTTCTGCAGCGTACTTCTTTAAGAAATGACCGGCAAGAAGGGAAATATCGTCTCGTCGCTTTCTCAAAGGGGGAAGGTCGATCTGCAAGACGTTGAGGCGGTAATAAAGGTCATCGCGAAACTGCTTTGCCTGGACTGCATGAAGCAAATCTCGATTGGTTGCAGAGATAATGCGAATATCCACCGGCAGGGTATGGGTCGCACCGACGCGTCGAACCTTTTTTTCCTGAATCACCCGAAGGAGTTTGGGTTGAAGGCTCAAGGGCATTTCACCGATTTCATCCAGAAATAGGGTGCCGCCGTGGGCCACCTCGACCAAGCCTTTTTTATCTGATTTTGCATCGGTAAAGGCCCCGCGGACATGGCCGAAAAGCTCACTTTCGAGCAGCATTTCAGGGATGGAAGCACAATCAATTGCCATAAAAGGCTGGTTTTTTCTAGGGCTGTTGTAGTGAATTGCCTTGGCCACAAGCTCTTTGCCCGTGCCGCTCTCTCCCGTGACTGCGATATTTACCGTGCTTTCGGAGACCCGGTTGATCAACTGAAAAACGGCCTGCATTGCTTTGCTCTTTCCGATGATGTTTGAAAATTGATATTGCTTGGAAACCACCTGGCGTAAACGCAGCAGTTCCTGTTGGAGATGAATCCGTTCAAAGGCTTTTTTTGTAACAAGGAGAAGGTGTTCCCGTTTGAAGGGTTTAATCAGGTAATCGTAGGCCCCCTGCTTCATCGCTTCGATGGCAGTCGAAACCGTCCCGAAAGCCGTGATAATGATCATCGCCTGATCAGCGCGTTGCAACCGCGCCTGTTTCAGCAGGTCTAAGCCGGAAAGCCCCGTCATCCTGAGATCGCTGATTACCAGGTCGTAGGTTTTTGCCTCAATCAGGGCAATCGCCGCCTCTGCGCTGTTCACCCTCTCGCAGTGGTACCCCTCTTCTTCAAGCAGATCTCCCAGAAGTTCACGCATCTCCCGATCATCATCAACAACAAGAATCAATCCCTTCGATTCAGACATGTCTCAATTTTACTCTTATGGTCTCTTACTTGCGATACCGAAAATTGTGGGTGAGACGTCGGATGCAATGCATTTTAAAAGAAAGATGCAAAAGGGGATGAGGACCAGTACTGGAAACACCGCAGCCACCAGAGGCGTTATGACTTGAAGTGATATGAGATAGTCGCCCAAGGTCATCAACATGTAATAAATCAGTATGATAACGATGCCCACAGCAAAACCACCCAGGCGGGAGAGTCGACCGGAAAGGATGCCGAGTGGCATTCCCATCAAACAAAAAAGAATGGCGGCAAATGCGAATACAAAGCGTTTGTAATAGTCTGAAAGAAGGCGGAGATCGCGGGTATTCACCTCCTTTGATTCGTCAATGCGATGTTTAATTTCGGCGAGACTCAGACTTTTGACCTCACTTTGCTCGTGCATCAGTTGTGGCAGGTCAATTTTGAGTTCGTAATGCCCAAACACCATGCGCTGGTAGCGCTGACTCCCCTTTTCTCCTTGCTGAAGGGAGCCGTCAACAAGATTCAGGCGAACTGTTTTCTCGGCTTCATCATTGATCAGATTCCCTTTTTTCGCCACGATGACCGTGGGCCTCGACGGATTTCTTTGATCGTAGATAAACACCCCTGCAAGTTCTGAAAAAGTCGGCATCGATTCAACGTAAATCATCATGCCGGGAAAAAGATTGTTAAAGACACCCGCTTCGAGTCCAAGACTTGCTCGCTTCATTAATAGTTTTACCGCAAACTTTTTCGATGCGCCCTTGACAGAATCGGTATTGAAACCCATCACCAAGGTCAAAGATGACACAAGTAATGCAAAAAGAATGACAGGACGAAGGAAGCGAAAGAAACTGATTCCCCCCGCGTGAAGGGCAATAATTTCATTGTCTGCCGACAAGCGGTTAAAGGTCGTTACGGTCGATAACATCACCGCCATCGGAATGGTAATCAGGAAAAAAGCCGGGAGAAGATGCAAAAACAGGGTGGCAATGCTCAAGAGGTCGACCCCCTTGTCCAATACCAGCTCCATAAGGATAAGCGCCTGCTGCATAATGAGGATAAAAGTCAGGATTATCAGCCCCAAGGCAAAGGGGACAATCAGCTCTTTGAGGAAATAACGATCTAATCGGCTCAGCATGGCTGGCACAATATACAGTCTCGCTCTTTTCTTTGTAAACAGAAATGCTTTTTCTCCACAGTTACTGTGGATAACTTGAGGATAATTGCCATGAATACTCCAAAAACCCTTGATATTAGTACTTAATCAGCTGATTGCATAAGAATGAGGCACAAAAAAAATAAGATAAAAACTAAATAAAATCAAATACTTAAGAATGAAACATCCAATATTTCCAGAATATACAAAAAGAGAGGAAAATTTAAAAAAATCATCAACAGCCATTGACACAATATGTGGACAATCTTTTATATTTGCCCCCAGATATTGGTCAATACTTTATTGAAAATCATATAAATTCCTTTGCTTCACTCCGGTGATCCTCATTCATTTAAGTGCCTCAAGCCTTTCTTTAGCCTTGGGCGCAAGAGATGATTTTGGATATGATTTAATAATCTCTTCATAGAGTGCCTTGGCGTGCTTTAAATTATCCTGCGCTTCTTCAAACTGAGCCGTTTCATAGAGGTCTGCACTCTTTCCTTCAGGATTTGAGCAGGAAAGGGCCGAAAAAAACAGGGTTGTGGCAAACAGAACTTTTAAACTCCCAGCAAACTTTTTCATACAGCATCCTTATCGTTAAAAAGTACAATAAATATATCAATGTCCCGGCATCACCAGTACCGCCGCCCCCTGTATTTTTCCATTTTTCAAGCGAGCCAGTGCCCTGTCAGCTGAGGCAAGTGGAAAGATTTCTACTTCCGTTCGCACAGGAATCTTCGGGGCAAGTTCAAAGAATACATGGCCATCTTGCCGCGTCAGATTGGAGACCGAGCGGATCATTCGTTCTCCCCAGAGTAGATCGTAGGGAAATTCGGGAATCCTGCTCATGTGAATACCGGCACAGACAACAACACCTCCTTTGCCCAGCGCGCGCAGAGCAAGCGGAACGAGCGCACCGACCGGAGCGAAAATAATAGCGGCGTCCAGTTGCACCGGCGGAAGGCTTTCTGAGTTACCGGCCCAATGTGCACCGAGCCTCTTAGCGAAGCTTTGCGCACGGCTATCACCTTGACGCGTAAAAGCATAGACTTCTTTATGTTCAAAAACAGCGATCTGGGCCACGATGTGCGCCGCAGCGCCAAAACCGTAGAGACCGATTTTTTTTGCGTCTCCCGCCATCCTGAGAGAACGGTATCCGATTAAACCGGCGCAGAGCAACGGTGCGGCCTCTGCGTCGGAATAAACATCAGGAATCGCAATACAGAAACGGGCATCGGCCACCGTATATTCTGCATAACCTCCGTTAATTTGATAACCCGTAAAACCAGGTTGGTCACAAAGATTTTCTCGATTACTTTGGCAATAAGCACACAGTCCACAACTTTTTCCGAGCCAGGGTACTCCGATACGATCTCCCAATGAAAAATCCTGAACCCCCTCCCCTAGCGCCGCAACAACACCGACAATTTCATGACCCAAAACCAGGGGATTCAAAGTCTCAGTGAGTTCCCCCTCGTAAATATGCAAATCCGTCCGGCAGACACCGCAGGCCCGAACAGCAATTAGCACCTCTCCTTTGCCCGGAGAAGGCACTGGCAGTTCAGCAGGTTGGAGTGGTAAGCCTGCTCCTGTAAAGAGCATGGCCTTCATTTGTTTTTGCATCGTATTTGTTATTCAGGTAATGAGAGATATTTGATCATCTCGTTCCGAAGCAGGGCAATCTCATCTCCTATAATCTGATGCGCCATCCGATATTCCTTAATCTGCACATCGTACCCGGCCTTTGAAAGCAGGGCATAGGCCCGGCGGGAGCCCTCGATCCGCACAACCTGATCCTCCGTCCCGTGCAGCAGCAAAACAGGCACACTCAGTGAGGCTTGTGATTTTTCCTCCATCAAGACTTCCGGTGCTGACATAAATCCGCTCAAGGCGGCAATCCCCCCCAGTCGTTCAGGAAAGCGCAAGCCGACATCCAGGGCCATGACTGCCCCTTGCGAAAATCCCAACAGAAATATTTTTTCAGCTTTTATTCCGGGATTTTCCTCATCACCTTGAATCAGCTTTTCGATGAGGCCGCTCAACAGGTACTGACTTTTCGAAATACCCGGTGTGCCCTCAGAAGCAGGGCCGAACCACATTCGTCCTCCGGGCAGGTCGGGACAGGGGAAAGGGGCATGTGGAAAAACAAAGCGAAGTTCTGGAAGATTAAAGGCCTCGGCAAGCGGCATGAGATCCTCACCGTCTGTCCCCCGACCATGCAGAAAAATAGCACAGGACTTGGCCGTACCGGAAGACGGAATCTCTTCCCACTGAAGTGAACTGATCATATGTAATCCTCCTTAAAACTTGGACATTAAATTAAGGAGATCATACGACAATCAAATCAGAGCTTCAACGAAAGGAAGGCTAAACTTGATTATTGTTTCATACACTGAGCGCTCAGATTTTTATAAGGGCACGCGTTACAAGGCATGCTCTTATAAAAAAACCAAAATCAACACAGCAATACCAATGCGATACCATCCAAAGGGTTTCAAGGTACATTTCCCCAGCAAGTGAATGAAAAACTTCACGGCAAACCATGCGGAAATAAATGACACGACAAAACCAATCATGAAAATTGGAATATCAGAGGTCGATAAGAATGCCCGACTTTTGTAAAGATCATAAATGGTCGCAGCACACATCACCGGCACTGCGGCTAAAAAAGAATACTCTGCGGCTGTTTTACGTTCAATACCCACCAGCATTCCTCCCACAATCGTCGCCCCTGAACGAGACACGCCCGGCCACATGGCAAGACATTGAAACAGTCCCACCAACAAGGCATCTCGTGGTTTTAATTCATCCACTTTGTTGATTTTTGATACGGGGAGCTTTTGTTCGGCCACAATCATAATCAGTCCGCCCACGCCCAAACCCAGCGCAACGGTAAAAGGATTAAACAGGTAGGTTTTAATATAGCCATGCACGAGGAATCCAAAAACGAGGGCCGGGGCTGTTGTAATGGCGAGCAGAATGAGACCATTCATGCCGGAAAGGCCGACCTTTTTTTTTAAATCAAGCAGACCTACGAATCGTTCTTTGTAGAGGAAGACGACAGCAAGGATTGCCCCAAGCTGGATGAAGACTTCAAAGGTGGAAGCCGTATTGCCTTTAAATTGTAATAGATCGCCCGTAACGATGAGATGTCCGGTCGAAGAAACCGGGATGAACTCGGTTAAACCTTCCACCAAACCCAGGAGGACGGCCTTCAGGTGATCATTCATGCTCTGAGTTCAAGTGGGATTTTCCGAAAAGAAAGGGGGACGAGTCCGTAAGAAAAATCAAGCCAAAATCTCACCACAGCTAGGTGGTCAGACTAAGTTCTATCGCTTCACCGATCATTGCAGGGTTTTTGACAACAGTCACGCCCGCAGCTTCCAGAGCCGACATTTTGTCCGCCGCTGTGCCTTTTCCACCTGAGATAATGGCGCCCGCATGTCCCATACGTCGGCCTGGAGGAGCGGTCATACCCGCAATAAAGGCGACTACCGGTTTCGTCACATTTTCTTTGATAAATGCCGCCGCTGTCTCTTCGGCATCGCCGCCGATTTCACCGATCATGACAATCGCTTCGGTCTCACCATCTTTTTCAAACATCGACAAAACATCGACAAAGTTGGTGCCGTTGACCGGATCTCCTCCGATTCCGATGCAGGTCGTTTGACCCAGTCCCCGTTCGGTCAATTGCCAGACGGCTTCATAGGTCAAAGTGCCACTTCGCGAAACCACGCCGACATTGCCTTTTTTGTGGATAAATCCGGGCATGATGCCGATCTTGCATTCTTCCGGAGTGATGATGCCGGGACAGTTCGGGCCGATAAGACGCACGGGTTTCCCTTCCAAAAACTTTTTCACGCGCATCATGTCCATGAGGGGGATGCCTTCGGTAATACAGATAATGAGCGGGATACTGGCAGCCGCCGCTTCCATAATGGCATCGGCTGCAAAAGGCGGCGGGACAAAAATCAAGGCGACATCAGCACCTGTTTGAATCGCCGCTGATTCAACGGTATTAAAAACAGGGATGCCCTCAAAATCATTACCCCCTTTTCCGGGGGTCACACCCGCGACCACCTGAGTGCCATAGGCTTTGCAGGCAGAGGCATGAAAAGAGCCTTCTTTCCCCGTAATCCCCTGGACCAGTATTTTTGAATCTTTATTCACTAAAATAGACATGGGAACTCCTTCGCTTAATATTTGAGCAAATCAACTCACGGCGGCGACGATTTTCTGCGCCCCATCCCACAGGGTATCGGCAACCGTCAGCTTCACGTCAGACGCGGCAAGCAGGTCTTTCGCTTCTTCAGCATTGGTTCCTTGTAAACGCACCACCAAGGGAACATTCAGTTCGATCTCTTTCGCGGCATCGATAATGCCGCCTGCAATCCGCTCACAGCGCACGATGCCACCAAAGATATTGACAAACACGCCCTCCACGTTCGGATCATCCATCAGGATTTGAAAGGCCTGTTTGACGGTTTCTTTCGAGGCCCCGCCGCCCACATCCAAAAAATTCGCAGGTTCTGAACCGGCCAATTTGATGACATCCATCGTCGACATCGCCAGTCCCGCGCCATTAACCATGCAGCCGATTTTACCATCCAGTTTGACATAGTTCAGACCATGCTGTGAGGCGCGTGTTTCAAGGGGATCTTCTTCTTCCAAATCACGCAGTTCACTAATCTCCGGGTTTTTAAAAAGTGCGCTTTCATCAAAACCCACCTTTGCATCCAATGCGACCAGTTTATTGTCTCCGGTAATAATGAGCGGGTTGATCTCGATCTGCATCGCCCCTTTATCAACAAAAAGCCGGTAGAGATTGCCCAGCAACTTCACAAATTGTCCGATCACTTCTTTTGGCAAGCCCATCTGGAAGGCGACGGATCGACCCTCATAAGCCTGAAAACCAAAAGCCGGATCGACGGAAAGCCGGATGATCTTTTCAGGCGTCTCCTCTGCGACCTCTTCGATCTCCATGCCGCCTTCCGTACTGGCGATAATGACGATGGAACCCGTTCCACGGTCGGCAACCAGACTGAGGTAGAGTTCGTTTTGGATATCGGCTCCTTCTTCAATCAGCAGTTTTTTGACTTCTTTCCCTTCCGGGCCGGTTTGCGGGGTCACAAGGATTTTCCCGAGGATTTCATTGGCAAGCGGAATGACTTCATCCCTTGTTTTAGCCAATTTCACGCCACCGGCTTTCCCTCGTCCTCCCGCATGAATCTGTGCCTTAACAACACAAACAGGGGTTTCGAGCGTAGCGGCAACGGTCGCCGCTTCATCCGGAGAAAAGGCAACCCCGCCCTTTGGAACCGGGATATTGTATTTTTTAAACAGGGCCTTCGCCTGATATTCATGTATGTTCATCGTTTTTGTCCTTTATCATACGGTGAAAAGACCATCAAATAGATTTTCAAACATCAACTTTTGTTCACATAATCAGGAAAGAGAATCGGAGAGACGGTATCCGGTATTACACCTGCTTCTTTTTGCGCCTCGTGGAAACGATCAAGATGCTGCAAGGTGATCGACTTATATTCTGTTGATGTCGCACGCTTTGCCGCAGCCTCTCCGGCGCGTTTGCCGTAGACCATGATATCCAGCAGGGAGTTTCCCATCAAACGGTTTCGTCCATGAAGCCCCCCGGAGGCCTCTCCGGCCACAAAAAGATTGTTGACGCCTGACTCCCCGTCCACATCGACCTCGACACCGCCGTTTTGGTAGTGAAGCGTCGGATAGATCAAAACCGGTTCTTTGGTAATATCTATCTCATAACGGCTAAACTGTTTCACCATGTTCGGAAAGCGATCCTCCAATGTCCCCGCTCCATTCAAGGTATCCACCAGGGGCATGTCGAGCCAGACCCCTTTGCGACCTGAAGGGGTCTCGACGCCCCGTCCCTCCGCGCATTCCCGAATAATGGCAGAGGCCACCGCATCACGGGTTTCCATCTCGCCGATAAAACGATCTCCATTGACATTCAAAAGATGCGCTCCGACCGAACGGATCGCTTCCGTCACCAGAATCCCGGCCATGGCTTCCGGGAAGACCGCCCCGGTTGGATGATATTGAAAGGTATCCTGAAGCGTTAATTTTGCGCCTGCCCGATAGGATAGCGGCAAGCCGTCCCCGGTGGCCCCATAATGGTTGCTCGTCGGAAAACCCTGAATATGAAGCCGTCCGATGCCGCCAGTCGCTATAATCACGGTTTTCGCCTGAACAACGAAGTGCTGATTCGTATCCAGATTCTTTAAAATTGCACCGCTGCATCCGCCGGCTTCATCCGTCAAAAGTTCAAGCACGGGCATGTATTCCAGGACTTCAATCTGTTCATTGAGAACGCAATCTTTTAAGACGCGCATGAGTTCCAAACCGGTATAATCTTTACAGCGAACCAGCCGAGCCTTGCTGCTGCCCCCGCCCGGACGAAGACTTAAATTGCCATCTTCCTCTCTGTCGAACATCACACCGTTGTCAATCAACCACTTAACGACGGAGGGCCCTTCTTCAACCAATGTTTTTAGTAGGATTTTATCGTTGGCCATCTGACCTCCGCGCAGAGAATCAAGGAAATGACGCACCGGAGAATCTTCAGGCGACACGGCCACCTGCATCCCCCCTTCGGCCATAACGGTATTTGAATCTCCCAGGCGGAGCTTTGTCGTCATGAGAACACTTGCGCCAGAGGCTTTCGCGGCGAGTGCGGCCATTGAACCCGCGCCGCCCCCTCCGATAATCAGCACATCGACCTGCTGTTTCGCTTCAAGTCGAATAGATTCGGAGGCAAGGGGGCTTTCCCCTTCCAGAAGACTTACCACACGGTGAACCGTCTGCTCGCCTTTGTTCATACCGACTCGAATCGTCCCGTAGGCTTCTTTGATATAATCGGGGTGATACTGCTGAACCAGCGCGTCTTTTTCGGCCTGAGAAAGTTTCGGAGGAGTCTCATCTAAACGGCTCGAACGCGTTTCGCCGACCTTCAACTTCGATATTTCAAGTACATTCATTCAAGACTTCCTCTCTTGCATCGCTCAGCTCGGAAGATAGAAGTGTATTCCATTCGTCTTGATATTCGCCTGATGCAATTTCATTGATCCGTTCCAATAGCTGTGTGGCTTCTTTTTCGTAGAATGCACCTGTGAGACGTCGAGTATAGGCTCCAACACGGTGAGGCCGGATGCCTGCGCCACAAACTGCTGCACAGAGTCCGCACATCACACAGTTTGTAAAGCGATCTGCGACATCCTGATGCAAGCCCGCAATTGCAGCACGCACGCCACCCATGACATCAATCCCTACCGGGCAAACCATACTACAGGAACGGCATCCAACACAGCGTCGCGTTTCAGGGTAATACTGAAATAAGACT
This sequence comes from Nitrospirota bacterium, assembly GCA_029261195.1. Lineage (GTDB taxonomy): Bacteria > Nitrospirota > Nitrospiria > SBBL01 > JAADHI01 > JAJDBU01. Next base: position 158,809 of record JAJDBU010000025.1, on the reverse strand, counting down.
TGTTCTGCGGGCTCTGTTCGGGGAAGGGGGGCGATTTCTTTTTTTGAGGCATCAGAGGGCATGAAAGCGATGGTCATGCCATGCTCAACAGGGGTCTGACAGGCCAGGTAGCATTGGTTATCAAAACGACCCGGGAAACGAACTGAGATGGCGCAGGCCCCGCAAGCGCCTCCCAGACAGCCGACGTCGTGCATCATCTCCCGTCCGATATGCCACATGGCCTGGACAACGGTGATGCCTTCCGGGACAGCATGAGTTGCCCCGTCTACAGTGATCTTGACTTCATTCAAAATGGTGAGATTCCAAGCAAAATGCTGAGATTCCAAGGGTTTGAGAAATTAAGGGCCGCATTCAATCAGCAAGCAATTGAGCATCCGAAAGATTTAAAACCCGCTCCCACTCCTGATCATAAACCCCTTTTTCAATTTCATCGACCCGGTTTTTCAGTTGAGGCGATTTGTTTTCAAAAAAGATCCCCTGTGCCCGTCGGACAAAGACACCGACCTGATTCGGCGCGATATCGGCGATACAAACCGGAACGCAAAGACTGCACATCACGCAGGGCATAAAGTGCTCGGCGCATTCCTCAAAATCACCAAAAACCGCCTTCCAGACCGCTGCCCGAACATCTATCCCTTTGGGACAGGCCAGGGTACAGGTATTACAATTACGGCAGAGGGCGGCTTCGGGATAATAACGGAAAAGATCCTGCTTTGGATCCTCCATCTCTTTAAAGTCGTAGGGGATTTTCCGATTCGGATAATAAGTGTGAACCAGGGAGAAGGACATGCCATCCTCAATCAAGGTCTGGCAGGCCAGGGTACTCTTGATTTTAATGCTGTCCTTTGTCCGGTAGGTGGCCGAACAGGCCCCACAGATGCCCCCAAGACAACCGACGCCCCGTGTCAACTCATGACCCGTGTGCCACATCGCCTGCAACATAGTGAGACCTTCGGGGACTTGATAGAACTTGCCCATGACCTCAATGGTAATCTGTTTTGGAGCGACGCCCTCAGTCGATGTGGCTGTCATGCAGTGATCTCTCTCCCTCAAATCCTCATGCCGTAAGGGCATTCAGCGCCGAACCCGCTTTAAACCAGTCTATCTGTTTGTCCGTCATGCTGTGATTAGCCTGAATACGGACTTCTTCGCCTCCGGCCTTGTGGATCACGAGGTCTATCGGAAGCTCCGGTGCAAGCTTTGAAAGCCCCACAACACTGACACGGTCATCCTGCTTGATCTTCGCCCAATCCGCCGGATCGGCAAAGGTGAGCGGCAGAACGCCCTGTTTCTTCAGGTTGGTCTCATGAATCCGCGCAAAACTCTTTGTAATCACGACTTTGATACCCAGGAATCTCGGCGACATGGCGGCATGTTCGCGGGAACTGCCTTCACCGTAATTCTCGTCGCCGACCACGATGGAGCTAACACCCTTTAACTTATAGCGCCTAGCCACTTGAGACGGCGTCAGATTCAACTCCTTCGCCAGCACATCGTTGGCCTTGCCTGTTTCTGCAAAAATATTATTTGCGCCTAAAAACATGTTGTCGCTGATGCGGTCCAGATGACCGCGATAGCGCAACCAGGGACCCGCCGGAGAGATGTGATCCGTTGTACATTTTCCCTCCACTTTAAGCAGGACTGCAAGATCTTCCAGGTCATTGCCATCCCAGACTGGAAAAGGCTCTAGCAACTGAAGTCGTTCACTCTCAGCTCCGACAATCACCGTCACGCCTTCACCATCTTCAGGCGGTTCAACTAAACCCTCGCTCCCTCCAGCAAAACCTTCACTGGGCAACTCATCCGCTTGAGGGGCTTCAAAATAAACCTTTGTGCCATCGGCCGATTCCAGGGCATCTGTGAGAGGATTGAAATGAAGGTCGCCTGAAAAAGCCATTACGGTCACCAGCTCCGGGCTGCTCAAAAAAGACAGCGTTTCGGGATTGGCGTCATTACGCGCTTTGAAGTTCCGATTAAAAGAGCTAATGATGGAGTTGGGTTCGCCTTTTTCGACATCTTCCCGTTTCCACTGGCCGATGCAGGGGCCGCAGGCATTGGCCATGACCGTGCCGCCCATTTCTTCAAAAGTTTGGAGAAAACCATCTCGTTTCATCGTGTGGTAGATCCGTTCCGAACCCGGTGAAACCACGAAGACGCCCTTTGCTTTCAGTCCGGCTTTCAGGCCTTGCCGTGCAATATGTGCTGCACGACCGATATCCTCATAGGAAGAGTTGGTGCAGCTTCCTATGAGGGCTGCTTTCACTTCTCGAGGATAGCCTTTTTCTTTCGCCTCCGCCGCCAAAGCTGAAATTGGACGGGCCAGGTCAGGAGAATGAGGCCCCACAACATGAGGCTCCAACTCAGACAGATTGATCTCGACGACCTGATCGTAATAGTTCTCTGGATTAGCCAAAACTTCAGGATCAGCCCTCAAGAGCGCCCGATTGGCTTCAGCCAATTCTGCAATATCGCTGCGATTGGTGATTTTAAGGTAGGCAGCCATTTTCGCATCGTAGGGGAAAACCGAGGTCGTTGCGCCGAGCTCAGCGCCCATGTTTGTGATGGTGCCTTTACCCGTCGCAGAGATAGTTTCAGCGCCCGGACCGAAATATTCAACGATTTTATTGGTGCCGCCTTTGGTCGTGAGCTGTCCCAGAAGATAAAGGATGACATCCTTCGCCGAGGCCCAGCCCCTCAAAGAACCTGTCAGTTTCACGCCCAAGAGTTTCGGATGAAGCACTTCCCAAGGCAGTCCGGCCATGACTTCACCGGCATCGGCCCCGCCGACTCCGATCGCCAACATACCGAGGCCGCCGCCGTTCGGTGTGTGGGAGTCGGTTCCGATAATCAATCCGCCCGGAAAGGCATAGTTTTCCAGAACAACCTGATGAATGATGCCGGCGCCCGGTTTCCAGAAACCGATACCGTATTTTTCTGCGGCAGAACCCAGAAAGTCGTAGACTTCCTTGTTTTCCGCTATTGCCCGGTCAATGTCTTCTTCTGCCCCTGTTTGAGCACGAATGAGATGGTCGCAATGGATCGTACTGGGCACGGCAACGCGCTTCTTACCGGCTTGAATAAACTGCAACATCGCCATCTGCGCCGTCGCATCCTGCATCGCCACACGATCCGGATGAAGCAGCAATTGGGCGACACCGCGCTCCCAATGCTGGTTTTCAAGATCATCCAAGTGGGAGACCAGGTTTTTTTCGGCAAGGGTTAAAGGACGACCAAAGCGTTTCCGTGCAGCAGCGACGCGATCCGCCATTTTTTCATAATGCTTTTTAATCAACTCGTAGGACATGAGACTCTCCTTTTGAACAGGTGCAAAAAAACCGACACTCCATTAGGAATCGAGAGGGGGTACCTCTCTTTTCTTGGGTGATACATAGTTGGCCAGATATTTAAAGAGACGGACTAAACGGCTACCCTGCTGTTTCTGGTCGATCCAATGGCCGATCATCCCGATGGTACGAGACAAAATGAAGAAGCCGTTGAGGGCATCCACCGGGAAACCAAGGTCAACCAGGATTGCGGCCATCGTGCCATCGACATTTAAAATCAGGGTGTCTTTTTTTACCGTCGTCCGCGCTTCAACCTGAAGAGCAAAATCAAGATGCGGTGTTGGAATGCCGGTTGATTTCACATAACTGACCAGAGATTTTACCCGCTTGTCAGGATTGCGAAGCGATTTCACGCGATGCCCAATACCCGGCACCGGGCCGACATTTTTTTTCATGTAGGCCAGGAACTCATCGACGTCCATTTTGTTTTTTACCGCATAACTGAACCATTGTCCCGCGCCGGTCACTGCGCCGCCGAAACGCGGGCCGATCATGATCATACCCGCCGCAACCGCCTGAGCCATGTTGATCCCGGCACAGGCCGCAATGATCGTCACCAAGGCACCGGAAACGCAGGGGCCGTGATCCGCAGAAAGAATGACAATGCGCTTCACAATTTCCGCCTCAACCGGCGAGAGCAGTCGTTTATCCCAGAGCAAACCGATCACATGAGGAATCTGGTAGCCCTTATCGATCAGCTCGGATGCCGCATAACCGCTGTAGAGCGGCTCTTCTCCCCGATCATCACAGATGGATGATTTGAGCAGGGGCTCAGCAAAAACATCACCGTCTTTTACGGCCTCATCAATTGTTTTCGGCAGGTTTTGTGGTTCAGCACTCGTTGCAGGCGCTTTGGCTTCGCCAGAGGCAAGAATGTCTTCATAGGCTGCTTTAATGGCCGGTCCCAAGCCGCCGAAGGTTGCAGGAACGATGGCCCCCGCCGCCTGAAGCGCTTCTGACTTGGCCCGTGCCGAACCTTCACCATGTCGACCTTCTTTTGCTCCGGCGTGACCGAACTTCATGCCCTTCGGCAATTCTTCCTGACAGTAACCGGAAACCACGCCGATCAATTTAATCCGGCGTTTCTTTGCGGCATACCAGGCGGCAGCGCCTTCTTCTAAATCACCGCCCATTTCCCCGACCATGACCACGGCCTTGGTTTGAGGGTCGTTTTCGAACATTTCGAGATAGGTCGAAAAATCGGAGCCGGGATAGGTGTCACCGCCGATGCCGATTGCGGTAGTAATGCCGTCGGCAAACTGGCTACAGATCCACATAATTTCGTTGGAAAGCCCACCGGACTTTGTAATGACACCAAAGGATCCTTGACGATGCAGTTTGCAAAGCACCAGGTTGTCGTAGGAACCGCCGATGACGCCCAGACGCGCCTCACCTGCCGAGAGGATCCCGATAGAGGAAGGACCGTTAAATGTTTTGCCTCGCCGTTCCGATTCGATGCGGAGTTTTTTTGCGTCTCGTTCAGGAATGCCTTCAGTAATCATCGAAACAAGCTTGATATTTGGAGAGCTTAAGGCCTCCATCGTACCGGCATAAGCCCTGCTCGGTCCGATATAAACAAGGGAGGTGTCGATTTCAGGATGGGCATCCGTTGCCTCTGCGACCGTTTTATAGGTCGGCACGGAAATCAGTTCACTACCGCACTGTATTTCAACGGTCTTCCCTGCACCCGGAGGAAAAACAAAGGCCGCCACGTTAAAGGGAATACGGCTTAAATGACAGAATTCGGCCATACGACGCGCGGCGCTTTCACCGGCGGGTCCGCCCTGTATCACTACTCGGGTGTTTTTAGTCGTTAGGATGCTCATGCTTCAACTCCTTTGATCGCGTAATCGACGATGTCGGTTAATGGGGTATAGCGGTCATAGACATGGATGTCAAAACCTTCGTTTTCGAGTTCCTTCATTGCGGCCAGGCCTTCTTTTTCAAAGGGTCCGCCACGACGCACCCAGATTGAAACGCCTTCCATTTTTCCGTCGGCTTTTGCTTTTCTGAAACCCTTGATGATGCCTGAGAAGGTTTTTTTAACATTGGTGAAATTGGCAATGGCCCCACCGACAATGATGCGCTTGATGCCTTTTAAAGAACAGACTTTTTCGGTCAAGGCCTCGACGGCCCAGTCGGGCGGATCGCCTGAGTACTCGGAGTAATTGGCCAGGGTGCCGCCCATTGCAAGCACGGCATCGGAATAATAGACCGAGGCCCCGCCACCGGCAGGAAGCAGGGCGGTATCGCCACCGGGAATCTCGATAAACTTCACTGAGCCTTTCACCTGGGTATCGATCTCCAGGATGGCCTTTTCATTGTCGGAATAAGGGCGGCCGAATTCGGAGGCAAAGCTGAAATTCCAGTCGGGATGACGGAAACGTGCATCGGCATCCACCATCGTTACGGCATCCAGGGCCGTCAATTCACCGGTGGATTTTCTCAGCACAAGGGGATTGATTTCCAGGTAGGTCCCGTCTTCCTGCTCAAGGCATTGGAAGAGCTTGGAGGCAAAATCGACCACCTTTGGAACAAGTGCTCCTTCAAAACCGGCATCTTTTGCAAGCTGTGTCAGTTGATCTGAACTCGGCGTATCACCCAGTGTAATCGCAATCTTTTTGACTTTTTCCCAGTTTTCTTCGACTTCAATGCCGCCCATGTTCGTCAAGAGCAGTTCGGCCCCGTCACGGGTGGATTGCGCCGCGATGTAAAATTCTGCTTCGTGCTTGACCATTTCGGAGATAATCACCTGTGAAATGGTCACTTCGGCAACAGCTTTTCCCAGCATCTCTTTCGCGGCAGCGCGCGCCTCATCCAGATTAAGACCCACTTTGACCAGGCCCAACTTCATCCGCGAACCAATCGCTTCATGGGCCTTCACAACCAGTTTCGACTCTCTCAGCCAGGCATTTGCCTGAGCCAGAGACCCGAGCTGTTCGGCTTCAGTAATGACCACATAGTGAGGGACAGCCATCCCCCATTTTGAAACGAGCCCCATACCGGGACCTTCTAAGACCTTCGCCATAATTTAAGCCTCCATATTCAAAATTCGATTTTCAACACTATTATTAAAACCACTTCTAACGAGTCATAATGACGAGTAAAACCGCCGCAATTTTAAGGGCGATCCTCCATCCTTGTCAATCGTTTTTGTGGTTCACCGATGTGATGTGGCAAGCAAAAAAAGTCATTCCCGCGAAGGCGGGGATCCACTGCATTACACTACCCTCAATCAGGGCAAGCTTTCCTGATTTTCGCCATTAACTGCGCCCGAACATCCTTGCCCTCATCTGACTTCACCGCCATAAGATACAAACCTCTGCCATCCATCTTCCGCTCCCAAAGTTCTCCGATGAGTTTTTTCTCTCGGGTTTCCGGGTCGTTCAAAAGATGCGCCCCTTTGTATTCCACAACGAGCAATCTGCCGTCATTTAACTCTGCGACAAAATCGGGGTAAGTCCAGCCTTGCGCCAAGGGAAATTTGAAAGAGGCCGGATGCTGAGAAACATTCCGGAGCCAGTGCTTCATCTCTGACAGGCTGTCAATCGCCATCGCACACTGGACTTCTTCTCCATCGCCTCGTCCATCCATTGCCGGGACAAGCTCGAGAAAATGCTTCTTGAATCGAAACTTCCCGCGATGCGGTTTTTGTCCCTCATACATGCCTTCTGAAAAAACAAAAGGGTCGTCGAAAGAAACATCCGTTTTGGCTTCCGGTGCAAACAAGCATTTTTGATAGGCCTTCACCGCTTCTTTTGCTTTCAGCAACTTGATGCGTTCGAGCAACTTTCGACCGAGTACAAATTTAGCGCGCCAGAGGGCGCTTAAGGAGATGCCTCGATTGATGACCAGATCATTCACATGTGCCAGGCACCACTTTAGGCGTTCAGATTGACCAAAACGCGGATCGGCAATGAGCTTGTCCAGCGCCAATGCCAGCTTGTTTTCCGTCCAACTCTCGACTGCAATATCAAGTGGTAATTGTTCCTCTTGCGAGGCGTAGGAAATCGCGAGTTTCCGACCGTCCAGATCGATTTCAAAGAGATGGGATTCATCCCGAATATTAAATTCATCTTCACTCAGCTTGGCCGGATAGTCCAAGAGGGACCAGTCATGATATTCGTCAAAGACTTCGGGGTCCGCCAGCTCCAATTCCCCTTGAATGTAGGCCCTCAATTTGGGCATGACAAAGGGAATACCTCGGGTAGCGGGTGAACATTCTTTTTCAATCCGGTATTTGAAGGCAGTCGTTTTTTCTTTGAATTCTTGCTTTCGGGCTTTTGGAAGGCCGGTGGAAATCAGGGCCAGCGCTTCATCTGAAGCAGGGCCGGTGACTTTGACTTCAAATTGTCCATCACGCATTTCCGTGACCGAGACCGCCTGTTTATCCGCCCCGGATAACCCGCTCAAGTCAGGTGCCGCATCAACAATCTCAGTGAAACTCGGCTTGGGCTTGGGTGATGATCCGATCTCGTCGCCAAACAGAGGGAATTCACCTTCCTCATCGCAACGCTCACGTTCAATATTGAGTGCGGCTTCCTCTTCATCAAAACCCATCGCCACGAGCTTGTCACGAAGTGCATTGGCCGCCGCCGAAAAGCTCGTTTCCGAGACATGGGCATAGGACCGGTTCAGTTCAGGGGCATTGCGCCTTTCCGCAAAAGGCATTCGGAGCACCCGCCCCAAAAGTTGTTCAACCGCTGTTGCACTTTGTATGCGGGATACAGAACAAAAGACATAAGCAAAGGAACAATCCCAACCCTCTTTCAGGGCCTCTATCGTAATGATGTATTCAATGGGACATTGAAGATCAAAGAGGTCGATGCCGTCCAGTTCGCGCTGTTCCCCTGTTGCAATTGCGAGTTTATTTTCGGCAATGCCGCTTGTTTCGACCAGATAGTTTTTCAGCACATCCACAGTGACTTCTTCGTTCTTCTTTTGCGCCTGAAAGAGCACAATCGGACGGATGACTTTACAGTCTTTTTCAGCAATGTCGGCAAGCGCTTGTCTCCGCTGAATGGCACCGTCTACAGCCGACTGCCAATTCGTGTGCTCACTCAGCACAATAGGCAGCTTGATCATCTCTTCATCTTTCAGTTCTTGCGCGGTGACACTGTGCAGGATGTTGCTGTTGAATCTCGGCGTGGCCGTAAATTCAATGATGCAACTCGGGCTGACCCGCTCTTGCATTTCTCGCGAAAGATTCGTCACGGCGTTATGGGCCTCATCAACAATCATGATGGGACGGAGGGTGTGCAGTAGATTTGCGAAGGAAAATTTGATCCGATTGCTTCCGTTCTGCTTTTCCAGACCGGCGGCATTTTTAATCCCGGTAAAGTGAGGCTCCATGTCTTCGTTGTGTGCGTAGACCTTTCGACCTTCCGTATTGGAGATTTTCAGGGTTTGAATGGTTCCGACAATCACGGTGAGTTGGTCACGAATATCCTGTGGTCGAATCTGTGTAAAGTCGCCAATATCGAAGACCCTCACCCGTCCTTCAAATAAGTCATCCAATTGCTGGCGATAGGGGTGGCGCGGGTTTTTAAGGGCCTCTACAGTTTGTCTGCGAATCGTTTTGCTTGGAACAAGCCAAAGGACGGTGGGATGATCTTTTTCCACCCAGGCTTTTTGAGCAATGGCAATGGCATGGGCAGCCAGCAGGGTTTTTCCCCCACCGGTCGGAAGTCGCAGGCAGACATAGGGGATGTTTGGAAGCTCTTCCAATGCCTTGTAATCTTGGGCGTAGCGACCCAAACGCCGTTTTTGGTCGGGCGTTTCAATAATCTCTTTGTAGGCCGTCTCCGGGCCGCACAGGCGGCAAAGTTCCAGATAATTACGAAGAACGCGAAGTGTTTCTTGTTGGTAGTCTTTTAGTCTCATTTTTCCCCTACCGCGCTTTCACATCGTAGGGCGTTTGTTTGAAAATGACATTTTCGCGTTTCAGATGCACACTCCCTAAGCGGCTGCTTTCTCCGTAAATCGTGATCGAGGCGGAAAAATCTGGATTGATTTTTTGAAGATCGGCACGAATGAGTTGCAGGGTGCCACTGGTCAATACATTGCCGCCATTGGGTCGCTTGTCACCGAGGATGCCATTATAAAGAAGGGCGTATGCCCTGCCCTCGTGTATGCCGAGTGCGGCACTGTTTCCTGAGCTATTCCACGGGGTTTTTGTTTCGGAAAACCAAATATGGGCGGCTAAAACAGGAAAACGGATATCGGAGCAAATGCGGCCATTTTCATCAAAGGCCCTTGCACCAAGGCGATAGAAACGAAAACCGCCGCCATGTTTTTCTATTTGAGAATCTGAGCATCCATCAATGACTTTTTCCATTCTCGGAATAACAGTGTTCTCTGCGTTATCATGATCCAATTCGATCATGATCCATCGGCGATTAGATCCTTCCCTTATATTTAATTGGGAAACAGCATGACCTGAAGTCCCACTGCCTGCAAAACTGTCCAAGACGAGATCGTCGCTTTTTGTAAATATAGATATTAAATAAGATATTAGATCGACTGGCTTTGGATACGTGAATTTCACATCAATTTTTTCCAACAGTAGCCTCATCTGATTGGTTGTCCCAAAGCCTCTTAATACTGATACAACGTGACCTTTACTTTGCTCTCTTTTTTTGACAGCCTCAATTGCTCCTGTTTGTGTCAACACAAAATTTGTCTTTTGGCCTTTACTATCCAGTACTGATTTGTATTTCGTTCTTATAAATTCTTCTAAAATCTTCTTAGAACTCCAGCCGGAAGAGACAATCACATTGTTTTGTGTCTTCCAGTCAGCCACCACGATATTCTCGCTAAATTTTGGCCATGTTATTGAGGAAATAGAGACAACCCCTGCTTCAAAAGATGCGGGAAAACCAACAGGCAATTCAACTCCAGAAATGGGGTTTTTAGGTCCATTCTTTACAATCGTGTTTCGGATTTCAGTTTTATATAATTTACCACTACTGTCCCGTTAAAGTTACATGAGCCGGCTCTAACATAATGTTTTTTAAAGAAAAATAAGCATTTTATGGGTGTTACCGACTTGAACTGTAAAATAAATCTCCGCATTATCCTCTATATTCCCATGGAGGATAAATATGTATACAGGCAAACTCGTTTTTTCGCAGGTCATGGATCACCTGCCCCTACATACTTTCCGGAGAGATGTCGCACGGTATCAAGGCGAACGCTATGTAAAGCAATTCCGCTGTCTCGACCAATTTCTCGTTATGGCCTTCGCTCAGTTGACGTACCGCGAGAGCCTTCGCGATATCGCAGTCTGTCTTCGTGCCCATCAGAGCAAGCTTTACCATATGGGGATTCGGTCCGAAAGTGTGGCACGAAGCACTTTATCCAAGGCCAACGAAAAGCGCGACTGGCATATCTACGCCGACTTTGCTCATGCCCTGATCCGTATCGCACGGCCGCTTTATTCAGACGAAGATTTAGGTCTCGAACTCGACAACACAGTCTATGCACTCGACGCTTCAACAATCGACCTTTGTCTCTCAGTTTTTCCCTGGGCACTATTTCGTTCCACCAAATCTGCGGTGAAACTACACACGCTACTCGATCTTCGGGGCAACATCCCGACCTTTATCCATCTTTCCGACGGCAAGCTACACGACGTCAACATCCTCGATATACTACTGCCAGAGGCGGGAGCTTTTTACATCATGGACCGTGGCTACGTGGATTTCGGACGGCTCTTCACACTGCATACGGTAGGGGCCTTCTTCGTTATCCGCGCCAAGTCCAATACAAAATACCGCCGTCGCTACTCCCGGCAGGTAGACAAATCAAGCGGACTGAGATGCGATCAAACCATTGTGCTAACCGGAGTCAATACAGCAGACGACTATCCTCAGCCGCTACGCCGCATCAAATACCACGACCACCAGACGGGACTTACCTTCAACTTTCTGACCAACAATTTCGCCATTCCGGCACATACCGTGGCCGACCTGTATCGCTACCGCTGGCAGGTGGAACTCTTTTTCAAATGGATCAAGCAACATCTGCGCATCAAGTCGTTCTTCGGCACATCAGAAAATGCCGTCAAAACACAAATCTGGATTGCGATTTCGGTTTATGTGCTTGTTGCAATTATCAGAAAACGCCTCAATATCAATGCCGATCTCTACACAATTTTACAGGTACTCAGCTTGACCCTGTTCGAGAAAACTCCATTAAATCAGTTGCTTACGGGAAGCACATCCAGAACAGAGGAATGCAACATGCCTAACCAATTGAATTTATTCGATAATTTAACGGGACAGTAGTGCAGTTACATATAAAAAAACTGATTATAAAGTCGCTTGAAGAAAAACTAATAAAATTCAATGTGATCGAAAGGTTCGTTATATTTTCCCTTCAGATCGATTGACAGCACTGGATAAAAAAACCAGGACTGTCAGACAATAAGTGGTGATCATTGGGTTTCGATTCACCCAGCTTTCGCTAACGCCAAACCAAACAAAGGCCAAAATGCCGATTAAACCCGATAAGGCATAACACCGAAGCATTCGATCTTCAGAACTCTTCCACAATGCATGTAACAACTTAAACGGCAAAATGAATATGGCAGTGACTAACAGGGTTAAACCAATTAATCCTCCTTCGGCCAACAATTGAAAATAAAGATTGTGTGCATTGGCTTGACGAACGGCAAAATCATTTTTGTATGATAAACCCTTTTCAAAAAGCATGAGAGAGTCGTTTTTAAAATCACCCATGCCTGTTCCGAGAATGGGCGATTCCTTAAAGATGAGCAGGCTATTTCTCCACATGACAAGCCGTGCGCCCAGGGAAGTATGTTTGTCGGGGTCTTCACGAAAAACCTTCAAATCATTCCAACCCGCTTCGAAGCCGCTGACAAGACGTTCCGGTTGAACTGTAATGAGGAAAAAAATCATGATGAGCCCACCGGAAAGAAAATAGGTCCAAATTCGGCGCTTAATTCTCCTCCGGTAGAGTATCACTAAACAAATCAGAATAAAGGGCACAAACAACCATGCGGTCCGCGTTCCTGATAATATACTTGCGTAAGCGCCCGCCAGCACAGCAAGTAAGGCCAAAGAAAAGTGCAAGCGATGTTTACCAAAGAACATGACAGCGCATGCCACAAAAGCCGCACACAAGATCGCTTGATTTCCAAAAATAATTTTGTGGTAAGCACCGGAAGCAATAGGGTGTTTAAGGACTTCGACCTCATATAAGGCCTGTGCGGCCATTACAAACACTGCCAAAAAAGCCCCGGCCAAATAAAACCTGGCCGAAGAAATTTCCTTTTTTCTTAACATGAGGTAAATGGGAATCAGTCCAAGCAGTCGGAGATACCGTTCTATTCTTTTCACGCCTTCGTGCATATCTTGAGTCATGAGTAGGGATGATAGTGAGAAAAAAAAGAAAAGAACGAAACCCATTAAAAATTGTTTTTCACGATAACTGAGTTTGTCCCAGCCCCCTGTACAATGCACTAAACTCATCAAAAAAAGTAGGGCATAAATCGTACTTCCTGCATGGCTCACGGTTGCCACGGAGATGGGGAAGAGAAAAATAAGGACCAAGGTGAGCCGACTTTGCCAATCCGACTCTAAATCAGAGAATAATGTTCTTACCATAAATGCACAAACACTCTGGGAGAGATGAACCAAGAGCTCATCATAATTGTGTCTCCTATTCAGTTTCTCGGTTTGATTTCAAGAATCGCGATCTCACCAAAAAGCTCACAAGTCGAGACTTCAACATAAAGCCGTATAGACTCCCTTTTTTTATCCTTGCTTTTAATGCGGGAGATCATAAAATAGACGCTTTAGATACACAAGGGAGAAAACATCACATTGAATCGATCCGACCCGAAACCTCCGAAAAAAATACTCATCATCCGAAACGACAAGCTGGGCGATTTCATGCTCGCCATGCCCGGTTTTGTCCTTCTAAAAATGGCCCTGCCGAATATACATCTTTCTGCCCTGGTACCTTCTTATACTGCCGACATGGCTGAACTCTGCCCCGCAATCGACCGGGTTTTGATTGATCCTGCGCCTCGAGGCCTTTGGCCCTCAGCATTCACACTGGCAAGGATGATACGCAAGGAAAATTTTGATGCGATGCTGACCCTCTTTTCGACGAGCCGTGTTGGTTTAGGTGGTTTGCTCGCGGGTATTCCCTATCGGCTCGCTCCGGCGAGCAAGTTTGCACAGATTTTCTACAATCATCGCCTTGTGCAACGTCGTTCCCGTTCAGAAAAATCTGAATTTCAGTACAATCTCGATCTGATTCGATATTTCCTTAAATCACAGAATATACAGATGACTGCCGATCCTGCGCCCCCTTTCCTGCGTTTCGATGAGAGAGGGACGGCACAATTAAAGGAGAGCTTTTGCCTCCTACATGCAATCCCCCCGAATCAAGGTTTGATTTTCATACACCCCGGAAGCGGCGGCTCGGCCACTAATCTTTCGATTGAACAATTTGCAAAACTGGTGATCAATCTACGATCAACTCGGCAGCAGACTATCGTCGTCACTGCCGGCCCAAACGAATTGGAGCAGGCTGAAGCACTGTGCAAACAACTCGTCGACATCCCTCATTTGCTGTATCACTCAACTTCAGGACTGCGCCTCTTTGCTGAGCATATCCAGTTTGCCGACCTTTTTATCAGCGGTTCGACCGGCCCCTTGCATATCGCAGGGGCCCTGGATGTACCGACGGTCGCATTCTACACGCGGCGGCGCTCCGCAACAGCCATCCGCTGGCAGACATTAAACAGCCCCGCTCGTCGCCTCAGTTTTTCACCGCCGGAGGAGGTTCACACGGAGGATATGCAGTCCATTGATGTCAAAGAAGCGGCGAGAGTGATTTCTACAAAATATCTATTAGTTTGATCGGAGATCTTGTCGAAGGTTCAGGTAGTGCGTGTTTTTATCAAAGAGCCTCGTCGCCCTGTCTTGTCCTGCCTCGGCAGTTTTTTGACGAAAGTTCCGATCTTCTGCAAAGCGAACAAGGGCATGGTAAAGCGCGTCACTCTCTCCCGATTTAAACAGAAGACCACTTTTTCCGTCTTCAATAATCTCCGGAACGCCACCGCGATCGCTACCGATCACGGCAATACCCGAGAGCATCGCTTCGACCAGGACCAATCCGAAGGTCTCTTCATGAGAGGCTAAGACCACACAATCACAGGCCTGCATCCAGATTTGCGGTTGCTCAACAAAACCTTCAAAAAAAATATTATCCTGCAAGCCCAGGCGGGCGACCTGTGTTTTGAGTTCTTTCAAGTAGGAGGCTTCCATCGCATGTCCGACGATCAAGGCCGCGATGTGGAGATGCTGTTTTGCATGGATATGGGCACGGGCCAGGGCCTCAATGAGCAAGTATTGACCCTTACCTCTCTCAATGCGCCCGAAGAGTCCGACCAGGAAGGTCTCGTCATCAATGCCGAAGCCCTGTCGTATCTTTTTCCGTTTTTCCTCACTTAAAACGGCGTCCGGCGCTTCAACACCGTAATAAAGCCGCTTCACCTTTTTGGCATCTTCAGGGTTTAAAAAACCTCTTGCCTCATTCGCAAGCCTGTCAGTAATCGCCAGCATGCGGTCCATCTGACGGTAGAGGAAGTTATGGTAAGGGTCGTTTTTACTCCGGGTCATCTTCATTTGACGGGTATAAATGAGTCGGGGTTTGCTTTTGGAAAACCAGCAACTCAATGCCGCAAGCGCCAGGTCTTTTCCCCAATGCATGTGAATGACATCAATTTGACGTTCATCAATCCGTTTGGCGAGCCTTCTTGCAGCCAGGAGTGGAAGGGAGTAAAACCCGGTTTTTTCGGTAAGAAAGGAAAGACCTTCTTTCTGGAAGACCGCTCTAAGCTCTGCGCTCGGATGGAGAATAGACAGAACAGAATCAGTTTCCGACAAGGCTTTGGCGCTTCGGAACATGTAGAGTTCCAAGCCGCCAAGCGATGGAGAAAGGCAGAGCTCAAGTATTTTCATGAGAGGGCAAAAAGGTATCAAAAGGGGGGAGAGTAAAATAACTGGGCACTTGGTCTTTCATAATGGTTTCAGCCTTTAAACACAATAACCCGGTTTTTTCCGCTGTGTTTCGCCTGGTAGAGCGCCCGGTCGGCGCTGTCGATCAGGCCATTGATCGTCTCCGCATCTTCGGGAAAACTGGAGAGGCCGACACTGATGGTTATGCTGGGAATGCCGAGCTGGGCCGTACCCTCCATCGAAAACGATTCGCAGAGCCGCTTTGCAATGCGATGAGCATCTTCCTTATCGGTTTGCGGCAGGATGACGGTAAATTCCTCACCTCCGTAACGGGAAGCGACATCGATCGACCGGATTGTTTTCCGCAGGGTGGCTGCGAGCGATTTGATGGCTTCATCTCCTTTCAAGTGGCCATAAGTATCATTAACCTGCTTGAAGTCATCGATATCGATCATAATGAGGCAGACCGGAAGCTCATGCCGCTTGCAGCGTTCGATCTCTTCCAGCAGCCGTTCCTGAAAATAGCGGCGGTTCAATAGCCCGGTCAGGGGATCGGTAATCGAGATTTCTCTCAATTCCTCTGCCTTTTCATGAAGCGCTGAGCGGTCCATTGCCATAGTGATAAAGCTACTCATCGCCTGTAAAAGGTCGAGGTCTTCTTCCGAAAAGGCAGTGCCGTCTGCCTTATCGGCAATGCTGATCAGACCGCTTGTTCGCCCTGCTTTTTTCAGGGGGACAATGACAAAGGAATCGGTCTTGTATCGTGGGCGCGCTGTGGGGTGAATCTGAGGGTCTTGTCCGGCATTTTCAACTAGGAGGGGAAGGCCGTCTTGATAGACTTTTCCTGCGATGCCTTCCCCCGGTTTGACATTAAAGAGGGAAAACAAAGAAGGGTTTATTCCTTTCATCGCCATAACGATGAGCTCATTTTTTGTATCATCGTAGACCATAAGGGAACCCTGGTCGGCCCCGAGAATCTGAGTGGTCTGTTCCAAGAGGTTGCTGCAAAGTGCGCCTTGTCGCAATTGAGTATCGAAGGTGCCCAGATCTGAAAGGGAGTGAATCGTTTTCCGCCGGTCGGCAATCTGAGTTTGCAGAGAGAGGGTCTTGATTGCTGCGCCCGCCTGCTGGCAGAAGGACGTGATCATTTTGATGTTGTCATTCTTTAACTCTGTGTCGAGAATCACGAGGCAAATCTTTGACCGCCCATCATCCGAAAGGGAGAAGAGATGACAACTCTGCGTGCCTTCCGGAAATTGGGCGACGTGTAACAACGCAGGGTCGCTGATCTCAAGTGCTTCTTCTTTGTTTCTACTCACACTTTCTTCGGTCAGACTTTCTTTTTGGAGTAAGTGATCCAGGAGAATTTCAGACTGATGCAGGGCGGTCTTTTTTTCACCAAAGGAGGCGATGTTTCGATAGACCCTTTTTTGGAGGCCCTGGTGAAAAATTCCGGCACTTTTTAGATGAAAGAGGCTCCCGATTGTGTTGAGGAGGGTAATGTAATGCATGGAATGCGAGAGGTCTTTTCTGAACTGATTCGACACATCAATCAGGGTGCTCAGATGGGATGATTTCGATTGATATTGACTGCGTAGATGAATGTTTTCTAACAGGATTGTACCAAGTGTTTGAAGATTTTCTACAACAAGCTGAAGCGCTGCTTCGCTTCTAATGGGCCGGTTTTCATCCAGGGCGCTTTGTTGATCCGTGGAGATGCCTCGCCGGATAGCCTCTTCCTTGAATGCGGCGGCATCTGCATGTGTGCTGTAGGTTCTTCCGCCGACTAAGGCGTAATCGACTCCCTTGGAAAGGCGAATCGGAATGACGAAATTGTTTAAATTGGCCTGACATTTAAAAAACAGGATTTGCTGAGTCTTGATGGCAAGAGCGATTTTGTTCCGATAATTGTCGAGACAGGCCGTTTCTTGCCCCACTCCCTGTACCAGGAAGCAAGCGGGCGTGTCCTGAGTTTTGGGTGTCGGAGGCCGGTTTTCTACAGGGTCATAAATAAAGAGAGGAAGGCCACAGAGGACAGAGAGCGCCTTTTGAATTTGTTGCCAGTTAAATCGACTGAGGTCGACTGAGTGGTCCATGCGTATTGGCTAATCCGTTTTATTTTCGCGGCTTACTGGAGTCAGAACGGTCTATTGTCGCGAATCGCCTTTCCAAATGTCAATCTGAAAAAAGTCAGGAACATCCAGTGTCACCGAAACCCTATGTTATAGTGGGCGACGATCATCAAGGGTAGTTTTGTCAATGGCATCATTCCAGCTTCATTCCCATTTTGCGCCTCGGGGGGACCAGCCGAGGGCGATTGCCGCTTTGTCCGAAGGGGTCGCTTCCGGTGTTCCTCATCAAGTACTACTGGGTGTCACCGGCTCCGGGAAAACCTTTTCTCTTGCAAATGTCATTGCCAACATCAATAAACCCACACTCGTTATCGCCCATAACAAAACCCTCGCCGCCCAGCTTTATCGTGAGTTCAAGGATTTTTTCCCGGAGAACGAAGTCGCCTATTTTGTGAGCTACTACGACTATTACCAGCCCGAAGCCTATATTCCTCACACCGATACCCTGATTGAAAAAGATTCCTCCATCAACGACGCCATCGACCGGATGCGTCATGCCGCAACCCGTTCTCTACTAGAACGAAACGATATTATCATTGTTGCGTCGGTCTCCTGCATTTACGGCCTGGGTTCACCCGAGGCCTATCACGGCATGTTGGTCTATCTGGAGGAAGGTCAGGAGATTGAGCGGGATGCTGTCCTGAGAAAACTGGTAGACATCCAATATGAACGGAATGACATCGACTTCCATCGGGGGACTTTTCGGGTTCGGGGCGATCTGATCGAAGTCTTTCCTGCCGCTTCCGATGAGCTCGCGATCCGGATCGAATTTTTCGGGGATCAAGTCGAAAACATTGTCGAGGTGGACCCTTTGCGCGGAGTCATCACTCAGCGTCTTGAAAAAATCGCCATCTATCCCGGCAGTCACTACGTCATCCCGCCGGAGCGGCTTGAGCATGCGCTGTACGGCATTGAAGCAGAGTTGCAGGAGCGGATTAAATATTTTCACGACCGGAAGATGCTTCTGGAAGCCCAACGGATCGAACAGCGAACCGGTTTTGATCTTGAGATGATTCGGGAGATCGGTTACTGCCAGGGCATCGAAAACTACTCTCGTCATCTCTCAGGACGTTCAACCGGAGAGCCTCCCCCCACTCTGCTGGATTACCTGCCGAAAGATTTTCTCTTGTTGATCGACGAAAGCCATGCCACCGTGCCTCAGATCGGCGGGATGTATGAAGGCGATCATTCGAGAAAAAAAAACCTGGTGGACTACGGCTTTCGCTTACCCTCGGCCCTGGATAATCGCCCTTTAAGGTTTGCTGAATTTGAGCAGTTCATGCACTCGGTCATCTATGTTTCGGCGACACCCGGGCCCTACGAATTGAATAAATCAGAAGGTCGGGTCATCCAGCAGGTCATTCGTCCGACTGGCCTGATTGATCCCGAAATTATTGTCAAACCCGCCCGTGGCCAAGTAGACGACCTGCTTGCCGAAATCCGAAAGCGGGTGGCCCGCTCAGAGCGGGTCCTGGCCACGACACTCACGAAGCGGATGGCGGAAGATTTGACTGAATATTACGAAGAAGTGGGTGTTGCCGTTCAATACCTGCATTCGGATATTAAAACCATCGAACGGATGGAAATTATCCGCGATCTTCGCCTGGGGAAGTTTGATGTGCTTGTCGGCATTAATCTCTTGCGGGAGGGGCTTGATTTACCGGAGGTGTCGCTGGTTGCCATTCTGGATGCCGACAAGGAAGGTTTTCTTCGTTCTCATCGCTCCCTGATTCAGACTGCTGGCCGGGCGGCGCGGAATGTATTCGGACAGGTGATTATGTATGCGGATCGAATAACCGAATCGATGCAAAAGGCCATTGAGGAGACCGGGAGGAGACGGGACATCCAGACCGCATATAATTTAAAACATGATATTACCCCCGAAAGCATCCAAAAGAGGGTTCCGGAGGATCTTCGCCGGGAGATTGAGCGAGACTATCTGAGCCCCTCTGTGGTCTCGGAAGAGAAGGCCCTCTATATTCCAAAGAAAGAACGCTCAAAACTGATTACATCACTTAAACAAGAGATGCAGACGGCAGCGCGGCTTCTGGAATATGAGCGGGCCGCAGAGTTGCGTGACCGGATTAAAACACTGGATGAGATGGAAATTCTGGAGGGGGCTTAAGGTGACGCAATTGTAGGGGCACGGCATGCCGTGCCCCTACGGACGTTACGCTTGTTTGTAGGTGAAGACACCTAAGAAGATGCCCAGCAAGGTGAGCAGGTTAATGGTAAAGGTGAATCCAATTGTAAAGGTGATGATATGAAGATCGATTGCGAAGGGCGGATTCAGACCGATGGCGAAGCCCTTTACAAAGATATCGGGCAGGAATCCTTCAGGAGATAAGCGTTGAAGTATCTCGCTTAGGATTCCACCTAGAAAACCCCCCAGCAGGATGAAAAAAAATAATAATTTGAATGATCTTTGTAAGGTCGCCATGCCAATTCCTAGGGCAAGAGGCTACTTTTTTTGAGATAAATTGTCAAGGAGAGAGATCTCTTTTCACGATGGCTCATTGAGCTTGAAGAGTTGGAGGTCGAACGAGCCGTATTAAGAAGGCAATAGTCGATATTGCTTGGTAGGACTTAAAAGAAATCACTCACTCAGAGTGAGTGCAAGCCCTCAACAAAAGTTTGATAGCTTGCAGGGGCTTCAAATAGTTTTATACCCATCCCCTGTTTATTATTGATATGATCTGTTTCGGGGAAAAGACGTTTTACCCACACAATTTTCCCGGCGCAGATGATGGCACGATCATCGGGGAGTTTCAATTCAATATCAAGCTGTGTCCGAAGCGGGAAGACAGTACTTGACCTGACAAAAAGACCAAGCGCAGAGAGGTCAAAAACCACTCCGATATGGTCTCGGCTGTTTAGTCCGAATCGGATAAACAGCCGTTGGTGGTGACGTTTCTTTTCTCTTTTTTCTGCTTTTTCCGTTTTTTCCTCATATGCAGTCATTATTTATTCTCCAAAACGAGGCGGGAAGATCAGTGATTTACATCGGTATGCTTATACCCGAAAATGACAGAAAAAATCAATGACAGAGGTCTTATTTCCTACAAGCCCTTACCATGTGATCACTCGATCACAATCCATGATCAGACTTGCCATGCCGTGTGCATTGATCGTGCAGTACGGTGTTTCTCCGCCTCGCGCCGAAAGATCTTCCTCTGAAACGTAGGTTGCATCCGGGAAATTCCCCTTTGCAAGCACAGCATCCTGTATCAACAAAAGGACAACTTCAGCATTCTTTCGCTCTGCAGTGATTGTTTCAATCGCAAGAGGGTCAGAGATTTTTCTGAGGATGTGCAAGGTTTTCATCGGCCAGGTTTTTATCGAAAGGGAATCACCACATCGGCTTCGCAAAGCAGTTTGAGTGTTTCATCGTGCGGGATCTGTAAGGCGGTTTCCTCCGAAAAGGTGATCTCCCTTTCCAGGACTGAGTTGGCATCGGCGAGCAATTGTAGTCCGACCTTCTCAGCCACCTGAATGTATTCTGAAATACCGGGTCGACCGATTTTTTCCGCGTGGAGGGGGAGAAGATTGTAAACGCCGTCATGAATCAATAAAAGCGAAATGCGGCATTTCGACAGGGTCAGTCCAATGCCCATTCGAAAGGCCTCACTGACCCGAGCCGTATTGAAAGGACCGTCTGCGACAACGACAATGACATGTTTCTGCTTCATCTCTTCACCTTGAGAAACTCATAAATCGATCAGATTGCTCAATGCACTTTGCCAGTTCGATCTGTGAACGCCACGCGGTCTCCGAAATGCAATGGGCCTTCCGAATACCTCGCCTTTCCGCTGACTGCCTGCAGAGCATAATATCCAGGCCTTTCGGTTGCAATGTTTCAAAGACCTCAGCGATTTCGTAGGGGAGACCGCGAACTATATTGTAAATGCCGTCGTCCATCAAAAAAAGGTTCACAGCGTTTCCTAGACTCAGGAGGGCCTTAGCAAAAGTCGAGACGGACTGGCTGTTCTGGTATTCCGGTCCAGTCGTCAATAAAATACCAATTATCAATTTTTACGTACTCCGGAGCTTTGGCGATTTCTATCACAGCCCTATTCTCTTGTCAAACACATCCGGAGTCCTTTCATGGCTAATGATCGGTGTTGACTCATCCCCGACTTTTGAATATAGTTCCGCATTGGATCAGCCCTTGATGAGCACAAAGCTTGATCCAATTCGATTTTTATAGGGTAATCCAATCAGATGCAATTGTGCATTATTTATCACAGATGAAAAAGATTGCTCTCAGCATTTTCTTATTGTTGATCGGCCTGCTTCTACACGCAATTCCACTGCACGCAAGTACTCGAGTTCATCACGAAATCAAGGTTGTACTCCATCCTGAATCCAGCCACTTGGAAGTGGAGGACCGCATTATACTCCCGGCTTCCCTTCGACCCGAGCGTGACGGTCTCTTTCATTTTATGCTCCATGAGGGTCTATTTCCAGAAACAACAACAGCGGGTGTCAGGATTGAGCGTGTGACGGAAGAATCGCCGTCATTGTCGAAAAACAGGCCTTCCGCTTTGTCGGCGGACCAGACTGATCTTCCGATAGCGCATTATACTGTGAAGCTTCCACTGGGTCTGAGAGTTTTCCACCTGAAATATCAGGGGGAAATCAATCATCCTCCGACAGGTCCTGAAGGAGAGGCGGGAAAAGAGCGAGAGACCCCCGGCACGATTTCCCCTGAAGGGGTTTTTCTTTCTGGAGAGAGCTTCTGGCTTCCCCGATTTTCCAGGGACTTGCTGACCTTCAACCTGAGCATCGACCTGCCTCAAGGCTGGAATGCCGTCAGTCAGGGGGAACGGACGGCCTATCGTGAGGATTTTGATTCAGGGGTCTTTAGTTCCGGGAACAGAGCTGTGAGTCTAAGATGGGAGTCGCCCGAGCCTCAGGAAGAGGTCTTCATCGTCGCCGGGCAGTGGACGGAATATAGCCGCAATGCCGGGAGAGTCCTGGCGATGGTCTTTCTTCGTACGCCCGATCAGGCCCTGGCCGACAAATACCTCGAAGTGACCGAACAATACCTCAAGATGTATCAAGCCCTGCTTGGGCCCTATCCCTACCCTAAATTTGCGCTTGTCGAAAATTTTTGGGAGACCGGCTACGGGATGCCCTCCTTCGCCCTTCTCGGGCCGAAGGTAATCCGCTTTCCCTTCATTCTTCACTCCTCTTTTCCCCATGAAATCCTCCACAACTGGTGGGGGAATGGTGTCTATGTTGATCAGAGCGGAGGAAACTGGAGTGAAGGCCTTACCTCTTACCTTGCAGACTTTCTCGTTCAGGAACAGCAGGGAAAAGGGCTGGCGTCCCGCAGGGCTTCTCTGCAAAAATATGCGAACTATGTTTCGGCAGGACTCGACTTTCCGCTCACAGGGTTTCGTGCTCGTCACGACGCCGCGACACAGGCAGTCGGTTATGGAAAGACCCTTTTTTTCTTTCACATGCTCCGAAGGGAACTAGGCGATAAAGTCTTTGTCCGGTCGCTTCAAACCTTCTTTCAGGATCACCGTTTTAAGCGTGCATCCTTTGGTGATCTTGAGCACGCTTTCAGCCGCACGTCTGGAAAAGATCTGAGCGGATTCTTTGAGCAATGGGTTGAGAGGACCGGTGCGCCCATTCTCCGGGTGGACAAAGTTCGGGCCGAGCTTCAAGAGGGGCAATATCGTCTGAGCGCCCGTATTCGACAGCGGCAATCCGGGTCGCCCTATAGACTCCAAATTCCAGTTGCAATCACCCTGAAAGGTAGAGAGGAAGCATCCTTTGAAACGACCCTGTCCATCACGGAAAAAGAGCAGGAAATCTCTCTGATCTTACCTGCCCGGCCGATTAGGATGACGGTTGACCCGGCCTTTGATCTCTTCCGACGGCTTCATACTGCAGAGATGCCTCCTTCTCTTTCAAAGGTACTCGGATCGGAATCCATCCTCATCGTTCTTCCGAAAACAGCCCCGGAAAAGTTGCGTCAAGCCTATCTCCGTCTGGCCGAATCGTGGAAAATGTCCAGACCGACACAAATAGAATTCATCTGGGACAGAGAAATTGAGACCCTTCCGAATGATCGTGATATCTGGCTTTTCGGTTGGGAAAACCGATTTCAGCGGACGATCCTTTCCCAACTGAGCCCCTTTGGACTCTCGACCAATAGCGCTATGACACGGATCAAGGATGAGCAGATTCCACGAAGAGGGCACTCTCTTGTCCTCGCTGCACGCCATCCCGGGAGCGCCCGTCTTTCACTGAATTGGCTTGCCACCGATCATCCGGCATCACTCCCCGGTCTGGAACGAAAAATCCCCCATTACGGGCCTTTTGGTTATCTCGGTTTTTCAGGCGACACCCCCAAGAACATTCTTAGGGGGCGATGGCCGCTCGTCGGTTCTCCGATGTCTGTTCGTGTGACACAGGGCGACGGAAAGTGGATCAAGCCGAAAAAGATGAACCTGAAAGAACGCGAGGCCCTGGCCACATTGCCCCCCCTTTTTTCGGAGGCCAGGATGCAAAGGGATATCGCCGCTCTGTCAGACCCGAGGATGAAGGGCCGGGGTTTCGGCACAGGAACAATTGACCGGGTTGCTGAATATATTGCTTCAGCCTTTCGCAGCGCCGGTTTGAAACCGGGGGGGCGCGCTTTACGAACCTACATCCAGCAATGGCAGGGAGAAGGCCGTGGTCTTGGCGAGGGACTTGCGTTGAAAAATGTCGTTGGAATTCTACCGGGAAGCGATCCGGAGCGCCGGAACGAAAGCATTGTCATCGGCGCACATTATGACCATGTGGGCTTCGGCTGGCCTCGTGTTCACAAAGGGGACGAGGGTTTGCTCCACCCCGGCGCAAATGCCAATGCCAGCGGGGTCGCCCTTTTAATCGAATTGGCCCGAATGTTGGAAAAATCCCCTCCTCTAAAACGGACGCTTGTCTTTGTCGCCTTTACCGGCAAGGAGCTTGGCTTCCGTGGGTCGGAACATTTTGTTTCTGAGGGAAAGCCCTTTCCTTCAAAAACAATCGACGGAATGATTAATCTTGATAGTGTTGGTCGTCTGGGATCAAGGCCTCTACTTGTCCTTGGGGGCGGATCGGCGCGGGAATGGGCTCCGCTTCTTAGAGAAGCCGGTGTAGCAAGTGGCGTTGCTGTCTCTCCCCTTCCGGGGGCCATTGGGGAGAGTGACCACGTCAGCTTCATTGAGAAGGGTATTCCTGCAGTACAATTTTTCAGTGGTGACGATGCCGACATTGACCGTCCGGATGACACGGTCGATAAAATTGACTTCCCCGGGATAGTCAAGACAGGTCGGGTCGTCAAAGAAATTATCGAAGTCCTCGCCACTCGCCCTGATCGACTGAGCTTCACTGCGGTCCAGGCTTCCGACCCGGCACTCATGTGGCAAAGGCGGGGAAAGCTCAGGTAGCGGTATTCTGAGAAGAAAAACCGGATTGAAATTATAGAGAATCAAGCGTATTTCCAATATTTTGAACGCAAAAGTCTGGTATTTGTGCCCTAAAAAAATAATCCATGACTCGATCAGAGAACCCTTATTTAATAAGTCGTTTTTAGGAAAGAACGCAATTGCTGTGGTCTTGACAATCCCTGGAAACACTATTATAGTCTTCCTGTTTAATTAGCGTGGGGGGGTTGAGACTCAGTATCAATTAAACATTTTTGCGTGCCCGTTGGGACGGGTTGATGTCGCAGATCTCAAATCAATTTCAGGAGGATAATATCGTGCGTAAGTTTTTTGAAAAAACACTTGTTTTAATTGCGTTGTTAGTTTTGACTTCAGTGGCTGCCGAGGCGAAGACCGTCAAAGTCCAGATGAAGAACACCGGTAGCGATGGTGCAAGCCAGATGGTTTTTGAACCGGATTTCGTCGAAGCTGCTGTCGGTGATACCATTCAGTTTGTTATCACGGACAAGCTCCACCAGCCTAAATCTCTTTCTACCCCGGCAGGACAAAAAGGATTCGGCGGAGAAGTAGACGAGCCTATTAGCTTCAAAGTGACCAAGGCCGGAATCATTCCTTTCAAATGCGAAACACATGCAATCCTGGGAATGGCGGGTGTCATCCAAGCGGGTGGTTCCAAAGCAGGTTTAGAAGCAGCCGAGGAAGCTGTTGAAGAGTACAGTGAAGCGCTAGCCATGAACCATGATCGTATCAAAGGCGCGATGGCAAAGATCAAATAATTGAACTTACATAATTAACCGTAAGTTTTAAAACGGGGTGAGCTTTGCTCACCCCGTTTTTTTTATTCCTTCTCCTTCCTCTCCGTTCTCTAAAACCTAAAAAAACAAATATGAGGCAATAAAAATCCTTGACAAGGTTTGAAGCAATACTTAGACTGTCTTTAGTAGATATTAATAATCATTATCAATATCTACTAAAGACGCGCAAGGAGAGAAGCTATTGAACTGATGAAAAATGGAGAAAAAGTATGTTGCACTTAGAACGTATCCCCTCAAAGCAATCATCCCTTCTCATTGCCACACAACTTATAGCGGCGGTCCGAAGCAAGGTTGATCTACTAGAAGTGGCATCAAAGCTGAGGGTGACACCGAGAACAGTTAAAAAAGTGATTACAGGGCAGACAGTTTCACCCTATATCAGACTAAAAATCCAAACGGCCCTTCAGGAGGATACGGCTTTAGTCCATTCCTCAAAAAAATCGCCTGTTCAACATCTCCTGGAAATTAATCAACTGTACCAGGCAGGCGGCACGCTTCGTTCGGTCGGTGCAAAAGTCGGACTCAGCGGAGAACGTGTCCGACAACTCCTTTTAACAGGAACAGAAGTCGGGCTTTTTAAGTACCAGCCGCCGAAAGCACCTGTTATTTCAAGGAAAAAAATATTGAGTGATTATAAAAAATATCTTAATTTTGGTCAGGTTGCCAGGGTCAACAACATATCGCTCCCGTATTTAATGCGTCTGCGTTTGCTTCACAAAATCGAACGAAAAAGCCTTCATGCCATTCGGGTGGCCGGTCAACGACGGAAATGTATTGAGATGTATATTTCCATAAAAGAACAACTCGGCCATTATCCAAAAACAATAGAACTTCAAAAGCTGGAAAAAGGCCCCTATCTTCATGGAAAAATCCTCAGATTATGGGGGTCTTTTGGCGCTTTCCAAGAGGCAAGGAAGCTTGCTCCGAAGTCAATAAAGTCATGTTCCTAATATCATCAAGGCCGGAGTGAAGATGCGTTTTGTTGAGCGAGGCTATGAAACATTTCCAAATGTTTACAAACAAGTTGAAGTTGAATATGCCAAACAAGCCGTCGAGCATATCTGTCGGACAATCCGACCTGAAGATCTGCTATGGCAACGGAAGATCGTTTCCCTCGTTGAATTGGGAGAACACCGCCATCCCTGTCTCAGAAACGGCCCCAAAAAAGTAGGTCAAATTGAAAGCGATGAACAAACAACGAAAAATATAAATGAGGGGATAAGAACATGAGTCGAATGGAGATTCGTTATTTCAGCTCAATACTGCTTGTCGCCATCATCATGATTGCGGCCTTTTATCTGACTGTGAATCTGTGAAGAAGAGGCAGGCACGGTTTTTTCTTTTTCGAGTTTTTAGTGATGAAAAAGCGATGAAAAATAAGTTGACAAGCTCTCACGAATCGAATAATGTGTCGTACTGCTATTGATAATCAATGTCAATATCGAACTAAAAAATTAGTGAGCGGTCAGAGGTCGAAGTTTTTAGAACCCAGAGCCCGGGGCATTTTTATCGCTCGGGCTCTTTTTTTTGCCTGAATGATGAAAAATTATGAGTACTCCATATCATCTTCACGGGGTGGAATGCCGGATGGCTTTCAGAATTCAGGTTCAATCATAAGCGGCATGTGCTTTCAAGTCTGCCCATATTATAGATAGGAGTCGTTTTTACAATGTTTGAGCAAAAGAGATTCAAGTTTCGCAACAGTTTCATGAAGATAGGACTCTGCCTTCTCCTCACCGCGTGCAGCAGTGGCGGCAGTGGCGGTACGGCGGCCCTCCCCTGCGCAACATTCGATTGCAAAGGGATGCTGAACAATCTTGGCACTAACATCATGATGCCGACAATAAACGACTTCAAGACGAAGGCGGATGCGATGAAGACAGCAGTTGATGCCTACGTCGTGGCCCTGGCAGCTAACCCTACTGAGACCACAAAGCGTGATGCCGCAAGGGATGCCTGGAAACTTGCGATGGCGACATGGCAGGCGGTCGAAGTCATGCAGATAGGACCACTGACCGATACTCTGGGAGTACTGAGGGACAAGATCTATTCCTGGCCAGTCACCAACAATTGCGGTGTGGATCAGGATGTGGTCTTTGCGGATACGGGTTCCCTCAGTAATGGAACTACGGATTATGTTCTGGCGGAACGTACCCGGGATCGCCGTGGAATGGATGCCCTGGAATATGTACTATTCAATGAAGATTTGAACCATAGTTGCGGTACGAGCGTTCCTGTGGGCTGGAGTGCGCTCACAGATGTCAAAGCAGCACGTGCAACTTACGCAAAACTGGCGGCGGCGGATGTGTCCGCACAGGCGCAGATCCTCTTGGATCAGTGGAACGGGACGACGGGTTTCCTTGTCGAACTGACTCAGGCTGGAAGCAGCGCTAGCCGATTTACCAGTGTGGAAGCGGCTGTGAATGCGGTATCGGATGCCCTTTTTTATTATGAGGATGAGACCAAGGATATCAAACTTGCAAAGCCGCTCGGCTTAAAAGCGAATGCTTGCAGTGCAACTGCAAATAATCAGGGCTGTGCGAAAGAAGTGGAATCCCCTTTCAGCCTTACCAGTAAAGAAAACATCAAGAACAATCTTCTGGCCTTGCAGGAACTTTTCCTTGGAAATAAGCCCGGTGCTGCGACAGCGCTCTTGGGCTTTGACGATTTTCTGGATGCATTGGGTGGGGACTCCAGCCTTTTGAAAAGCCGTATTGCCGCTGCAATTCCCAAGGTTGATGAGATTTCCCCCACCTTGAAAGCTGCCGTAATCAGCGATAAAGCATCCGTACAAGAGGCCTGGGACGCAGCCAAGTTGGTCACCGATCAACTGAAGGAGAACTTTCTGGAAGTCCTGAAACTGAATATTCCGGGTTCGGCTGCCGGAGACGGTGATTGATTCACTGTAGACGATGATGACCGTATTTCTTGAAAAGTTCACGAAGGCTTTCAGTTATCCCTGGGATGCAAACCAGCGTATCTACGGCCTCTATCTCCTGGGTGCGCTGATTCTGGCCTCAGTCTTCTATCTGCGGCGCTGCCGGATCAGGCGCAGCCCTGTCGCAGACCTTCGTGCAGGCTTGCGGTATCTGTTTAATCCCCGGATCTTCCTGCATGCCTCTGCACGGCTGGACTACCTGCTTCTGGTGATCAACCCGGTCATCCTGACTGTGCTGACCGGCCTGGGCGTACTGTCCATGACGACTATTGCCATTGAGGTTTCAGAGGGGATGGATGTTCTGTTCGGCAATGCCGACCCGGATTGGCCTGCAGGCTTGGTCACGGCGTTTTTTACCACTGTGCTCTTTGTTGCTGACGATTTTTCCCGCTTTCTGCTGCATGGCTTGCTGCATCGGATTCCTTTTTTGTGGGTCTTTCACAAGGTGCATCATTCGGCAGAAGTCCTGACTCCGGCCACCGTTTATCGCATCCATCCCGTCGAGAGCTTTCTTTTTGCCAACCGGATGCTCCTGACCCAGGGCCTGGTTCTGGGTGTTTTCTTTTACGGTTTCGGTATGAAATTGTCGGCTTGGGATATTGCGGGGGCGAACCTCTTTACCTTTCTCTTTAATTTTGCCGGATCGAATCTGCGTCATTCTCATATTCGATTATCCTATGGCCCCCTGTTTGAGCGGATCGTGATTAGCCCCGCGCAACACCAGCTTCATCACAGCAACCGCCCGGAACATTTTGACCGGAATTACGGCGCATTTTTGGCCGTTTGGGATGGGCTCTTTGGCACTTTGATGTCGGTTCACGGACAGAGACGGCACGGTTTCGGTTTGGGGAATTCAAGATCCAACCCGCATACGAGCCTTTGGCGGGCATACGCAGCGCCTTTCTTGGAGGTAGCTCAATTACTGAGCATTCACAAGGGGCAGGTGAATAGGGCAAAGGCTGAAGGTTATTAGGACTGTAGGGGCAGACCCCTGTGTCTACCCTGTTTTTTGGATTGGACAAGAGAGGGCAGACACAGGGGTCTGCCCCTACAAAGGAGGGGATGAATGAAAACGACGGAGGCATAATACGATAAGTATCTATGAGTCAGAAAACGATGTGAAACACCCCGTTTCTTAAAAAAAATAATGAAGGAGAATTTCCATGCAGCTCAAACGAAAATTGTTATATTCAGTTCTTGCCCTCTCGTCAGTGGCCCTGTTCGCTTGCGGCGATGATGACGGCACATCCGTACTCAGATACATCTTTAATAGCCAGTTCATCGCCGGGACCAGTGTTGACACTTCCGGTCAGGTAGCGCGTCAGGTGCTTATTGCCGATTTGAATGCGGAGATCGCAAAGGGACTGGATACAAAAATTATTAACGCTCCGCTTACAGTGGACACGCAGCCTGAAGCGCTTGCCATCTTGAACCAATATTATGCCGGTGGGACCGATACGCTGGGCGCAAGCCCGATCGCCCTGAAAACGACACCAACAACCAAGCAGACGACCTACACAGACATCAGTGCGGGTAAAAAACTGCAGGATAAAATTGCAGGGAACGATTCCGTGACCGACCATAAAGATTGGGATGCTCCCGGAAGTTTCGTCGGATTCACAGCGGCTTCTCCGGATGCCTTGATTCAGACCTGGTTGGGCGCCATTGCGGCGAATACGGCAACAAAGGCGGCCGGGACCAACCGACCCGATCCCATTGATAACACCAAGAGCTTAACAATTTACCAAAGCAACGACGGACTCGATTTGAAGCAACTGGTGCAGAAATTCCTCCTGGGGGCGATCACCTTTTCACAGGGGACAGATGACTAT
The DNA here is from genome assembly GCA_029261195.1 of Nitrospirota bacterium. Lineage (GTDB taxonomy): Bacteria > Nitrospirota > Nitrospiria > SBBL01 > JAADHI01 > JAJDBU01. The sequence continues at coordinate 128,325 of JAJDBU010000025.1, read as the reverse complement.
CTCGATGATGCGACAGCCGGGAAAGGCATTCTCGCGCCTAACGTGCAAGACGGCGCCAATGCTTTCACTAAACTGGAGCATCAGTTTGATGAAGGCTTTGGCTATTTCGGTGCGGCACGGAATTACAACGACTACACCGATAATGAAATTCGGGGAAACTCCGGTCGTGATGCCTTCAAGAGCGGTTACAACGATACCGACGGCGACGGGAAAATTGACCTCCTGTCCGAATTTAATTTCGGCAACTCCACAAATGCCGCCAAACGGGATGCCGGCAGCACAAGCGGTACCGACTTCACCAAGGCCATTTTTGATGCCTTTGTGAAAGGGCGTACCATTATCAGTAAAGCGAGTGATCCTTTGACTACTGCGGAACTGGATGCCCTGAAGGCCCAGCGCGATATCATCGTCACGAACTGGGAAAAGGCCATTGCCGCAACCGTGGTTCACTACATCAACGAAGTGTTGAATGATGACATGGCGAAATTTCCTCCAGCCACTGGCTACAGCTATGCAGATCATATCAAACACTGGGGTGAGATGAAGGGCTTTTCCTTGGGCTTCCAGTTCAACCCGCGTTCACCGATGAACACCGGTACACGCTTTGCTGACTTTCATACAAAGGTCGGAGAGAAACCGGTATTACCGAATGCCAGCGCAGCGGCGATTACTGCCTATAAAACGGCTCTGGGAGAGGCACGGGATATTCTCAAAACTGCCTATTCTTTTGATGAGACCGATGTTGCAGGATGGTAGAAATATCGATATATTGAGCCACTGAAAATGCAGGGCCGAATGTCTATTCTTCGGCCCTGCTGTTATCTCCTCTTGAACAGTGAGGTCTACAAAGATTAAATCCACATTGAAAGGTTTGTCCCCTCTCTCTTCCCACACTCTTCCCACTTTCACCACAAATGAATAGGTATCTCCCGATGAAAAATATGAACTTCCTGCTTCTCTTGAGCTTGCCACTCATCTCTCTATTGATTTTGAATCCTTTGGCAAGTGCTGAAGATCAGTTTCTCTCAACTCAATCGACAGACACTTCAGAAGAGGTGGAAATCTTGAGATTAGAAGAACTTTCAATTATCGGAGAAGACGAGGACCTCGGCAAAATAGCAGGATCGGCTCAAGTGGTCGATGAAGAAAGTCTGGAGCGAGACGAATACGACAATATCCATCGAGTCTTAAATCACGTTCCGGGAGTGAATGTCCGGGGAGAAGATGGTTACGGCCTACGCCCGAATATCGGCTTGAGAGGGTCCACCACGGAGCGCAGTCAAAAAATCACCTTGATGGAAGATGGTGTGTTAATTGCCCCAGCACCCTATTCCGCCCCTGCCGCCTACTACTTCCCCATGGTTTCACGAATGACAGCAGTTGAAGTGGTGAAAGGTCCCTCTGCAATTGCAAATGGCCCCAACACAGTTGGCGGGTCCATCAATCTCATCACACGACCGGCACCCTTTGAATCAGAAGGTGGCTTGGATATTGGGTACGGCACCGATGCCTATCGCAAGGCCCATCTTTTCTATGGAAACGGCGGTTCACAGTTTGCCTGGTTGCTGGAAGGTCTGCATATCGGCAGCGACGGTTTTAAAGACCTGGATACAGGGGGTGACACCGGTTTTGAAAAAAATAATGTAATGTTGAAACTCCTATTCAATACAGATCTGGACAAAACGATCTATCAGCAAGTGGATGTCAAACTGAATTATGCCGACGAACGTTCTGATGAAACCTATCTGGGGCTAAGTGAGGCGGACTTTGCAAATACGCCCTATCGACGTTACGCAGCGAGTGAAAACGGTCTCATGGACTGGGAGCACAAACAAGTCCAAGTGAAGCATCTCATCGAATTCAACGAAGACCTATCGTTTCAGACGACAGTCTATCATCATGAATTTGAGCGAAGCTGGACCAAACTGAACCGTTTTCAGGGAGAAAAAGATGACCCTGAAAAAAATGGAACACTGAGTGGCATTCTGGCAAACCCAACTACCAATACAACCGTTTCAGAATTTTTTAGTATCCTGCGGGGTGAAAGTAACTCACGACTGAGTACGCATACCCTTCTGGTGGGTACCAATGCGAGAGAATATATTTCTCAGGGTGTTCAAACGGTTTTGAATTGGCGGAGTTCCCTAAAGGGCATCGAACAGAAGATGGCCTTGGGTCTGCGTTACCACGAGGACGAAATACAGAGGAATCACACCGAAGACGGGTTTAACATGAGCAATGGACGTCTTGTGGCTGACGGAAGTACTGCCCCAGTCCTGGTCAATGATGAAAACGCAAAGGCTTTATCCGCATACATTCAAGATGAAATGCAAATAAACAAACTGACTCTGACGGTAGGTTTGCGTGTGGAAGACATCCGTTATCAATCACTCAAAAAAATTCAAAATGAGAAAACGCTTAACGAGCGTAAATCAAACAGCAATCGTATTCTCCTCCCCGGTGTCGGTGCGTTTTACCAACTCACGCCCACACTGGGTGTCCTGGGAGGGATTCATAAGGGTTTTGTCCCGACCGGCCCCGGTCAAACGGATGACGTGGAACCGGAGGAAAGCGTGAATTACGAACTGGGGCTACGCCACTCAAGTGAGACGACTGAAGCCGAAGTCATAGGTTTTTTTAACAACTACAGTAACTTGAAGGGAGTCTGCGGTGTTTCTACCGCATGTGGTACTGGAAACGATATTGGTGATGCCGTCAACGGTGGGGAAGTCCATGTCTACGGGCTAGAGGCCCGATTGGCCCACGAATGGCTATTCGCTGAAGACTGGCGCGTACCCTTTCATTTGACTTATAGTTTTACGGAATCAGAATTTCAAAATACGTTTAATACCGACTTTTCCCTGTGGGCAGTCAAGGAGGGTAGCACGCCTGGTACGGTGCAGAAAGGCGACCGTCTGCCCTACATGCCCAAACACAAACTGAATCTTAACCTTGGCTTGGCGCATAAAGCCTGGGAAGGAACGGCCAATATCAGTTATACCGGAAAACAGTTAGAGCAGTCAGGGAGCGGCGGCCCCCTGGAAGGCTCCAGCGTGGCAGCCTACACCGTTGTCGATTTGGCGGGACGTTGGGATTTTAAGACCCTTCATGCACTGTATCTAAAGATTGACAACGTCTTAGACAAGACCTATCTCTTATCACGGCGTCCTTTCGGTGCCCGCCCTGGAAAGCCTCAGACTTTCGGCTTGGGATATAAATATACTTTCTAACAGGGTTTGTTGGGCAAAGAGTACCGTGTGATTACTGCTTCTCGACCAATTGGCCTGTAATATATTTATGCAAAACACTCTTTACAAAGGTGGAGTATTTTAGTCCTTCCTTTTTTGCTTTCTCCTTAATCTTATTCAACTCACCCGGATCAATCCGGATATTCATTTTTGTTTCTTTGTTAATAAATTTTTTCGCAGCTGCTCTGAAATGTTCTTGTTCTTTCAAACCTGGCTTCTTCAACTTTTTTGTATCAATTTGATTGATCGCCGCCTCTAAGTCCTCTTCTTCCGAATCAAGGTATTTTGTGTTGTATCTATCCATATTGATCTCCTTCAATAAGGCATTTAAATTTTCTGCTGGGAAAGATTGTTTTCAAAAAATATCGGTCTTTTGTAATCACGTATGGAACGCAATATGCGTAATTGTCTATGTTGACAACGAGTATCCTCTGACCCGGATATCTTTTGCGGTTTGGATGATCTATATTCAACAAGATCCCCCTTTCCCTGATTGCATCAATCACGCTATAAAAAGTGATTCCTCGTTCTCTAAACGGCAGCCTGTTTTTTTCTTCACTGAATTCAAACTCCACAGACATAACATGAGACAATGTGCGCACATTGTCAAGTTGCTTTAGGCAGGAGTGTGACCTTAATGCCAAAGTAGCTTGCTTACAGAGATTATTTATTGCCACCAAATTTTGCACGAACTTTTCAAATGCCTTGACAAATATTTAGCGAATCAAATAGCATGCTTTATTTTGATTGATAATCAATATCAATGGAATTATTGAATCATTGATGAGTGCCTGGAAGTTTCATTTTTTCTTAGAGTCCAAATCCTAAAAGGAACAATCAAAATGAAGTTCGCTCTGGAATACTTTCTATCGAAAGTCGTCATACTCTTTGCCATCACGCTATGCTTTGCGCCATTCGCACATGCCGAGCCGTCTCAAGTTTCTGGGTCATCTCAAGCTGTCGAGTCGCTTTCTGAAGAGAGCGCCCGTCTGCTTCACGAGTATCGACAAGTTCTGCGTCAGGAAAATAGACTGCTCATCTACAACAATCAAGTGGATCGCATGATCGCGGCTCAGGAAGAGGAGATGGCCTCTTTTAAACAGCAGCTCCGTGAGATTGAGATCACAAACAGTGAAATTCTCCCCCTCATTTTAAAGATGCTTGAGCGCCTGGAACAGTATGTTTCACTGGATCTTCCCTTTCTGGCTGAAAAACGCCGGGCTCGCCTGAGTACGCTACGAGAATTGATTGACCGCCCCGATCTGAACGTCGCAGAGAAGTATCGGCATGTAATAGAGGCTTATCAGATTGAGTTGGCCTACGGCCGGACGATTGAAGCGACGACCGGAACCATGACCGGACCTATGACAAGAGCATCCATTGATCAGGGGGGAAATAGCCGTATGGTCCACCTCCTTCGCATCGGCCGTGTCGCATTGTATTCCCTAAGCTTTGACGGCAAGGAGGCCGCTTACTGGGATAGCCGAAAGCGTGAGTGGCAGGAGCTTTCCGGTGAGCATCGTCAGGGGATAGCATACGGTCTGCGGATCGCAAGAAAAGAGACCCCGCCCAACCTGCTTAAACTCCCAATGATGTCACCGGAACCTGGCATGTCACCGGAGAACTCCAAATGAAATTAAGTATCTTATTGCTGAGTTGGCTGCTCTGCGTCAATCCTGTTGGAGCGCAGGCGCTTGAGAAGCCCGTCTCTCTTGAGGAACTGCTTGCCTTGGTTCGCCAGGAACAATCGGCAGGAGAAGAGGCAGATAAAGAACGGGAGGCGGACTTCCTTTCTCAAAATGCAGAGCAACAACACAAGCTTATTGAGGAGGCGAAGGCCCGCGTTACGGCTCAAGAGCGGAGAAGTCACTCACGCAAGGTCTTGTTTGACTGGAACGAAAACCAGATTGAAATATCCGGTGCAGGCCTGAAAAAAGAAAGTGGGTCCCTGGGTGAACTGTTTGAGATTGTCCGCCGAGAGGCGAGAGAAACGGCAGACATCCTAAAGACCTCCCTCGTTTCAGCGCAGAAGCCGGGACGCTCTGAAGTGCTGCGGGGCATTGCAAAGCAAAAGACCTTGCCCACGATTAAAGAGATGGAAGCGCTCTGGCTGATTTTGTTGGAGGAGATGAGCGCATCCGGTAAGGTCAGTCGTTTTACGGCGCCGGTGATTTCGTCAGAAGGCAAAGCAATAGAGTCCCAAGTCACACGCATCGGGCTTTTCAATCTGATTTCAGAAGGGCGTTACCTGCGTTATTTACCGGAAAGCGCACAATTAGCGACCCTCATTCGACAACCTCCCTCCCGTTTTACGGACATGGCCGAACAGTTGGAAAGTGCAACAAGCGGTGTGACGCCAATCGGGATTGATCCTTCACGGGGGGCCATCCTCTCCCTGCTGGTTCAAAGGCCGGACACGGCGGAGCATGTGCGTCAGGGCGGGCTGATCGGCTATTTGATCCTGTCCATCGGCGTGATTGGCCTGCTCGTGATTTGTGAACGTTTTGCTTATTTGAGCCTGGTCGGGCGGCGGATCACTGCCCAGATCAAGTCAGACAGTCCCGATATGAAGAATGCCCTGGGCCGAATTCTTTCCGTATATACGAAGGAGCCGGATCAGGAGGTCGAAGTACTGGAGCATCGACTGGATGAGGCCATCCTCAAGGAGATCCCTGTCTTAGAGCGGGGCCTAAAGACGGTGGCCATCCTGGCTGCGATTGCCCCGCTTTTAGGATTGCTCGGAACGGTCACCGGGATGATTGAAACCTTCCAGTCGATCACGCTCTTTGGAACAGGCGATCCCAAGCTGATGTCGGGCGGTATCTCGCAGGCCCTTGTCACCACAGAACTGGGTCTAGTCGTTGCCATCCCGATTGTCCTGTTACACAGCTTTATTTCCGGGAAGAGCAATCGTCTGGTGCAGATCCTTGACGAACAGAGTTCAGGCATCGTGGCGAGATTGGCGGAGAAAAAGGTTTGATGGACTTTTTTTTTGAAGCATTCGATGCGATTCAAAAGTTTCTGGAGACGGGAGGCGCGGTACTCTGGGGGATTCTTTTTGTTTCTCTACTTTTATGGGCGCTGATTATTGATCGTTACTGGTATATCTATCGCACACATCGGCAACACTTTAAGGCACGCATCATCGAGTGGAAGCTGAGAGCAAATCATCGTTCCTGGACGGCACGCCAAATCCGTAAAGCACTGCTTTCGGAGGGAGAATCGGACCTTCAGCAATCTCTTCTTTTGATTACGGCCTTAACAAAAGTACTGCCGCTCATGGGGCTTCTCGGAACGGTCACAGGGATGATCGGCACCTTTGATGTCATGACCCGTTTTGGAACAGGCAATGCCCGGGGCATGGCCACGGGTATCTCAGAAGCGCTGGTGACGACCATGGCCGGGCTGGTCACGGCACTTTCAGGACTCTATTTCAGCATCGATTTGCGACGACGTGTACTGGCTGAAAAACAGCTGATGGCCGAACGTTTAAGCGAATCATAGAACTGGCAAAAAATCTATGCGACGACGACATTCAAAATCTCAGGGCAGTGCATCCGAGATCGACTTGACCCCGATGATCGACATGATCTTCATCTTGTTGATCTTTTTTATTGTGACGACCTCTTTTGTGAAAGAGGCAGGCATTGATGTCAATCGCCCCACCGCCCATTCCGCCGAACGGAAAGCGGATACAAGCATCATGATCGCCATCTCGGAGACCGGAGAAATCTGGCTGGATCGGCGTCAGATTCAGATGGATGCCATCGTGGCGCATGTCGAACGCCTTCATGCCGAAAACCCGGAAGGGGGCGTTGTTGTTGTCGCCGATCAGAATGCAAATACGGGCCTCCTGGTCCAGGTGATTGACCGGGCCAGGCTGGCGGGTGTTTCCAGTGTTTCAATCGCGGCTAAAAAAGGATCCCGATGAAACGGATAGGTCCTGTCATGATCGTTTCGCTTCTGGTCAATTTTTTTTTATTTTTCATGATGACCCGGATGCTGACTGGAAAAACGCTCAGAACAAAAGAGACCCTTGATTCCCAAAGTATTAAACTCATCGACCTTAAGCTTGAAGACAAGGCTCCGAAGAAAATCAAGAAAGCGAAACGCCCTCTTCTCCCGGAAACGCCGCCCCCTCTAAAAGTCACGAAATTGCCTCCCCTTACCCGGCCAAAGCCCAAACCGATCAAACCCAAAATAGAAAAAGTGAAGGCGGTGATACCGCCCGAACCACCCCCCGAAAAAATAAAGATCGAACCTCCTCCCGAGCCCATTCCGCTTCCAGAACCCATCCTGCTTCCCGAACCCACCCCGGTGGAAGAGGTTCCAATCCCTGTGCCGATTCCAGAACCCATCCCCGTAGTAGAGCCCCCGACCCCGGAGCCGGTGCCTGAGAAAGTCGTAGAACCGGAACCGACTCTGGAAGAACCTATCAAAACCGCCGTCATTGAACCCGAACCGACCCCTGAAGAAAATATTCCTCCCACAGAAGAGGTCCAGGCAGTCGAAGAAGTACCCGTGCCGGAAGATATTCCGCCTGTTCCGGTCGAGGTGGCAGTTTCCCCTTTAAAAAATATCGAAGCGACGCTTTCTGAAATGGAGGCTTCTACTACAGAAACACCGGAAGATGTTCAGGCAGAGGTGCTTGAGACAGATGTCATTGAGGTTGATGTGCTTCCCTTATCAAGGACACAGCCCCGCTATCCACGGCGGGCTATCAGGGCAAAACTGGAAGGCAGGGTCACCATTGAATTCACAATACGGATAGACGGTTCCGTGTCCGATCCCATCGTTGTCGCATCGGCGCCGCCAAAGGTATTTGATCAGGCGGCCCTGAGTGCCATACAACTTTGGAAATTCAGCCCGAAGCAAGTCAAAGGAAAAACGGTCGCCCGACGCGCTATTCAGAATATCCGATTTTCCTTAAAATCCAACAAGAAGTAAATCGATTACTTGAGAGGCTGGAGCATCAGAGGAAAATGATGAGAATGCTGATGACAATGCCTGTTCCAAGTAGACGAAGTAAAAAGTTTTGCAGATCTTTTTCCATATTCACGGTAGACTTCTCCTTCCGGTAAAGCTTAGAAAAAGGTTTGGATCAACTGTTTCGGTATAGACTGTTTGTCGCTACGCTTACTTTTTTAAGGCACTAACTTAACTGTATCAGATTGTTCTAAAATCGGGACTCACATTTCAGTTTCACGGGAAACTAAGCTGTTGTGTCTTAAGTCCCTACGAAGCAGTAAAAGTAGAAGAGAGTGGAGGATATGTGAAAACAAGCATCAACTGGATGACAAGCCTGCTTGCTTTAATGTGGGGGATTGAACTCATTAACTTTTTTTTGGGACACAGCCTAAGCCGGATGGGGGGTATTCAACCTAGAACACTGCTCGGACTCATCGGCATTCCCGCGAGTCCTTTTTTGCATTTCGGCCTGTTTCATCTTCTGATGAACACCCTGCCCTTTGCGATTCTGGGGGGACTTATCTGCCTGCAAGATAAAAAATTATTCGTCGAAGTCAGCCTGATCATTATCGTCATTTCAGGCCTTGCCGTCTGGCTGCTCGCCCGCCCTTCAATCCATGCGGGGGCAAGTAGTTTAATCTTCGGTTACTTTGGTTTTTTGCTTGCTTCCGGCTGGTATGCAAAAGATCTGCAATCCATCATCATTGCCAGTGCAGTGCTGATTTTCTACGGAGGGATGATATTCGGCATTCTCCCTCTGAGAGCCTATGTGTCATGGGAGGGCCATCTCAGTGGATTGCTGGCAGGCATCTCTGCGGCATGGATGAATGCGCGTTTGAAGTAAATATAAGCTATCTATCGTATATTAGCTGGGGAAAGGTCAGTTCTCAGACGGAACGGCGCTTGGCTCTAATATTGGCTGGATAGCTTTTTTACAGCAAATCATGCTTATTGTTTGGTAAAATCACTTGAAAATGTCGATTCTAATATCATTTATTTAAGCTTAGAGAAAAGGACTGTTTTGTTGATATTGAATCTTTTGTGGACTTTCAGGCAATCTGCCTGAATCATTAAGGTCAATCCAGTGAACCCATCAGCTAATAAAAGATCCCCTTATGTCGGCCACCATCCCTTTCATCGTCGAGATCAAGCCCTTTTTTTTGGACGGGATACCGAAATCAGTGAAGCACAGCGACTGATTCAATCGCATCGATTGCTTCTCTTATCGGGCCGGGCGGGCGTTGGCAAAACATCCCTCATTAACGCAGGTCTGATTCCTCTTCTTGAGAAAGACGGTTTTGAGGTCTTTAAGCCGGCATTTGTCGGGAAAAAAACTGAGCAGCTCAAATTTGATGATATCCTCAACATCTATATCTCTAACGTCCTGAGTCAGTGGTCGAATCAGGACGAGACCGGTCAAGAAGAACTGACTCAAAAAACGCTTGCCGGTTTTTTGGATCGGCGAAAGTCTGCGATCGGGACAGATAAGCCGCCAAGGCTGGTTGTTTTTGAAAACTTAGAAACGCTGTTTACCTGCCAGCCGGAACGCCGGAAAGAACGGGAGGACTTCTTTTACCAGGTCCGGGATGCCCTGGTGTCCGATCCTTTATTGCGAATGATCTTCGTTATTCGCAAACCCTGTATTCAACAACTGGCTCCTTATGCCGATTTGTTGCCCGAGAAACTGCAAGTGCGTCTCGATTTAGAAGCGCTGGGAATGGAGGCTGCCCTCGCCGCAATTACCCTGCCCCTGGAAGGTCGCCACATTGCCTTTGGAAAAGGCGTTGCGGAAACACTGCTTACAGATCTTTCGATGATCAAGCCTCAGGGAAAAGCTTTTGCAGTCGGAAGCAAGGCGATTCCGGGAGAATTTGTCGAACCGGCCCTGCTTCAAATCGTTTGTGAACGTTTATGGCGCGAGATGCCCCGCGACGCAGAAGTAATCACCCAAAATCACCGGACCGCCTTTGCCCATATTGATCACGCCCTCTCTCAGTTTTATGAAAGCGCGATTCACGCGCTGACTGAGGAAACAGGAGTGAAAGAGGAAACCCTGAGAACATGGTTTGAACAGAGCCTGATTACATCCTCAGGAACACGCGGAAAAGTTTACTGGGAAGAAAAAGCAGGCAATGAGATCTCAGCGCTTGTTCTGGATGCACTTGAAGATTTACATCTGATTCAAAGCGGATGGCAGGACGGTTCCCGATGGGTTGAATTGTCACATGACCGCCTGATCCACCCCGTTATAGAATCAAATCACGACTGGCGGATGCATGAAGATGCAGGAGAACGGACACATCGGGACTTGGAAAATCAGGCCATTGAGTGGATTCGCCTCGGGAGAGAAAAAAGCTTGCTTCTAAAAGGGGAGGACCTTGAGATTGCCGGGCGCTGGATGTCGAGACCGGATATTGCCCGCTACAAGCGTAGCGAAGTGCTGGCTGCCTTTGTCCGGGCAAGTCTGGAAAAGCCGGATGATGCAAATCTTGAAGAAATTCGCAGAAATGAAGTTCGCATCGCTGCCGAAGTTCAAAAAGAACGCGCTGAAGGGGTTTTTGAACGGGCCGAAAAAGAAACGCATTTGACCAAGCGGCTGGGCCAAAGAACTTTGGCGATGCTCGTGGTCATTATCATTGCTGCAATCATTGGCGGTTTGCAATGGCGCAGCTCCAAAAAAGACAAAGAGGTTGCAGAAATTGAGTACCAACGTGCGCAACAACAATCCCGTGTTGCCAAAGCATGGGAAAAAGAAGCGGGAGAGGCCTCTAAAACTGCCGAAGCAAACCGTCTGGAAAAAGAGCAGGCAAGATTAGAAGCCGAAACCGCCCAACAAAAAGCCGATCAGGAAAAACAGCGTGCCGAAGCGCAAACCGCCCTGGCTGCCGTCCGCACCAAAGAAACCCTTGCCGCAAAAGCCAAAGCCGAAGCCGCAAAGATCGCCGCCATTGCAGCGCAAAAAGAGGCCACCCGACAAATAAGAGAAGCCCAATCTTTTTTATCACACTCCTTAACCCGTGATGCCGTCAAACATGTATTCACAAACCCCACCCTGAGTCTCCTCTTGGCCATGCAGGCCCTTTCAATCTCCAATTCTGAAAAAGACACGAACATCCCCGAAGCCGAAGATGTGCTCTATCAAGCCATGTATAGCCTACCGCTCAAATCGGTTCTTTCCGCACATGACAGTACCGTGAATGCAGTGATATTCGGACGAAGCGGAAAGCACTTGGTCAGCGCCGGCGCAGACGGCAACGCAAAGATATGGAACCCCCTCAGCGGAGACACATTACGCATCTTTCCCCACGACAGCCCGATCACCAGCATCGCCTACCGTGCAAACGGAAAACAGCTGGCGACCGCCGGACTGGACGGCCGGGCCAAGGTTTGGCAGGTCTCCTCCGGCAAGCCTCTCTTCACCGTTTCGCACAAGGCAGGTGCAGTGAAAAGCGTTGCATTCAGCCCGAACCAGCGAGATCTGGCCACCGCCGGAGAAAAAGGGACAGCCATTGTGTGGGACGTCAAAACCGAAAGACAACGCCTTCAACTTCGGGGGCATGAATCCGCGATTCATCGGATCGTTTTCAGTCCAAACGGAAAATATCTCGCGACCGCGGGAGAGGACGCCACAGTCCGCATCTGGGATGTAAAATCCGGGAAAGCCCTGGTCAAATTACTCGGACACGACTACATCGTCACCGCCCTGGACTTCAGTCCTGACAACAATCGAATCGCCAGCGCATCAAAAGACGGCACCGTTCGGGTATGGGATATCCGTTTTTTTGGCCAGGGAGAAGTAAAGCTCACGCTATCCGGACATACGGGCGAAGTCTTGGACGTCGCCTTCAGTCCTAATGGACGGCACATTGCCACCGCCAGTAGCGACGGAACGATGCGGCTCTGGAATGCGCAAAGCGGCGATGAATTAGCAATGTTAGCCGGACACCGCGGTTCGGTGACCAGCCTTGCTTTCAGCTCTGACGGTCGTCATTTAGCCACTGTGGGTCAAGACAAAACCCTTAGGCTTTACTCTATGGAAATCGAAGATATGATGTCGCTTGTCCGTAAAGCGCTCAAGCGCTCACTCACGCCGGAGGAGTGCAAGAAGTACCTCCACACAGAAATATGCCCGCCCAGGGCCTGAGTGCAACTTTTCTTACCTGTTTTATAGTCATCTCTTCCTCCCGGCGTAATAAATAAGTTTTCCTCCACTCCACAGCCCTCTTATTCTCATTTCAATTATTTGCCTAGCGACAGCTCTGCGCACTGCATTTGAAGGCCTTTTAAATTTTAATATGGAATATTTTTTAAATAAAAAGATTTTAGAGGTTTTGTGCCATTTTATGATTAAAATTTATTGCAATTAAAAATATCTAAATAACCATATAGCTTTCTTAAGAACATAAATTTATACCTTCTTTAGCTAACTACATGAATATATTCAAAATATTAAGCATAGAAAGGTCTAAAATCAGCTTTAAATATAGGCAATAAATATGTAGATCTTACAGATTTACTATATTATGTTAATATATTTTTATGTTTAAGCGTTGACACTCAGAATTGGGTCCGGTATATATAAACTGTAATTTTTGAGAATGACTCTCAGGGTTTGGGAGACAGAAGTCGCACGAAGGTCGAATTGCAGGTCTTTTTTTAAAGCATTCAGGAGCCCGCAGCCATCCGGGAATAAAAAATGATGGTGAGGTCCGCTGAGGCCCGGCAGGGTAAGTCTCTGCAAAAAAACAAACCGTCAATTAATGAAGGAGTTAATAATGAACATGGAAATATTCAAACGTCCCTTTTCGAGTCTAAAAGACGAGCGAGGATTTACGCTTGTTGAACTTTTAACCGTGGTGGCCATCATTGCCATCATCGGCGGCGGAATGATCGCTGCCTTCGACGGCCTTGAGGACCGCGCAGCAGCAGGCACCTCAACCGGCACAATTGCAAGCCTTGAGGGTGCAATCCGGACATTTGTTGTTGTCGATGAAAAACTGCCCGATGATCTTGAGACTTTGCTTGTGGCTACGGCACCAACACCGACTGCTATAGTTGCCCAAACTGATTGTTCTGATTTGGTCGATGCATATACTTCAAAGGTGGATAAAGAAAAACTCGACGCAACTGCCGGCTTTGCCAAGGCGGAATTCCTAGCGAAGAGACTGTCTGACAGGGTCGAACTCGGAACTGTGACTGACAAAATAGTCGAAAGCCTCGTCCTGGGAGGAATCACCAAGATCCGCTTCCTGGATGCGGGGGCGGAAACACCAACTGCCTCGTATGATACGCCCATTCCTGCAGCAGATTGCAGCGATGCCAAAATTGCAGGTCCTGTCAGGGATATCGACATCTCAATGCATGCCTTCGAGGCACCTCAGCCTGACGCGGTTGGACTTAACAGGGGACGTGGCTGGAATATGACCTTGGCCGACTTCCCAACTGGGAAGGCACGAACCGGCATTACGGGCCTTCAGCTCGCCTTCTGGGCGGTAGCACCAAGTACGGCGGCGGCACCGACGACCTGTGGTTACGAGTGTGTGAAGGTCGGTGGTAAATCGACGGACACGATGGTTGTCCTTGGACTGGGGAATTCTTCCAGTCTGATCGGAGAAGACTCTGCCGTGTCTTTGGCTCATGCGCCCTATTACAGCAAGGTTCTGAAGAATCAGTATCCACATTATTCTCTGTTGGTCCGAGTCGATAATTCAACTTCGGGGGACACAGAACCGGCGAAATTGATCGCAATCCTCGACGGTCGGGGTGACTTCCTCGAAGAGGAGTATTCCGAGACCACAGGACAAAAGACCTCCTAAGCCGAAACGCTTAAGGCTTGTGTCGGAAGAACGAATCATCCGGAGGTGGGGACGTTTACCCTCACCTCCGGATTTTTTTTTCATAAAGACAGGCGTTTTTAGAGTGAGTTCTGGTATGCTTGTATCCAGAAAAAGGGTTTTATCTGTGCTGAAGCCGCATGCTGCCTTCCGTAAACGCTAAGCAGATTTTAAAAATGGCCAATGAACGCGGCTTTACCTTAGTCGAGCTTTTGATTGTCATCATGATTATTGCCGCAATTGCCGGGGGTGTCGTGCTTTCACTGGACGACACCGAAGACGAGGCGGGTTTGCAGATTTCCCGGAGCGAAATCGTAAAAGTGAAAGAGGCGATTCTAAAGTTTAAACTGGATACGGGCTATCTGCCGGGGCAGGGGCCGTTCCGGCTCTGTAATGACGGCGGGGCCATACCCGACGGGTCTGTTGTTAATCCAAGCGATCCCTGCAATAAGGACAACCTGCCTTCCTATGTCCCTAACTTTCCTGCGGTGGCCCAGAAGAAATGGTTTGATTCCCCCGCTAACTTCTGGCTATTGTTTGGCCGGGATGATCCCTGTCCTGATACAGTCCCATCCACTCCTGTTCTTGACGAGAAGAGTCCTCTTTGCCGCACGGGACACCCTTTGGAAGCATGGAATCCCAACACCCGACGTGGCTGGCGCGGTCCCTATCTTTCCCGTATCGGGGAAGGCCTCGTTGATGTGGGCGACAATCTGACTCAGGCGGGCTGCGGTAGCCCGGAAGCCGGGACTGTATTGTCCCAGGTGCGGGGAGTGGCCGATCCCTTCGACGCGCGTCCAGTCAATGCGAACACCTATTTTGTCTGGCGGACGCTTCCCGACGATACAGATGCCACAACGCACGCCGACGACCCGCACACAAAATGGGGACGCCCTTACCTGATGTTTGATCTTGCCAACAACAAGGCCCGGATCGTCGGGCTGGGAAAGAACCGGCGCTTTGACATTGGCGTTGAGGTTGGCGGAATCTGCCCGCCTGACGGCGATGATATCGTATTGGATATACTCAAATAATGGCTCTGTCTTCTTCCCTCCCCTATTTGCCTCGATTAAACGAAAACGGGTTTACGCTGCTCGAACTCCTCATCGTCGTTTTTATCCTTTCGGCACTCGCTTTCTCGACTATTTCTTTAACCAATAATGCCGATGAACAATTTCGCTATGAAGACACGCGGACGCGACTTCAGAATATCCGCAGAGCTATTGTCGGAAGTTTGGAAGCGGCTCTGAGCGGACAAAAACTAATGTCAGGATACATTGTAGACAATGGCGGATTGCCAGCAAATATCAAAGCCCTGGTTGTGGCACCGGCAGGTTTCGATGCCTTTGGCGGAAAAGAACCTTTGTTTGATAAAAACCCGGATGCAGCCGGTTTTGACAATGGTGGGGGAAAAACAGATTTGGATGAACCGAATGAAACTTTATTTAAGGGACATCGGGGAGACTATCTGACCGTTCCGCCCGGCGATGGGACCTATCGAGACGGCTGGGGAAATGTCCATGCGACTGCCGCAACAGATGCCTTGAATTTCGGCTGGGCAATTACTGCGTCGGCAACAAGCTACACCACAACGAGCATCGGATCTGATGGCGTGGCTGGTGGTGCGGCAGGTTTTGAAAAAGACATGGCGGATACTGTGGGGCAGGAAGACTGGACTCAGGATGTGACCGGGTGGCAGGTTAAGGTGACGAATTCGTCTGGCGGGACCGAGAACAATATGCGTGTTTCCCTATTGGTCTATGTGAATGACGCGGGAACAAAAAGGTGGAAGCGCTTGACGACAGACAGAGTAAGCAGTTTAACAGACGGAAGTTCCTTCAATTTCACATTTGAAGGCGCTGCCGGTGAGTTACCCGGTATTTCCCCGGTCATTCCTATCGGACAACACCTCATCATCATTGATGACGACGGCGGCGATCACGATCCTCACACGAATGACGATAAAGCCTTTAAAGACAGCAGCAACCTGCGTGTGACCCAAAAGGTTAATTTTTACCCACATGCCACCCTGCCCACAGTAGAGGTGATTATAAAATGATGCCTGTATTTCAATTTCAGTCCTTTCGACCGAAGGAGGCTTAAACCCATTGTCCATCCTATCCTTTAATCGTTCTCAACGCCTTCTTGTAGTGGAACGGGACGGTTTCGGCCTTCGGGCAGCCGTGGTCCGGGCAGAGAAAAAAAGAATGGTGATTGAGCAGGTGGCGATCTCCCGCGCCCCCCACTTCAACGCGGCTTTGGTGGAAGCCGTCGAAGAGATACGAAAAAACGATAAGTCGGCCCCCCGCCGGGCGATTCTTCTCGCACCGGAAGTGGTCCCCGCCCTTCTGGAATTACCTGTCGATCCGAAAAACCCCCGGCCCACACCGCAGATGGAAGAGATGATTCGCTGGGAAATGGAGCCTTACCTGGACCAGGAGGTGGTGACCCGAAGCATTGGCGCCATCCTGATCGGTCGGGGCTACCTGAGCCTTGCCGACGCACGGCGGGTGCTGGAGCGGATGGAGGAAAAGAAATCGGAACGGCAACTGCGAGCGCCGGGAGAGCGGCGGCCGATGCTCCGTTTCGGCGAGGCCGCCATTGAACTGGAGCTGATTGACAACGAACAGTTGGAAGAGTGCCTCAAAATACAGGAATCGTTTCAATGGGGCGACGATGAATACGTTTGCGGCTGGACCTCTCAGCCCAGACAGATAGAAGAAGCGGAAGAAAAAGCCAATAAAGATCGCCACGCCTGGCTGGCCTGCGGACTGAGCCGGGGCCTGCGGGAACGCTGGCGGAAAGAGTTTGCGCAACTGAACTTGAGTCTGGAGGGGATTTACCCTCTTACCGCATGTAGCGCGGCCGCCTTAAACGGCGAGTTCACAAAAGAGGCCTCCGCCGTCCTCGATTTTCAAGCGGGCATGGTCGGGTGTACCCGTCTTTCGGGAGGCACGATCGAGGGAGTACGGGTTTACCATGTCATCGGAAATTTTCCGAGTCTCGATGTCTGTTGCGACATGGTGGGAAGCCGGGTCAAAACCATCTGGCTTTCCGGACGGGGTGATGCCCTCCCAAGCTTTGCCGAAGCGCTTTCGGCGCGTCTGAGCCGCGAGGTACAGATTATTCCCTGTGACAATGCAGAAAATCTTCCTGAAGCGCTGGCGCCCGAATCCGTCGCCGGTTGGGTCGGTGCGGTTCGGCATGTACTGTGTCAACCGGGTGTCGAGCGGGCAGTCTGTATTCCGGCGGCTGATCCGCCTCCCCCTGTCCATCTGCGAGTGGCTGTCTGGTGGGGGGCTGTCATAGGCTTGACCCTCTTGGTGATTGGCGCGGTGGAAGGCAGCATGGCCTTTCAAGTATGGAAGGCAGAGGCCAAAGAAGCGAAGATCCTCCAGGCCCTCCGACCGGTAGAGGAAAAACTAGAGCAAATCAATGCAGGTATTGCTGAAGTGGCGGGACTTCAAGAGAAAGTTGCCGCCAGGTATCATGAGACCGAGTTGCTGGAGAAACGGAAGGTCTTTCTGACAAACGAACTGCCTCACACGGGAAAGCTCTTGGCCGCCTTACTTGAGGCGGTTGCCCGTGCTGTAACAAAAGAAGTCGTCATTGACCGGATGGTGGCAGAAGAAGGAGATGAGGTTGAAATGGGAGGATGGGCGCTTTCGGAACGCGCCGTACAGCAGTTTTCGCGGCGCCTCGCGAGCGTGATCACCGCCGATAATCTGGAAGTCGCCGATGTCTCCGTACGGAGTACGCCCGGACGTTTGGGGATGCGGGGCTACGCTTTTGACCTCAAGCTGGTCCCGCTTAAACAGGAAGCCGGAAGACAATGAAGGACATGACGCAATGAAAGACCTGACGCGGCGAGAGTCGATGTTATTAATCCTGGTCTTTCTCTCGGCGATCGTGATTGGATACCCTCTATTCCGCTACAAAGCCTTGAAGGTCGCACTTCAAAATGTGGAGTCCCGGACCGAAGAGGCGAATGCGAAACTGAAAAATGTGGAATGGCCAAAAGAGCCGAATCAGACGACAGAGGAAATCAATGCCGAATTAGTGAAAGCGGAGGAGATGCTTCAGGAAGCTCGGGAGACATTGAACGCAAAGGAAGCACATTTTGTCTCACAGGAAGACGTCCTGGATGTACAGGAGTTACGGGTGAAAATCTCCGCCCTTGCGCGGAAAAACGGCATCCGGATCACGAAAAACATTCCTCTGAGAGAAAAAGTGGAGGGCTCGGAAAAGGCTTCGGAAAAGGGCCCGCAAAAAGCCAAGGGACGCTTGCTGCAACAGTTGAAGGCCGGTGATCCCTACAGTCGTCCCCTTCAGGAGTTGCAGATCACTGCGACCTACAGCAGGCTACGTCAGTTTCTAAAAGGACTGAATGGCCTGTCGCATGCAGTTTCGGTGGTCTGGTTTGACATTCAGGTTGCCCCGACAGCTGGACGGGAGACCCTACTGTCAGTCACGCTGATTCTGGCGCTGTGAGAGAAAATAAATACGTGGGTACGAGAACAAGATGACCGGACCGGAACAATTTAAAGGATTATTGAAAGAGTGTCTAACACTGGGGGGCTCCGACCTTCATCTCTCCTCGGGCGCATTGCCCATGCTGCGAAGAAACGGTCGACTGGAGCCTCTTAGCCGGACAATGATTTCCGAGATGGAAATGCAGGAAATCTGCAGGGAACTCCTGCATTCGGAGCAGGCAATCACTTTCAAGCGGGAACACACGGTTGACCTGGCAATCTCTCTGGAGAGTGGTGAGCGATTTCGGGTGAATGTTTTCCGGGAGCTGGGGCGGACGGCAATGGCGATCCGGCGCCTGGATGAGCGGTTCAGGACCTTCGAAGAACTTCATCTTCCCATGCAACTCGCTGAACTGGCCGATCTGCGTGATGGACTCGTTCTGGTCACCGGGCCAACCGGAAGCGGCAAGACAACAACACTGGCCACCCTGATTCACCAGATCAACTGCTCCCGCGCCTGCCACATCCTGACCGTAGAAGATCCCGTCGAATACATCCATCAAAATGAACTGGGCCTTGTCCACCATCGGGAACTTTACAGCGATGTCCGAAGCTTCCCCGAGGCCATCCGCTCTGCCCTCCGGGAAGACCCGGACGTGATTCTGGTGGGAGAAATGCGAGATCTCGAAACAATGCGGGCGGCAATTACAGCCGCCGAAACAGGGCATCTCGTTTACTCCACCCTGCATACGGGAGATGCCGTCGGGGCAATAGAGCGAATGGTCGGCCTCTTTCCAGGTGATGAGCAGCAGGGGATTCGCCAACAGCTATCAATGGTCTTGCGTTCTGTCGTGGCACAGCGGCTCCTTCCGGGAGTGGAAGGAAATGGCCGGATTCCTGCCATTGAAATTCTTCATATCACCCAGGCCGTGGGACACCTGATCCGATCCGGAAAATCCTCTCAGATCTACTCGGCCATTGAATCGGGGTCCGGGCTGGGGATGCAAACCCTGGAACAATCTCTGGCAGAACTCTCCGCGAAGAATCTGATTCGTCCGGAAGATGCCCGCCGCATTGCCCGCGATCCGGATACCTTCGATGAACGTTTCCGGCGCCATCGCAGTCAGGCAGCCTTAGGGATTGGGGAGAGATAAGGCATGGCTGTGACGGAAGTACATCTGATTCGCGCAGCGATTGATCAGGGTCTGATCGACCACGAAACACTTGTAAAAATGCGTCGAGAGGCGCAACGGCGGCACACCCCGCTACTCGACACCATCGCCGTACAACTCAGGCTTCCGGTTTCCGCCTTCTACCAGGCCCTGGCCGAAGACAGGGGCTACCCCTTCGTCGATCCGGCCGTGCTCACGCCTCCTCTGGATCTTGTGCGCCGTCTGCCTCAATCCCGCTTTCGTCAAGGACCGATTTTGCCGGTTGCCCGGGAAAACGGTACGATTCTACTGGCCACTTCCGATCCTGATGACGACGCTTTGATTGAGTCCGTGCGTCAGATTCTGGGATCGCCCGTCCGGATTGCCCTGGCCGAACCCATTGCGCTGAAGTCTGCGCTGGAGTCGGCCTTCGCTGCAATAAGAAGAGGGCAGCCTGAGTCGGAAGCCTCCGCGCCCAAGGTGATGGAAGACCCGGTGGCGCTTCTGGATCAAGTATTGAAAGAGGCCTTTCTTCGCCGGGCATCCGATGTCCATATGGAATCACAGCAGCACGGGCTGCGGATCCGCTTTCGTGTTGATGGGAGGCTTTCTATCTATCATGCGGGTTTAAGTCCCGAAATTGGAGAAGGTCTGCTTTCGAGGGTAAAGGTCCTGGCCGGCCTTGATATTGCCGAGCAACGCTCTCCACAGGATGGCGCATTTTCCTATGCCCCGCCCGGGATTGATCGGAACAAGATTGATATTCGTGTTGCAACCGCACCGGCTCACTGGGGAGAACGGGCAACTCTAAGGCTTCTCGGTATGGATGTGTCCAGTCTGACCCTTGAATCACTGGGGATGGCGCCTCAAGCCCTCTCCGAATTCAAAGAAGTCATTAAACGGCCTCACGGGATGATTCTTTTGACCGGCCCGACAGGAAGCGGCAAAACAACCACCCTGTATGCCGCTCTGCGGGAAATCAACGGGCCGGAAGTGAATGTCATGACGGTTGAAGATCCGGTGGAATATGTCATGGAGGGTATCTCGCAAATCCGTGTCGGCGTGTCCGGGAAGATTACCTTCGCCTCGGCCTTGCGTTCACTGCTTCGCCACGATCCGGATGTCCTGATGCTGGGAGAAATCCGGGATCAGGAGACAGCCGACGTCGCCATGAAGGCGGCCCTGACCGGGCATCTGATTTTCTCGACCCTGCATACCAATTCCGCTGTCGCTGCAATTACGCGACTGGCGGATATCGGCTGCGAGCGCTATCTGATTGGCGCAACCCTGACCGCCGTGATTGCTCAACGGCTTGTCCGCAGGCTTTGTCCACGCTGTCGGCAAGCGCGGCCTGCTACCGAAAAAGAAAATGCGCTTCTTGGAAAAGAAGCTGCGCATATTTTTGATCCGGTCGGCTGCGCGGCCTGCCTCGGCAATGGTTTTCGCAGTCAGATTGGACTCTACGAGACCCTCTGGATCGACGGAGACCTTGTGCATTTGATTTCGCGGGGAGGAGATGAGGAGGCCATTGTCGCGGCCGCACGAAAAAAGAAAGCCTTAACAACTCTGCTTGAGGATGGCTGCGCCAAGGTTTTGAACGGCACGACGACTATAGACGAGGTACTCCGCGTCACAACAGAGGTGTAACAGAGGTGTAACAGAGGTATGACAGAAGTATAACAATATGCCTGTTTTTTTATACATTACGCTTAATGAACAACGAGAGGAGGTTAAGGGTCGGATTGAGGCCCTTGACATAAAATCGGCTGCCATTGCCTTGCGTACCCAGGGACTCTATCTCCTCGAAATGAAAGACAGCGCCTCTGTCGTCACTTCATCTCATATCGACTTTTCTTTGACGAAGGCATGGAAGATTTTCCGTCAGGCCATCGGGATACTCCGTCCGGTGTCAACCCGTGAGCGGGTCTTCTTTTTTCAGCAGATGGCCCTGATGATACGGAGTGGCCTGACAATCCTTCAGGCGCTTGAAATCTGTCGGGAACAAGCGGCGAATCTACGGTTTTCCCGGGCCATCGGAGAGGTCAGCCGGGGAATACAGGCGGGAAAGCCTTTTTCCGTCGGCTTATCGGCCGCGAGCCGATTCTTCCCGCCGGTTGTTTTCAATCTGATTGAGACGGCGGAGGTGAGCGGCGAACTCGATCTTATCCTCGACCGGGTTGCCCTCTACATGGAGCGGCGTGCAGAGCTTCGGACGAATATTATCACCAGTCTCACCTACCCCGGGATTGTTGTATTGGTTTCAATTGCTGTGGCGGGTTTCCTGGTGGGCGGAGTCATTCCCAAGTTCGCCAGGTTCTTTTCCAGGAGGCAGATGACTCTTCCGGCTTCGACTCAGTTTCTCCTGGACATCTCGGGCTTTCTACAGGTTTATGGTGTGGCCCTTTTTGCGGTCATTGGAACGATTCTCTTATCTGTTCTGGCATCCTACACCACACCCGGCGGGCGTCACCGGATTGACCGGGCCATCCTCTCTATACCGGTTGTCGGTCGTCTGCTGACCGTCGGAGCGATGACGCAAATCTGTCGTACCCTTGCTATGCTTCTACGAAGTGGCGTCACCCTGCTGGAATCGCTTCGAGTCATTCCCGGTGTGGTCGGCAACCATGCCATTTCACAGCATTTGCAGGAAGCATCCAGGAAAATTCTGGAAGGAAAAGACTTGGCGGGAAGCCTGAGTCACGCCATGATTCCGCCCCTGGTTCCCCAGGTCGCAGCAGTAGGCGAGCGAACCGGTGCACTGGATCATGTTATGGAAGAATTGGCCGAGTTCTACGATAAGGAACTTCAGGCAAGCATTAAACGGATGACTAGCTTGATGGAGCCCGTGATGATTCTGATCGTCGGCGGGATGGTCGGCTTTGTCTATTACGGCTTTTTCTCGGCCGTCATCTCATTGGTTGGGAGGTAATCATGTTGTTTATACTGGTTTTATTATTGGGACTCTTAAGCAGTCCTACAGTTGTACAGAGTAAAAGCGCTGCGGGGACTTTGGTGGTTCCCCAGGATGGCGGACGAGATCCCTTCTCCGCCACCAAGAAAATGAAGAAGGGAAGGCAAGCCATCAAGGAGGTATTGGGCTTTAGCGCAGAGCCTTCGAAGGGACCGGCATCAATGCCGGCTCTTGCGTTAAGAGGTTTTATTGATGCGCCCCATCACCAAGCCCTCGCCCTCATTGAGGTGGTGGGCTCAGGGGTTTATATGGTCAAGAAGGGGGATACGCTCAGTATCCAGATCGAAGGGAAACCGGCCAGTTTAAAGGTTCATAAAATTAATAAATTGAGCATTCAGGTTGGATTCGGAAACCTGGGACAGGTGGTGATCGTTAGATGAAAAAATATCATATCTCTATCAATTTCCTTATCGGAACCGGCTTCTTCATGCTTTCCTCGCTGGGCTTTCTCTCTTCCCTTCATGCGGAGGACATCCTATTGGGGGCGCCGATTCCCGGCGTGGAAAGCAGGGCAGTAGAAGAAAACAGGACAGTAGAAGAGCCCAGCGGGATGCACCATGAAATCGGTCACTTGGAGTTAAAGGATGCGAAGGTGACGGATGCCATTCGTTTGATTACGGGGATTGCGGGAGGACTGAATGTTGTGGCCACCCCGGATGCCGGCAAGAACGAGGTGACGCTGTTCCTGCGGAATATCAGCGTTCGTGGCGCCATTGAAACCTTGTCGAAGGTTGCAGGTCTTTGGTTTCGAGAGGACAAGCAGACCGGTGTCATTCGAATGATGACGACAGAGGAATACCAGAAAGACCTTGTCATTTTTCGGGAGGACTTAACCCGCGTCTTCACCCTGCTCCATCCAAATGCCATTAGCGCCGCCACAGCGATTGAAGACCTGTACGGCAGCCGTGTCATACTCTCTTTAGGTGAAGCTCCGGATGGATCCGCCAATTCAAGCTCCGCAAGCTCCGGCTCTAGTTCCTCCGGGAGTGGAGGCACTAGAGGGTCGGGGGGAGGCCGCAGAGAGCAAAGCGTGTTAAGTCGAAGGGTCAAGTCCGAGCTAACGCCGGATAAGATTGCCGCCATTGAGGCTCGTCAGTCTGCACAGGGGAAGGCGGATCAAAATGTCTCGTCAGATACCCTTGAGGCGGTGACGCAACAGGAGGCCCCCATTTTTGTGACCGTCAATCAGACCCACAACCTGGTCATTGTCAGGACGAGCGACATCCGGGTCATGAAGGAGATTGAGCGACTCATTGCAACCATCGACCGACCGACGCCGCAGGTCCTTCTGGAAATGAAGATTCTGCAGATGACGCTGGGAGACGATTTTCGGTCTGTATTTGATTTTGGACATGCCTCTTCCGGTGCAGCGGTCAGCGGCCCACCGACAGGCCTGGCTCCCAATCCTCTTCAGACGGCCACCGCCGGCGTGAGGGAGATTCTCGGAGTCGGAAACTTCCCCTTAGAGGGGGGCACCCTGGTTTATCAGTTTATGAATAATGAAATTGCAGCCCGTGTTCAGCTCTTTCAAGAAGACAAACGGGTGGACACGATCGCCACGCCGATGATTCTGGCCTCGAACTATCGAGAAGCCAAGCTCTTTATCGGAGAGGAGCGAGTCTTGGTGACCGGCGTCAGCTCGGAGACGATCACGCCTGCCACCGGCGCCGCTTTTACTGTGATTCAGCCGACGACCGAGATTCGTAATATCGGGACCACGATCAGCATCACGCCGAAGATCAATGCCGACAGGACCGTTATGCTGGATATCGTGCAGGATTCTTCATCGGTTCTTCCGAATAGCGCAAGTATTCCCGTTCCCAAACCGGATGGAGGGGTTGATTCCTTCTTTATCGACTCTGTCAATACCGCCAATATCAAGGGGACGATTGTGGCCATGAACGGTTTGACGGTGGCGATCGGGGGATTGATCCGTACCGAAGTCACAGACGTGATACGGAAGGTGCCGATCCTGGGGAGCATTCCCTTGCTCGGGCTGCTCTTTCAGCGGAAGGTGGAGGAGAGGAGGAAGACCGAGTTGATCCTTCTGATCACCCCACGCGTTCTGATGACTCCGGCAGAGGGACAGGCCATTACGGAAGAACGACTGCGGGAATTATCGCGTCACCCCTATCAGGAAAAGGGAGATGCGGCACTGGACGAATATTTTGAGAAAGAGCAGCCGGAAGACCTTGAGGGCGAAGTCGACGGTCCTATTTCGCAAAAAATTCCCGATCAGGAAGAACCCCATACCCTGGAAACGGGGATTGAGGAAGCAGATACTAAGGAACCTGATACTAAGAAAAAGGTCTGGCGTTGGACCGGAGAACGGCCCGAAGGCTCTGAAAACACCGCGAAGTCTGGGAAGGGGAATCAATAAGACAATAGGAAGACAAGCGGATTTTGCTGAAATCTCTTCATCAGTCCGGGTCAGACAGCCTCCACAGGCACACTTTTTCAGCTTTGGGCAGATCATGTCCAATACGAACCTGAGGGAAACCCTTAGAGGGTTACGTCTGCCCCTCTTTTTACGTGTATGCTCTGGTGACCTGGTCTGGGAAAAATGGACAGTTTTCTTAGGCCGTTTTTTTTAAATACCATTTTTTTTTCAAACGCCATTGGACTCAAATAACCCAAGTAAGAGTGAGGCCGTTTGCTGTTATAAAACATTTCGATGTAATCGACAACATCTCTTCTTGCTTCTTCTCGGGTGCTGTATTTTGTAATATACACCCGCTCAGTTTTCAACCTCCCGAAGAAACTTTCTGCCACGATCTGAATGAAAAATCAGATCAGGCTTCGGACGGCAGCGCCAGATGCCCATCCGTAAGGCGTCGATGACGAGTTGCTTGTTGATCCGATGCCTCATGGACCATCCAACAATTTTCCTCTGAAATAAATCCAATACAACTGCGAGATACAACCAGCTTTCTGATGTCCAGCGATAGGAAATATCAGATACCCAGACCCGATCAGGTGCTGAGACTGCAAACTTTCTCGCCAGCAGGTTCGGGGATACTGGCAGAGGGTGATATCCGCCAGAAAGGTCAGAATTTGAGGATTTTGATTTATCGGGATTTATAACTCAGGTCAGACAGATCACAGAGAAACGGATCAAGGAGTGTAAGGAAGGGAAACAGCATAATTCACTGGATGACAGGGTCCATCATGGCTCAATTTCTTGATGTCTCCAGAATCATCCCGCCTCCGAGGACTTCGTCCCCTTGATAAAAAACGACTGACTGTCCGGGAGCGATACCCCGTTGCGGTTCATTAAACAGTACTCTGGCCTTGCCCTCCGAACCGGGAATCACGGTTGCTGCACACTCCGGCGTCCGATAGCGGATCTTCGCACGAATCGCAACAGGAGCGGTCGGGAGTCCTTGCCCTCCCCAGACGATTTCCCCGGCCATCAATTCCTGAGTCCGAAGACCTTCTTCGGTGCCGATGACAACCTGTCTATTCTTTGGATCAAGTCGTGTCACATAGGCTCGTTCACCCAGGGCAATACCCAGGCCCCGGCGCTGTCCGATGGTGTGAAAAGCAACCCCTTGGTGCCGTCCGACAACCTTCCCCGTATCCAGCACAATCTCTCCCGGGGCCTTTGATTCAGGACGGGTCTCACCCAAAAAGACGCGATAGTCTTTTTGGGTGACAAAGCAGACTTCCTGGCTTTCAAGAATCTCTTCGTAAGGGAGTTCCAGATCAGCCGCAATTTTGTAAACCGCATCTTTGCTCATCTCCCCTAGAGGGAAGAGGGTCTTAGAAAGCTGGTCCTGGCTGAGGCGATAAAGGAAATAACTTTGATCTTTTTCAGCATTGCTTCCCTTAAGCAGGCTATAGCGTTTTAGATCGGATCGATATTGGATACGTCCGTAGTGGCCCGTTGCAATGTAGTCGGCACCGAGCCTTTCGGCTGTTTTTATAAGTTGAGAGAATTTGACGCGTGCATTGCAGAGCACACAGGGGTTCGGCGTTTTTCCTTCCAGATAGGTCTCGCAGAAAGGGTCGATGACTTCGTTTTGAAAAGTTTTACGGATGTTGAGACTGTAATGTGGAATTGACAGGAGTTTTGCAACATGACGCGCTAGACCGACCTTGCAACACGAGCGATCCTGCCAGGACTTTTCCTCCTCCCCTTCATCCTCCCAAAGGGTCAGGGTCAGGCCGATCACTTCATATCCGGCTTTTTGAAGCAGGGAGGCGGTGACGGCGGAATCCACACCGCCGCTCATGCCGACGACCACCCTATGGTTTCCCCGCTGATTGTTCCTCAATTAAGCTTTTTTCCTGTTTTCAATTATTCTCTTTTTTCGGAACACTTGTTTTCATCTCACATTGACCGTTAAAGCTAACCCCTTGGTCAATGACAAGGCGCGGGGTGTTGAGTGAGCCGCTCAGGATTGCTGTGGGTTGAAGATGCACTTTTTCACTTGCTTGAACATTTCCGGTAATTTTGCCCGCGCAAATCAGAGTGCCGACAGAGATTTCGGACTGAATATCTGCAGACTCACCAACGATTAAAATGCCCTGCGAAACGATTTCCCCTTCAACCTTTCCATCAATGCGGATGCTGCCTTCGTAAGTAATCACGCCTTTAAAGGAAGTGCCTTTTCCTAAAAAAGCGACGATATCATCGGCTGAAAAATCTTTACGTGCCATCATGTCTCCTCTTAATTTAGATAATTTTTTAATATGACTTCTAAGTGACTGCTTCTAATATTCTGTCCAGATCATTGAGAGAATAATAACTAATCCTGATTTCTCCGCCCGAGCCTTGTGGGAGGAGACGAACCTTAGTGCCCAAGGCTCCGCGCAAGCGGTCTTCGAGCGCCGAAATATTCGGATCGATCTGTGGGCTT
Organism: Nitrospirota bacterium; assembly: GCA_029261195.1. GTDB lineage: Bacteria > Nitrospirota > Nitrospiria > SBBL01 > JAADHI01 > JAJDBU01. The sequence continues at coordinate 100,819 of JAJDBU010000025.1, read as the reverse complement.
GGATGCTCTTTTTTTTCCGTCAGCCCTTTTTTGATTTGTTTTACAACTGTTTCTACCTGTCTCACAGAAAGGTGTCGTGCCTTAATTTCTAAGGCGAGTCTTAACTGATCTTCCTCTTTTTCGAGCGATAACAAGGCTTTGGCATGTCCCATGCTCAGGCGGTTTGCGGAAAGATCGTCCCATAAGACTCTTGGAAGTTGAAGCAGGCGGAGGAAATTTGAAACAGACGAACGATCAATGCCCATCTTTTCTGCAATCGCTTCCTGCCTCAGGGAAAATTCCGACACGAGCCGTTCATAGGCCTGAGCCTTTTCAATGGGGTTGAGGTCCTCGCGCTGAATATTTTCAAGCAGCGCCCATTCCATTAACTGAGCATCGGACACCTCTTTGATGATTGCCGAGATTTTTGAAAAACCGGCAATCCCGGCAGCGCGCCAACGGCGTTCTCCGGAAATCAGTTCGTAAGTGTCTTTCTCTCCTTTGCGGACAACAATCGCCTGGATCAGTCCGTTGCTTTTTAGAGAAGCGGCAAGCGAGTTCAGTTCTTCCTGATCAAAAACCTGCCTGGGCTGGTATCGATTTGGAATAATCCGATCCAGGGCGATCTCAAGAACGGTGTTCTTATTATCCTCTTCCATTGGAACCAAGGCTGAGAGCCCCAGACCTGGTTCTCCAAAACCTCTTCCTAAGGCCTTGCGTGCCATCTGATGATTCCTTTCTTAAGTGAAGGTTAGGCCCTAGTTTATTTCCCAAAACCGTCGCGAAGCAGGGTATCGCCCTCCCTTGTTTTTGTCAATCTTGGATCTGTGTATTGCTTCCTGAAAGCGCTTACACGATTGAGCTCAAGACTGACCCTTTTTCCGTCGCATCAGGACTTTACTGTATTTAACAAAGACATGGGTAAAAGACAAAACTGAGGCAACAAAACCGGCGAAGCCATCTAAAAACCCTCTCCGCAAAATATACATCCGAAAAAAAATCCAGAAACCGTGGCTTAAGGGCGACCAAATCGACACCCGTTTTTGTCGTTTGATGATCTCATTTGCCCCGATTTCTGTAAATTTGTCCAGCGTTTGAATGTGTGCTGAGATGGTATCGAAGGAATAATGTAGAATATCACCGTTCAGGGTTTTGACCTTGTCTGATTGAATAACAACCCGATCATGCGGGTTGACCCCGCCCCAAAGCGCCTTTTTCTTATTAAACAGCCTTACCTTGATGTCTGGATACCAGCAATGATTCAACCAGCGATAAACATAGTGAGTCTTTCGCGCCATTTTATAGGCATCATGTGTCTCGATGTCCTTAATCGCCCGGATTGATATCCTCAAAGCATCCGACAGGCGCTCGTCACAATCAAGGCTTAAAATCCAGTCGTAATTTGCCTTGGAAACCGCAAGATTTTTTTGTTCAATATGGCCTAAAAATTTCTGGGTGTAGATCTTGTCTGTATATTTTGAAGCGATCTCAATCGTTCTGTCAGTACTTTCAGAGTCGACAATAACGATTTCATCGACAACATCGATAAGACTCTTCAAGCAGTCTTCTATTTTTTTCTCTTCGTTAAACGAAATAATACAGGCGCTGATCTTTTCCATAAATACCGAGATGTCCTCAATCAATAAGCCCGAGCAAGACTATTTTTTAATGATGGCTATTTTTTGTTGGGCCTTGGTCCATTTTCCCTGTGGTTTGTCAATGTACTGGAAAAACTCATTGGTGAAATTGCCCTGACTGCAGGTGTAGCGATAATGGGTGGTCTGCACCCGGGCCTTGTCCAGCACCTGGTTAAATACGCCGGGTCCAGTCAAGTCGTAAACATTTTTTAAGGTATTTTCCCTGATGTTGTTCAGTATGATTTCAATGATTTGCTCCAACTGAACATTATTTGTTTCGCTGGCAATAAAGTAATTACTAATTTCGCCCTTTTTGATGATGATATAAAGCGCATGGTATTCCGGCCTGATGATCCGATGCAGAGGCCAGACAAAGTGGGCATCGATATCGAGGTAGACACCACCGTATTTCTGTAAGACCAGTACACGCCAGAAATCCGCTTGGGCTGCGCCGATTTGAATTTTTGAGTAGCATTTATATATTTCCTGGGAATAGTTTGATTTTATGAAATCTGCTCTGTCTTCTGTGCTCATGAACCTGTATTCAAAGGTGGGGGAAAGCAGGCGATTAAACAGATAATTGATGTAGACAGCCAGGGTGACACGGTTGGTGTAATTGGTTTGCCACAGCACATTGGGGATCAGGGGTTTATCGGACTTTCCGTAGAGAGGTGGCCCGTTTTCTGGAAGAGTGAACCTAAGATTCGGGAAGAAAAAATGAAAGACATAGCATCCGATTTTTGTCAGGTTTGCAAATATTTTTATGATGCGGTTGACCGGTAATCTAAAAAACATTTTTATTATATCTTTTCATTCTTGTCCCCTTAAGCAGGGAAAAAGATGGCCTAATTCCAAGTCGATTTATTGAAGTAGGTTTTAATGTAACTCATTGAATCAAAAAGAAGAATTAGGCCATGCCTCACAATAATACACTCTTTTCTCATATTTTAAAAAGGAGCAGGTTCAGTTGAGTTTTTTTTCTACCAGAGAAAAGGGGTCGATTCTTGCGCCGTTCAGGCGCATGCCCCAGTGGAGGTGAGGGCCGGTGACACGACCGCTTTGGCCGACTTTTCCGATGACATGCCCCCGCTTCAAACGCTCCCCTTCAGCCACAGAAATCTCTGAGAGATGGAAGTACATGCTGAAGAGGCCGAAACCGTGGTCGATGACGATGGATTGGCCGTTAAAGAAGTAGTCGCCGACAAGCACAACCCTGCCCCCGTTTGTTGCGACGATCTCTGCACCTTCCAGGGCGGAGATGTCCTCTCCGGTGTGAGGTCTTCTTGGCTGCCCGTTCAAAATCCGCTTGCGTCCGAAGGTGCCTTGCCGCCGCCCTGAAACCGGGGTGATGAAGTTGCCTTGCCAGAGTTTCACTGGAAGGCTGTCTTTGAAGGCCTCAAGCATCTGTTTTTTTTCTTTTTTAACCCGAACGAGGGTGGGTGAATCCAGATCAACTTTGCCTTTTGGCAGGGTCAGGTGTTGGATGCCGAATGCCGCTTCGACGATTTCAATCGCATAACTTTGGCTATAGCTTTTTCCGTTCTGCCGCCAGCGCACAACAAAGGGCTGACCGCCGACCTTTTGCAGCATGTCGATGCCAAGCAACATTGCGTAGACCCCATCGCCCGTTTGAAAAAACGGGATGATTTTACCTTTGAACCCGCCTCTGAGTAATCCAGTTCCCGGTCCGGGCTTGATGGAAAGCAGGACGATCCCACCTTGTTTCACTTTGATCGGAGCAAGCGGATCAGCATGCTCAAGTGGCTCAGCAGGGTCAAGCGCTTCGGCAAAAGCCGGACGGAGAACCAACAAGCCAAGTAGAGCAAATCCAATTGTGGTCAATACGATTGGCCGAATCAGCTTAGTCTTTGCTTTCTGCGGCTGCAATCAGTTCCTTTACACGCGCATTATCGGAAGAAAAGGGGTCCATGCAGAGGATCGTTTCTTCCCAGTAACCATTAAGCTTCAGATAAGTCCAGTCGACAGTATACGAGCGGTTTTTCTCTTTTGCAAAACGAACGAAATCACCTCTCACCTTGGCTCGCGTTGTCTGGGGGGGGATGTCAATTGCACGCAAGACATCTTCATCACTTGCGATCCGCTCAATTAAGCCTTCTCGGCTTAAGAGGGAGTAAAGCCCCCTGTCCTGATTAATGTCGTGATATTGCAGGTCCATCATGGCAACACGCGGGTCATCAAGGTCGCAGTTTTTTTTCTTCATATATGAATCGATCAAGCCTTTTTTTGTGATCCAGTCGATCTCGCGGTCAAGCCGTGTGGGGTCTTCTTCGAGTTCATCCAACACATATTCCCATCGCTCCAGAATATCTCTGCCGACCGGATCTTCCTCTTCTGAAGACAGATAGGCTTTCGCCTTTTCCAGATAAAGACGCTGGATTTCGATTGCGCTACGTTCCTTCCCTTTTTCCAGGCGCAGCTTTTTTTTAAGGGTGAGGTCTCGCGAAATTTCACGAATGGCTTTAACCGGATCTTCGAGTTCCACACCCGTGACACGATAGCCGCTTTCCAGCATCGACAGGACAAGGGCAGTGGTCCCGACCTTGAGGTAGCTTGAATATTCAGACATGTTGGAATCGCCGACGATAATGTGCAACCTGCGATACTTTTCGGCGTCTGCATGCGGCTCATCGCGTGTATTGATGATGCTTCGGGATGAGGTGGTTGAGGAGGAGGTTTTTTCATGGATGTGCTGAGCGCGTTGCGAAATAAAATAGTGGCTGCGGCCGGCGACTTTCAGTACCTTTCCCGCACCGGTATAGATTTGCCGCGTCACGAAAAAAGGAATGAGCTGTTCGGTAACCCTCCAGAAGTCGATGTCGCGACGCATGAGATAGTTTTCGTGGCATCCGTAGGTATTGCCCATCGAATCCGTATTGTTTTTGTAAATATAGATGTCGCCGGAAAGCCCTTCCTCTTTCAAACGCTCCTGGGCAATCGGAAGACATTTTTCGAGTAGACGCTCTCCCGCCTTGTCATGCACGACAACATCAAAGACCCGGTCACATTCCGGTGTCGCATACTCAGGATGACAACCGGTATCTTGATAAAATCTCGCGCCGTTGCAGAGAAAGGCATTGGAGGGCCAGCTATTCGGAATCAGCCCTTCAAAGACGTAGCCCAAGATCTTCTCCATCGGAAGGTAGACCTTCCCGTGAGGGATGAAGATGAGGCCATATTCGGTTTCGAGTCCAAAGATACGGTTTTTCATCGCTGCCTTACCGTGAAGCTTGAACTATACTTATTCTTTATTTAGATAGGCACTGATTTCTTCGACGGGAAGCCTTCGGAAGCTACGGCCTTGTTTACGGCGATCCAGTACGGCTGCTTCAAGGTTCGCTGGCGTGATTTTCTGCTCGTAGCCTTCTTCCATTGACGCAACACAGATACCCAGGGCATTTTCCAAAGTTGTCAGTTCGTATCGTTCTTTTAGGGCTTTGGAAAGGGATTCAGACTTTCCCCCGACGACCGTAAAAGACTTTTTGTCGATGATACTGCCGTCAAACTGGATCCGGTAGATTTCATTTTTCTCGTGCGTTTCCCCCACCTCAAGCACAAGAATTTCTACCTCCAAAGGCTTCGTTTCCTGGCTGAAAACCGTTCCGATGGTCTGGGAATAGGCATTGGCGAGGGAACGCGCAGTGACATCTTCCCGACTGTAGAGATAGCCCTTCATGTCGGCATGGCGAATGCCCGCCTTTCTTAAGTTTTCAAACTCACTGTATTTTCCGGCAGCAGCGAAGGCGATCTTGTCGTAGACTTCTGAGATTTTATTGAGAGAACTGGCATTATCGGCAAGCAGAAGAATACCGTCTTCATATTCCATTGCAACGGTTGATTTTCCTCTTGAAATCCCCTTTTTGGCATACTCAGCCTTATCCTGCATCAACTGTTCGGGAGAAACGTAGTAGGGCATCGCCATGCTTATTTTATCCTTCTGCCTGAGGTGGCCTGGGGTGGAATAATGTCCTGATAGGCTGTCTCAATGGCCTCGTCCGACACATGTTCGACCCCCTGTGCGGAAATCACCTTCACGTTCGGATAAATCCCTCGGATCAGATCGGGACCGCCGGTTCCGGCATCCGCTTCCGCTGCGTCATAAATCGCTTCGAGCGCGACATGAACTGCAGCGTCTTTTTCCAGATCGGCCTTAAAGATCTTGTTCATCGTGCCACGCGCGTCTTTCCCACCGGAGCCGATGGCATAATAATCGGCCTCTTCGTACTTTCCGCCCGCAATGTCATATTTGAAAATCCGCCCTTGCTTTCTCAACAGATCGTAGCCAACAAAAATCGGGATCACCACCAAACCCTGCATGGCCATCGGCAGGTTACCCCGAATCATTTGAGACAATTTGTTCGCCTTGCCTTCCATCGAAAGCCCTTCCCCCTCCAGTTTTTCATAGTGTTCCAACTCGACCTGGAAGAGACGAATCATATCAAGACAAGGCCCCGCCGCACCTGCAATGGCAATCGCCGATAGGGCATCGCACTGATGCACCTTTTCGATCCGGCGCTCGGAAATAGCATGGCCCTCGGTGGCGCGACGATCACCGGCAATGACAACACCATCCCGATACTGCAAGGCAAGGACAGTCGTTCCGAAAGGAACGCGCTCCGATAGATCGTAAGGAATGCGCTGTGAGAGATCATAGGGAAAGCTTTGTGATGGATTTGTCTGTTCGAACGGGAACGCTTTGCCGTTCCTAGACACCGGGCTTAAGTCAGGATGCTGAACTTTTAATAGTTGGTAGAAGCTGGAACCGGGATCATCCAGGGAAAATGCACCCACTATTCTCCTCCTTTTTGCACGTAATTTTTGACAAACTCTTCGGCATTTTCCTCTAGGACATCATCGATTTCATCCATGATTTTGTCGATGTCCTCCTTGATTTTCTTACCCTTTTCAACGACTTCCGGATTGGATTCCGCAGCCGCCTCTTTCTCTGAAGATTTCTTTTTTCCTTCGCCTTTTTTTTCTTGTTTCTTCATAAAGCCGCCCTCACGTTCCCAATTTTTCTAATAATGCCTCAACCGTATCGGATTCCTCAAGCAAATTGACGACAAGTGCCTTCCCGCCCTTCCAGGGATCCATGAGCGGTACTTTTTTGATCTTGCCAAGTCCATTATTGAATAAAATACTCGTCCAACTTGCGGCATGGATTTCTTTCGGATATTTGCGAATGCAGCTGCCCCGAAAATAGGCGCGCGTCTCCTTTGGTGGCTGGGTTCGTGCCTGGGTCAATGCTTCAGGCGTGATCAGGGTTTCAACAAATCCACCCCGCTCAAGTGAAAAGAAGAGCCCTTTATTGCGTTCGACATTATGGTATTGCAGGTTCATCAGGGATACACGCGCATCGTCCCAGCCACAGCCTTTGCGATCCATAAACGATTCGATCAAGGCCTTTTTGATCACCCAATCCACTTCCCGCGATAGCAACATCGGATCTTCATCCAGCCTGTCCAGGACGGAACGCCATCGTTTAAGCAGATCGACCGTGTGAGAGTCTGCAGGTTCTGCACTGTCTAAAAAATGCCGCTCCGCAGTTTCAAGATATGCCCTCTGAATCTCTGTTGCAAGCCACTTATCCCCGCAGGCCAGCTTGACCTTTTTCTTCAAATTCAGATCACGCGAAATCGCCTTCATGCTCCTCACCGGATCATCAAGATCAAGCCCTTTCACTTCACGCCCTGCTTCCAGCATCGTCAAAACAAGGGCCATTGTGCCGACCTTCAAATAGGTCGAAACCTCCGACATATTCGTATCTCCGATGATGACATGGAGCCTGCGATAGCGTTCACGATCGGCATGGGGCTCATCCCGCGTATTGATGATCGGTCGCTTGACCATGGTATTGAGATCGACAAGGGTCTCGAAAAAATCGGCCCGCTGTGAAATTTGATAATGTGTTGGTTCCGTCCGATTCTCAGCGCCCACTTTTCCGGACCCGGAAAAGATCTGTCTTGTCACCAGGAAGGGCGTGAGTTGTTGAACTAGTTTTTTAAAGGGAAGCTGCCGTGAAACCAGATAGTTTTCGTGATAGCCGTAGCTGTTGCCTTTGCCGTCGCTATTGTTCTTGTAGATGCCGAGATCAATTGCACCATGCTCAAGCGAGCGGCACTGCTGCAAGGCCATTTCAAGGATGACTTCTCCGGCCTTTTCATAAGCAATCAGCTCAAAGGGACCGGCACATTCGGGGGTCGAATATTCAGGGTGGGCACCGTCGACATAGAGACGCCCTCCGTTGGGAAGGAGTTGATTGAGCAAGCGGTTGTAGTCGCTGCCTGGACGCTCACGTTCACCGTCGGCCTCAAATCCACGTGCGTCTAATAGCGGATTTTCATTTTCGTAATCCCAAAGACTAAGCGGGGCAGGAAGATCGGGATAGTGATTGACGAGGGTGATTGAACTGGAAACGGGGTCTATGCCTTTGGGGTGTTTGGCGACAATGCCAAACTCAGTCTCAGTGCCTAAAATGATCTCCATCGCCGCAAGCCCCTCCTTGACCCGCCCGAAACTATTGTGATGTAGGCTTATCCAGGCCCCTATAAATAATGCCCGGTCGTGACGGTTTCAATCTTGTGGGAATCGATACTCGACCTGCCTGCAATGGTTCGGACATGGACAATTTTTTCGCTTTTTCTGCCAGCGATTTTCGCCCAGTCGTCCGGATTGGTGGTGTTCGGGAGGTCCTCGTTTTCTTTAAATTCATCCTGAATGGCTTGGATAAAGTCTCCGGATTTCAGGCCCTTGTTCCCATTGTCGAGCACCCGTTTGATGGCATATTTTTTGGCCCGTGAGACAATGCCTTCAATCATCGCTCCGCTTGAAAAATCCTTAAAGTAGAAAATCTCCTTCTCGCCATTGGCATAGGTCACTTCCAGAAACTGATTGTCCTCGCGGGTGGAATACATCTCTTCGATTGCCGACGAGATGATGCTCTCGACGGCCCTTTGTTCATCACCGTCCGATTGCTCCAGCACCTCCGGGTGGAAAGGCAGGTCCACTGTCAGATACTTTCGGAAGATTGCCGCCGCACCCTCTTTGTTCGGCCGTTCAATCTTAATCTTAATGTCGAGTCGTCCCGCACGTAGAATAGCGGGATCAAGTAGATCCTGTCGGTTGGTGGCACCGATCACGATGACATTCCTGAGCGCCTCCACGCCATCAATCTCGGCCAAAAATTGAGGCACAATCGTGGACTCCATATCGGAAGAAACCCCGGTACCCCGGGTCCTAAAGAGACTGTCCATTTCATCAAAGAAGACAATGACCGGATGTCCCGCCTCGGCCCGCTCTTTTGCCTTTTTGAAGACCTCCCGGATCTGTCGCTCACTCTCTCCAACATATTTATTCAGGAGTTCCGGGCCTTTGACATGGAGGAAAAAAGACCGCTTTTCTCTACCGGAACGGCTGCCGAGTTTTTTAGAGATTGAGGCGGCAACCGCCTTTGCGATCAAGGTCTTTCCACAACCGGGCGGACCATAGAGGAGCACGCCTTTCGGGGGAAGCAGTTTGTGTTCAGCAAAAAGCGTGGGATGGAGAAATGGAAGCTCGACGGCATCTCGAACCAGTTCGATCTGGGTGTCCAGACCACCGATATTGTCATAGCTGACATTAGGGATTTCTTCGAGAACAACCTCTTCGATTTCAGATTTCGGTAGTTTTTCAAGGACATAGCCTGAGCGAGAATCAAGCAGGAGGTGGTCGCCGACCGAAATACGTTCGTCCATGAGGGGTTCTGCCAGCTCAACAACCAGTTCTTCTTCGCCGCGAAGGGTAACCACTGCCCGGTGATCGGTAAGCAAGTCTTTCACCCGAACGACCTCTCCCTGAGGATCAAAACCACTAACCTCAATTGCATTTAAGGCCTCGTTCAAGACCAATTCCTGCCCCCTTTTCAGTGCGGGAATTGAGATATTAGGACTGACGTTAACCTTCATTTTTCGTCCGGAGACATAGATATTTACCGTGCCATCTTTATTGGCATTTGAAAAGATGGCGTAGCTTGCGGGGGCTGCAGTGAGCTTTTCGATTTCCTGCCTTAATACACTAATTCGGTCTTTTGCCTCCATCAGTGCCGCAGTCAGTTTTTCATTCTGTTTGAAGGCCTGATCGAGTTGGGAACGCGACCGCCGTAGTTCTCGCAACTCATGCTCCATTGAAGAGATTTGAACCAGAAGTTTTTCCCGTTCCCGTTGAAAATCCGTGAGTTTCCCTCCTGAATCCTCCTCAGAAAACGGATCAGTCAGTTTCTTCATGGTATTCCGAAAACGATTGGATCTCCCCTGATTTTTGCCTGATTCAGCCATCGCCTCACCTCGCATTTTTCATGGTGCTACCTGATATAAGTCTAGCACCCTTCCAATTGACGGTCAACTTTAGGACGGACAAGAAGGGTAGCGTTTTGCTGTTTCCGGATGGAAAGGTTTTATTATAAAATGGGATGTTAAAGGCTAAAAAATAGTGTACAGGAAATCAGAACTCGTTTAATTGTTCCATCGACTGGGAACCTGTCGGTTGCAGGGGTTCTCCTTCCATTTGCCCCAATACAAGAAAAACCGTAAAAACCAAACCAAGCATCAGAACAATCAGAAGTGGATTATCCCTTAATAAATGAATCTGCAGGCCGCCACAGGAAGGACATTTATTGCCATAGACTTCTTTATACGGCGTCTTGCACCACCGACATGACTGACCCTTTCCCCCGGGCTCAGCAAGCGTCGCAGGCGAATCCGCAGCGTCTAATTCTTTTAGTGTGATCTTACAATATTGGCAGACTGTCGACTCATTGCTGATACGTTTGCTACAACCAGGGCATTTGATAAAACCTAATTGATCCAATTCATCTTCTTCATATTTTCTGTCGCCAATCGCAGCGATATGAATAATCGCAAGGAAAAAAAACAAAAAGCCGTAAATGGCCCAGGGGAAGAACTTCCGATTCTTTTGTTCCGCGATCACGCCGACAATGCCACCGCTGATAAAACCGATAATGAGGGGTAAAACCATCTATTTTCTCTCTTTTCTTGAATTTATTTGAGAACACGAATAACAACTATCTATTAATTCTATATCAAGGATTTGACACAAACAAGTCTTCCCTCATGCTTGAGGGTTGATGCCTGAGGGAAGACTTGAGCCCTGCAACCGGAAAAACGGATTGAAGAGCATTTATGTCCAGTTTTAATGATGTGTAAACGCCCTCAGTATTTCTTGACAATGCCGGGATTTTTCTGCTAATTATTCGCCTTTAATTTTCGATTTTAAGGAAGAGAAAAACGGATGCAAGTCAAGATTAACGGCAAGGCCGAGGTGATTCAGGAAAGCAATCTCATCAACCTTCTCGACTCCAAGAATGTCGAAGCTCAGATGGTCACGGTAGAACTCAATAACAAGATGATTGACCGCGCCGACCTGAGTGAAACCACTCTCCATGAAGGAGATGAAATTGAATTCATCTATTTTATGGGTGGTGGATCCCCTATGCGCTAAATCATTATGACGAAACAACACACTGATATTACCGGCTTGATCGGTCAAACGCCCCTGGTTCAACTCAATCACTTTGCCGGGAAAGATACGGCTCGTATTTTTGCGAAGGTGGAATATTTTAATCCGGGCGGCAGTGTCAAAGACCGGATCTGCTTGAGTATGATTGAAGCTGCTGAGACAAACGGCCGTCTGAAACAGGGTATGACGATTGTTGAACCGACCAGTGGCAATACCGGTATCGGCCTGGCCCTTGTTGCGGCGGTACGAAAATATAAGCTGATTCTGGTGATGCCGGAATCCATGAGCATGGAACGTGCAAGCCTACTTTCATCCTACGGGGCGCAACTGGTGCTGACCCCGGCCTGGGAGGGAATGCGGGGAGCGATTAAGGAAGCGGAAGCGATTCTTGAGCAAAATCCGGACTATTTTATGCCTGCACAATTCTCTAATCCGGCGAATCCGGAAGTGCATCGTAAGACAACCGGTCCGGAAATCCTTGCTGCACTGGATACAAAAATTGATGCCTTTGTGGTGGGTGTCGGAACCGGCGGGACAATTACCGGCGTCGGAGAAGTACTGAAAGCGAAAAACCCCGAGACTCAGGTGATTGCGGTTGAACCAGCCACCTGCGCTGTTTTGTCGGGAGGCGAACCGGGTCCACACAAGATTCAGGGCATCGGCGCAGGTTTTGTGCCCGAAATCCTGAACCGTGAGATCATTGATCGGGTCATTACGGTGACGGATGATGATGCCTATCGATCGACAAAATCGCTTGCAAAGGAAGAAGGCCTGCTTGTGGGAATCTCCTCAGGAGCCAATGCCTGGGCGGCCAAAGTTGTGGCACAGGAACTGGGCAGAGGACATACCGTTGTGACCGTACTCCCGGATACGGGTGAGCGATATATCAGTATCGAAAAATATTTTAATATTTAAGACATGCGTTCGTAGGACATAGGAAATGGCGTTCACAGAAGAACAACTGATTCGATACAGTCGGCACATCATCCTGACAGAGGTGGGTGGCAAGGGCCAAAAGAAGTTCGGCCAGGCCAAGGTGCTGATTGTCGGGGCTGGAGGCCTGGGCGCGCCGCTCGCCCTGTATCTCGCTGCTGCCGGCATCGGAACGATCGGTATCATTGATGCGGATGTGGTTGACCTCTCGAATCTTCAGCGCCAGATCATTCATCATACGGCTGATATCGGAGCGCCGAAGGTGAGTTCCGCAGCAAACAAGATTGCCGCGATTAACCCCGATGTCAAAATCATCCCCTATCAGAAATATGTCAATCCAGGCAATGCGGTCGATATTTTCAGTGAATATGATGTGGTTGTTGACGGAACGGATAACTTCCCGACGAAATTTTTAATCAATGACGCTGCATTTTTTGCGAACAAACCCCTCGTACATGGAGGCATCCTCCGCTTTGAAGGACAGCTCTTTACGATTATTCCGAATGAAAGTGCCTGTTATCGCTGTGTTTTTCCTGAGCCGCCTCCACAAGGGCTTGTTCCCAGCTGTCAGGAGGCAGGGGTTTTAGGTGCACTGGCCGGACTCATCGGCACCCTGCAAGGGACTGAAGTGCTGAAATTGATCTTAGGGATCGGGCAACCCTTAACTAACCGAATATTGACCTATAATGCCCTGAAGACAAGCTTCAGGGAAATCCCCATTCAAAAGCGGTCCGATTGTCCCCTTTGCGGCGATGATCCTTCAATTCTGACATTAGAAATGCAGGAGCAGGCCGTCTGTGAAATCGATCCGGCTTCTGTGCTTGAAAACTAACATCTAAAAAGAGCTAGAACTGTATGAGTAAAATTAAAGGTCTTGTCTGCAAAGAGTGTCATAAAAGCTATCCGGCGGAAGCGATTCATGTCTGCGAGTACTGTTTCGGACCCCTGGAAGTCGCCTATAACTACGACTTTATTCAGACACAAATTTCCAGAGAAAAGATCAAGCAGGGCCCAAGCAGTCTTTGGCGTTATCAAGATCTGCTTCCGATTGAAGGCGAGCCGACCGTCGGACTCAATGCCGGTTTTACGCCGATGATTCATGCGAAAAATCTGGGCGCGGCCTTGGGCCTGGATTATCTTTATCTCAAAAATGATACCGTCAATTGTTTAACGCTTTCTTTTAAAGATCGGGTCGTTGCCGTCGCACTGACGCGCGCAAAAGAATTAGGCTTCGATACCGCCGCCTGCGCATCGACCGGCAACCTGGCGAATTCGGTTTCAGCCCATGCGGCGGAAGCGGGTTTACGCTGTTTTGTGTTCATCCCCTCTGATCTGGAAGCGGGAAAAATCCTGGGTAACCTGGTCTACAATCCAAATGTCATTGCGGTGGATGGCAATTATGATGATGTGAATCGTCTTTGCAGCGAGGTCGCAGGTGAATATCCCTGGGCCTTCGTCAACATCAATATCCGTCCCTACTACTCGGAAGGTTCAAAAACCCTCGCTTATGAAACTGCAGAATTCCTGGACTGGCATTCGCCCGACCATGCCGTCGTCCCGATCGCATCCGGTTCCCTGCTGACCAAAATCTACAAAGGCTTCCATGAGTTTGAGAAGCTGGGTATTATCGGCGCTGTAAAAACACGGATTCACGGAGCGCAGGCTAAAGGCTGTTCTCCGGTTGCAACGGCATTCAAGAACGGAACTGACTTTATTAAACCGGTAAAACCGGCGACGATCGCTAAATCACTCGCCATAGGAAATCCGGCGGATGGCTACTATGGCATCAAGGTTGCGCGTGAAAGCGGCGGCTTGATTGATGATGTCACCGACCCGGAAATTGTAAACGGCATGAAGTTACTGGCGGAAAAAGAAGGGGTTTTTGCAGAAACAGCCGGGGGCGTAACGGTTGCCGTCCTCAAAAAACTTGCGGAAAAGGGTGTTTTTAAGCGAGGAGAATCCGTTGTGGCCTATATTACGGGCAATGGTCTGAAGACCCAGGAAGCAATATCTCCCTCCCTTGGAAAACCCTGGCACATTAAACCCAGCCTGATGAGCTTTCAGGATGCGCTCAAGGCACTGAAACAATAAGCAATATAAATACAGAGGAGTATCATCGTATGAGTACGGTTCGTATCCCGACCCCCTTACGGGGCCTGACCGACGGACAGGGAAAAGTTATCGCAGAGGGAGAAAGCATTGCGGCCCTGATTGATCATCTGGACATGTCCTATCCGGGAATGAAGGAGAGGCTTTGTGATGATGCGGGAGCGCTTCGCCGCTTTGTGAATATCTATCTCAACGAAGAAGATATCCGCTTCTACAAGGGCCTGGACACGCCGGTGAAGCCCAGTGATGAAGTTTCGATTATTCCCGCAATTGCAGGCGGCTGAGACCCGCTACCGATCATTTTATCTACTTGAGCTGCAGGAGGAGAAATTGGCAAGTTTAAAAGTACATATCACCTTCCCTGAAGAGAAGATCCAGGAACCCATTATTTATAATGCCGGAAAGCGCTATAACATCGTCACCAATGTGCGCAGGGCAGATGTCAATGAAAAGACCGGCTGGGTCGATCTTGAACTCACGGGAGAGTCTTCTGAAATCGAGGCCGCTGCTGAATGGATGAAGCAGCAAGGGGTAACAGTAGATCCTATTGAACGAAATATTATTGAGTAAGTTTGAGAATGTCATTAACGGATGAACAACTTGAGCGCTACAGCCGACAAATTCTTCTAAAAGAGGTCGGCGGCAAAGGGCAGAAAAAGATCTCAGAGGCCAAGGTCTTCCTGATCGGTGCAGGGGGACTCGGTTCGCCCGCCATCCTTTATCTGGCTTCGGCGGGAGTCGGCACCTTAGGTATTGTCGATGACGATGTGGTTGACCTTTCCAATCTGCAACGGCAAATCCTGCACAGCACGGAGACTCTGAACCAACCGAAAATCGCATCGGCACAATTGATGGTTTCAAAAATGAATCCGGACGTCAAGGTTAACACTTATACCGAACGATTAAACGCCGAAAACATTCTGGATGTCATCAAGGATTACGACATTATTTTGGATGGTTCAGACAATTTTCCGACCCGCTTCCTGGTCAATGACGCCGCATTTTTTCTCAAAAAAACCCTCATCTCAGGGAGCATTTTTCGCTTTGAAGGTCAACTCACCACTCTTAAACCGCACGATGATGCACCCTTACCCTGTTATCGCTGCCTCTACCCGGAACCACCGCCATCAGGATTAGTGCCGAGTTGTCAGGAGGCCGGAGTCCTAGGTGTGCTGGCCGGGACGATTGGCGTAATGCAGGCGGCTGAGGCTCTGAAAGAAATCCTGGGCATCGGAGAGACTTTAGCGGGTCGCTTGTTGATTTACGATGCCCTGGAAATGTCCTTCCGTAATGTGAGGGTACCCAAAAACCCCACTTGCGCTCTTTGCGGGCCGAAGCCTTCGATTACCGAATTGCTCGACTACGAAATCTCCTGTAGCCTCCCTTCCCCTCCTGATGATTCCCTTGATGCGTGATGCGGATTCATCGCCTTAAACGGTGCTGTCAGTTTTTCTTTTTTTCTCTAGGTCTTGCATTGACCCTGAGCGGATGCGCGATGGACAAGGGCTTCATCTACTTTCCTGAAAAACGGGTAATTGCAACACCTGCCGATGCAGGACTTTCATATGAAGACCTTTATCTGAGGACTGGTGATGGTGTAAAGATCAATGCTTGGTATGTTCCATTTTCGAGAAGCCGTCGGACCCTGCTCTGGTTTCACGGTAATGCGGGGAACATGGGTAACCGCGTCGATCTGCTCAGCCTTCTCCATCGCAAATTAAAAAGCAATATTCTTATCGTCGATTACCGTGGATATGGTTTAAGTGATGGCGAGACTTCTGAAGATGGTACTCGGGCCGATGCCCGTGCGGCATACGATTACCTGCTGAGTCGTAGAGATATCAATCCACAGGAAATTGTTCTTTTTGGACGGTCTCTCGGGGCGGCGGTTGCGATTGACCTTGCTGCTGACTTGGAACATGGGGCCTTGATTCTTGAAGCACCCTTTACTTCCATCAATGCCATGGCGAAAAAAATCTTCCCCTTTTTACCGACCGGCATGTTGCTTAAAACCCGCTATGATTCCATTTCAAAGATCAAGACCGTTCATCTTCCCCTCCTGATTCTGCACGGAGATCAGGACCAGGTCGTTCCTTTTGCGCAAGGTCAGGCGCTTTTTGGAGCGGCCAATGCACCGAAAACCTTTTATACGATTCAAGGAGCGGGACATAACGATTCATACGTTGTGGGCGGGAAGGATTATTTTGAGGCTTTGCAGGGGTTTCTGGCAGGCTTCGGAAAAGCCCTTAGAAACTAAGCTTTTTCTTTTGTCACTTCTTTTTTAATTCAGCAGGCACGGAAATCTTTTTATAACCTTCCGGAATTTCAAAAAGGGAAGGGGCAAGCTCTTTGACTTTAACGTTTGCCAATTGAATCAGGACGTGCTCATTTTTGTTGAAAAACTCCTGGCGTATCGGCGCGTTGTTAAGGTCAATCGCCTCCCAGGCCATGCCTGTTCTGCGCTGACCGTCCGGGTCTTTCCACGCAAGTTTAAACTTATTCGTCATAATGCCTGCGACATATTCTTTTGCGAGAAAAACCTTTTCATAGTCTTTCTTTGTTTCGTTCGATATATGGCCGGAGATCCCGCCCTGCTCTGATGTCTCCATATACATCTTTTCATCTGGCATGAGGGTCCAGAAAACAGGTGGGTTTTTGTCTCCGCGCGAAATAGCGATGGACCTCCGACCTTGCATCTCAATCTCCATGCGAAGTTTCTTGCCCTTGGTGAATAACTTTGACTCAAAGATATTCCGTTGTCTGCCAAAGTTGCCTTTGATGATCGTAATGAACTGCTTCGCTGTGTAATCCGCATGGACCAAACTTGGAGTCAGGCTCAGGATGATCATGAAAAATAAAAGAATTCGGATTTTGTTGAAGGCCATTGTTCTCTCCTTTTTTAAAAACGGACTATATCATTTTCCCAATAGAGCAGCAATTCGTAGGCAGCACTGAGCGGGCTTATCGGGGGCTCCAGCTCTGTCTATTTAGACTTCTGGAAGTAAAATGGCTTTTCTCAATTTTTTTGGCCTAATTTTTATGGTATTTTCTTGCTTCTTCTTGATTTCTACTGCTATATTTTCAGCTTTATACTGAAAATTTTTGTGAACATGGTGAGCTTTTTTAAAATCGGATGTTTTAATTAAATTGTCAGTATATGGATATTTTATTCTTTTTCTTGACAAAATCAAAGTCGGGCGGTA
Source organism: Nitrospirota bacterium (assembly GCA_029261195.1). Classification (GTDB taxonomy): domain Bacteria; phylum Nitrospirota; class Nitrospiria; order SBBL01; family JAADHI01; genus JAJDBU01. The sequence continues at coordinate 83,427 of JAJDBU010000025.1, read as the reverse complement.
TGATTTCATCAATCATTGTGGCAGGAAGAAACTAACTAACAAATCATTAAGGGGGAAATATGAGTTCATTAGTCGATCCATACAGTAGGTCTATTACATATATGCGTGTTTCCGTTACAGATCGGTGCAATCTCCGGTGCGTTTACTGCATGCCTGAAGAAGGCTTGAGCTGGACTCCGACCCAGGACATTCTTTCTTACGATGAACTGCTTCGAATTATTCGGGTTGCAGCAAAAAGAGGCCTGCAAAAAGTAAGGATTACGGGTGGTGAGCCTCTTGTCAGGAAGGGAATTGTCGGTTTTGTCGAGCAGGTGAATCAAATTGAAGGTATTAATGAAATTGCACTAACGACTAACGCAGTCTTTTTAAAAGAAATGGCAAGTGATTTACACAAAGCGGGCCTTAAAAGGCTCAATATCAGTCTTGACTCTCTCGATCCCAAGAAGTTTTCCGAGATTGTCCGGCGAGATATTTTTGACATGGTTTGGGATGGTATTGAAGAAGCGGAAAAGGTCGGTTTTGAGCCAATCAAAATTAATGTGGTGCTCCAGCAAGGTGTGAATGATCATGAGGTGGTTGATTTTGTCAACTTAACGAGGAGAAAACCCTATCATGTGCGTTTCATTGAATACATGCCCTGCGCCAATTGGGAAATGTGGAAGAAGACCTACCGCCCCTTCCAAGCTGTAGTTGACGAGGTCGAGACGCGCTTTGGACATTTGATTCCTGTAAATGGCGCAAATGAAGGGAACAATGGTCCGGCTGAAAACTTCCGTCTTCCAGGGGCTCCAGGTGTACTCGGTTTTATTCACGCTGTTAGTCATGATTTCTGCGACACCTGCAATCGTGTTCGACTGACAGCAGATGGTCAGATTCGGCCTTGCCTTTTTTCCGAAATCGCAGTCGATTTCCGTGAAGCCATCCGGAACGGGTGCAGCGATGAGGAGATTGAAGGTCTACTGGATCAAGTACTCTACGTCAAGCCCTTGTACCATGAACTGGATGTTAATGCCGAAGAAAAAATGCTTCCGACAATGGTTAATCTGGGAGGGTAGAGCAGGCTGGAGATACACGCTTGTGCCTTGAAACTATTTAAAGGTGAAAATAAAAAAATAGAAAGATTTAAATGAAAAAGTAAAGATGTTGTTGCCGCTCAGCCGTTTTTTGATATCCTTAATTATGGCAACTCCGTAAGGGAAAGGATATGCAATGAAACAGACCAACAAAGGATCTACTTGCCTCAAAGGCGTCTTACTAACAGCTTTTTCTGTCGGCTTCACTGCCATACTCATGGGACAGGCAGAAGCGGCAGACTTCTTCACCAACTCTCAGACAACCGACCAGCGGTCAAATGGTGCTGACGGGAACCCGGGATACAACCCCTGTGTTGGTGGAAGCCTAACGACAACCTCCTGCACAGGAGGCACCGGGATACTGACCAAGATATCGACATTTATCACACTTGGACCAGGCGCGGTTACGGATAATATGTTTGGTTTAGTCGCAGGCCTTGCGCTCGGAGCCGATGGCCTTGTCGGTGGTATAGGGAATAATGCTGATACCGCCGTCACAAAGTGTGCCCCTGGTTTAGGGAATCCGGGTAGCGATTCAAACGGATTAAACGGGCTGAACTGTGGTGATGTCCGAATTAATCCCGCGCAGCAGAAGCAGACGATTCCGACGACCGGAACTAATTTAACGGCAAGCCTCATCAGCAATGTTTCGATGGACATGAGTTCAGGTTCAGGAGCCAGTCTTCACAGATCACAGCTTGAAGAGGGCTTTATCTGGAACCCAACAGCCTCTGCCGTCATGCTTCCTGTCACACCGGCGAATATGCCGATCATTGCAGGTGTTACCCCTACGGCGGCCTCCTGCGCCGGAGGCACAGCATTAAACCCGAGTGTATGCGGCCAGCAATCCATGCAGGAGACAACCGGCCTCTCTGCCACTACGACAGTTAAAGTCGATCAGATTACGTCGTGGGCGACCACGAATAGTGCAACAGGAACAATGGGCCCAAACCCGACGGTCTCCTGGCGGATGAAGATCAACCAGGCAGATGTGGTGGGAACCGGCGGTGCATTTGTGCAGGAGCTTTCAGGATCGTTTGAATATAACAAAGCCGGGACGAGCTTTCCATCAACACAATATCCGAACGGGGAAAGCTTTACGAACGGCTCCATTTTTGGAGCAAACCTGCCATAAGGTTTAGCTCTATCGTCAGTCTCCGTGTACTTGAACACATTAATGGAGGTGAGCATCATATGAAAAAGATAGTCCTTATTTTAACAGTCACAGTCGGTTTCTTTTACGCCCTGCCGATGTCCTGGGCGATTGACCCGAATATCAACACCGCATCGACAGACCTTCGTTCAAACGGCTCAAACGGCAACCCCGGTTTTAATCCCTGTCTCGGGGGAACGAATATCAACGGGGTTTGCGGCGGGGCAGTCAATACAGCGGCCCTTTTATCATCGGCAAATTTAACCCTTTTCAGAAAGCTCGGTCCAGGAGCCGTCACCGACAACATGTTTGGAATTATTCGACAACCGGCTTCTCCTGGCCTCTGCGGCGCCCAGGGCGCGAACGCCGCGAGTGAAGCGAGTAGCACAAAGCTGAACTGTGGCAATGTCTTTTTTAACCCGGCGAACCAGGGACAAACCGGTTTGTCCGGTCTTAACGACCTGGCGGCTGCGACTGCCCCCCTGGCTTGGAACACCTCACTTAGCGCTGATTTCTGTGCCCTTGCGGGGACAGACTGCGTTGCGGGCACACAGGTTGTCGCGGCCCATACAGGTTTTAATGTCGTGAATAATTTTAGCTGGGACCGCGCGAGTACGACTTCGGCTAATGTTGTTTCGTCTCAAACGGTTGAGCAGACAACTGCCCTGAAGACGACGGGAATTGGCACCTGCTGCGGTTCGGTCAACGCCGGAAGTGGTGATCAATGGTTCAAGGTCACAAGCGCTTTTACGGTGATATCGTCAAATAGCGGCGGTACATTTACCGGAACCCAGCCGACGATTACCTGGACGATGAATATCGAGGATCCGGATCAGTCGGGTACAGGTACCGGTAAGTTCTCTCAATCGATTTCAGGCTCTTTTGTTCGCAACACCGGTTTGTTTGTATCAGTGCAATATCCGAATGGTCAGTCTCAGAGCAACCAGGATATCACCGCGACCCTCCCTTGAGGCTTATGATTTAACAAAGAACTCCAATTTAGAGGAAGTCTGAAAACAGTGTTTAAAGGGGAGAGACCTCAAGGTTTCTCCCCTTTTTTTATCTCAAACCATGGGGAAATAAGATCTATTTTTACCTCCGCGCATATCTTGCAAAGCGGGAGGGAATTGGGTATATTCAAACGCTTTATGCATTGTAAAGCGTGCATACAATAAGATTGAAGGGTTTGTATTGAATCGAAGGACGATCATCATCATCTCCGGGGTCATGTTATTCTTCATCATTTTAATGGTCGTCGCATTAGTGGTGGAGTCACGTAAATCTCAAAGAATACAAAAAGCGGCGGCATCCGTTCAAATTAACGAAGAAGATTTTGTCGATGGACCCACTGTTGATTACAGTACATTTGAGATCATCGCAGGGGGAGACGGACGAGAAATGGTACTCATTCCTTCCGGCTCATTTACAATGGGTGGAGGCAAAGCAGGTGATTTTGACGAACAACCGCAACGTGTGATCTACCTGGATGCCTACTATATCGATAAATATGAAGTGACTAACGCCGATTATAAACGCTTTAGCTCAATGCTGAAAAGACCTCTGCCAATGATTCCGGTATTTGAAGATGATGTCAGTCTATTAAAGGAAGATAGGCAGCCAGTCGTTGGTGTCACTTGGCGCGATGCCGTGGCCTACTGCCAATGGGCCGGGAACCGCTTGCCAACGGAAGCAGAGTGGGAAAAGGCGGCCCGCGGACAAGACGGGGACCGCTGGCCCTGGGGTGACAACTTTAATCCCCGGAATGCCAATGGTCGCGGTGAAGAAGACGGTTATAAATATTCTGCCCCAGTCGGGAGCTTTGAACGAGGCAGGAGTCCATATGGTCTCTACGACATGGCGGGCAATGTCTCTGAATGGATCTCAGACTGGTATGAGCAATTTTATTATAAAGACTCCCCTTTTAAAAACCCGACAGGTCCGGAAGATCCCGGTATTACTCAAGTACTGTCCTACCGAGGCGGGTCTTACGAGAGCACAAAACACGATTTAAGGGCCTCAAAACGTTTTGGCGGGGCACATCCGGAACGTGGTGAGAGCACCGTGGGTATCCGCTGTGCGAGAGACCACAAATTTGAAAAGACGAGCTAAGGAAAGACGGCTCTGTTTGCTGAAAGGCTTCGCCCTACAAATCATACAGAAATAAAAGTGTTTATAGCGACTGGGCTGTTCCAAGCATGGGAAATTTCTTACTTTTGGTCGTGGGACTCTTCATCCTTTTTCTCGCGGCAAACTCGGTTCCTCCCCCGAAAGATTAATACGCATTGTGAAAAAAACAGCATGAGTATTTTGTCTTTTTAATTAAAGGTTTCTATTGATAGTAGGTGCTTTTGCAGCAATACATCCGTAATTTTTCAATCGTTGCCCATATTGATCACGGGAAATCCACGCTTGCGGATCGTCTCCTTGAGATGTCCGGGGCAGTCACTTCGCGTGAATCCATCGATCAGCTTTTAGATGATATGGATCTGGAACGGGAACGCGGCATTACCATCAAAGCCCGCGCCGTTCGTTTATCCTATCGTTCAAAAGCCGGGCAGGATTATATCTTTAATTTAATTGACACCCCGGGCCATGTTGATTTCGCCTACGAAGTCTCCAGAAGCCTTGCGGCCTGCGAAGGGGCCTTGTTGATTGTGGACGCGGCCCAGGGCGTAGAGGCACAAACGATTGCCAATGCCTACCTTGCCATTGATAACGACCTTGAAATCATTCCGGTCATTAATAAAATTGATCTCCCCAATGCCGATATTGAGAAAGCAAAAGAACAGATTGAAGACATACTAGGGATAGATGCATCAGAGGCCATCCTGACCAGCGCCAAAGAAGGGCAAGGCATTGAGGATGTCATGGAAGCGGTTGTCGAACGGATTCCCCCACCGGAAGGCAAGGTTGATGACCCTCTCCAGGCCCTGATCATCGATTCCTGGTTTGACAATTATCAAGGTGCGGTTATTCTCATTAAAGTCACCAATGGCTCAGTGAAAAAGCACATGCGTATCCGACTCATGTCCAACAAGAAGGAACATGAAGTCTTGTCTCTTGGTGTCTTTTCACCGAAACCAACAGAAATCTCAGGTCTTTCGGTCGGAGAGGTAGGCTATTTGATCTGCGGCATTCGCGACGTTGAGGAAACAAAAGTCGGCGACACAGTCACTGAGGCAGCACGCCCGGCATCATCGCCGATTCCCGGATATAAAGAGGTCAAGCCCATGGTCTTCTGCGGCCTCTACACTATCGACACCGATCGATTTGAAGACCTTCGGGATGCGCTTGAGAAATTGCGCCTCAATGATGCCTCCTTTCAATTTGAACCCGAAACTTCTTTGGCCTTGGGTTTCGGATTTCGCTGCGGGTTTTTAGGCCTCCTCCACATGGAAATCATCAAAGAACGCCTCGAACGGGAATACAGACTCAGCTTAATCAGCACAGCCCCAACCGTGATCTACCACGTCGTGACGCACAAGAACGAGATATTGAAAATCGACAATCCCGCAAAACTTCCCCCCTCAGATCAGATCTTATCCTTTAAGGAGCCCTTCATCAAAGGGACGATTATCACGAAGAGTGAGTTTATAGGGGCGATCATTAAACTTTGCCAGGAGCGGCGTGGCGAGCAAACAGAGATGGACTACCTGGACGAAAACCGTGTTATGTTGACTTATGAACTCCCTTTAAACGAGGTCGTCCTCGATTTTTATGATCGCCTGAAATCGATTTCAAAAGGTTACGCCTCATTCGACTATGCGTTGTCGGGCTATCAAGATGCCGATCTGGTCAAAGTCGATCTCATGTTCAACGGCGAAACCATCGATGCCCTCTCCTTTATTACGGATAGACAAAAATCCTACATCCGTTCGCGGCAGTTGACGGAAAAAATGAAGGAAATCATTCCCAGACAGATGTTCGAGGTGGCGATTCAGGCGGCCATCGGAAATAAAATTATCGCGAGAGAAACCGTCAAGGCATTAAAAAAGAATGTGACTGCCAAGTGTTACGGCGGAGATATTTCAAGAAAGAGGAAATTATGGGAGAAGCAGAAAGAAGGGAAGAAACGGATGAAACAGTTCGGTCGCGTCGAGATCCCTCAGGAAGCCTTTCTGGCCGCCCTGAAAGTTCAGGACTAGTCTCCTCAGAAGAGAAAAAAGAACCTTCAAGCCTACGAGAGTACGCAGAAACCCTCGTTATCGCGATTGTTCTGGCCTTGTTTATCCGTACCTTCGTGGTTCAGGCCTTTAAGATTCCTTCCGGCTCGATGATTCCGACCTTGAGCATCGGAGACCATATCCTCGTCAATAAGTTTATCTACGGCGTCAAACTCCCTTTTACCGACATTGTCCTGATCCCGATCTCCCGTCCGGAGCGGGGGGATGTGATGGTTTTTCGTTTTCCAAAGGACGAATCCAAAGACTTCATTAAGCGAGTCATTGGCATTCCGGGCGATACGGTAGAAGTCAGAGAAAAGGCCCTGTATGTCAACGAGGTGAAGCAAGAGGAGTCCTATATCAATCGGGGCGACGACGCCGTCTCGAAGCGCATCATCCCCGGACGTGACAATTTCGGGCCGGTGACGGTGCCGGAAAATGCCTATTTCATGATGGGGGATAACAGAGACCACAGTCTTGATTCCCGTTTTTGGGGCTTTGTCGATTTCTCGAAAATCAAAGGGGAGGCCTTTCTCATCTACTGGTCCTGGGACAAAGAGCATGTCTCATTTGACTGGCTGGGTGGATCGATTCGATGGGAGCGCTTGGGAAGGGTTATTGAGTAGGTGGATAGGCTGAAGACCGAAGTCTGAAGCAAGTCAACAAAGATGATAAAAGCAAGAAAAACATCAAAATCAGTCTTGGATCAATTTTCGGGCCGTAAGGTACTGGTACTCGGAGATTTGATGGTCGACCACTATATCTGGGGTTCTGTTAAGCGAATTTCGCCGGAGGCCCCCGTTCCGGTTGTCGAAGTGAATTCAGAATCGGTACGACTTGGCGGTGCTGGAAATGTACTCAACAACATATTGGGGCTTGGCGGGGAGGCAATACTTTGCTGTGTCATCGGGTCTGACGATGCAGGAACCTGGTTATCTGATCGGGTTGCCGGAAAGGGAGTCCCTCTTTCCGGCTTAATAGTTGAGGAAAACCGCCCGACCACAAAAAAGACACGCATCATCGCTCATCAACAGCAGGTGGTTCGTTTCGATCATGAAAAGAAAAAACCGATTATGAAAAAAACAGAAAAGAAGCTGATCAACACCGTCCTGGAGCACCTGCCGACGATTGACTGTCTCGTCATTTCTGATTATTCAAAAGGGGTGATTACCCGGCCCATGCTGGAGGTCATTTTACCTGCAGCCCTTAAAGCCGGGGTACCTGTCATTGTCGATCCGAAGGTCAATCACTTCCCTTATTATAAAAATGTGACCCTGGTGACACCGAACCACCTGGAGGCCTCACAGGCCACAGGGATAGAAATTGAGGATGAGAGCACCTTGCAGGCGGCAGGAGAGCGTATTTTACAGTTGCTCAACTGTGAAGCTGCTCTGATCACACGCGGAGAGCAGGGTATGAGCCTTTTTGAACGTAACGGCAAGGTGACTCACATCCCGACCGAAGCCAAGGCAGTTTACGATGTCACCGGTGCGGGAGATACGGTCGTCAGTACCCTGTCGGTGGCTCTTGCTGCAAAGATGCCTTGCATTGATGCGGCACGCTTGGCCAACATCGCCGCCGGTATTGTCGTCGGTATTGTCGGTACCGCCGTAATCGAAAAACCTTTGCTTCAAAAAGTCTTAGACGCCGATCACGAATAGATTTAGGGCTAATCCACCCAGGCCCCTCCATCTTCCCTCTTAAAACCCACTAGAATAAATTTGTCACTCTATGTAATCAATTACATAGAGTGACAAATTCGTCATTGTCACTCAACGTCCTTTTCACTACTTCTCACTGCCACATTAATATGGAAAGCATTGAAAATAAAACTAAATGCTTTCCAAGCTGATGTAAAATATCGCTGGTATGGATGTTGCTGATGTTGCTATTGAGGAAAACATACAAGGAAAAGAGGCTGGGAAAATGAAATTCAATCGAAGTGGTTTTAGTTTATTGGAAGTTTCCGTCACTGTTGCAGTGCTGGGCACTCTCATCGTCATTGCAATTCCCAATCTGCTGACCTGGTCGGCAAACCACCGCTTAAGGGACGATTTTTCTCAACTCGAAGGGGATTTACAGATTGCCCGGATGACCGCAATCAACCGCAGCGTCGCAGTAACACTCGCTTTTAACCAGCCTGCGGCAAATCAATACACCGTGTTTGTTGATGATGGTTCTGGGGGAGGGATTGCCAGGGATCTGCTTCAAAACGGTACAGAAGCCGAAATTTTCCAGGGCCAACTGTCGGAAGGCGTGAGCTTCAATACGGTCAATGCCAGTGGAAACGCCATTCTCTTTAACGGGAGAGGCTTGCGTGCCAGGCCCGTTGTTGATCCGGCAAATCTTATTTTAAGTAACAGTCAAGGCAAACAGTACCAGATTTTTATCACGATGGTAGGAGATGTGAATGGCGACTATCTGTAAAATCGATACTGCTAAAAATCGAGAGAGTGGCTTTACGCTACTGGAGGCGCTGATCGCGACGACCATTTTATCCATCGGACTTTTGGCAATGGGATCGGCAGAAACGATTTCCGTAGCAAACAGCTATACCGGACGTAATGTATCCGTGGCGACGGCCGCTTCTGAGGAAATCTTTGAGCGCATGCGACGCAATCGCGACAATATTCTCAGCTACGATGGTTTTGATACGGCCTCATCAAACACCCGACCCGCCAGTGCAGGCACACTCCAGAAGGACTATGACCAGTGGAAGGTCAATGTCGAACGTGTGAGCGGGGCCTGTGCAAGCGTCACGGTCACAGCAAATTCTCCGGTTGTTTCAGTCAGCACTGCGGCAGTCACCGTGATGTGGCCTCCCTGCGATGGAAATGCCCGTCAGGTGAGCGTTCAAACTCTTTTTCAATGAGGAAATCGATAGTGAATCAAAAAGGTTTTACATTAATTGAGATGATGATCGCGACGGTGATTACCCTAATGGTCGGGGCGGCAGGCTACACCTTTTTCATCAACGCATTCAATTTTTCAGTTGTCCAGAGCGGAAATACAGAGATGCAGCGTGAGACACGAATCGGCATCGACATGATGGTACGGGAGATCCGGAATGCGGGTTATGGTGTCATTGAGCCCTTGACGGGCGGGATTCACGACTCGGCAGCAGCATTTTCTGTCTTCAGCTCCGGAAACAATGCCGACCTGGACCCGGATGGCGTGGCAAATAAAATCGATCGCATTTCAATCAGCGGAGGATTTCAATTGGTCGGCACTTTGACCCTTGCAGGGACAGAGGGCGCGACGACAATCACGGTGACGCCACTTGCTGGCACGGACCCGACGAATCCAACGATAGATGGACTGACAGTGACCCTGAACGGTTTTCACACAGCAAATATCACTGATGTCGCAGCGGATGGTCTGGGAAACTACATTCTCACACTCGACTTGCCCCTGAACCGGAACTACAGCGCCTCGACATCGGTGTCGATTCTGCAAACCGTCACCTACAGTGTTGCCCCCTTTGGAACAGAGCCTGCCCTTTGGAGAAACGACGGCACTTTTAACCAGGTGATTGCTTCCAACATAGAAGACCTGCAATTCGCTTATCTCCTAAATGACGGTACGATGGTGGACAATCCGCTTGCTTTGACTTCTCCTGTGCGGGCCGTACGTGTCTCTCTCCTGGCGCGGGGAAAAGATCCGGAAGGCAGCGCAAGGATTTCAACTCGTCCGGCCATCGAAGACCATGCGGCGGCCAGTACTGCCGATGCCCACCATCGACGCCTTATTACTCGGGTTGTCGAGATCAGAAACCTTGGATTATAAAATTGGGGACTGTAGAAACTGGATGATAAAGAGATGAGTCAATCAATCAAAAATAAAGCAGTCATCCACAACGAAAAAGGAATTGCCCTGATCTTAGTCATGATTATGATTGTTCTGGTGACCGGCGTAATGGTGATGGTCCTGGGTATTAGCGGTGTCGAGAAAAATCTGGCATCAATCAACCAGCGCTCCATCCAGAGCTTTCATGCTGCGGGCGGAGGAAACGAGATCGCCAGCCAAGTGATCAAGGATGTTTTGGAAATAAATGCCGACCCGACAATTGCAAAAAATTACCCTGGGACCGTCATCCTTGATCCCGCAACCGCAGGAGGAAATACGGCCCTCAATGATTTTGTCGAAGAGTTACGAAACGGAGGCGGTACTTTGGCAACTGACACGGCAGCTGTCTCGCCGGATTTAATCGTGACCGCCTTGAATAATCAGCTGATTAATATCGACATCGACTTGGAGGCGGGAGGGGTGACATTGCCAGGTTCGGAAATACAGGAGTTTGCCATTGCGCACCACAAAAAAATCGGAGGAACAGGGTGCCCTTCCGGAAACCTGTATTCTGTCGATGCAGTTTCCCTTGGAGAAAAGAACACACGGGCCAATGTCGGAACGGCTTATTTTGATTGTCCATAAGCCGATAAAGGAAAAAAACATGCAAGGGGTTAAGTCAAAAGCTAGGATCAGTCTTGTTGCGCTCATCCTTCTGGTAGGGATAATTTTTGTCCTTCCGGTCTTGGCGGATGAAGAAGATCGTCCGACGGATCCCGATGTTGTACGAGGATTCATAGCGAAGCTTGGACGAGGCTATGTTCAAATTGATACGACACGTTATACGCTTTTTCCAAATACCCGGTATATTAATGAAGAGGGCGGACTGTTAAACAATGGGAAGAAGCACATGAAAACCGATATGAAAGTCGACTTGCTCGTGGAGGAAGGTATCGTCGTGCAGCTTACCCTTTACGGACTCTTAAGAAGGTAATATGAAGGCGCTGCAAAGGAAATATCTAAAAGTTCTTATATTATTACTGATCTTTGCTGCTCTCGGAGTGACGAGAAATGTCTCTGCTCAAACGATTGATGACTATAGCGCCTTCCCTCCCTTTTTAGGCCCCGAAGTCTCACCAAACATTCTTCTCCTTGTCGACAACTCCGGCAGTATGAACCACTGCGCCTATGCAAATGAAAATGCCAATGTGGAGGGTTGCACCGCCTCAAGCGGATCGAGTCTATCCAATGAATATATTTCTTCGACGGATTATTTCGGTTATTACCAGGAGAATAAATGTTACAGCTACTCTTCCAACAAATTTTCTCCCGCTGGGAATAGGCCCTGTTCAAATCAATGGGACGGGAATTTTTTAAATTGGCTCACGATGCGCCGTATCGATATGACAAAATGGGTCATGACCGGAGGTCTCTGTAGTTCGGTTCGCAGTAGCGCAAACAGTTGTAGCACCATAAAAGGTCAGCAGCAGTTTGCAACCAGTGTATGTTGTGAGCGTTACTACAAGCAGTTTGATCTGACGAATGTTGCCCCATCAAGCTACAGCGGTCTTCGATGCATCCGTGTTGAGAACGGAAATTTCTATGTCGGGAGCGGCAGCTCTTGCAGTTCAAGCGGGGGAACCACCTTTCGAATTTGGGTTGATGGCGTGGTCAAACAGACGGGGGTTATCCAGGATGTGGGCAACCGGGCCCGCTTCGGGCTGATGATTTTTGATGATGACGGCAATTTTCATAATGGCGCCGAAATCAAGAGCGCCATTGGGGATAATCTCGTCAACATGATCAACGCGATTGAGGGATTAGTCGCGACCTCCTGGACACCTCTCTCAGAATCCCTTTTTGAGGCTTCGAGATATTTTGCACAGATTTCTCCCTATTATGAATCGACCGATTATCAGGTGAATGCCAGTAATGATCCCTACTGTTTTCAAAACCTCACCCCGCCATCCGGAGAGATCGGTTGTAAAAACAGCAGTCAAGGGCGTTGGGTGGCCTGTTGCAGAAATTATGTTCTGCTTTTTACCGACGGCGCGTCAACAATGGACTGGGATATCCCGGCAACGATCCGAGATTATGCCCATACTGCAGCAAATCATGGGACGAGCACGCACTGTGACGGGATCTGGTGGGCCTGCCTCTACCCTCACGGGCATTCGAATCACCCGAATAGCCATCCCGCGGGTCTGACTCATGACACCATGTCGGAACACCATGATAACTGTACCGCCTATTTCGGTGGTCCTTCAAACGGCTCCTGTACCTCCTTCGGTTCCCATTATCTTGATGATGTTGCCTTCTGGGCCCGGACGACCGACCTTAGACCGACCAGCGGCAATATCGCCGGAATCAATGAAGCGGGTAACAGTAAAGGTTTTGATGGAGAGCAAAATGTCATGCTCTATCCTTTTTTTGCTTTCGGTACGGGCTCTCAGCTTTTGAAAGATGCTGCCAAGGTCGGTGGTTTTGAGGACAGCAACGGAGATGGTCTGCCCGGTCCTGATGCCTCAGAGTGGGATAAAGACGGTGATGGCGTCGCCGACAACTACTTCGAATCAAGCAATGCCTTTACGCTTAAAACAAAACTGGTGGCAGCCATTACCGCAATCTTACAGCGAAGCGCGTCCGGGACATCGGTGTCGGTTTTAGCGACCTCAGGGAGCGGCGAAGGGGCAGTTTATCAGGCCTACTTTTTCCCTTCCAGGGATGACGGCTTAGGTGAAGCAGTGTGGCTTGGGTTTATGCAGGGACTCTTTTTCGATGACCAGGGCCGACTCCGGGAAGATAGCAATGGTGACGGACGTCTGGTCTTGAGCCAGGATAAAATCGTGGAGACTTTCTTTGATCTCGCAGACCTTGAAACAAAAGTCCGTCGTTGGGATGTCGATTCAAAGGGTGAAAAGACAAGCTCAAGCGTGATCGATCTGGATGAGATGATCCCTTTGTGGGAGGGAGGGAAGATCTTGGCAAACCGGGATTTGGGTACAAATCCCCGGAATATTTCAACATGGGTGGACACAAATGGGAATGGCTTAGTCGATTCGGGAGAATATATCGATTTTTCGACAGCGAACGAAGCCACGCTCAGGCCTTATCTACGGGCCGCCGATTCGACAGAGGGTAACAATATCATTGACTTTATTCATGGGGAGGCGGTCGCAGGTTTCCGACCTCGACAGGTGCTTGTTGACGGGCTGAGCAAGACCTGGCGACTGGGAGATATCATTTATTCTAACCCTGTTTCCGTGGGCGCACCGGCTGAAGGCTATGACTCGGTTTACGGGGATGCCAGCTTTACTATTTTCTATGATAAATACAAAAATCGCCGACAAGTCGTCTATGTCGGGGGCAACGACGGCATGTTACACGCTTTTAATGCCGGTTTTTTCCATCCGGGGGACGACGGCTCTTCAGGCTCAACGTCTGTCGAGCATGGCTATTTCACGACGACGCCAAGCGGGAGCGGTGGGACAGCGCTGGGGGAAGAACTTTGGGGCTTTATTCCTCAGGAGCTTTTGCCGCATTTAAAATGGCTAACGGGCACCGATTATGACAAAGGCAAACATGTTTATTATGTCGATGGCTCTCCACGGGTCGCGAGCCTTCAAATCTTTACGGAAGAAGCCGCCTGCTCCAACCTCTCAAGTGCATTCTGCATCCATCCCGGAGGCTGGGGGACGGTCTTGATCGGCAGTATGCGACTTGGCGGCGGGGCGCTCCGTACGGACTTAAATGGCGACGGGGATACCACAGACCCTGGAGAGGACCGTTTTCGTTCGGCCTATTTTGCGCTCGACATTACGGATCCTGAATCGGACCCGACCTTGATGTGGGTTTATACCGAAAAAGACTTGGGTTTTACAACGAGCTGGCCTGCCATTACACGGTATGACAAAGACACCTGGTATGCTGTTTTCGGCTCGGGGCCGACGACCTACAATGGCGAAAGAGAGGCTGGTGTCGCGCGAAATAAGTTTGAATCGACCGTCAGCGAAGTCGCTCAACTGTACGCCATTGATTTGAAAACGGGTCTGTTGGTCGATAAAAGGGCAGTCGGAACCGAAACCAAGGCCTTTATGGGAGATCCGGCTGTTTTTGACATACCGAAAAACTATGTCACCGATGTCGTCTATATCGGTAAAGCCTATGCGGATCCTTCCGGCGCATGGTCCGGACGCGTACATCGCCTCTTAAGTTACGGCAGCAAGAACCCGGCAGACTGGATCTTGTCGGAACTCTTTGACCCGGAAAAACCTGTTCTGGTTAAACCGACGGCCACAATGGATGTCACGGGAAGATTCTGGCTCTATTTCGGCACAGGACGTTTTTTCAGCGCCGGGCCGACAAGTGATCAGACCGATACTACACAGCAGGCGATGTATGGCGTGAAGGAGTCGCACCCTAAGGGCTGTTGGGACCTTGCGACAAGGAATTGGGAAAGTGCTTGTACGGACTTTATTCGCCCGACCTCTCTTCTGAATGTCACCGATGTTGTGCTTAAAAAAGATCTCAGTGTCAGCTGTAGTGAATGTGGCTCCTCCACCTTTCAGGCATTGATTACCCGAATGATGGCGGGTAGCGGACCCCAGGGAGAAAGAGGGGGATGGCGTATCGACCTCTTTAATGGTGAACGGGTGTTGCACGAATCAAGCATCATCGGCGGGATCGTCGCCGTGACGACACATACACCCGGCACGGAAATCTGCGTGCCTCAGGGCACCAATGCGGTCTTTGCCGTAAACTTTCAAACAGGCTCGGCTTCCCCCGCAACAACTCAGGATGGCGATGTCGTAGGCGCTCTCGGCATCGACCCGGACGGAACAACCCTCACCCGAAGAAAGGCCTTGGGGCAGGGTGTCGCCTCAAAGGTGAATGTTGTCATTAGTGACAATACGATCACAGGTCTTGTGCAGAGCAGCACGGGAGAAATCGTTCAGATAAAAGACGTGGGTACGGAGTATTCAATTCGCCAGGGCACACGGGTTTTTCAGGAGAAACCGGAATAAAGGAACTGTCCTGACCAATAGGGACTGAACGCTTAGTCCAAGGTTGATATCATTCCGGTAAATTTTTAGCCGGAATCCAGTGTCTCTTCACACTCGACGCGACACCAGAGATATTTCACTTTTTAGACTTTTTACGAGACCTTCAAAGATTGAAGACAAAAAAAGCCCCGCCCAAATATTTTTGAGCGGGGCTTTTTGTTCGGCCTTTATCCGACAGCCTTACTGTTCAGTCCCAACTATGGGGCAGCAGGGCCGGGGATCTGCACCGTGTAGTCTCTGGAATGGGCCTGCCCTGTTAATGCATCAGCGGCATAAATCCTGACCAGCAGTGTATAACTTGTCGCATTGGGATCAAGACCCGCATTCGTCGCGGCAGTCACGCTCAGTGCCGTCAATGCAATGGTGGCCGTTGTGGGCGTTGTTAAAAGGGTATCCACCCATGTTTCCATCCTGTTGGCATTTCCATCGCTCACGATAACCAGCAGGGCCTCGTTGCGCGTTCCGCTAGCAAAGGTCCAGTCCAGGGTCAAGTTATTGCCCAGGGTGAACGCTGCCATTGCTGTTTGTGCGGTCGCAGTGAGGGATGGATATTTCGGTGTGGTAGATGGCGCAAACAAGAGCGGCGGATCGCTGTAGGTCGCCACGGGCGTCGCACCGGCTGCGATTTGAGGGGCAGCAGGATTGCTGATATCCAGGGCCTCCGTGTACACCTTATACCGAACGCTATCTCCTGCCGCAAAAAGAGCGGGATTGATTTCCCCCAAACCTGTGCCAAAGGCCTTATAGTCTCCTTGAAAAAAGCTGCCCGCTTCGTCCCAAACTTGAACGTAGCCCGGTGCGGCACCGACCGGCGTACCCAAATAAACAGTGGCTTTCACAGCGCCACTTGTCCCGGCAATAATTTCAGTCGTTCCCGAGACAATCGGCGCATTGCCTGTTCCGTTATTGATAAAGTCATCGTCAAAGAAACTGGTATTGATGCCGCAAGCACCGTTACCACCACCCTCACCATCATTATCGTTGCAATGAAAACTGAACTCCGCCTGAATCTTTCCGAAAGCTGCTGCTATGGCCTGAATATCCGTCACACCACTTCGCAATGCCGCCGGATCGCTAACAGGCAATGTGCCTGTGTCGCTTGGGTCGAGGATACTGTCGGTCATGGTGTTGGCGGGTTCTAAGAGGTTACTAATCGTAGCCTCATTACTCGCCGGATCGACCTCAATCCGAATGATGTCCAAGGCCGCATCCAGCCCGGAATGATCTGCACTGAAGGTGGTGTTCAGCAAATCAACCTAAGCCGTTTTAATAATCGCTTCACGGATGGCATACTCTGAATTGCTCAAGACGATTTGTTTGCCCTTTCGTAATCGCGCATTGATGACCAGGGGGGACATCAGGTTGGCGGTCATTGCACTCGGCTCGTCTTTCGGAATGCTGACGATCGCTAAGAGAACCATTGATTCAGGATCGGTGATCTTAAGGCTTTCAAGGTCGGATTTGGAAAATTTCGGCTGATAATCGGGAGCGAATGAAAGGGGGTCAATGACAACGAAGCCTAAGTCGTCTTGATCCGCTGCCTGAAGACGGAAAAAGGACTGCCCCTCTTCATAGGCAATCAGGAGATAGTTTGTGATGGTCGGGAAGCCTAAGATCCCGCTCTGAAAGCGGATACAATATTCCGGATCTAAAGGCTCCGGCTGTTCGCATGTACTACGCTCAATATCGACATTCACTTCTTCAAGCACTTGTTCAACTCCTTATTCCCGGTTTTGAGCTTGCCGAGCTGGCCTGAGTCCAGCAGACCTTGAAGTTCCTGCAGGTCGCCAGTCGCTGCGGCTTTGTTTTCCTCTATCGTCCGCCTCAGAACCTCTTCACGATAGATGCTGACCTCTTTAGGCGCCTCAACACCCAGTTTCACATGGTTGCCGCGAATTTCCGTCACAACCACCATGATTCCGTTTCCAATCGAAATCTTTTCGCCCAACTTCCGTGTCAGGACCAGCATAGGGTTCCACCTATCTTCTTAAAAAGTGATGTGACTCATGTGTCATTCCCGCGAAGGCGGGAATCCACGTCATTCAACTAATAGATTCCCGCTAGGAACATGCGGGAATGACGATTAAGATTATGTGCTCACTACTATCTCAAAAAGTCCATGAGTGTGGGTGCGGTAAAGACCCTTGAGGCTAAGGACCGGCTTGCCTCCAAGGCGTTCTGCTGGAGCACCAGTTCTGAAATCGCTTTGCTGAGATCGACATCCTCCTGATCCGATTTCAGCCGTGTCACAACGACTTTGAAATCTTCAAGCATGTCGGCAGTCCTTGAAATCCGGTTGAGTCTGGAACCGATGGTGACCCGCCCATTGCTGATTTGCTCACTTGACTGGCTTATATTTGTCAAAGCGCTTTGAATCCCCGTTACATTATTCGTCTCCAGAGCGCTTTGAAGCCCGCCAATCGCTGCCAGGATATTTGTTCCGCCACCTGCTCCGATGATCAGCCGATCACCCGGAATATTTTTGATGACGGTGTTGTTTTTGTCGATGGCGATACCGGATTCTCCGGAATCCCCGACATAGGTCCCGGCGGGTCGGTTGACGCCCCCCGAAAGGCCTAATATCGTCTGGGCCGTTCCGCCGGTGATATTTGCGTTGGATGTGACGCCGATGGCATTGGACTGAACCACAAGATGGTCGGTTTCGAAGGTGACGGTGGCGCTTAAGTTTGCAGCGCTCAAGCTTGCATCTGAATTGATCGCCGTTTGCAGCATTGTGGCAAGGGCTGCACCACTGGTATTGGCTCCGGCTGGAAGCGTAATTGTCGATGTTGTGCCATCAAGTGAAAACGTTAACTGATCGTTTGTTCCGGTGACAATCGTCACCGGAGATCCCGGCGTCACCGTGACGGCTGTCCCGGTGGTGTTGCCCTGCCTCACAAAGGGAGTGGTAGCCGTTTTATCTCCGGCGAAGATGTATCGTCCACCCTGTGAGGAATTGGCCACCCCCACAAGTTGATCGTAAAGCTCCTTCACTTCCTTGGCAATGTTGATCCGATCGGCAGCAGTATAGGTGGCGTTGGCGGCTTGTGTGGCGAGTTCACGCGCCCGGAGCAATTGACCTTCAAGCGACTGCAAGGCCGACTCTCCAAAGGACAATGCCGTGTCCGCCTGTGTGATATTGCGGAGAAACTGGTCGACTTCAGAAAGGCTTTGATTGTTTCTGATGATGGCAGCCTGGGCGAGCGGATCGTCTGAGGGGCGATTGATCCTTTTTCCCGTCGCCATCTGCTCCTGAATGCGCAAAAGCTGCCCGTTCTGCTGTTGCATCCGAGCAGAAATTGCATTAAAAAACATCCGGTCTGAAACCCGCATAGCGCTCCTTTACCTCAATATTCCAAGGCCTTCATCTCAACATGCCCAGAATAGTCTGGGTGAGTTCATCCGCCATCGTAATGATTCTTGAAGAGGCTTCAAAGGCACGCTGGAATTTGATGATGTTGGACATTTCTTCGTCGAGTGAGACCCCCGAGGTCTCTTCTCTCAAATTACTCAGTTGGCTTTTAATGGCTGTCTCGACGGCAGCGTTTCGGCCTGCCGTTGCGGATTGTGCACCGATATCCCCTGTTAAACGACTGTAGAAGCCTTGAACTGTTGTCGAACCCAAGCCGGAAATCGACTTGTCCTGTATCGCAGCTAGGAGAAGGGCATTGTCATTATTGCCCGGCGCACCTGCCGCCGTCGATGAGGCCGCGATACGATTCGGATCGGTCTGGAGGACGGACATTTTTCCCGCAGATCCTTTGTGGGCACTGACGCTAAAGAGGTCTCCCGCTACCGGCGCACCGCTGATGGCGACATCAAGTCCTTCAAAAGTGACGGTTGTCGGATCGGAATAGGCAAGGGTTGTGGATGTGCCGCTGTCCCGATTGCTGAGGGTAAGATTGCTCCCTGCAAAACTAAGATCATATGCATCGAAGGTGAGGGCGGTCGCTGTACTCACGGTGACGCTTACCACAGCCGATCCGGTATTTGTAGACAGAGCGGTCGCTGAAGGGCTCAAAGGCGAAAAAAAGTCATTCCCTGTCGATCCGTCAAGGCCGAAACCTGCGCGATGGATCTGATTGACCTCATTGCTGACTCCGGCGACCAGTTGATCTAGTGTGTCGGTAAAACCGGGCACGACCGTGTCTCTTAAGTTGACCAGGCCCTGGAGACTGCCACCTGCAAGTTTTGAATTGATATCGCTGACTGTGCCCGTGGAGGAGACAAAGGAAACATTGACCTTACCCTGATTGTCCGCAGAGAAGATGCCGCGCAGACTGCCACTCAGTTCTCCCTCCACGATGGCCTTGCCGCCTCCGACAAATATCGTCATCTGGCCCTTGTCGTTTTCAAGGGTACGGATATCGATCTTTGACGCCAATTCATTGACAAGACCTTGCCGCTGATCGCGGAGATCATTGGCATTCTGTCCGGAAAACTGCGCTTGTTTTACCTCAACATTCAAGGCGGTAATCTGTTTGACCAGGAGATTGACGTCATCAAGGGTAGAGACGACTTCGGCGTTGATATCGCTTTGGATTTCCTGAAATTGCCGGTCTGTCGTTGCAATACGCTGTGATAGTCCTTTTGATTGTTCAATCAGGGCAACACGAGCGGAATGATCCTCAGGGTTGTTGGCGACATCGTTTAATGCGGCGAAAAAATTATTGAAGGCCTGATTGATTCCGGTGCCCTGGGCATCGCTCAAGGTGGCTTCAATCCGACGAAGGAGCTTCTCTTCTGCCTGAAAGCGACCGAACTTTGATTCACCGGCGGTGATCTGCTGTTCGACAAAGCGGTCGATATAGCGTTTGACCTCTTTGACCTGCACTCCGGTTCCGAACTGGCCGGGGCTGCTGTTTCGAGGCGGGCTTGTCGTTAAAATGGCTTCTTGCCGGGCATAACCGGGAGTATTCATATTAGCAATATTGTGGGAGGTGACTTCCAGCGCTTTTTTATTTGAAAACAGGGAGGAGCGACCAATATTGAATATGCCTGAGATGCCCGCCATTATTTAGCCCTTTCCGAGCGTCCTGCCGCCTGTGGGCAGGGTCTGCATTGTTCCGCTCTGCGCATAGGTGGAACCTGCGGTATTAAGATGGCCCAGAACGCCCAGAAGGCCGGCAATCTGCCGGAGCACCCGGTCGGTCAAAAGGCCGTTCATCTGATTCAGCTCGTTGATTCCGGCGCTCAAGGCCTCAAGCCGCAGATGCGCAGTCCGGAGACGGTTTTGATAAATATCGGGGCAAAGTGGAATCAGGTCCCTGAGAGTGGGAGGCGGGTCGTTTCTGTCGCTGAGCTGAAGCACTGCGATTCGATCCTGATTCAGTCTGGCCAGATACTGAATTACTGTCTCTTTCTCACTACTTAACTTCAGCAAGCGGTCGACTTCGCCTTCAATGATGTGCCGCTTTTCATCCTGAAGCAGGACGATCAATTTTTTGGAAGCACTCACCATTTCTTCAAGGATAGTACAAAGTGCAAGCATGTCGGTCTCAGCAATACCTGTTGTTGCTGCAATGATCATTTTTTATAAAACCTTGTCCAGAAGGGTCGATTCGACCATCTTTTCAGCAATGGCCCTGCCGTCGGCGCCGTAAGTTCCCGCCGCAATCTGTTTCTGAAGCGCCTCGACCTTGCCTGCCCGGACATCGGGCACTTCGGTCACGAGTTGATTTAAACGCTGAACATCCCTCGCTTTTCCTGAAATATGGACCTGGTCTGTGGCGGGAGCGGGACTTTGCTCTGTAGCAGGTTTAGCATTCTTTCCTTCAAGCGGCTTTGCCGGACCCTTGAGGCCCGACAGCGCCTTTTCCATATGTCTTCCGATGTCTTGATCTGGTATCTTCATAATTTTCTCCTAAGAATCATACCCTTGCTCTATCGGTCGCTTGGTCTGAAAACTTTAATGGCCCCTCCCTCTCCTTAATGAGGGATTCATTCGGCATACTTTCTATTTATCTGATAAGTTTTCAATGAGAACATCTGCCAGACCAAAGCCCCCACGCTCTGCAATATTATTGGCAATGGCTTCATCAAACATGGACTGATACATTCCCTCACCATATCCTGAGCCTCCCTCTTTTTTAATCCCTTTTTTCATCTCTTTCAAGAGGGACTGCACAAAATAGGATTCAAAAGCCTTCGCGCCCTTGTTGATGTCATCTATTTTTTCTGTACTTCCGGGTTTTGGACTTTCTGATTTTTTAATTTCCGGCCTCGGTCGAGAAATCGCAAGCAAGCTGAATTCATCCATGATTATAGAATCTCCAAATCGGCATGTAGCGCCCCCGCAGCCTTGATGGCCTGCAGGATTGAAATGAGATCACGCGGGGTAACGCCAATCGCATTCAAACCCCGGATCAAATCGCCAATGGTCGTGCCCCCCCTCATGAAGACAATTTTAGAATCTTCTTCGATGACGTCCGTCTCCTGCTGGGGTACGACAACAGTTTTGGCGCCCTTCGGTGCAAGCGGCGGAGGTTGAGAAACCTGTAAATCCGTTTTGACCCGAATCGTTAAATTCCCGTGAGCGATTGCGACATCGGCAATTCGGACCTGATCTCCCATGACAATCGTGCCGGTTCGTTCATTGACAACCACTTTTGCCGGATAGTCAACAGCAACGTCGAGTCCTTCAATCAAGGCAATCAAGGAGACCTCTCTACCCTGATAGGCTTCGCTGACTCGAAGCTCTACGGTTCCAGCGTCGATTGGGCGTGCTGCGATCAGCCCGGGCGTGTCGGCCTCAAGTGCGGCATTGATGACCTTGGAAAGACGCAGGGCTGTTGTAAAATCGTGACGCCTCAGAACGATCTTGAATTTGTCCATCTCCGCAAAACTGAAGGGCACTTCCTTTTCAACCAAAGCGCCCCCTGCAATTCTTCCGGCGGTCGGGTGGTTTTTCTGAGTCGTATCTCCTCCCGCTCCACCGATAAAACCCCCGATCGAAACCGGGCCCTGGGCGATGGCATAGACATTTTGATCAGCCCCTTTTAGCGGTGTCATCAGTAAGGTGCCGCCCTGAAGACTTGTCGCATCGCCCAGTGATGAAACATTGACATCCAGTCGGCTCCCGGAGCGGATGAAGGGGGGAAGTCTTGTGGTCACCATTACCGCAGCGATATTTTTTACTTTGACCGACTTGGCGTCCACCGTGATGCCCATTTTATTTAACATGCTGGAAAGGGTTTGAACGGTAAAAAGGGTGCCCGATTTATCGCCGGTGCCGTTTAAGCCGATGATCAAACCATAGCCAATCAGGGAGTTATCCCGTACGCCTTCGATGGAAGCGATATCCTTGATGCGCGCCCCTTCAGACTTCGTGGGGAAGAACACCCAGGCCAGAAATAACAAGAAAATCAAGGGGAGCAAAGGGATGGGGGGGAGTTGTCTGTCGTTGTCGTGTCGTCTCATATTTTCCCTGTTCATATTTTTCGTATCACGGCAGGGGCGTATTGCAATACGCCCAATATCAATCCGTTCGCCCTATGTTCATTTGTTTTAAATGTAGGGGCGAACCGATGTGTTCGCCCGCATTTCAGACAGGCAAACATAGGGCGAACACACAGGTTCGCCCCTACCATAAATTTCGACCTAAAACGGCCAGATCATGTCGACCACTCGCATCAACCATCCTGGCCTTTGTTTGTCGCTGATCGCGCCTAAACCTGAATATTCTATCTTTGCATCTGCGATGACATTGGATAAGACGGTATTCCCCGGCCCGACATCTTCCGGTCGGATAATGCCTTTAACAGAGATATATTCCTTTTCATGGTTAATCAGGACCTCTCGTCTGCCTTTAATCGCCAGATTGCCATTGGGGTAGACCGCTGTGACAACCGCCGTGACTTCTGCGCTTAGACTACCGCTTCGACTTGTCGCGCCGTCACCATCGAATTGGTTTGAAAAGGTCGTTCCGGCTCCGAGACCGGCCAATGTGTTTGCCGGTGTGTCAAAGAAGGAAGTGGTTGATGTGGAAAGACTGGAGGAGCGGCCTGTTTTTGTTTTGGCGTCTTTTGAACCCTTTGCATTTTCAACAATTTTCACGGTGACAATGTCTCCGATAAAGCCAGCCTTTGCATCCTGAAAAAAGTAGCTTCTGGATTGATTTCCATGCCAAAGAGAACCGGTATTTTGAACTTGCTGTTTGTTTTGTAATTCTCTTGCCTGTGAGAGCGCAATGGTTATCTCGTCCTCTTCTTCGGCAGATGCCTTGAGGGATTCTTCATCGACGACCTGAATGGCCCTCGAATAACAGCCAGACATCAGCAGTGTCATGAAAAGCAGTGCCGTCAAAAAGAACAGGCTTCCTCCGAGTATTGGGTTCTGATCAGGACGCATGCCTTACTCCCTCCTCATTGGGCCAACACGGACATGGCCCGGTCCGATGACCTTTGCAATCACCGTTTTTCTTGAATCGAGATTGGTGACCTTGATCAAGGCGCCCTGAAGGCCGTCTTCCTTCGCTTTCCCCGTCGTTGAAATAGAGAGTCCCCCCCTACGTAAGCTGAGTGTGATGCGATCCCCTCGCAGAATGACCGGGGCCTCTTCGAGACGATCCGTCCGTATTGCCCGACCCATTCTGATCGAACGCATCATCCTGAGGCCGAGCAGGTGATTCGGATCGGTGGCGTAGGGTATTGCTCGATTTTGAATTCGGATTTTTTGAATGCCCAAATCACCCCTTGTGATGACGTGATGCCGCTTTAAGGACTGTGTCGCTACAACGACTTCTTGAATCCGGGCAATGTCGGCCAGCACCCATTGCACAAAGGTATTTCGTCTCGCCTGTTTCGTCGTCACGGCAAAGAGGACTCGCCCGAGTAGTTTTCCTGGCTTGGCCGGGCGGATATGCGTGATTTTTCCTGGAAAGAGTTGTCTGGCCCCGCTTGCCGGTTTCAACTCTGCAATCTCAATATCAGAAGCTTGAAGTGAAAGGGCTTTGGCGACATAGCGATTGATACGGGCCGAGATCACTTCGTGTGGCGTGGTCGCACCCGCCGTCGCTATCCCCATAAAATTGAAGAAGGAAAGGGAGAAAAAAATGATGATAAAAATTGTTTTCATAATTTTACCGTTTTAAATTATTGGCGATGCCCATCATTTCGTCAGAGGTCTGAATGGCTTTTGAATTGAGTTCATAGGCTCTTTGAGCCACAATCATGCTAACCATTTCTTCGGCGATATTGACATTGGAGCCTTCGAGCGCCCCTTGTAATAGCGTACCTAAACCGTCCAGTCCGGGCGTACCTGTTGTCGGTGAACTCGAAGCAGCCGTCTCCTGATAAAGATTTTTCCCTAAACTGTTCAATCCTGCCGGATTGATAAATCTAGCTAATTCAATCGTTCCGACAACCGTCGCTGTTGTACTGCCTGCTGTTAAAGCGCTGACATCTCCACTTGCACCCACGGTCAGGGTTTGTGTGTTTGCGGGGACCGAAATGTTGGGTAGAATCGGATAACCCTCAGAGGTGACCACATTGCCTTCACTGTCCATTTTAAAAGAACCGGTTCGCGTATAAGCGCTTGTTCCGTCGGGAAGACTCACCTGAAAAAAACCTTCTCCCTCAATGGCAAGGTCAAGCGGGCTATCGGTCTCCCTGAAATCACCCTGTTTAAAGGAGCGGTGAACGGAAACGGCCCGGACCCCCGATCCAAGTTGGATGCCGACGGGCGTAGTGCCGACATCGGTCGTTGTTCCCGCTGCCCTCACCGTGTGGTAGAGCAAGTCCTGAAAGTTCCAGGCGCTCTTTTTAAATCCGGTTGTTGAAACATTGGCCAGGTTGTTCGCAATAACCTCGACGGTCAACTGCTGTGCTGCCATGCCTGTGCTTGCCACCGATAATGCGCGTATCATTTGTAGCCCTCCAAATCTAAGCGAGTCGTCCCAATTCATTTGCCGCCTTGCCTGCAATCTCATCCGCTGTTTGGATGGCTTTTTGTGATGCCTCGTAAAGACGCATCACCTCAATCATTGCAACCATCTCTTCAACCGGATTGACATTAGAGGCTTCCAGCGCCCCCTGTAGAACAGTTGCTTCAAGAGATGGCGTCGCCCCGCCGCCGGCGACCTCAAAAAGGTTCCCTCCAACCTTTTTGAGGTCATTCGGCTTTGAAAAGGTATAAACTGGAATCGTATCTATTTCGATGGGTTCCGAACCCGCCTCGACGCCTTTGACTGATATCTTACCCGACGAATCAATTAGAACCTGACCGGCAGGTAGCGTGATCGGTCCGCTGACGCCTTCCACTGGGAATGCGCCCAGGCTGAGCAGTCCATCCGGATTGAGCGTAAAATGCCCGTTGCGAGTATATCGGGTGCCTTGGGGTGTCGAAATTGCGAATAAGCCTTCTCCCTCAATCGCAATATCAAGTGCTTCACCCGTCACCTTAATTGCACCGGGAGAAAAATCGGTGACGGTATGGCTGAAAGTGCCGAATGTTGCGGGTAGTCCGATGACAGGATCGCTCGCACCCAATGTTTCGTCCTGTTCAGCCAGGATACCCTTGAAAACGGCAATATCCTTTTTAAATCCGGTTGTCCCCACATTAGCCAGATTGTTTGTGATCAGTTCCATCTTGGCTTGTTGTGCAATTGCGCCTGATAAAACCGGATATGCCAATTCCATGTTGCTGTTCCTGAGTTAATAAGATGTTGCCCTTAACAAAAAGCAAGTTCCATACCACGTCAAATATTTAAATTAACTGCCTTAAAACGGTTCTTTTGGGGCCTTATGGTCATTCTTGCCGATTCAAACCGGCAAAAACTCCCCGGTGACCGTTATATCCTTGACAGGGTCGATTGCGATGACGTTGAATAAAAATATGAGGACGAATAAAAATATGAAACGAATTTTTCTCATCATCCCTTTTTTGTGTCTTGTTTTGAATGCTTGCACAAATACAGGAGATCGGGTGCTCATAGAAAAACTGGCGGAGAAACGTAGAGTGGATACTCAAATGGATGTTCAAAATGGAAAGATAAAAATCGCGACCTTTGCCGGAGGTTGTTTCTGGTGTATGGAAGCGCCCTTTGAAAAACTCAGCGGTGTCGTCGCAGTCATCTCAGGCTATACGGGAGGTGACGAAGTAGATCCGGGCTATGAAGCGGTCTCTTCCGGACAAACCGGACATCTGGAGGCCATTGAAGTCTATTACGATCCGAAACAGCTCAGCTACAAAGATCTGCTCGATTTTTTCTGGAGGCAGATTGACCCCACGGATACCGGGGGTTCTTTTGTGGACAGAGGCCCGCACTATCGAAGCGCTATCTTTTTTCATGATGAAGAGCAAAAACGACAAGCCACGGCCTCAAAAGAAGGGCTCGATCGCTCAGGACGCTATGACAAACCTGTGGTCACGGAGATTCAACAAGTAAAGGTTTTCTACCCGGCGGAAGAATATCACCAGGACTATTATAAAAAGAGTCCGATTCGCTACAAGATTTACAGGGCGGGTTCCGGGCGGGATCAGTACCTGGAAACAGTCTGGCAGAATGAAAAAAATCAAGAGGACAAAGCGATGCTGAACTCCGATCATGACAAACCCTCCTTAAAAGAACGGCTTACGCCCCTTCAATATAAAGTGACACAGGAAGACGGGACTGAACCGCCTTTTTCAAACGCCTACTGGGACAATAAAGAGGAGGGGATTTATGTCGATATTGTTTCGGGCGAAGCGCTTTTCAGTTCACAGGATAAATTTGACTCCAAAACCGGATGGCCCAGTTTTACAAGAACCATCGCCCCTGATGCGGTCGTTGAAAAGAAGGATCGTAGCCTTTTTATGGTGCGAATAGAAGTCAGAAGCAAGGCGGGTGATTCCCACTTAGGCCATCTCTTTGATGATGGCCCGGAGCCGACCGGCTTGCGCTACTGCATCAATTCTGCGGCACTACGATTCATTCCCCAAACAGCCCTGCGAAGTGAAGGTTACGAGACATTTTCAAAGCTGTTTGCAAAATAAATCCCCCTCAGTCCCCCTTAAGCAAAGGGGGAAGCTGATATACCTTGCATTGTTATGAAAGGAGTCAAGAATGGCATCCAGTTGTTCATTTGATGTTGTGTCCAATGTCGAGATTCAAGAGGTCAAAAATGCAATTGAAACGGCAACGAAAGAAGTCCGCCAACGCTATGACCTGAAAGGCTCTAAGAGCGCGATCAAACTTGAAGACGACAAAGAGATTATTATTTCATCTGATGATGAATACAAACTGACGGCAGTCAACGACATCCTGCAATCGAAGTTGATCAAGCGGGGCATCTCGTTAAAGGCGCTCGACTACCAGAAAATTGAGAAGGCCTTGGGCGGCACAGCACGGCAACGCATTACCCTGCAACAAGGTATCGCCTCCGAAAAAGCCAAAGAAGTCAGCAAGGCCATCCGGGACAGCAAACTCAAAGCGACGGCCCAAATCCAGGGCGATCAACTCCGGGTCACCAGCAAAAGCAGGGATATCCTGCAGGATATTATGCAGCTGCTCAAGTCCGAAGATTTCGGGATTGATCTTCAGTTTACCAACTACAGATAAGGGGGAGGAGATAAGGGGATAGTCTTGAGGTGTTTATTATGAACATAGCTAATAAGGGTCTGCCTGGATCTACCCGAAAAGTTCTGAATGACTACCTAATCTAACAAGTTGCAGCACATAGTTTTCTATGCGATACATCAACAACCAGTCTCCCTCGATATGGCATTCCCGATAATGCCTATAGTCACCCGTCAGCTTGTGGTCTCTATATTTTTCTGGTAACGCTCTGCCCGTTTGCAAAAGCGTAATGACGTTTTTGAGGGCGTTAATGTCGTGATTTTGTTTTCTTGTTTTTTTGAAGTCTCGCTTAAAACTTGCTGTCCTGAAAAGTGCCAAGTTCAAAGCTCAAGATCCTCGAAAAGCGCATCTACAGTCTTGAAAGATTGTCCTTTTCTTTCTTCAACCTCGTTCATGGCTTTTAAAGTCTTTGCGTTGGGAAGTGTTGGCGAAAAAGGTAATCCTTTAAAAGCAATAATCTGACGATAAAACATTTCAATTGCCGATGACGGCGAAAGACCGATTGCGTTTAAAATACCTTCTGCCTGATTCTTGATACTCGGGGGAAGTCTTACCTGTGCAGTTGCAGTTTTCTTTTCCAAAATACGACCTCACTCAACCTGAAATAAATGTAGTGTAAACGTAATA
This sequence comes from Nitrospirota bacterium, assembly GCA_029261195.1. Taxonomy (GTDB): domain Bacteria; phylum Nitrospirota; class Nitrospiria; order SBBL01; family JAADHI01; genus JAJDBU01. Next base: position 55,006 of record JAJDBU010000025.1, on the reverse strand, counting down.
CAATGTCAAATGAATGCTGCTAGCAACGCTATGACCTGAAAGGCTCTAAGAGCGAGATCAAGCTGGAAAACGACCAAGAGATTATTATTGCGCCAATATATTCGTTTCTGCCCTGGTATTCCCAAGTGGTCGCGCTGAGGAAGCATTGAGGCGCGTTGTTGAAGGAAGAACTTCCCTCATTTTTTCAAAGGCAATCATTAATGAACTCCATATTGTCAGTGATATTTTCGTCTGAATTTCATTCAAAAAATATACTTAAATATGAAAAAAACAGTCGACTTCTTTTAGGCAGTCAAACAAATCTCTGCCCTCAGTTCATCCAAGACATTCGAGTAAAATGCCCCGATGATTGGACTTAAGGAAGTTCTGAGGAAGTTCTGAGGAAGTTCTGAGCAAGTTCTGAGCAAGTTCTGATCAAGTCATGAGTTGTTTTGCCTGAAAGCGGGAGCTTTGATTCTCCCCCGATTAATCCAAGCTTCCGCACCCTATTTTGAAGCCTTCATGTCGTATAACTCTTAAGGCTGTAAGGCTTCAAAATACAACAAAGTGCAAGGGCACAGCTCTTGCTCATTCCAGACAACACCGGTATGAACGCAAGACTCTTTTTTTTGGCTTGGTTTTTGAAAAAACAAAATATGAATCTTGATGCAAGTGATATTTCCGGGCATTTCAGCCTGAATGCCATGTATTCCGGCTTAATATATGGCGGAATACATGGCAGGGTTCCTCATCTTTTTCCCTGTACTCGCCGTACTCGCCAAAATTTAAAGGAAAATAGTCAAAATCATGACGATTAAGGGGCGTTATATTGTCGGTTTGCTGGTCATGGCCCGGTCATTACTCCGGGTATTTCAATGATGTGCATACGCTCCAAGCCGAATTCAACTGACTCGGAGGTCTGAAGTGGAAGCAAAAAAATTAAAGATACTCATCGTCGATGATGATCCGGACGATGCGCTCATTGCCGTACGTTATATCAAAAAAAGTTTGGCCGGAATCGGGCTGTCGATTGATCATGCGGCGTCACTTTCAGAAGTGAACTTATTTCTTGAGAAAGGCGATTACGACCTCTTTATTTTCGATTACTACATGGGTGAATTGAATGGTCTCGAACTCATGAAACACATCCGGACAGGTGGAATCACCACTCCCGTAATTCTCCTGACCGGACAGGGGGATGAAGCGATTGCAGTTGCCGCCATGAAAAGAGGAGCCAGCGATTACCTCGCAAAGGAAACCCTTTCTCCTACTTTGCTGAGCAAGGCCATTCGGCATTCATTGGAGCTTTACCAGTCAGAGCAGAAGCGGAAGGAGACAGAGCGGATCTTAAGGGAAAGTGAGGAGAGATACGCACTTGCTGTCAGCGGTGCAAATGACGGGATTTGGGATTGGAATGTGCTCAACAATGAAATCTATTTTTCACCCCGATGGAAATCCATGCTGGGTTATGAAGAAGATGAGATCGGGAATCGTCTTGCTGAATGGCATACCCGTATCGCGCCGGAAGAAGTCCAGACTTTAGAAGACAGCATGGAGGCCCACATGAAAGGGCGTCTCCCCTGTTTTGAATGTGAACACCGGATGCGTCACAAGGATGGAAAATACCGCTGGATGCTGAGCCGTGGCATGGCCATTCGGGACAGTGCCGGGCAGACCAGCCGTGTGGCCGGTTCCATGACCGATATCACTGATCGTAAAAACATCGAGATGACGCTCCGCCATGGGGTTTTGCATGACAGTTTAACCGGCCTGGCGAACCGGAAACTTTTTATGGATCAGTTGAGACGTTCGACCATTCGCGTCAAACGTCACAAAAACTATCAATTTGCTGTCCTTTTTATCGACCTGGATCGTTTCAAGGTGATTAACGATAGCCTGGGACATTTAATCGGAGATCAACTTCTGAAAGAGGTTGCGCCTCGCCTGGAAGGCTGTTTGCGGGAAGCGGATACCATTGCACGCCTGGGCGGAGATGAGTTCGGCATCATTGTAGAAGATTTAGACGGTGCCGCTACAGCCAGCATCATAGCGGCCCGGATACAAAAGGTGCTGTGCGCCCCCTTCATGATCGGGGAGCGGGAGATTGTGATCTCGGCCAGCATCGGCATTAAGCTGGGTTCAAAGGATAATGAAAAACCGGAAGACCTGCTTCGAGACTCGGATAATGCCATGTATCGTGCCAAAGCCCAGGGTAGGGCACGGCATGAGACCTTCACTCAGAAGATGCATCAAAGTGCGATGGCCTCTCTGGAAATGGAAAGCGATCTTCGGAAAGCAATGGATCGTTCAGAATTTCGCCTGGTTTATCAACCGATCGTCTCCTTGATCAGCGGTCAGATCGAAGGTTGTGAGGTGCTAATTCGTTGGGATCATCCGGAACGCGGCTTGATTCCTCCCGACATATTTATTCCTTTGGCGGAAGAAACGGGTTTAATCCTTCCCCTGAGTGAATGGATTTTCCAGACTGCCGGGGTACAATACAAGTCCTGGTTAGATGCGGGATATTCACTCTCCTATATCAATCTCAATTGCTGCGCACGTCAGTTTCTCCATCAAAATTTGACCAAGTTGGTCAAAAAAATCCTCACAGCAACTCATATCCCCTCTCACTTATTTGGAATAGAACTTACGGAGGGTTCGGCAATGCAGGATATTACCTTAAGCACATCAACCCTTCAGGAATTGAGTCAGATCGGGATCAAGATCTCTATTGATGATTTTGGCACCGGCTATTCTTCCCTCAGTTATTTGAGGCATTTTCCCATCGATACCGTCAAAATCGACCGATCCTTTGTCCATGAAATTTCAGGCCATCAGAAGAATGGACGAAACAGAACCGCAATTGTTGACGCGATTATCGCGATGACTCATAGCCTGGGTTTAAAAGTGGTTGCCGAAGGTGTGGAAACGGAAGAACAGCTCGCTTTTCTTCAGGACAGGCAATGTGACGCCATGCAGGGTTATCTCTTTAGCAGGCCGGTGCCGCCGGAGGATTTTCTGGCGCTTTTGAGGGAAGGACGATGTTTGTCGGATGTGAATCCGATTTGCTCGGGATAAAACGCAGCATGACATTTTTACAAGGCAGTCTGAAATAAAAACAGACGATTGGAGGGAAGGTGATTAAAACAGTACTGATTATTGATGACTCAATGTTTATGCGCATGGTCCTGAAAAAATGCCTCACAGACCGTTTTGATTTTGAATACGCAGAGGCCAAGGATGGCCTGGAGGGGCTCGAAAAATTTAAAACCCTCGGACCCGACCTAACCTTTCTGGACTTGACCATGCCGGTGATGGACGGTTTTGAAGCCCTGGATGAGATGAAGAAATTTGATCCCGATGCCCTGGTCATTGTGGCAACGGCCGATGTTCAGGAGCAGGCGGAAATACTTGTGCTGAAAGCAGGGGCGCTGATGATCCTTCAAAAACCGCCGTCAACAGAAAGTGTCTCAGAGGCAGTTCAAAAAGCGATGGCGGCACAAGCAGTGACGAAGACAAAAAATGGATGACTAAAAATAAATGCAATCCGGAGTTTTAATGACACACGACAGAAAAGCAGTTCAATACAAAATAAGCCGCTATATCTCTGTGACCGTTTTCCTCTTGATCGGCTTTCTGATCGCAGGACAAATCGAGTGGCAGGGCAACAAAACCCTTCACACGATCATGGAGGTGCTCGCCACCACGCTGGCCTTGATGGTCGGTATTCTGGCGCTGATCCGTTTTTACACGAAAAAAAATAATGTCTTTTTGCTCATCGGCGCGGGCTTTCTCGGCACCGCGTTTTTAGATGGCTATCATGCCGTCGTCACCTCTGCCTTCTTTGATGCCTATTTCCCTTCACCTCTCCCTTCCCTCAGCCCCTGGAGCTGGCTGGCTTCCCGGATGTTTCTTTCTGTTTTGATGGCCTTGAGCTGGTGGACAAGCCGTCGCAGTCAGTCCGGCAGTACAGAAGCGCAGGGCCACATCTCCGAGCGCTTTGTTTTTATCGCTGTGGGCGCTGCGACACTGTTTAGCTTTCTTTTCTTCGCCTTTTATCCTCTCCCACGCGCCTATTACCCCGAACTCTTCTTCGGGCGACCGGAAGAGTTTGTGCCTGCCGCATTCTTTCTGCTTGCCCTGGGGGGCTACTTAAAGAGGGAACACTGGAAAGAGGATTCCTTTGAAGACTGGGTGGTGATTTCACTTATCGTCGGCTTGATGGGACAAGTGATGTTTATGAGCTTTTCTGTTCGTTTGTTCGACACGATGTTTGATATCGCCCACATGCTCAAAAAAGTCAGCTACCTTTGCATGATGCAGGGACTTTTTGTTGCCATGTTCCAAGGCTTTCAGCAGGCCGAAGAAAGCAAGGCCAATCTCTCAGAAGTTTTGAAACAGGTTGAGGCGAGTAACAAAGAATTTGAATCCGTTATCGAATTTTCCCCGAATGGCATCATACTGACGGATCAGGATCGGAAGATTGTTTTGGTTAATTCCATGATTGAGACAACATTCGGATATCAACGGAGTGAACTCATCGGAAAACAGGTAGAGGCGCTCATTCCCCTGCGATACAGAAATCAGCATTCAGAACATGTCGCCCATTATCATGACAAGCCGATTCCTGCAATGGGCGCCTCGCGGGCGGGGAACAATCTTCTGGGAATGCGGAAGGATGGAACTGAGTTTCCAGTCGAAATCGGTTTGAGTCCATTTCAAACCGAGAAGGGAACGCGTGTTCTGGCGGTTGTCAACGATATTTCCGAGCGCCGGGCCGCAGAGGAAAAACTTGAGGCAGAGCGAAAAGCCCTCAAAAAAGCCAATCTGGAGCTCGACAGTTTTGTCTACACGGCCAGTCATGATTTAAGAGCGCCGCTTCGAGGCATCGCCAGTTTTTCCAGGTTTCTCGAAGAAGATTATGCAGACCGACTCGATGACGAAGGCCGGGATCATTTAAGGCGGATTCGGAAGGGTGTGGGCCGCATGGTCCAGCTGATTGACGACCTGCTTTCCCTTTCCAGGATTTCAAGACAAGACCATCCCTATGAAGCGGTCCAAGTGGATACGATGATTCGCTCTGTAATGGAACGTCTCGAATTTGACCTTGAGGCCTCTCGCGTCAAGCTGGTCATTCCGGAGCATCTGCCCGTCATCTCCTGTGATCGAATCAAAGTCAGTGAGGTTTTTTTAAACCTGATCAATAACGCCATTAAATTTTCTCAAAAAAATAATAACGGGGGCCCCGGTCGGGCGGGAGTTCCAGTGTCGGAGGGAGGTCCGAAAGTCGAAGTCGGCTTCCAGGAACAAAATGACGACTACCACTTTTCAGTCAAGGACAACGGTATCGGCATCGACCCAAAATATCATGAAAGGATTTTCGGTATTTTCCAACGGCTTCACACACGTGGAGAATATGAGGGAACAGGCGCGGGCTTAAGCATTGTCAAACGGGTGATCGACGACCATAAAGGACGGATCTGGATTGACTCGAAATTGGGAGAAGGGGCGACCTTTCATTTCACGATTCCCAAAAAAATCGAAGAAGGGTGAGGTATTTTTAACATCGTAGGGGCGACCCTATGTGGTCGCCCTGTTATGGGACAAGACAAAAGATTGGGCGACCACATAGGGTCGCCCCTACAGGACCCTTGGTTTTAAATTATTAAGGAGAGAAGAATGATCAAAACAATCAAAGACGAAGCCATCAAAATTCTTTTGGCCGAGGATGATGAGGATGATATCGCCATCGCCTTGAGGGCCTTTAAAAAATCAAGACTGGAAAATGAGGTCTTTGTGGTTCGGGACGGGGAAGAGACGCTCGACTATCTTCTCAGAAGAGAGCCTTACCAGGATGTAGAAAAGTATCCGACGCCGCACCTGCTGCTACTGGATATCAACATGCCCAAAATGAACGGGCTGGAGGTATTGGAACAACTTGACGCACATCCGGACTTAAAGCGTTTGCGGGTGATGGTACTGACCTCCTCTAAAAACGAGGAAGATGTCGTGAAATGTTACAACAATGGCGCCTGCGCCTATCTTGCAAAACCGGTCGAATTTAACGACTTTCTTGAGGTCGTTGAGGGACTGAACTATTTCTGGAGAACCGTGATCTATTCCAATGGCTATTAGGATATACAAATCATGACCATCAAACAAAGGTTGCTGATTGGCTTTTTGGCGGTTTCGCTCATCCCGATTTTTATGATCGGGTTCATCCCCTTTTCGAGCGCCAGGAAGGCCTTGGAACAGGCGCAAATTTCTTCCCTGGAGTCCATTGCCGACCTTAAGGTCAACAAGATTGAGGCCTTTTTTCATGAGCGGGCGGGCGACATTAAAACGGCGCAGGACGATTTTAATATCAAGACCAATCTCCCTGTCCTGACCCGCTTTGCAGACCATCGGACGCATCCTGATTACATTTCGGCGAAGCAGATGCTGGACGGCCAGTTGCAAACCTTTCAAAAGGTGAATGGCTATCTGGATGTGCTGCTGGTTTCCCCTGAGGGTCGGATCGTTTATGTGACGAATGAACAACACCGGGCGGCTGATGTGGGAAACATGCTCCCTGACCCGGATAATAAGACCTTTGAAGAGGGGCAGAAGGGGATTTACTTCAGTGATATCTTTATCAACAAGGTTGACGGGAACCGTTTTGGCATGTTCGTCACAGCGCCCGTTCATGATTTTGATGGCAGCCTCATCGGAATGATTGCCCTTGAAGTTGCGATGGACTCGATCTACCGCTTTATCCAGGAGACCACCGGTTTGGGTCAGACAGGAGAAACATTGGTGGGTCTTAGGGTGGGGCATGAGGCCCTGTTCTTGAATCCCCTTCGTCACGATCAAAATGCTGCACTGAAGAGAAGGGTCACGATCGGAAGTCAAACGGCCATTCCCATCCAGAAGGCGGTCGAAGGACAGAACGGCTCCGGCCGGTCCATCGACTATCGGGGGGAAGAGATCATTGCGGTCTGGCGAGCCATCCCTTCGATGAATTGGGGCATGGTGGCAAAAATTGATATCAAGGAGGCCTTTGCCTCGGTTGATGATTTGCGGAGGCTGACTCTGGGAATCGCTTTGATGACGCTCCTTTTAGTGGTCTTCGTTGCCCGCGCAACCGCCCGATCAATCGCCAGACCGATTCGCGTTTTGCAGCAGGGGGTGGAGACCCTTGGAAACGGCGACCTCAGCTTTAAGGTCGGAACCGATGCAAAGGATGAGGTCGGTCAACTCTCCAGGGCTTTTGATCAAATGGTGGGCGATTTAAAGGTCCTGAATCTTAAGCTGGAAAAACGGGCGGATGAGCTGGCGCGATCGAATGAAGACCTGGAACAGTTTACCTCCATCGCTTCTCATGATCTTCAGGAACCCTTACGAAAGATGCGTTCTTTTTCAAGTATCCTGAAAGAAGATTACAGCGGATCACTGGATGGAGAGGGACTTGGCTTTCTGGATCGCATACAACACTCTTCAGACCGGATGAAAAGACTGATCGACGACCTGCTTTCTCTTTCACGAGTGACGACAAAGGCAAAATCCTTTCAATCCACCGATTTAAAAAAGGTTGCCGAGGAAGTCATTGATGACATTGATGACTTGATCTCCCGGTCAAACGGGCATGTCGAAATAGGAGACTTGCCGACAATCGAGGCAGATCGGACGCAAATGTACCATTTGATTCAGAATTTGATCGGAAACGGGCTGAAATACCGTCAAAAAAATCAGGCCCCTGAGATCTCGGTAGAAAATGTACCGGGCAAAAACGGGAATGTCGAGATTCGGGTGAAGGACAATGGCATCGGGTTTGACGAAAAGTATCTGGATCGTATCTTTAAACCCTTCCAAAGACTACACGGACGGAAGGACTATGAGGGAAGCGGTATCGGGCTTGCCATCTGTGAAAAGATTGTCCGACGGCACGAAGGGGAGATGACGGCGCAATCCTCTCCCGGACAGGGCGCCACATTTATCGTCAAGCTGCCGCGTCATCCATCCCGGAAAAAGCCGCAGAAAATTATGCATTCTTTAGAGGGCTAAAATGGAAATCAAGTGTCTCATTGTAGACGACGATCCGGATGATGCTTTCTTGACCCGACGTTGTATCAAAAAAGGATTTCCGGAGGCGACGCTGGTCATCGACCACGCACAGACCCTTTCGGAAGTGGAGTCACTGGCGGAGAAACAGGTCTACGACCTCTGGTTCCTCGATTATCACTTGGGTGAATATACGGGTCTTGAGGTGATGCGAACAATGCGAGCGCGCGGATTCAAATGTCCCATGATTCTGCTGACGGGACAGGGGGATGAAGGCATTGCCGTCGCTGCGATGAAGGAAGGCGCCAGCGATTATCTTCAAAAAAGAAAGCTTTCTCCTGAAATCGTTTTTAAAACGATGAGTCATGCACTGGAGCTGTATCAAACTGAAGTCCGCCGAAAGGAAACTGAAAAAGCCCTCAAGAGAAGTGAAGAAAAGTACCGGACGATTATCGATACAACGACGGAAGGATACTGGGCCTTCGATCCCGACTTAAAGACAATTGATCTGAATGCCTCTCTTTGTAGGATGCTGGGATACAGCCGGGAAGAAATTCTGAGGCTGAAGCCCGATGAACTCATCGAAAAGAAGCGGAAAATCCCTTTTAAGGGTGCGATGAACAGTGTTTTATCAGAGAGTCATAAGGTATTTGAAACGGTACTGAAGGCAAAGGACGGGAAATCCCTTCACACCCTTTTCAACGCCACAAGCATTCGGAGTCGCTCGGGAAAAGTCCTTCAGATTTTTGCTTTTCTGACGGATATTAACCGTCAGAAAGAGGCGGAAGAGACCCTGAAAAAAGGAAATGAAGCCCTGAAAAAAGTGGATCTCATGAAATCTGATTTTGTCTCGAATGTCTCTCACGAACTCAGGACGCCCCTCACCTCAATAAAAAATGCCATCGCAATTTTAGCGGGGGGAAAAGCAGGCCCCCTCAATGAGACACAGGACCGTTTTCTAAAAATGGCCTCCAGGAATATCGACCGTCTGGCGGCACTATTAAATGATGTGCTTGATTTATCAAAATTGGAAGCGGGCAAAGTGGAAAATAGACCCTCGGAGCTTAAGCTCAGCAAATTGATTGGGCAGGTCACTACGCTTTTTCAGGATCAGGCAATGGAAAAAAGCCTTCAGTTTGAGACAGATGCAGGGCAGAAGCTTCCTGCGGTTTATGCCGATGCGGACCGGGTAGAGCAAGTGCTCTGTAATCTGCTGAGTAATGCCTTTAAATTTACTCCCAGGGGAGGCCGGGTTAGTCTTTCCGTCAATGAAGAGACCGGATGGGTCAAGATCTGTGTAAGCGATACGGGACCCGGACTTTCTCCGGAAGATCAAGAGCGTGTCTTTGAGCGGTTTTATCAGGTGGGGGATTCCCTCGGGCAGACGATTCAAGGGACAGGCCTGGGACTGGCAATTGCCAGGGAACTGGTGATGATACAAGGGGGGGACATGGGAGTACAGAGCGAAATCGGAGAGGGCTGCCGGTTTTTTTTCACCCTTCCCGTTTTTTCAAAACAGGCGATTGAAATGGCTTTGTTAGAAAAGATCATTCGTGCTTTCCCGAGAGACTCAGTTTTTTCATTGATCGTCGTGGCGCTTCAGCCGGAAAAATACGATCACGAGGCTTCATCAGAGCGGGCGGTGATAAATCAAACTGGCGATTGCATCAGAGAAATCCTTCGGGAAGATGCCGACTTGATTATTGCTCAACCTTTGTTCAGTCGTGTCCTTTGTCTCCTGCCCGATACCCACAAAGGCTCTGCGATGCGGGTTGTTGAACGATTAGCACAACGCTTGTCTCGTCATGAGGTCTTTGCTAAACAGGGGCTTCCCGACATCATGGGACCGGTTGTCTATCCGGCAGAAGGGGAGACAGGAAAGGCGCTTATTTTCAGCGCTACATCAATTTCATCAAGTCAACTAAAAGCGGGGGAGAAATGACCAGGAAAACAATTCTCATTGTGGATGATGAACCGGATATTCTGCTCACAAGCCAATTCCAGCTAGAGCAGGAAGGCTACGAAGTAAGTACTGCGATAAACGGATGGGAGGCCTTGGGTGCGGTCCGGGCGATTCAGCCCGACCTTGTCGTCCTGGATGTGATGATGCCGAAAGAAAATGGCTATCGCGTTTCTAAAATGATCAAGGAAGATGTCGTCTCGGGCAGGATCAAACCTACACCGGTGATCATCGTGACCGCCCGCAAGCTCGACAAAGATCCGGAACGCGAAGGTATGTTCGAAGCATTCAGTCAGGCCGACACCGTGATCTATAAACCCTTCGACCTGGATGAATTGGTCAAGAATGTGAAGGGTTTGCTGGAGGAATAAGCCCTCAGACCCTTGTCATTGTCGAAAATTGTATTGCCCCTCCACCCGCTTTGCCTCAATTTTTTTCAACTCTTTTTTTCCAAGCCCTAAAGTTTTTTCAAGATCCTCCGATAAGACCATTGTAAGCATGAGCGAACAAAGCGCTCACAACAATGGGGCACGGATGCTCTAAACCTACATCACGGAGGAAAAGAATCATGGCACTATCAATTAATGTAAACCTTCCATCTTTGAATGCACAAAGAAACCTCAATAAATCTGGCGGCGCTCTGGCGCAGTCCCTGCAACGTCTATCCTCTGGTTTGAGGCTGAACAGTGCGAGGGATGATGCGGCGGGAATAGCTATCGCCACGCGTTTTACCTCTCAGATCCGGGGCTTGAATCAGGCTGCCCGAAATGCCAACGATGGCATCTCCCTCGCCCAGACCGCAGAGGGAGCCTTGGAAGAAACAGTGAATAACTTGCAGCGGCTTCGTGAACTTTCGGTTCAGTCAGCCAACGCAACGAACAGCGCCTCGGACCGTGCCTCACTACAGGCAGAGGTCACGGAGTTGGTCGCGGAAATCACCCGTGTCGGCGACCAGACGGCATTTAACGGCATTACCCTGCTGGACGGGACCTTTGCAACCCAGAAATTCCAGGTTGGAGCCGATGCCAATCAGACCATCTCAATCTCTCAGATCAGCGACGCCCGTTCCACGGCGCTTGGCAGCCATGATATGACCTTGGACGGAACGATACTCGGGAGTACCTCAGCAGCGGCAGCCGATGTAAGCGCTGGAAATAACGTTGTTATCGAAGCCGACCTGACGCTCACGACGGTTGATGGTGGCACGACAACTGCCATCTCTTACGCGGCGGATGCAGGCGCTGATGCTATCGCCAGCGCCATCAACACGGCTGCAGGTGGCATTGGCATCACCGCCACTGCAACAAACACCGCGACACTGAGCGGCGTGGTTTCCACGGGTGCGATCACCATGACCCTCAATGGCTCTGCGGTCGCGGCGACAATAGCGAATACCGGGGATCTCTCGACAGTGCTATCGGCAATCAATGGCGTGACCGGGGCCACCGGAATTACCGCGAGCTTCACTTCCAGTACCGCAAAAGACTCGCTCACCCTGACTACCTCAGATGGGCGAGATATCGATCTATTGGACTTTACCCATGCCGGAACCACCAAAACTGTCGCTTTCTCCGGTGTGACTGTGACGGGTGGCGGTGTTGTTGACTCCTCAATCAAAGCCGGTACAGTGAAGCTTTCCAGTACCCAGGGGCAGATCACCACCGCGAACGCGGGAGCGGACGTTTTCGCATCCGCCGGAACCAATACGAGTACGCTCTCGTCCGTATCGAGTATGGATATCTCTACAGATACCGGGGCTCAAAGCGCGATTGCTGTGCTTGACGCGGCCTTGTCGACCGTGAACAGTATCCGGGGGAGCCTGGGAGCGATTCAGAACCGTTTTTCATCCACGGTTGCCAGCATTCAGACGAGTACGGAAAATCTCTCGGCATCAAGAAGCCGGATTCAGGACGCCGATTTTGCCAAAGAAACGGCAGCTTTGACGCGTGGACAGATCCTGCAACAGGCGGGTATTGCGATGTTGTCACAGGCTAATTCTTTGCCGCAGTCCATCCTGTCGCTTCTCCAGTAAGGGAAAGTCATTCAGGATAATGTAAGAATGAAGGCGCACCGGGGGACAAGCTCCCCCGTGCGCCATTTCATTGAAATGGGAGGTAGAAAATGACTCCGATCAATGCAATCCCTCAGTCCACTGCTGTGGTGAGCAGTTCAGCTGCCAGACCGCCGAACGAAGGCCTGAAAAATTTGCCCGGTTCGTCGCTTGAAGGGCAAAAAATGCCACCTGTTGAGCAACAACGGGAAACACTTCCGGTAACCAGCGAAGCGCTTAAGCAGACGGTCAAAAAATTGAATGAATTTGCCACGAGCTATCAGCGTAGCCTGAATTTTAGTGTGGATGAAGCATCAAATCGTACCGTAATCAGGGTGATTAACACAGACACCGATGAGGTGGTCCGTCAGATCCCCACTGAAGAAGTGCTTTCACTTGCACGCAATTTAGAAAGTCAAATGAGCGCGATCCTGAGCGTTCTGGCCTAAGGGCATTGAAATTGCTTAATACGACGTTAGTGAAATAGTTCAGGGTTCAAGCGTAAAAAAAGCCTGAAGCGTCCCTTCGACTTCGCTCAGGTGGCAGAGGTCCGGTTCACTGAGCGAAGTCGAAGGGAAATGTACAAATCATTAGAATGAGGTCATATGGGACTCGCTGCATCAGGAATCGGATCGAACCTCGACGTTAATGGGATCATCACCTCATTGATGGAGTTTGAGAGTCGGCCCTTAACTTTATTGAATGGAAAAGAGGCGGCCTTTCAGGCTAGGCTGAGCGCCTATGGCAGCCTGAAAGGGGCTGTTTCTTCATTCCAGACATCGGTGAAGAGTCTCAGTAGCCTCTCGAAATTTCAGAGTCTGGTTGCAACGCCCTCCGATAAAACGATCTTCACCGCCTCAGCCGTATCGACAGCACATGCAGGGAGCTATTCCCTGGAAGTGACTCAGCTCGCACAAGCCCAAAAACTAGCCGCCGTAGGCCAGTTGAATACGACCAGCGCTATCGGAAACGGCACACTTACCTTCGACTTCGGAACGGTCAGCGGCGGAAGCTTTGATTCGGGAACAGGGAAATATACTGGGTCGACCTTTACCGGCAACGCCTTCGGCAGTAAAACAGTGACCATCGACAGCAGCAATAACTCGCTGACAGGCATTCGCGATGCGATCAACACAGCAAAAATCGGGATCACTGCCTCTATTGTGAATGATGGCAGTGCTAGCCCGAACCGTCTCTCTTTAAGCTCTGACAATACAGGTCTGAAAAACAGCATGAAGATTACGGTCAGTGGCGATACCGCATTGTCAAACCTGATCGCACATGATCCGGCCGGTACTCAGAACCTCTCTCAGACCGTGACCGCACAGGATGCCGCATTTAAAGTCGATGGTATTTCTATCAACAAGTCAAGCAATACCGTCACCGATGCCATTCAAGGGATCACCCTGAATTTGCTTAAAACCAATAGCGGCAGTCCGGCAACCCTGACGGTTACAAAAGACAGTGCAGCTGTGAGTCAGTCTGTCTCTGCCTTTGTGAGCGCCTATAACGAGGTCAACAAGGTCATGGATAATTTGACCGCCTTCGATGCCACAACGAAAATTTCAGGTCTACTACAGGGCGATAGCTCCACAAATTTGATACAAAACCGGCTACGGCGGACTGTCGGGGGTTCCATTTCGTCCTTGGGCGGTGCATTGACAAAATTGTCCGATATCGGTGTTGCCTTTCAAAAAGATGGCAGGCTGGCCCTTGATTCGAGCAAACTTCAGACGGCGATTGACAATAACTTTAATGACATCGCCGGCCTTTTTGCCGACATGGGCAAACCTTCCGACAGCCTGGTGAAATTTAACAGCGCCACCAGCAAATCCAAGCCGGGCAGCTATGCGGTATCAGTCACTACTCTGGCAACGCAGGGGAAAACGGTCGGCAGCGCAGCGGCAGGGTTGACGATTACAACGGGGACGAACGACACACTGAATCTTACGATAGACGGGGAGAGTGTTGCGATTACCCTTGCGGCAGGGACCTATGCCGATTCCGATGCCCTTGTGGCAGAGGTACTATCGAAGATCAACGGCCTAAACACCTTATCTACAAAAGGTATTTCTGTGGCAGTGTCACAGGCATCTGGTATTTTCACGCTCAGCTCAAAAACCTATGGCTCGGTTTCAAAAGTGGATGTGAGCGGAGGAAACGGAAAGACAAACCTATTAGGGGCAAGTGCGACAAAGACCGACGGGGTCGATGTGGTCGGAACGATCAACAATGTGAGTGCCACTGGATCGGGGCAGTTTCTGACCGGTGTGACAGGGAGCGGTGCGGAAGGCATCAAGGTTCAGATCATCGGAGGAGTGACAGGCAGCCGGGGGACAGTCGACTATTCTCAAGGCTATGCTTTTCAGTTAAACAAGTTGGCCGATGAGTTTCTCGGGGCTACCGGTCCGATTACCAGTCGCACAGACGGTTTGGATCGTCGTATTGACGATTTGGATGATCAGCGTGACGTATTGAATAAACGTCTCCTTGATATCGAAGCGCGTTTCCGCAAACAATTTACCGCACTGGATGTCCTTTTGAGCGGGATGCAGACGACCAGTACTTTTCTGACCACACAACTGGCTAATTTAAATAAACTTGCTAACTCCGGACTGGGGAGTTAGCAAAACAAGGCTTCATTGCGATTTCAAAATATTAAGCACTTTGGAGGGGGAGAACTCATGGTTCAGATCGGAAGTTATAGTACCTATGCCCAGGTTGATCTTTCAAGTAAGGTCGCGACTGCCACGCCGGAGAACTTGGTCCGAATGTTATACGATGGCGCACTCAAGGCCATTTGGGCAGCCCAGGAACATACCCGGATGCAGAATATTGCTGAAAAGGGCCAGTCCATCTCTAAGGCCCTTGCGATTCTTGGCGAGCTATCAGGAAGTCTCAACCATGAAGTCGGTGGCGAAATTTCGAGGAATCTCGAAGCGCTCTATGATTATATGACTAGAAGCTTGCTTCAAGCGAATGTAGAAAATAGCCAGGAAGGATTGGAGGAGATTGAAAATCTTCTCACTGGTTTAAGGGATGCCTGGACAGAGATCTCAGTAATTTCGGAAAATCATCCGGGTCGTCGATCAATGGCGGGCGCAATCGCAAAGGCGGTTTAAGAGGAGGGATAAAGGAATTGAGTGAGATGCTAGATGAGATGAGTCTTTATGAATCGCTCTGTGCTGTTTCTGAAAAGATGCTCAAAGAGGCCGAAGATGAGGAGTGGGAGAATGTTGTCGCACTTGAGCAGCAACATTATGAGATGTATTTCTGCTTAAAGGAGATGAATGACCGGCAGCCTCTTGCGGCAAAATCCTCGGACCGCAAAGCGGAGCTAATCAATCGAATTCTGAGGGTAAGTAGGCGAACACAGGCTTTAATAAAACAACGGATAGATAAACTTCAAAAGGGCGGTGCGGAAGAGCGGAAAATCATGCAGGCTTATGGTGCTCAAACGGTTTAATCCGAGGTCGTTTTTGCTCTTTGTCGCATAAAATCCTCAATACAAAACAAACTCTCAAAAGGCGCACCGGTTTTGAGAATCCGCTCCGCACCGCCTTCCTTCCGATCAACTAAGGCAATCACTTTCAAAATGCCATAACCCTCCCGTTGTAGGGCTTCTATCGTTCGGAGTGTTGATCCCCCGGTCGTCACGACATCTTCGACAACCACCACCTTCGCCCCTGTTTTTAAAGATCCTTCAACCTGCTGGCGGCTTCCGTGTGCTTTGGCTTCTTTCCTGACGATGAAGGCGGGGATTGATTTTTTATTTAAAAAACTGACGAGCGAAACGGATGTTGCGATAGGGTCGGCGCCGAGTGTCATGCCACCGACACCCTCTGCATGCAGATGAGCTATCCGCTCAAAAATTTCTTTTCCGATGAGATAGGCCCCTTCAGGGTCTAGCGAAACTTTTTTGCAATCGATGTAATAAGCGGTTTTTTTGCCGGAGGTGAGTTGAAAGGCCTCCTCCGCGCTGTAGCGAAAGGACTTTTTTATAAGCAGTGCGAGTAATCTGTTTCTGTCAGTGTTCTCTGTTGTCATGGTGACTCCCATTATTTTAACTCTACTTCTGTTTTAACTCTACTTCCGGTCCCAGCGGTTTGATCAGGATAATCAATTGCGGCAAGAGGGTCATGGCGGCGATCAGGGCGATGAACATAGCCAGGCCGGTCAATAAACCGAAGTAGATGCTCGGGATAAAGTTGGAGAGGCACAGGATGGAAAAACCGATAATGATCGTGACCGAGGTGTAGTACATCGCCTGTCCGATGCTCTCGTGGCAGCGATGCATTGCCGCCATGTAATTCCTGTCCACCTCAAATTCATGTTTAAATCGATGGATGTAGTGGATCGTATCATCGACGGCGATCCCGACGCTGATGGCGGCAATGGTGATTGTCATCATGTCGAGGGGAATCCCTGCCCAACCCATGACCCCGAGTACGATACCGATGGAAAGCAGGTTGGGCGTAATTGCAATGAGACTTAGTTTGAAGGACCTAAAAAGAATGAGGAACATAAAGATGAGGGCGGCCACGGCCAGCCCCAAAGTTTTGATCTGAGAATCAAAAAGGCTTTGCAGCATGTTGTTGTACAAAACGAGCATACCGGTTAAATGGACATGTTCTTCTTTGAATCCAAATTGATTGATCAAATCGTAACGAATTTTTTTTAAGAGCTCGTCTCGTTTGAGGGTCTTTTCGGAGTCTCTCACCCGGATCGAAAAACGAGCCTGATCGTGCTCAACGGAAACATAGGGGTCGAGAACGAGGGTTCTCATGTCTGCCGGTAGTTCACTGTAGAGTAAGGCGAGCTTAAAGTTATCGAGCGGTTTGCCATCGTTCAATTTTTCGGCGACCTTCAGCATTGTCCCTAAGGAGAGTACTTTGCCTGTTTCAGGGATGGCATCTAGATAGTCGTTGATGGCTTTGATTCGGGCCATTTTGTCACTTGTAAACCAATATTTATCGGCATCTCCCTCTTCTTCAAATTCGTCAAAGTCACCGAATTCGTCTCCTTCATCGAATGTGTCTGCTTCGTCTGATGATCCCGCTGTCTCAACTGAATCGGTTTTGTTTTCTTTCGGCTCTCCAAAGTCAATCGTCACATCGAGCGGTGTGGTCCCGCCAAGCGTTTGGTCAATGAGTTTCATGCCTTGATAAATCTCAGTGGATTTTTTGAAATAATCAATAAAACTGTTTTCAACGACCAGGCGCATGATGCCAGTGAGACCAAAGACAAGGGCTCCGATGCTGATGACGATGATCAAGGGACCGCGATGTTCTGTAAATCGGGCCAGGATCGAAGTCAAGGGAAAGACCTTGTGACTCGATTTTTGTTTCTCGACTTTTTCGAAAAAACTCAGGGCGATGGGAAAAATCAAAAATGTAAGCAATAGGGAGACGGAAATGCCTGCAATCATCATCCAACCGAAATTGATGACGGGCAGGATGTTGGAAAGCACCAGAGAAGCAAAACCGGCAATGGTTGTGAGAGCGGCGTAGAGACAGGGTTTGAACATCGAAGCGACAGTTTCCAGTATGATTTCCCGGTTGGAGGCCTTAGGGTTCGCCTCCGCAAGTTCCAGGTAACGGACAATCAGGTGGATGGTGATTGCCATGGTAATAATTAATTGCAGGGAAATGAAATTCGAGGAGATCACAGTGACTTCCCATCCGAAAAATCCCAGGAAACCCACCATGGCGAGTGTTGCCAGGAAACAGCAGCTTAGCGGGATGACAATCCAGCGCAGGTTTTTGAAAATCAGTTTGAGTGTAATAATTAGAAAAAAAAGAACGCCGATTCCGAAAAGTTTGAGGTCGCTTTTGATAAAGGTAATGAGGTCATCGGTCACCATACTGACGCCCCCTAAGAAAAGTTCTGCATCAGAACGATAGCGATCCATGACCGCCCTGATTGCGGCGATATTTTCATGGCGAAGCTGCTTCATTGTTTCATTATGTTGGCTCAGTGCGGCGCGAACCCCGGCATACTCGATTTTTTCGGATGGACTCAGCGTGCCTTCCCGCTCCTTTTTTCTAAATTGGATTCGGCGTTTGAGCAGGTCGTTTCCTTTCGTGTCGGCGGGGAAAACAACTTGGATTGCTGTTGTACTCAGATCGGGGCTGACGACCAGATTGTGATAGATCGGGCTATTTTTAAACTCAATCCGGGCGAGTTTTTTATCGACTTCAGATGATCTGAGGGTGATGACTTTGGTGGCGAGTTGTTTGATTGGAATCTTCGGGCTTTCAAGCAGAGGCATATCGAGCAAAGAAGTCACACGTTCAATACTGCGAATTTCGGCTAAATCAGACTGAAGATTGTCGATATGCTCAAGAGTGACTTTGTCAAAAAGGTCGGACTTCGGATGATAGGTGACCACCACAAAGTCCTGTTCCCCGTAGCGACTGACGACTGTCCGGGTATTTTGAAGGTCTTCATCATCTTCCAGAATTAAGGTGTCTGCCGAGGCGTCAAGCTTGAATTTCTTCGCCTGAGTTCCCAGAAACGAGACCGCAATGAGGATAAGAAATAAAATGAGCCGGGGTCGTCCGAGGACGACTTTGTCAAACAGATTTGCGCTGTAGGATCGGGAGGTTTTCATTCGGCATGCAGGTAAGGATGGGCTGGCTACATCCCGTCCGCTTGTTCCAGCTTGTTGAGTAGGTCGTTTATCGTTCCCTTGTCCAGCACTTCATAAAACTGAGAACGATAGGTGGTGATGATGCTAACGCCTTCGAGTTCGATATCATAAACGCGCCAGCCCGATTCTTTTGATTTGTAAAGTTTGTAGCGCATTGAAATGTGATTGTCCCCAGAGACCAGTTCGGTCAGCATATGGACATTTTTATTGACACGGATTGGGGGATTGTAGGCGATCTGTTCATCGGTGTAGAGGTCGAGTTTTTCCAGATAGGAGGCTTGCATGCGTTGGATGAAGAGGCTTGTAAAGCGTGTTTGTTCCGTTGTAGAAAGCCCGGGCCAATATTTTCTGCCGAGGGTCAGCTTTGCCATTTTGTTAAAATCAAAAGCCGCATTAATTTGTACCAGCACGGCTGCATCCCGCTGTTCTTTTGAAAGGGATTTGTTTTCGAGTACCTTCATGACGGTGCTGAGTTTTTCCTTCATAAAGTGATCGACCTCAGAGAGCTCGTCTGCGAAGACCGTGCTTGAGAACAAGCTGAGGCTTAAGAAAATCAATATCCAGGTTTTCATCGGTTACTCCTCTATTTCTGCTTTACGATTGCGTTCATAAGCATCGCGTAAAAAGGTATAGAGATCAAGTGCGTCTTTTCGCAGGCTCTGATATTCACCCAGGCGAATTGATGCGTCGTTGAGCCTGCGATGCGTTTCTGCTGCATAAGCGGCTTCTACAGGATCCAGATAGGTCAGCGGGGTGGCATAGATGTCGGGTACTTTACCGACTAAATCTCTTAAGTTGGACGGCCCGAGGAAGGGGAGGACGATGTGAAAACCGCTGCCGACCCCGTAAAATCCGAGGGTCTGTCCGAAATCTTCCGGATGCGGTTTCAGTTGAAGCCATGATTCCGCCGGATCAAAAAAACCGAGCAGGCCGACCGTGCTGTTGACAATAAAACGGCCTGTTTCGATGGCGGCCTTGTCGTATTTGAGCTGTAAGACATTGTTTGCAAAACGAATGGGGAAAAAGAGATTTTTAAAAAAACGGTTGATGGCAATTCGACCTCCCTTCGGAAGTATCAATTTATATCCCTCTGACACCGGGTAAACAACCCAGTCAAAAAAACCGTCATTAAATTGTGTCATGCCCCTGTTATAGCCTGAAAGGGGGTCAAAAACCGGTTCGGCTTCGACCGCTGCAAACTCGTCTTCTAATTCTCCGAACTCGTCTTCTTTATTGGAAACGGGATTTTGATTTGAAAAGTGATCTTGATCTGAAACGGGGTCTTGATCGGCAGGAGGGAGCGATTCTGCCTCAAGGTTACCTTCTGTCCCTTCTGTGACGCGGGACTGATCGACTCCCGCGCACGAAATCATGAAGAGTGAGAAGAGGCTAAGTAAGATGAGAGGGGATCGGCTGATCAAGATAAAATTAAGGCCCTATTCAGGTGTGCTAAGAGGTCGCGTTCAATTCCTTATTTATTGTCAGAGGGGCGATGAGAGGGGTTTTCCCCTGTTGAAGATAAGCCATAAAGACGGATTCAAGGGTGAGCCATGCAGCGCTTGCAGATAACAAGATAGCGAAATCGACAGCAGGGCTTAGCTTAAGCTGAAAGATGATCCGAAGCAGGTAGGCCAGGATCAAAAAATAGGTCACGGACATCGTAAAACCCGGCCAGATAAAATACTTTATCAGGGCTCGAATCGTTGGGGCTGTTTTCATCGTCCAGGCGTATGAGAAGGTTGTGAGACCTCCGATGATTAAACCGGCTACAAGTACTTGATGTTGTGGTTTGACCAGGAGCGGTCCTAAAAATGAGCCAATCACTACGCCCCCAATCAGGGCTGAGGAAAGGAGAAGCATTAGCTTCTGCCCCGAGACCGGAAACATTTCACTTAATCTCCGGTTGTCGGGAAAGATCTTTATAAGAGAAGGTTTCGCATTTTTCAAACCCCGGAGGTAGCCGATCTCAAAACCGTCTCGTGCAGCGGCGGAAGCGACAAAACTGATGAGGGCGGCGCGGAAGGACTGGTACCCAAAGAGGAATTCGACAATCCCTAAAATCATCCAATAGAGCGCAAATCCATACAGAAAACCGATCTTCAGGGAAAGCCACTTCAATTCTTCAGGCCGTTCTTTCCACAGTGCTTTGAGCGGCTTTCCGAAACCTTGTGAATAGGCATAGAGCACGACAGGGACACAGGCAAGCGCCGAGAGGAAGCCGATAAAGAGCAGCTTCATCACCCGGTTTTCAGCCCACAAGAGATAAGTGACAGCAAGAAAAGGCACAAAAACAGCAAATCCGGCGATCAGGATCACCCGTAATTTGAGTCGTTTAGCGGCTTTGTCCTGTTGGAGCGGATCACCGTAAATCACCTTCAGTTTTAGTCGGTGTAACATCATGTACTTGTCTTAAGTGCCTTGTATGATTATTCTTTTTTAGCGAACGCGACTCATACATTAACGGAGCAGACAAGATACTTCTTGTGAGGTGTTTTGTAAATAGATTCCTCTTTATTTTAAGGAAACCCTGATTCATTCCGCAAATGAACTGCCTTGATGTTATATATGCTCCATGGCAGGGCATAACAAAATAAAATGGGTCTTATTTCCGTTTGCTTCGGTTTTATTTGTTTTCTTTTTTGTTGGAGGCCCAGGTTACGACTCCGGTCGTTCTTTTAACCATGCCTGGAACATGGGGCATATATTATTTTTTGCGATTTTGACTCACCTGTTTATCTCCAGAAATAATCAATTTTCGAAGAAGTCTTTATTGGCTCAATTGCGCCGGATTATTATTTTCACCCTGGTACTCGGAATTGTTATTGAGCTTGTCCAATACGGGTTTAATCGAATGCCGGATTTCGGTGATCTTTGGAGAAATCTCATTGGATCCCTCATGGGTCTTTTCTTTTTCAATCCGACAAAAAAAGCGCCCACAAAATTAAATTTAAGGATAGTACAGTACATCATAATTTTACTTGTATTGATTGAACTTTTCCCCCTTGCCGTGTCACTGACTGACGAAGTCATTGCTGCACGAGCGTTTCCAGTACTTGCTGATTTTGAAAGTTCAATTGAAGTTTCCAGATGGACTGGGAGCGCCAGGTTTGAAATCGACAAGGACTCCCCGGTCAGCGGAGAATCTTCCTTAAAAGTCACGTTGGGGACTTCAAAGTATTCAGGGCTTTCTTTGAAATTTTTCCCGAATAACTGGCAGGGTTATCGTGAACTAAGATTTAGCATCGATAACACGACTTCAGAAACGTTTAAAATACTCTTCCGGATTCATGATCGTCAGCACTCAAGGTCTAAAAAACGCTACAATGATCGATTTAATACAATATTTCTGCTGTCACCTGGCTTGAATCACATCAGTCTTGATCTTGCTGAGGTGATTCAAGCGCCAGCGACTAGAGAGATGGATCTAAGTGACATTGTGGAATTTCAACTGTTTGTGATGGAAATGAAAGCATCGAAAGTCATCCGAATAGATGACTTTCGATTGGTAAAATAGTCTGTGATTGGGACAATGGGGCCCGTACTGAAAGCATTATGATTTCTCCCCCTAGGGCTCTATGCTCAATTCCTTTACCTCTCCCAAAACCGACAGAGGTTTATCGAAGTGCGCTTCGTCTCCTACGGCGATGATAATGAGTCGGTCGGGATGCAAGTATTTTTTGGCGACGCGTAAGATGTCCGCTTTTGTGACCTTTTCGACATTGGCCCGGTATTGCTCCAGATAATCGGGAGGGAGGTCAAAGTAGGCCAGAGACATTTGTCTGTCGACGATCTGTGCGGGGCTTGAAAAGGAAAAGATGAAGGAGTTGAGAAAGGCATCCTTTGCCCGTTTCAATTCAAGATCCGAAACCGCTTCTTCCCTGATTTTGCTGATGTGTGAGATCATCGTCGAGATGGCCTGATGAGTGGCATCGGCCCGGGTTGCCCCATAGGCTAAGAAAAATCCCCTTTCTAACTTTCCGGGACGAAAGACACTGCCGACCGAATAGGCCAAGCCCTGCCGCGTCCGGACATCCTGGAAGAGGCGGTTTGTTAATCCTCCACCTCCTAAGATATCGTTCATAATCGAGAGGGCATAAAAATCGGGATTCTTCTGCCGGATGCCCAAATGCCCGATACGTACCTGTGTTTGCGGGATGGCTTTGATAATTTTGTAAATCGCCCCTAAGTTTCTTTCAACAACCGGGGCCACCTCTGGATATGTGAGGACGTCTTTCATCGGCCATCCGGCGAAGGCCTTTTCGATCTTTTCGATCATCTCCTCTTTTTTGAAATCACCCGTCACACCCAGAATCATGTTGTTTGGCGCAAAGTAGTGTTTGTGAAAAGAGATGAGGTCGTCCCGACTGATAGAGTTGATTGTTTCCAGTGATGCGTCACGACCATAGGGATTGTCCTTGCCGTAGAGCTGTTTCCAGAAGGCTCTCGTTGCAATGGATGAGGCACGGTCATTCCGGCGTCGGATGCCTTCCAAGGCACTGTTTTTTGCGATGGTCAGTTTTTCTTCTTCAAAGGCCGGGTGCATCAATATGTCAGCCAAAAGTTCAAGCCCGAAATCGAAATCTTTTTTCAAGGTATCAAGCGAAGCACTGCCAGATAATGTACCGATGCCGACGGAGAGATGGGCGGCAATCCGGTCAAGGCTTTCGTCGATTTCATCACTCTTACGGTTCTGAGTGCCGCCCGAGCGCATGACGCTACCGGTCATGCCCGCCAGGCCGATCTTGTCAGCGGGTTCATAAATGTCCCCTGTGCGAATCATGGCCTGAAGAGAAATCAGAGGAAGTTCATGGTCTTCCAGAAGATAAAGGACCATACCGTTTGATAGGACGACCGGCTCGGCCTTGGGCGGCTGGAAGACAATGGGATCGAAGGTCATGGTCCTCGGATCGCTCTTTGTCTCTCCGGCGCTGGCCTGTTCTGTGATTGTCAGAACGGGGAAAAAGAGCAGGATAAAACCAATTAGGATTGTTCCAATTCCAGGGCGATTCATCGTCCGTCCTCCTTTGCATCTGTCATATTTTTCGTGTCGGGATGCGCCGCTTGCTGTTTGACCAAGGTCGCAACCGTTCGGTTCTTCTTGACAAAATAGGCCTTGGCCACTCGTTTGACATCCTCTGCCGTGACCCTGGCGATGGCGTCCCGATTCCGCATGATATATTTCCAGTCGTCTGCAACGGCCTCAAAATAGGCAAGCTGACCTGCCAGTCCGCCGTTGGAACGAAGCGCCCGGATCTTCGAGGCATCGATATTCGTGACCACCTTGTCGAGTTCTTTCTGAGTGGGGCCTCCTTCTTTGAGCTTTTCCAGTTCAGCGTAAAGCGCCGTTTCAAGCTCCTCAGTGGTATGGGGCGCGCGGGGGGTTGCCGAGAGTGTGAACAGGTTTGTATATCGCGCACCGGGGGTGCTGCTGCCTGCAGAAGCGGAGACGGCAATTTTTTGTTCGACGACTAAACTTTTATAAAGCCTGGAAGTCCGTCCCATTGAAAGCAAGGCGTTGATCACATCAAAGACGGCGTCATCCGCGTGGTGCAGGTTGGGTTTGTGATATCCGAGCAGGAGTTGAGGATTGGCTTCTTCTTCCACTTCAACCCGTCGTTCGCCTCTCTGAGGGGGTTCAACCGTGACGACACGCGGGGGCGGAGGGGCCGTCGGAATGCTTCCGAAGGCGGCCTCTAACATGGGGATCACTTTATCTGCTTTAAAATCACCGACCAGGG
The DNA here is from genome assembly GCA_029261195.1 of Nitrospirota bacterium. GTDB lineage: Bacteria > Nitrospirota > Nitrospiria > SBBL01 > JAADHI01 > JAJDBU01. The sequence continues at coordinate 30,587 of JAJDBU010000025.1, read as the reverse complement.
CAATGATGGTATTACTCGGTCCGTAATAGGTCTTGAAAAATCGGCTGGTTTCGGTTGCAGAAAGGTTGTCGACATCCGAAGGCCATCCGAGGGTTGGATTTCCGTAGGGATGGGCGGCAAAGGCGGTTGCTAAAAAAGCCTCATAGAGTTTGCCGCCGGGACTGGTTTCGACGCTACGTCGGCGTTCTTCAAGCACAACATTTCGCTCTTTATAAAATTCACGCATCACCGGCCTTGCCATCCGTTCCGATTCCACTGCGATCCACAGGGGGAGGCGGTTTGCCGGAAAACTGACGATGTAGTTAGTGACATCCTTACCCGTTGAGGCGTTGAAGCCGACTGATCCGTTCCGGTCGTAGATCTCGGCCAGCTCATTTGGAATGACGTACTGTCTGGCCTCTTTTTGTAAGGCCTCAAATTGAGTGGCTAATTCAGACAGACGTGCTTGATCGGCGGCCATTCCCTTTCGCTTTTCCTGTATCAACAACTCATTCACGACCTCGATTTGGTCCAGCAGTTTTTTTTCTTCGGCGTAATTTGTCGTACCAATCGTTGTGGTGCCTTTGAAGGCCATATGCTCATAAAGATGGGCGATACCAGTAATGCCGTTGACTTCATTGGCGCCGCCCACCTTGTAAGCGATGCGAAAGGAGATCGTCGGGACCTGGTGTCGTTCGACCATCAGCACCTTTAATCCGTTGGAAAGTGTATGTTCGATGACACGGTCGGCAAGTGTTTGAGCGCCGGCACTGATCGGAATCAAGAACAGGGACACAAGGCTTACGAGCAATTTTTTCATGAAGACTCCTTATACAAAAAAAAACTAAAAAAGATTGAGCAGTTCATCACAGGACTCTGCGAAATAGTCGGGATATGCAGATTGTAAGGTCTCCCTTTGTCCAAAACCGTAGGCCACCCCACAGGATCGCACCTTTGCAGAACGGGCGGCGTTAATATCATTTAGGGAGTCACCGATCATGACGGCCTCAGCGGGGGCGATGTTCAAGGCAGCAAGTGTTTTTATGAGCATGTCGGGTTCAGGTTTAAGTCGGATCGTCGGCTGTGCCGCAATGATGAAATCGAAGTGTTGATCGAGTTTGAGCCCTTTGATGATTTTGTCTGTGTAGTTGACCGGCTTGTTTGTGACAAGGGCCATCTTCCTGCCGCTGTAGTGGTGGAGTACCTCTTCCATCCCCGGAAAAAGACGGGTCTCATCAAGTAGGTGCTTGAGATAATGTCGCTCAAAGATTTGAAGGGCCTGGTCAATCAGCGTCGGGTCGTCGGAAGCAACTGCATCCGTGATCAATTGTCTGACGCCGTTCCCGACATAACCATAAATCACCTCATGCGGTTTTTCCGGGAGTCCGACATCACGAAAGGTCAGGTTCACCGAATGGGCGATATCTTTTTTTGAATCGATCAAAGTTCCGTCAAGATCGAAAATAAGAAGTTTAATTTTGCTCATATTTGCCCCACATGATAGCGATGGAATATATCGGGAAAAAGAGTGAAAGGCAATACGTTTTAAGAGTGATGTAGGGGGCTAATGGTGTGTTTGTCCTATTCCCTCCCCTTTCCAGAATCAGAAAAAATCAAGCCCATTTTGACTCCATTCAAGACTCTCATCAGCTTGATAAAGCCATATAAGATATATATAATTTCGGATTGTCAAAAATTTGGAGGAACTCATGAATATTGCTGTTATTGGAAGTGGTTATGTCGGTTTAGTGACAGGGGCCTGTTTTGCTGAGTTGGGTGTGACGGTGACCTGTGTCGATAAAGATGAAGACAAAATCGACAAATTACAGAAGGGAGGCATTCCGATCTATGAACCGGGTCTTGAAGAACTGGTCAAAAAGAATACAAAGGCCGGTCGGCTTTCTTTTACAAGCGATTTAGGCCAGGCCATTCAGGAAGCTTTGGTTATCTTTATTGCGGTCGGAACACCGCCGAGAGGAGATGGCTTTGCCGATCTTTCCCATGTTGAAGCGGTAGCGGAAACGATTGCCGAAAAGATGAACGGATACAAGGTGATTGTGACAAAAAGCACTGTGCCGGTCGGGACGGGTGCAAGGCTTCGAAAGATCATCGGTAGCCGTCTGAAAGAACATTTTGATTTCGATATTGTTTCAAACCCGGAATTTCTACGGGAAGGTTCCGCAATTGAAGACTTCCTTCATCCGAACCGTGTTGTCATCGGGGCGAGAAGCCAGCAGGCGGCCGCGATTATGCGGGACCTCTATCGGCCACTCTATTTGATCGAAACCCCGATGCTGATTACAGATATCCCAACAGCCGAGATGGTGAAGTATGCCTCAAACGCTTTTTTGGCTACCAAGATTTCCTTTATCAATGAGGTGGCCAATGTCTGTGAAAAGGTCGGCGCCGATGTCCAACAGGTCGCCAAAGGCATGGGGCTTGACCGTCGGATCGGTTCCAAGTTTTTACACGCAGGTCCGGGATATGGCGGCTCTTGTTTTCCGAAGGATGTTTCCGCTCTGGCCCAGATTTCAAGGAATAGCGGCTACCAGTTTGACATTATTGAGTCGGTCATGAAGGTTAACAAAAACCAGAAGGAACGCATGGTGACGAAAATCCAAGAGGCCATTGGAGATCTCCAGGGTAAGCGTATCGCCCTACTGGGGCTTGCATTTAAACCGAATACCGACGATATGCGGGATGCCCCCTCCATTGTTATTGCCGAGGCGCTTCAAAAATCGGGGGCGGAGATCGTAGCCTGCGACCCTGCCGCGATTGAAGAAGCTAAGAAGGTCATGGAAGGCCTGACCTTTGTCGATGATCCATATGCTGCGATCGATGGCGCAGATGCTTTGATCCTGATGACCGAGTGGAACCCTTACCGGAGTTTAGACCTTGATCGAGTGAAGAAAAGCATGAAAGAACCCATTTTCATTGACTTGAGGAACGTCTATGAGCCGAAGAGAATGGAGGAGTACGGCTTTAAGTACACAAGTGTCGGTCGTCCCGGTGAAATGGATCTGGAGTCGGCGGGGTGACAATCTCTCGGAACTTTGGGGCATTCTTCATCCTGGTTTTTTTTGCCCTGATGTTTTCTTGTGCCTCTGCCGAGGAGAACAAGGTTCAACATTATGATCGGGGACTCGATTATTCGGAGAAAAAAAAATACGAGGAGGCCATTATTGAATTTCGTAATGTACTCCAACTCGACCCGGGTCATGTCAATGCAAAATACCAGCTGGGTCTGGTCTACATGAAAAAAGGCGGACTGGCGAATCTTCGTACTGCCTTTAAATCCTTTAGTGATGTGGTTGAGTTAGATCCGGATTTTCTGGATGCACAGGTCAAGCTGGGTGGGTTTTACCTCCTTTCGAATGATCTCAAGAAGGCCCAGGAAAAGGCCGATCTTGTCCTTGAAAAAGAGTCTGATAACAAAGAGGCCCAATTAATTCAGGCGAGAGTTAAGCTTAAAACCGGCGAGCTGGATCAGGCAGAGAAGGTCTACAAAAATCTTCTGTCACTCTATCCCGAGGAGGTCATGCTTTACCAGGAGTTGTCCGGACTTTACTTGAGGAAAAAGTCGCCGGAATCTGCAGAGGCCTTTTTGAAAAAAGGGCTTTCAGTTGACCCGAAATCTCTTGCTTCTCATATCGCCCTCGCCCGTTTTTATCAACTGACAAAGCAGGAAAAAGCAGCGGAAAATTATTATAAAAAAGCAATTGCATTGTCTCCTGACAACAAAGTCCTTTACTTTTCACTTGCACAATTCTTCCTTTCAGTAAAACGGCAGAAGGGTGCGGAGGCAACACTGCTGCGAGCGACAAAAATCGATTTAAGGGATCCGGAACCCTTTGTGGCTTTAGGTAGGCTGTATGACATGCAGGGGAACTATAAGCAGGCTGAAAGTGTATATCTTGAGGCCAGAAGCCTTGACCTTAAAAAACTAGGCGCCCGGAAGAAGCTTGTAAAACTTTACCTCGGGCAGGGGAAGACCGAGCAGGGCCGATCAATGGTGGATGAGATTCTCGAAACAGCTCCGAAAGATCCCGACGGTCTTTTTTATAAAGGGCGTCTTCTTTTTATGGAGGGAAAAAGGGACGAAGGGAGTGACCTCTTTCGTCGCGTGGCACAGTTGAATCCGGCTTATCCTGAGATTCACTATTACTTGGCGCTTGCTCATCTCCTGGGAGGAGATGAGCAACAGGCGAAGTCTTCATTTTCCGAAGCAGTGAATCGACAACCACAGGATTACCGGGCGCGACTTTCCTTAGCCAAACTCCATCTTAAATCCCGGACTTATGGCTTGGCGATGGAGGAGGTGGAACAGGTGCTTGAGGCTGAGCCCTCAAACCTTGAAGCTCAGATTCTGGAGGGCGATGCTGCACTCGCATTGCGGGATATCAGGAAGGCGGAGCTGAGCTATAAAAAGGCCATGAAACTTGCCCCGGAAAATCCGATTTCCTATTTCAGACTGGGTCTTTTGAAAAGGACAGAAAAAAAGGAAGGGGAGGCAAAAAGCCTGTTTGAAAAGGCATTGTCCTATAATCCCGGTTTTGTGGATGCCCTGTCCCAAATTGTTTCCATTGAACTCTCCAAAAAACGTCTGGATTCGGCATTAAAGCGTGTTGAAAAACAGATTGCTGTCGTCCCGAACAACGGGGAGTTTTATCGTCTTCGGGCAGGTTTGTACGCCTCAAAAAAAGAGAACAAAAAAGCGGAAGCTGATTACAAAAAGGCGATTGCTCTGGATCCTAGCGACTTGTCTGCTTATCTCAATCTGGGCCAATTTTACGGTCGAACAAAACAATATAGACAAGCCCTAAGGGAATTGGATGAGGCGATTAATGTCAATGCGAAGGTTGTGCAGGTGTACATGCTGAAAGGCGTGATTTATGATGCCCAAGGGGATTATAAAAAAGCGCAGGCTGCATATGAACGGTCCTTGAAAATTGACTCGAATTTTGCGCCTGCCGCCAATAATCTTGCTTGGATTTATGCGGAACAGGGTGGTAATATTGACAAGGCGCTCTCTCTGGCCCAGCTTGCCAAAGAAAAATATCCTGATAATCCTTCCGTTGCAGATACCCTCGGATGGATTTATTTCAAAAAAAATGTTTTTTTGAAGGCAATCTCCTTGTTAAAGGAGAGTGCGGAAAAGCTTCCGAATAATCCTATTGTCCGCTACCATCTCGGTATGGCCTATGCGAAAGAGGGGAAGAAAGGTTTGGCAAAGGAGGAACTGGAGGCATCGCTTCAATTGAATGCGCAGTTCCCGGGGGCTGAGCTTGCAAAAAAAACCTTGGAAATGCTCTGATCGCTTCTGGGCGCAGTTTTTAATTAAGAGTCGTGATCCATAGTCTTTTACCCGGTATCGTAAGTTGAATGATCGAATCCAATCAAATAGAAAAAAATACCTTAGGGAGATTAAAAGACTGGATCTTTCCGGCCTGGCCCTTGATCAGTTTTTTCTGAAAATCTTCTCCATACTTCAGGGAAAAATCGAGTTTCAATCTTGCTGGTATTTTCCCGTTGACTCTCTCTCAGGACAACGGAAGCTAAACAGTTTTCAAATCTGGAACGATTCCCCCCTTCGCTTTGAAGTAGAACGAATCTTACTTGATGATCGTTGCTTTCCGAGTGTGCATGACCTTCTTGAAAAAGAGGTGACCTCTCTCCGAGGGGAGACGTGGTGGAGTACTTCGCAATTGATGCACCATCCTCTATATTGGAAATTTTTGAAGGATGACAACCTTTTCTACTCATTTGTCGGGCTTCTCCTGGATAATCACAGACGATGCATTGGTTATTTCATTTTTTGGCGGGCAAAAGAAAAAGGACCGTTTGATGATGCGGAATTTTCACTGTTATCCGATTTGTTGCCGGTCATCGGTAGTCATTTGAAAAATATTGTTCAGGACCCGAAGTTTTTTGATAAGAAAAGCCCGACAAGTAGACCGCCCGCTCAATTGTTCAAGCCGATCCAGAAGGTTGTCGGGATTAATGAGGAAGAGCTTTATTCGTTAATCAGGAGAAGAGCTCAACCCGGCATTCTCATTCTAAACCCGGAAGGGGAGATGCTGTATTCCAACCATGATGCAAGGTGTTTTTTGGAACGATTGTCACAAAAACCGGAATCCTTGAAACGGTCTGATTCTTTAGAGGAGGTGCAGAGTGGCGCAGAGAAGAACCAAGGGAAGAATGTCACCTGCGATATGCTTCCACTTCCTGATATTGTTTATGAACTGTACGACTATTTTGCAAGTTCAGGTATTTTAAGCGAAAACGAGGCTGAGGAAGCGATGCCAACTGTCAACCGAATCTGTATTCAGGGAGGTATTGTTTATCTCCTTCGAGCCTTGAAGCTTCGTCAGCATGGAAGGGGAGCAGGGCACGCTGACATTATGATCCTGGTTGAGCGGGTCTCTCAAGGCGTTCGAGTGGATCACATAGGAGAAACAACGAAACTGACACCCAGGGAAGGTGAGGTCGTGCAGCTACTATTGGAAGGGAAGACAAACAAAGAGGTTGCGGTTTGTATAGAGATTGGAGAATATACCGTCAAAGATCATATTAAGCGGATCATGAAGAAGTTGGAGGTTACGACGCGGGCTGGCATTGTCGCCAAGGTTCTTCAGTCCCATTTTCCCGCCTGAGATTACACCCCCCATTTGAGGGGCTTGACGAATTAGAATTCTTGTCTTAAAGTAGAATCATTCGTATTTCATTATAAAATTACTATTTTCTTATGTTTTTCTTTATCTTAAATCTTTACCTGAATTTGTGAATTTAAGTTGCTAATTCCGTAGAAAATTAAGTGAACACGATGCCGTGTGGTATAGTCATCGTGACTAATCAAAGTGTAAGCAACAATTATACAATGTAAAAAAAGGGGGGAAGTGTCCCCCCAGAGAAGGGAGATTTAGTGAGGAGAAATAAAGCGCTATTGTCGGGGTATCTCATCTTGACTTTTTTTGTGAGCGCATGTGGCATCATTCGTGTTGTTCCAAAATCCCAGAACGGCGCTGCGGTATCTGAGTCGTCTAACCTGGAAAACCCTAAAATGGTTGTCTCTATTTCACCGTCGGTTCCTCCCTCGTCAATGGGATTTGGTGGGAACGATTATGTTTTTGGGGCGGAGGATCTTATTGAGGTGTTGGTTTGGAAGAATGCGGAACTCTCCAGAACCATCTTTGTTCGTCCTGACGGTAAGATTTCGCTCCCGTTAATAGGGGATGTGCAGGCTGCGGGATTGACTCCGAGTGAGTTGAGGAATTCAATAAAAGTGCTTCTGAGAAGGTACAAAAAAAAACCGGAAGTTTCTGTCATTGTGCAAGAGATTAACAGCCTGTCCGTTTTTCTGGTCGGAGAGCTTGCGAAGCCCGGGAAGATCAATCTCAGGAGTGAAACAACGCTTCTCCAGGCAATTACCTTGGCCGGCGGATTTACAGAGTTTGCCGACAGGAAAAAAATTGTCCTGTTGAGAAAGGAAAACGGGCGGGAAAGGCGGTTTAAGATCAACTACAACGATATCTTGAATGGAAAAAAACCGGAAGGAAATGTCATTCTAAGACGCGGAGATACGATACTAGTGCCATGAACGATGACTTAAAAACGATGGATCGACGAAGGAACAGTAATACATGGATGAAATAACAGAAAAAGTAGATTACCAACAGGGGTTCTGGGATGTTCTTGGAATCGCATGGCGCCGGAAGTTTCTTATTGTTTTCCCCGTCATCATCGGGGCTTGTATTTCAGTGTATCTGATTAAAACACTTCCAAAAATCTATCAGTCGAGTACACTCATTATAGTGGAAGGCCAAAAGGTGCCTGATTCCATTGTGAAATCAGCCGTATCGGGAAGTGCCCAAGACCGTCTAACAACGATACAACAGCAGATTCTCAGCCGGTCGTTTCTCCAAAGGATTATTGAGAAGTTCGAATTATATCAACATCCCAGACCGTCCCTTCTGAAGCGCATTGCAGACCGTTTTGGTGTCAGTCTGGAAACAGAAACTCTTGATTCGGAAACCTCTGGCATGGAAGGTAAGCTGGAAAAAATACGTGAAAATATTCTCGTCACGACGAGTGGAAGGATGCGCCTTAATAGTTTTGAAATATCGTATTCAGGAGAGAACCCTGAGACGGTTATGGATGTAACTAATGAATTAGCATCAGCTGTGATTGAACAAAATCTGAAGATTAGGGAAGCCTTTGTTGAGGGCGCTACAGATTTTCTTGTTTCTGAGTTAGGGCAAATAAAAATTGAGTTAGAAAAGCAAGAAACACAGATTGGTGATTACAAGAGAAGACATATTGGAGAATTACCGGGTCAACTTGCTGCTAACCTCCGGGCGCTTGATCGCTTCCAAGCGAACCTGGATTCGATACAAATTTCAAAAAAGACAAGCCAGGACCGAGCTGTTGATTTAGAAAGAATGTTAGTTTTAGCCAAACGCGAGCTGACTCAGCTGAGTCAGGCGGATTCTGCCAGTAAAGTCAATGCGCCTGTTAAGAAGAAGGACGTGCAGTTCCCGCCTCCGCCCTCTCCGTTGATGCAGAGATTATTGGTTCGTCGGCAAGAATTATCCAAGATGTTGGCAGAATATAGTGAAGATTATCCTGATGTTGGCGCCTTAAAGCGTAATATCCGCCAGTTAAAAAAACAGGTGGCACAAGAGAAGATAGATCGGGGCGTGCTACCTCTGGGAGACGAAATAGAAGCCTCAAGTGATTTGCCGGAAAAATTAGATGAAGACTATACAGAAGTGGATATGCGAGCTGAAGCAGTGATGGCGCTGCAGCGGCAGATTGACCAGGCAGGTGAGGAATTCAGCGATTTGGTGAAAAGGGAAATGGATCTCCGAAGGCAGATTCGGCTCTACGAACGTCGGGTTGAAAACACACCAAAGCGGGAACAGGAAATGGTGATCATGAGCCGAGATTATGGAAACACGCAAGCAAATTATAACTCCCTTTTGAACAAAAAAATGAACGCTCAGATATCGGAAAACCTGGAAAAAAGACAAAAAGGAGAGCAATTTAGAATCATCGACTTTGCGAACCTTCCCGAGTTGCCTGTCAGTCCAAATACGCTTGTTATTGCTTTCCTGGGTATTCTTGGTGGTCTTGGTGTTGGAATTGGATTGGTTTTCATCAGTGATATGTTTGATAATTCAATTCGCGATCCGGAAGAGGTCGAGAGAATTACCTCCGTTCTTGTTTTGGCCGAGATTCCCGACTTTTCAGAATTATCGATTAAAAGCAAAAAAGTTGTTGACCTTGAGGCCTTTTCGGATCGAAAAAAACAGCTTCGACGCCAGGGAATGAAGGGATGACGAAGCAGACTCTTGAACACAAACCTTCCCCTGGGCTTATCGTTCTGGACGAATTGGATACGCTTGTCACCGACCGTTATCGTCTCTTATTTGCAAAAATAGACTTGATCAGTCGGAAAGAAGGAAAAAAAATCATAGCGATTACAAGCGCTCTTAAAGGTGAGGGTAAAACAACAACAAGTTCTAATCTTGCGGTTGTTTCTGCTAGAGATTTTGGAAAACGTGTCCTTCTTATTGACGGTGATTTTAAAAACCCTTCCGTGGCAAAATCATTTGGAGTGGGTCAGTCAATTGGTCTAGTGAACGTCATTGCAAAAGAATGCCTAATAGACGATGCAGCAACGGAAGGCCCTGTGCCGGGCTTGACTATTTTAACGATGGGAAAACTTTCGCCTCAGAAAAATACCTTCCAGCGGGAAGAGGGGCATATCTGGACCAGTAATGGTATGAAAGAGGTGCTGGCTGATGTTCAAGGTCATTACGATTACATCTGGATAGATGCACCCCCTATTCTTCCCCTTTTTGATATGAGCGTTATCTCGGAAACGGTCGATGGTATACTGATGGTGATCAGGGTGGGAGAAACCTCAGAGGCAGTACTCTCTCAAGCGGTCAAGGTCCTCGCTTCGAACAAGGTCATCGGGAGCGTACTGAATAGATCGAAGAAAAAGCTGGGGTCGCGCTATCAGGATTATGGGTACTATTAAATGCAAATGCCTTTCGGTGGTTAATTTTTTTCCTGTCGTGTCGATTAACTAATAAGTTTTAGAACGGTTCTCCTTAAACTGTCTGGGTTCGTGTTTGGTTATATATAGTTATGTTTAGGTTTTTCAATAGATATTATTCTGTTCGTCATACCTTTTATTTCGCCTTTGAAAACATATTAATTCTCTTGTTTTTAATGTGGGGTACAATTGTCGGAGAGGAATGGATTAATCTGATTCTGGCACCGGTCGTGTGTCAGATTTGTCTCTATTACAATGAGTTGTTCCCTCCCTTTTCCCGGTTTTCGGTCAAGGAGTTCTGGCTTAAACATCTGCAATCGATGTTGTGTGCAGCAGGCATTCTTGTAATGCTTTATTTGGTCATTCCCCCTCCGGTCACAGGTCTAGATCATTTATGGTGGCGTCTAGCCTTCTTCCCCCTCATCCTGATAGCGCTCCGACTCGCTTATCAGGCCTTGGTTACATCACGCCAACTGGATACACCCATCCTTATTCTTGGATCGGGCACCGTGGCAACAGCGCTAAAATCCTTCCTCGCTCAGGAAGGGAGTTGGGGTTACCGTGTATTTCATTTTCAATGGGATTTGGCTTCACCCAACAAAGTGGATGACCAGATGGAGAATCTCACTGATTTTGTCAAACGGCAAAAAATCAAGCAGGTTGTCGTTGCTTTACATGATCGCCGAGGTCAGCTCCCGGTCAAGTCACTTTTACAGCTCCGCGTGCAAGGGATTGAAATCGTGGAAGCTGTGTCCTTTTATGAAAGAGTGGCGGGGAAATTTTGTGTGGATTGGATGAAGCCGAGTACATTAATTTTTAGCGACGGCTTTAACCGGCTCAATGGCATTCGAATCAGTAAAAGGATTTCAGATATTCTCTTCTCGGTTATTGGCATTGCGTTGGCTTTGCCGATCTTCCTGATTCTTCCAATTCTGATCAAAATAAGTTCCAAGGGACCTGTGTTCTACCGACAGGAACGTGTTGGTGAGAAGGGACGACCTTTTATGGTGATGAAGTTCAGGTCAATGCGTCAAGATGCGGAAACGCTTACCGGTCCCGTCTGGGCCCAGGAAGACGACCCCAGGGTGACCCCCCTGGGAAAGGTTATGCGTATGCTCCGTCTTGATGAAGTGCCTCAAATGCTGAATGTTTTGAAAGGTGAGATGAGCTTCGTCGGACCTAGACCGGAGAGACGCCTATTTGTAGATCAACTCCGAAAAAAAATACCGTATTATGATCTTCGCTTTACTGTTAAACCAGGTCTGACAGGCTGGGCTCAGGTGAAGTATCAATACGGGGCAACCGAACAGGATGCTTTAGAAAAGTTACAATACGACCTTTACTATATCAAACACCTTTCTCTTTTATTTGATTTTACTATTGTCGTGGATACGATCCGAGTGGTGCTCTTGGGTAAAGGGGCACGGTAAAAATGTAGCTTGTCTTCAATGTAGGGATGAAAATTTGATTCAAATATGTCATTACAATAGGACTACAGTGAGAATAGTTCTAAGTGTAGGTCTGGCTTTGTTTTTTTTTGCCTTAAGTTTTGAGACAGAGGTCCAAGGGGCAGTGATATTCACACCTTCTTTCTCTCTTGCAGAGCAATACAACGACAATCTCTTTTTTTCGGATCAGGACAAACAGGCAGATTTTGCGACAGTGCTATCTCCTTCATTAAGTATGGCCGTTACAAGTAAAAATGCGACACTTACGATCGGATACCATGGCTCAGCCCAATTCCACTCACAACATACTGAGGCAGATGGTTATTTCCAATCCCTCTCGTTTGATATTGATCTCCCGATTCTAAATCGTCAGATCAGAGGACTAGAGGTCAAGGTAACTGAAGAAATTTCCTATTCACCGGAGCTTCCTGGATTTTCATTCGGGAGTGGAGGAACAGGCACTGATATTGATGAAAACTTCAACCAGGTTCTGCTTGAGGGGGAGGGTGTACAACAGCCGGGGCGCGTCGATACCTTTCGAAACCTTGCGGGTATTTCATTGCGCTATTTCTGGACAAAACATTTCAGCACATCAAGTTCGTATACCAATGTGATTACCCGTTATTCGGGGGATGAACTGGAAGATACTACTGTGCATAGCAGTACTGCGGGAGCGAGATATGACTACCACGTCTCTTCACGTACAGTGTGGACCAGCAATTATGGTCTGTCAGTAGCGACTTTTGGTGAAGGCCGCGAAATGATTCATCAAATCAATACGGGGGTCGTTCATCGACTCAGCGCTCTTGTCACTGTGACCGGGAATGCCGGCCTCTCGTCTGTAGAGGATGGATTTCCCGGGTTCGATCGACTTACTCAGTTGATCGCTGTTAATGGAAATACTGGGGCTTTATTTGTAAAAGGTGCATCTCCAGGGGCAAACGTGGCTGCTGGAATCTCAAAACGCTATAAAAGAGGAAGGTTCAATCTTCAGTATGACAGAAACCTTGTGACCGGACTGGGCGTGATCCGAGGACTAACGCGTCGCCAAAGTCTTATTGGAAATGCTAGCCATGTATTGGAGGAAAGGATTGAGTCATCCGTTCAGGTGGGCTATGCGAGTAACAAATCTTTTGAAGGCAATGAAGTCGATGTTGCTACTTATACAGCGGAAGCTAGTTTAATAGTGCGTTTTTTCTCATGGCTCGACGGGACTCTAAGCTATACCTATCTTAACCAACGCTCTAAAGGAGAGCAAGGGAGAGATGGGGAAAGAAATGTTGTTAGCTTTTCATTGAAGGCGATTGGGCCTTCCTGGCGGATGATTAAGTGAGTTTGATCAGGAAATTATACCCGCTGAAGTGGCTTCCATGATCGATATTTTATTGAACATTTGCGGCGTTTTTTTCTATGCTGATTGACAACATATTTAATAGACAGAATAGAGTAGGTGGATTTATATGGTAAATGCCCTTACCATTGACGTGGAGGATTATTACCAGGTCTCGGCATTTGAGTCCGTAGTTAATCGTGCGAAGTGGAGTCAGTACGAAAGTCGTGTTGAAAAAAACACCCAACGTATTCTGGATTTTCTTGAAGCCTGTCAAGTCAAAGCAACCTTCTTTGTCTTAGGCTGGGTTGCGGAACGCCACCCAACACTGGTTAAAACGATTCATAAAATGGGCCATGAAGTTGCTTCGCATGGCTATTCCCATAGGCGAATCTATACGCAGACTCCAGAACAGTTCAGGGAAGAGACAAAACAGTCAAAACAGATTCTTGAAGACCTCATTGGAGAAAAGGTTGTCGGCTACCGGGCAGCCAGTTATTCAATTACGAAAAAAAGCCTCTGGGCCTTGGATACTTTGATTGAAGAGGGGTTCTTATATGATTCCAGCATCTTTCCGGTCTGGCATGACCTATATGGAATTCCCAATTCCAGCCGATTTCCCTACATTATCAGGCGGAACGGCGGCTCCATTCGCGAGTATCCCCTTTCCACAATAAAGTTATGTGGAATGACGGCTCCATTCGGAGGAGGAGGGTATTTGCGATTATTTCCTCCTTTTGTGACAAAATGGGCGATAAAGCGCTTAAATCATAAGGAAAAACAGATGTCGATCGTATATTTCCATCCCTGGGAGGTTGATCCGGAACAACCCCGCATCAAGGGGAGCGCCTTCTCGAAATTTCGGCACTATGTAAATCTGGACAAAATGGAGTCGACATTAATAAGTTTGCTTCATGACTTTCAATTTGCTCCGATTCGAGATTTAAATCCATCCTTTCTCTCAATTTCAGATGTGATCTCATACGAAGGAAACGATTGAAATTAGATCTCTTCATGTCAGGGAAAATACTAAGCATGATATCTCGATGGGATATATTTTCAGGAAAAGAAGTTGAAGCAGTAATGTCAAATATCGAGGTTACGAAATGAAACTCATTGTTCAGATCCCTTGTTTAAATGAAGAAAAAACACTGGCTCAAACAGTCAAGGATATTCCTCGAACGATTGATGGCATTGATAAAATTGAAATCCTAGTGATAGATGACGGGAGTACGGATCAAACAGTCAAGATTGCGGAGGAACTCAATGTTGACTATATCGTCCGATTCCGACACAACAAAGGCTTGGCCAAGGCATTTACTGCAGGTCTTGATGCATCTGTTCAATATGGTGCAGATATTATTGTGAATACTGATGCAGATAATCAATACAAGGGCGAGGATATTCCAAATTTAATCAAGCCGATCATGGAGGGCAAGGCTGAGATCGTTGTAGGTGATCGTCAAGTGGATAGTATTCCACATTTTTCTTTTATAAAAAAAATATTGCAAAAATTTGGCAGTTGGGTGGTGAGGCAAATCTCAGAGACCAGTGTGACGGATACGACAAGTGGGTTTCGAGCGTACAGTAAGGACGCTGCATTAATGTTGAATATCGTCTCTCCTTTCACATATACGCTTGAATCAATTATACAGGCGGGTAAAAAGCATATGACAATTGTTCACGTGCCAATTCGAACCAATAAACCCCTACGTAAATCCAGACTATTTAAGAGTATCCCTTCCTATATTCGACGGTCGGTCGTTACGATTGTCAGAATGTACGCAATGTTTCAACCCCTGAGAATTTTCTTCTGTTTTGGAGCGATCTTTCTACTCGTAGGTTCTTTAGGTATTTTCAGATTTTTGTATCTCTATGTTGTTTCCTCGGGTGCTGCCGGCCATATTCAGTCACTCATCCTTTCCGGGGTTTCCCTTATGATGGGTTTTATGCTGTTAATGATTGGACTTGTTGCGGATATTATTTCGTTCAACCGCCGCTTGATTGAAGATGTTCTCTATCGGGTTAGAAAAATGGAACTCGTATTTTCATCAGAATCGGTGAAAATCAGTGCAGTGACAGGGAAAAAGGGAGATAGTCGTCTAACAACTTCTCGTTCTGAGTCGGAGCACTTCCAGCACTGAGCCTTTCGGATTGATCTTATATGAAAATTTGCATGATAGGTCCCTCATATCCATTCCGGGGTGGAATTTCTCACTATACAACCTTGCTGTGTCGGCATTTAAAGAAAAAACATCAAGTCATATTTTACGCTTTTAAACGGCAATATCCTGGATGGCTTTTCCCTGGAGAAACGGATAAAGACAGTAGTAACAAGTCGATAAAAGAGAAAGGAACAGAAAACCTACTTGATTCCTTAAACCCCTTTACCTGGTTGATCGTTTTTCTCAGAATCAGAAAGGATCGTCCTGATCTCGTTATTTTCCCTTGGTGGGTTTCTTTCTGGGCTCCACAGTTTTGGACGATTGCCACTTTGATAAAATTATTTACGCCGGCAAAACTCCTTTTTATCTGTCATAACGTTGTAGAACATGAATCAAAAAAGGTTGACAAAATCTGTACACGATGGGTTTTAAGTAAAGGAAATTACTTTGTTGTTCATTCCGGAGAGGACTTTCGAAACTTAAAGCAAATCCTGCCTGATGCAAATATTAAACAAGGGTTTCACCCTACCTACGAAGTTTTTCAGTCAGGAATGATCACTAAAGAGGAGGCCAAAAAGAAATTGGACCTCACTGGTAAAGTCATTCTCTTTTTTGGTTTTGTCAGACCCTATAAGGGCCTGCAATATTTAATCGCGGCGCTCCCGATGATTATTCAAGAGCTTGAAGTCACACTTCTCGTTGTTGGAGAATTCTGGGAAGGAGAGGAAATATATAGAAGCCAAATTAAGGATTTAGGTCTTGAGCCTCATGTAAGGCTTGTGGTCCAATATGTTCCTAATGAACAGGTTGGTGTTTATTTTTCTGCTTCTGACGTTGTTATTCTGCCTTATGTTTCTGCAACGGGTAGCGGGATTGTGCAGGTCGCTTTTGGTTGTAATAAACCGGTTATTTCAACAAACGTAGGATCTCTCCCAGAGGTTATTGAGCATAAAAAAACAGGTTTCATCGTAAATCCAAAAGCGCCAAAAGAGATTGCCGATACGGTGGTTTCTTTTTATCAAGACGAATGGGAGGATGAACTTGTGAAAAATGTAATGGCTGAAAAGGACCGATTTTCATGGGGGAAAATGGTAGAGCTTATTGAAAGTTTTCAATAAATGGCAGAACGTAGAATCATTTTTGAAAAGAGGAGGAAAAGAGACATTGGCAAGGCGTGTTACAGGTGATGCAATTCCTGAAACGGGGTTGAAAAATAAGGCACTTCGTTATGTTGAACATGTAACGGGGGGAAAGAAGATATTTCGATTTATATGGCAAGGGCTCATCTTTCTAGTCTTTAAGAACTTTCCAACTATTTTAGGGACATATATTCGTCCCTTAATTTATAAATGTGTATTGGGCAAAGTTGGAGGGGGCTGCCTGATTGAGCAAAATGTCCGACTTGAAGTTCCTTTAAATATCTTTCTAAACAAACGGGTAGTTCTTGGCGAAAATGCCTGGATAAGCGCAGGTTCCAGTGAAGGGAAAATCATCTTTGGAGAGAGTGTCTTTATAGCTCACCGTTGTACCTTGGCAGGACAAGGCGGGGAAATTGTACTCGGAGATCACGTCCATGTTAGCAGAAATACCTATATCAACGGTGTGGGCGGTGTGGAAATAGGAAAAGATACGATGATTGGCCCAAATGTCGTCTTTATCAGCGGAAACCATAATTTTGATCAATTGGATGTTCCCATTCGACTTCAAGGGGGAGAAAAGGCAAAGATTTCCCTTGGAGATGATGTCTGGTTAGGGGCGAATGTTTGTGTGATGCCTGGTGTCACAATTGGCTCCGGGGCTGTCATTGGCTCGGGAGCTGTCGTAACAAAAGATATCCCCGTAAACGGGATTGCATTAGGGGTGCCCGCAAAAGTTATTGGCACCCGGGGTGGAAAGCCTGAGGAGAAGTAAGTGAAAAAATTTATTGCTATTTTAAAAAATCCCTGGTTCACGAGGGTCTATATGCTTGTTTTTGTTATATGGATATCATACTTTTTATTTTCAGAAGGGGAGAATTTTATCAATATCATTCGGACTGCCAAGCTTCATATGATATTTTTTGTACTGGTAACACATGTCATTGTTGTCGGGGTTATTAATCCATACTTACACAGTATTGCGTATAAAGAAATCGGCAGCACCGTTTCGTTTTGGCAAGCCTTTCGAATATTCCATCTTTCCCGTATAGGTAATTATCTCCCGGGTCGGGTTTGGTTCGCTACAAACTATTATCTGTTTTCTAAAAAAATGGATATTGATTCAGACAAAATAGCAAAAAATTTTATTATTTTGAATGTCTTATTGTTTCTCGTCGGAGGTCTATGCTCCTTACCCATCATCAATTTATTTAGTCCGCAGATGCAAAATCTCTTGATGATCTTTCCTTTTATGATGATGATTCTGATTCATCCGAAGATCTTTAAGATACTCATTCGACCTGTTATCGGAAAGAAGAACGGCAAAGACTACCGGTATGCATTTTTATTTAAAATTAGTATGCTGTACTTCATCGCATACGCTGTACTGGGGTTTGGATTGTATTTTGGTACTCTTTCTTTTACATCGGTTGATTTGACGGCGCTCCCAATAATGGTCGGTGCCGCATCCTCTTCACTTATTGTCGGCATGCTGGCCATTTTTGCTCCGGCGGGAATTGGTGTGAGTGAAGGTATTAGTGCTGCCATTCTTTCTCAAGTCATTTCACTAGAGATTGCAATTATGGTGGTGGTCACTTTACGTATGGTGATGGTGCTGGTTGATTTCAGTTGTGCGCTGATCTCGGCGGTATCAATTGCCAGAGAAGAAAAGCTTGTAAAACAAGCGTTGGCATAAATTCAAATATTGGCTATTTACAAAATAAAATGAGGTGAAAATGTTTACTCAGGACAAAGGGGAAGAAGTAAGAATCAATCTTGCGCAGTTGGCGAGAGAAAAAGAAAATTATCGCAGCACCGGCTGGGGTGAAAAAAAGATGAATAGAGTATTTAATTTTCTCCGGGACTATATCGATTTCGATAAAGGGAATCATACCGTATTAGATTTAGGCTGTGGCGGGATGACTTTAGGTGGAGAACTGGCTAAAAGGCCTTCATTTAATGTGATTGGAATAGATATTGTTGTTGAGTTACTGAGAAGAGTATCAAAAAATCGAACCCCGGATATTCCGCTCACAGGGGGAGACATCGAATACCTTCCATTTAAAGAGAATTCTTTTGATTTAATTGTACACAATCAGGTGCTTCATCACTTTTTTGATAGAAGCATTGTATTGAACGAAGTCTATCGGGTTTTAAAACCGGGGGGGCTTCTTCTCAGTTTAGAAACGAATGGCTGGAATCCATATGTATATTATTGGCACCACTCTCCGAGGAGTAAAAGGATAAATCTCATCGGAGATAACGAAAATCCATTTGGAGTCGTTAAGTTTGAGCAAGAACTGAAAAAAGCGAAGCTCAAAATAGCAGGCAGAAAAATGATTAATTTTGATTTTATTAATGCCTTAGCGCCCTTTGATGAATTATTTGGGAAAATCCCAGTTTTCAAACTTGTTTTCGGTGGCTCCATGATGGTGTGCTCTCAAAAATAAAGTTGAGTTGTAGGTATAAGTTGATCTCAGCCTTATCGCATTTGAGTAAGAGATGCCTATAACATCGTTTATGTCTTGCCCGCCCACTTTACCCCCAATGGGATTATCATTATTTCCATTAGGTATCGTACTGGCTAGGCACTATTCGAATATGTGACGTTTCTTAAACGACATCCTCTATTGAAATGACCGACTAGAGGATGTCGTTTATAGAACTCTCTATCTGCAAATTACCGTATGACAACACTGCTTGATTACAAAAGTACAGTAAGCTGAGAGAAACAAGAAATGACGAATGAAAACATATAGTTTCTATCCGATTATACATCATTTCAGAGATTGCCACCTGACAAAGAACGCATCTTATCTTCAAAGTCAGTATGTCTCTTTCGATATTTTTGACACCGTACTATTCAGAAAAAAATCTCCTGAAAGTATGCTCATAGAATCTTCCAAACGGTTTTCTGAGATATTATCAGAGGGGCACTCACCTGTAGACTGGTTTTCTATCTATGAGTTTAGACGAAAAATAATAAAGAGTTTGAAATTACTCAGCAGGTATAAGGGGAAAGATCCTGAATATAGAATAGCAGACATGATTGACGCAATCTGTCATCGCTTTCTAAATTCTAGATATGAGGCATGTAAGGTAGAAACATCTCATCGCCTTCTTACGGCAGAACTTGACATTGAAAAATCTTATTTAAAGCCTGCTCCGGGCATAGCGGATTATTTGTCTTTTATTCTTTCTAATAATAAAAAAATCATATTTATTTCTGACATGTATCTTTCTTCAAACGACATTATAGAACTCCTGAAGTATTTTTCTCTTGAACAATATTTTAGCTATGGGTTTACGTCGTCTGAATTTCTCAAAACGAAAAGGTCCGGTAAAATTTATAAGGAGGTCTGCCAAGTCCTGAATATCAGGCCTAATGACCTTGTTCATATCGGTGACCATGCTATTAGCGATTTCCGTAATCCCAGAAAAGAAGGTGCTCATTCTTTTCTTTTTTTGAATACAAGACAAAAAGTCGTTACTCAGAAGCGGTTATTTTCATCTCCTTTTTTCTTAAAATATGCCCGCATGGCCTATAACTTATTTAGAAGTGAGGTGCACCAACAAGAAGTTGTCAAAAATTTCGATATCATTTACTACGATGCGGCAAAGTTTATCATTGCGCCGGTGTTTTTGGCTTTTGCCGAGCATATTTTCAGAATCGTCAAATCCCAAAAAATAGACCGGGTTTATTTTGTTTCTCGTGATGGTTTTAATTTTTATACATACTACAAAGCTCTGTGTGCTGAATGGAAAGAGGAGGAATTAGCTGCAAAAGCAGAGTACAGCTTTTTCTCGCGTGTTGCGACAAACCTGCCTCATACGAGTGATATTTGGAAGGACGGTTTAAAGAATGATGGATGGAAATTAAACTTAGGGGGGGTGGAAGCTTTTCTTAAGGGTTTTGGTATTTCAAAAAAAGATATTGAATATTATTGCCAGAAAAATAAAATTGTCCCGAATCAAAAAATAGCATACTCGAAAACACTGAAAACGTTGCCGAAACCGATTCGAGCTTTGGCTGAAGATGAGGAATTAGGGGCACTCATTAATATTGAGAAAAAGAAACAAACTCATTTTCTTGACTCATATTTGAAACAGATCGGTTTTTTTGAATCTGCGAGGGTATTATTTGTTGATATCGGCTGGCATGGCACCCTTCAAAATCATTTGCAGACGATTTTTGGATCTAAAGAAGATTATCCAAAAGTACATTTTCAATATTTTGGTTATATGGGTAACGAGTCTAAAGAGAGTAAAAAAGAGAAGCGGGATACCTTAAAAACACATCAAGGGTTTTATTTTCTTTCCAATGAGTCTCCGTTCGATCGCTTAAGCAATACACATTCCGGCGGCGTCACTCGCCTATTGGAGAATTGCTGCCGCCCAGATCATGGGACTGTCATGGGGTATGATCAGGAGTTCTCGAATGGGGAAGAAACGATTAAACCTGTTTTTGGCCCTTCATTGCGGGAAATGGAAGGCATGACGGAGAAGCAACTAGATTGTTTCAATTTATTTAACGAAGGCCTAAGGGAAGGATTCAAGTTGTGGGTGCCTTCTGACTGCAGTGGGGAAGGTGAATTTTTAAAAAGAAAGACTCTGAGCAAAAAAATACTTTATGACCTATTAACATTTCCACACTTCGAAGATGCCGGGGCTTTCTTGACAATGCCCTATGAACAAAACGGGGGTGGTAACCATATTCAGAGTTTACGGGGATTGTCTTTAAGAGTCTTTAATGAGGGAAATCGCTCTGTCTGGATTCCGGCGAATCTCACTTGGAGTGGCTTGGATATTTTAATCCCGATATACAATGAAGCTTGGATCAGTCTCAAAAGATGTTCCCGGTTGTTGAGCATTGTACGAGGAGGATAATCTTTGTATGGAATATCAAGATGCCTGAGGCCTCTTTGTCCAGCTTCTACTGTGATCTTAAAGTTAAGCGTGCGCTGGACGAGAAATGCAGGTTTGTCATATATTAAGGTATTATATAAAACAGACTGATGTAGGGGGTTAAAATGAATGCAAAGGACTATGTACAATATTTATTTCCAAAAACGCTTGCCTACAAACTAGCGATGAAGGGATTGGTCAAACCGGCCAATCCGATTACTTTGACATTTTCTGTCACGGCAGCCTGTCAATCAAGGTGTAAAACATGTCATATCGGTGACTTGTGGCTTGAAAACCCTGAAATGTCAAACGCAGACTTGAGTCTTGAAGAGATTGAAAAGATTTTTAAGAGTCTTGGGCCTGTATACTTTTTGAATATCAGTGGCGGGGAACCTTTTTTAAGGAAGGACCTTCCTCAAATTATAGAACTGGCCTGTAAATATTTAACACCCAAGATTATCCACACTCCGACCAATGCGATACTACCAAAGCGTATTGAGAAAATGACAATTGAGATCTTACAAATTATTAAAGCATACGATCCTAATGTGCCATTTACTGTTAAACCGTCAATTGACGGGGTGGGAGATAAGCATGACGAAGTGCGCGGATATAAAGGAAACTTCAAAAGATTAGAAGAAACGATTGTTCGATTAAAAGCCGTTCAACAAATATACCCCAATTTCCATCTGGAATTGGGAACGGTGATTTCTAATTTTAATATCGATCATCTGGAAGAGATAGAAGATTATGTCCATAGCTTAGGAGTAGAAAGCTATCGAAATGAAGTCGCAGAACAAAGAGAAGAGTTCTACAACGTCGGAGAGCCCATTACGCCTACCGGCGAGAAGTATGAAAATCTAATGAAATCTTTTAAACAGAAAGTAAAAGATAATCTCAAATCTAAAAGAAGGCTTGCCAGAATCACCGAATCTTTTCGATTGGTTTATTATGATCTTGTTAGCGCTATTCTGAAGGAAAAAAGACAGGTCATACCCTGTTACGGAGGAATATCTAATGTTCACCTTAATTACAATGGAGAACTATGGCCTTGTTGTGTGTTGGGTTATGACAAGCCAATGGGAAATATAAGAAACCTGGATTATGATTTTCAACGAATTTTCCATTCAGAACAGGCAAATGAGGTGAGACAATATATTAAAGATGAAAAATGTCACTGCCCTCTCGCAAATCAGTCGTATTCTAATATATTATGTGACTTCCCTTCCCTTTTTAAAGTAATTAAAGGAATACTGCTGGGTTAATAAGCAGCTTACTTCAGGGGATTTTTCAGGCAAAAGCTTTCTCAAAGCTCTGAAGAGGATATGTATAGCAGTTTGAATCCTGCATAGTCCGAAGGGGGATGAGTTATCTGCAAGATATCTCATGATCTAATCTAAGCGATCTCTGTTTTTCGCGATACCACCATCATTTATGTATACACAATTAATGGACAATAAGAGGCTCTTTGTTTTAAGTGTTTTTTTGTTTTTTCTTTGTATTGTTTTAAATACATATTTCAAGACAGGTTATTATTTAGTCGCCGACTTGGATAACTATGCTCAATCTGCCCTTGAAATCTACCATGGAGAATTCCCAATTCCTCATAATCACTGGAGGACGCGATTAGGGGCAATTCTTCCGGTTTCATTAGCTTATTCAGTTTTCGGGGTCAATGAATTTTCAACATATATCACATCTACAATATTTGAATTTTTCAATATTGTATTGATTTATTTGCTCTCAAGAGAAATTTTAGGTAAAAAATTCACACTACAAGTATTTGGTTTTTCTGCGATTGTCTTTATTTTTTCCCCTTTAAGCATTTATCTGGGCTCGACACTGGATTATGCCCAAGGCCTAGCCTTCTTTATGTTTTTGGCGGTCTATTTCTTTCTTCTTGCTCAAAGAACTAATAGCATTGTCTACTATTTACTTTGTGGGCTATTGATTGGCACCTCATACCTCTTTCACAGCACGGGAATATATGTCTTTTTAATCATCGGTTTGTATTCACTTTTATACAAAAAACTGAATAGGAGGATTCTGTACATTTTTTTGGGAGCCTTCCTCATCTTTGCCTGTGAAAATGTGTTGTACCATAATATGACGGGGGAATGGCTTCACAGGCAAAGAATTATTACACGCGCTCACTTTCGTTCGGGGGATCTGTCGGCCCAGGAAACAAAAAAAGAGTTAAAGACAATTGAGAATCCATTCACAGGCTCTTATTTTGGAGACTCGTGGGCCATTGAACCCTTTAGGCAATTGCTTGTAAATCCGGTCAATTCGATTTTGTATTATCTATTCTTCTCCGTTAATATTTATTTTTTAATAAAGAAAGATAAAAAGGCAATATTAATGAGTCTATTATTCTGGCCTCTTTTTTTATACTACAGCTATGGTTCTCCCAATCCGCTTAACTTCAGCCCCCTCAGAAGATTACCGAGATATTCCTATTCTTACATGATTCCTGTCGCCATTATGGTCGGTTATGGCATAGCAAAGGGGATCAATAAAAGTCCAGTGCGCTATTTCATTATTTTGAGTTATGTTTTAATCAGTCTTTTTTGCGTCGCAATACAAGGAGGTTCATTAGGTCAAGGATTTCACCAAAGTAAATTTTTCTATTCTTTTATGAAACAAAACCAGAATGTCAGATACATAACAGACAGTTCGACATACCAAGGTTTACATTTATTAAATAAATATAATCAATTCGACAATTTAACCGTAATACAAACAGGAAAATTTTTGCCTGTGCTAACTGATGATAATTTTTTAGGGGAAAATGACGGTTCTTATATCTTTATTAATAATCCTGACATCTACCGGGTGAAGGATATAATGTTCGATAAAGTGAATTTGAAAGAAATTGCAATCAACAGAGGGAAAACTAGAAAAATTTGTCACTTGCAGTTTTTCAGAGAATTATTTGAAAAACACCTTTGTCGTCCCTCGGAGGGGGGCAGTATATTAAAAATAACGCTTTAATCTATGAAGAGGTATTTCATCATTTTTAAGCAAAGAGTGCTTTCGTTCTCGTTTTCAGGAAAGGGCTATACTGAGAGTTCTTTTTTAAGGTTAATTTATGCCACCCATTAAGATCATATTAGCTGGAAACCAGGATAGAGAAAAATGGGATTCATTTGTCATAAAAAGTCCAAATAGTTCCCCATATCACCTATTTGCATGGAAAGGAGGGATAGAAGAGGCATACCGGCATAAATGCTATTATCTCATTGCAGAGGAAGGTGGAACCGTATTGGACATCCTGCCACTGGTTTATTTTAAAGCGCCATTATGCAGAGGACAACTTGTTTCGTTGCCATTTTGTGACGTAGGGAGCTTCCTGACCAACAATGAAGTCATTCAAAAACGACTGCTTGAGAAGGCTTTATCTCTAGGAAAGGAACTCAGTGCCAAGTCAATTCACTTAAGAACGAGAAAAATAGTACCCTCTATTGAAAAAGATCAATCTTACCTGAAAATCCAGGAGAATAAAGTCAGTATGCTCTTGGATCTCCCTCCCTCTTCTCCTGAGTTATGGAGCAGTTTTAAGTCTAAACTGCGTAGCCAGATTCGGAAGGCCGAAAAAAATGGCCTTACCTTTTCCTGGGGTGGCCTTAATCATATTGATGATTTCTACGATGTTTTTGCCCGAAATATGCGAGAGTTGGGTTCTCCGGTACATTCCAAAAAGTGGATTAAATCAATCATGTCAGGTTATGGAGAAAACGCAAAAATGGGACTCGTCTACTATGGTCCAAAAGTTGTGGGTGTCGGACTCATTCTGTGTTGCGGGTCGCTTGTTTCCATCCCTTGGGCATCTACATTAAGGGAGTTTAATCGACTGGCTCCTAATATGCTTCTTTATTGGAATTTTTTAAAATTTGCCTCTGATTCAGGATATAAAGAATTTGACTTGGGACGATCTACAGAAAATGAAGGGACATATAAATTCAAGAGGCAATGGGGGGCGCTCCCCTCGCCATTAAATTGGTATTCTATTCCGCTGGATAATGCGAAGCGGGAATTGAATTCCGGTAACGCGATGAAAAGGACATTTGCCGGTATTTGGCAAAAAATCCCACTACCTGTTGCAAATAGAATAGGCCCTCACGTAAGGAAATACATCAGCCTGTAAAAATCTGAAAGATATTGTCTGTAAACTTATGGTGAAAAAAAACATTCAAACTTCCATTGTAATCTTGTCATGGAATTCAAAGTGTCATCTCGATAGATGTCTGTCTTCCCTCTTGGGTGTCCTCGATAAATCGAAATTGTCCTCTGAAATATTTGTTGTCGATAACGGTTCGAACGACGGTTCAGTCGAACTCCTTGAAAACTACCATAGAAACGACAAACGTATCATAAAGCCTGTTTTTCTAGGCAAAAATGCAGGGACGACCTATTCTCGCAACCTCGCATTGAAGCAGGCTGAAGGCAAGTATATCGTGATACTGGATTCAGATATTGAACTGAATGATGATATTCTAGGAAGATTAATCAATGTTTTAGAAAATAATGATCGTGCGGGAATGGTTGTCCCCAAGCTGGTATACGGGAACGGTTCACTCCAAAAATCGACGGATGTCTTTCCGACTTTTTATCGGAAATTAGTGCGTTATTTTTTTCTGAAGCAAATGGAGAGTCGGGACGGTAAAATACCAGAGATGGACAACATTAAAAAAGTTGATTATGCCATTTCAGCTTTCTGGCTATTTCGGAGAGAGATTTTATCCGATGTCGGATTTCTTGATGAAAAAATTTTTTATGCTCCCGAAGACGTAGACTATTGTCTGAGATTATGGAAAAAGGGATACGAAATTTTATATGTCCCTGAGGTATCTGCCACACACCATGCACAGGAGATTTCTCGAGGCTTTAAAATAAACAAGGCGATGATTGAACATATAAAAGGACTGTTCTATTTTTTCATCAAACATCGATATTTTTTCAGAAGACCTATATTTTACACTTAGATGATTCGTATCAATGATCAACATCATCCAAACAGAATGGCAGGATTTGACAAATGATTATTCTAACAGGTGCAAACAGCGACAGCTCAAAAGATGATTTTGGCAATATTCATAAAAATTTCAGCTTTAGAGGTGTTATACAAAATACAATGAAAAAGGCAAAAGAGTTTGGTTATCAAGCCGTGGTGTATGACCTTGGAGCACTTGGAATTGGAGAGCCTTTTACAGTGCAAGATGAGTCATTTGCAAAAAAAGGTTATTATGACAGGGATGTGCAAGGTGCCTACAAATCTAAATCACTCTTCAAACCGGCGATGGTTCAATATTGTATGAATCAATACAAGGATTTTGTCGTTTACCTTGATGGAGATGCTCAGCTACTGGGCAATATTGATGAGGTAGAGAGTCAGGATTACGATATTGGGGTTACATTACGTGATGCATCCGAAATGGAAAATGAATGGCATACGGAACATTTTGAAATTGTAAAGTACCTTAATGCGGGTGTTATTTTTTTTAATAATACAAAGGCGACAAAGGATTTTCTTGAGCGATGGAGGATATTAACAGACGAGGTGGGTAATGACCAAAAAGCATTGAATCAATTAAGCTGCCCCGAAGACTATCCCGAACCCCACAGTATTCATCTTGTTAATGGATTTCGGATTAAGTTTTTTCCCTGTAAACAGTATAACTTCTATTATTTTAAGGATGGCTTAAATCCTAATATAAAAATCATGCATTTCAAAGATCCACTCCGCCATTTCTATCCTTTTGGCTGGGAAAAACGTTTGTACTGCAAGACGGTTGTTCCTGTGATGAATATCATCCGACCGCTGGCAAAAAAGATTTTATCTTAATCAGAGCTTCCTTAACATTCGATTCACTTTACCCGACAATACAAAGTTCACCTTAGACTTAAGTTCAATATGCTAGATATTTGTAAAAAACTTTTTGAGTACTTTAATTCAAATAAAATCAGATACTGTCATTGGAAAAGCAATGTTCATTTGGATAAAGCTCTGCAGGGTAAAACAGATTTAGATGTGCTCATCCATCGCGCAGACAAAGACAAGTTTGAACTGGCCTGTCGAAAATTTGATCTAAAAAAAATCATGTCTCCTCCGGAAAAACAATTCCCCGGGATGGAAGACTACCTTGGTTTTGACAACAACACGGGTGAACTCATTCATCTCCATGTTCACTATTTATTGGTTTTAGGGGAAAAATATATAAAAAATCATCATCTGCCGATAGAAGAAATTGTCTTTGATCATTTAACTCAAAAACAAAATGTCTATATCCCGATTTGTGAGATGGAATTACTCTTGCTCGTTATACGTGCGCATATGAAGGTTGATGCCATCTCGCTGGTGAAACACGGCATAAAATACTGCATGGGCCGATTTTACACGCCATTCCCCACAGACATTGAGCGTGAGTTTTTAGATTTAATTCAAAACAGTGATGATAAAAAACTAGGCCTTCTTTTAAAAAAATGTGGGTTTCCGATTTCAGATCAATTGTTTTTTGACTTTTTTAAACAGTTTTCTGAGAAAAAAATATCACCTTTTAGTATTTTAAAAAACAAGTGGCAGATCACAAAAGGATTAGAACGTTACAGGCGGAATAAAAGCGTGTTGGTCTATTGGGACTATTTTTCTTTTTATGTGAGGGCCTTGCCTCTAATCAATAAAGTATTAAAAGAAAAGAGGAAAATACTACCGTATACTGGGAAAATTTTTTCTCTTGTCGGTGCAGATGGATCTGGAAAATCAACACTTAAAAAAGACTTGCAGGAATGGCTTTCCTGGAAACTGTCACTTAAGACCTATTATTACGGTATCCCAAAAACGAGATATCTACATTTTATTTCATATGTCATCCGTGGTTTTAATAAGTTCAAGCTCACATTTTTTGCTCGTTTATTTGAATGTTATTATTGGGCATATGTCGCAAAAAATCGGCATGGCATTTCAAAACGTTCGAGAAAGCAAATAGAGCAGGGGATCACGATTTTGACTGATCGTTTTCCAATGATGGATTTTCATACAATGAAAGAACCTATGGATGGCCCTCGCCTGAAGCAATACACCAGGGGAATCAATGCCTATTTTTCCAAACGGGAAGCTTACCATTACGATGAGATAAAAATGCCTGATTGTATTTTGGTTCTGCAGGTGGATATCGATGAGTTGAGGAAACGGAAAACAGATCTGGATATTCAGACACACCGGGAAAAAGCGGATGCAGTCAATGCTGTCAAAAGGAGGGACGGAGTCGTTCTGATTAGCGCGAATAAAGCGTATGCCGATGTACAATTAGACATAAAAAGGGAAATATGGGCGCTTCTTTGAGTATTACAAGGGCCGACAGATGCTAACAGCAATCGCTTTTATTTCTATCACTTGTATTGCATATATCTTTTCCCTGACGAAAGGTCCTTTTTGGTGTCTGTTGGCCTATGCAAATATTTATTTTAATGCCCCGGATCCTTATTATAATTGGTGGGCGATTTATCTACCCTTTTCTCGGTGGAGTCTACTTACATCGGCCATATTAGTCGTATCATTGATTTTACACCGGGATAAGCTATCACGCCACAAATTCAGAGGGGTTACTACTGCATTTATTTTTTGTTCCCTTACCTTGCTTATTTCATATACCGTTGCCGTTTTCCCTGAAGATGCTCAGAATCATGCCTATAAGTTGTTCACATTTATGATCACGATCTATTGTATTGTCAGAGGCGTCAAAACATTAAAACAGTATAAAATATTTCTAATGACGATCATCATCATGGCGGGACAGCTTTCCTTGAATGCGCATCTCTATGGTAAACGAATCCACGGGCGCTTGGAAAATATCGGACCGACTGATGCCACAGGATCAAATGAGTTTGCTTTACTACTCGCTGCAATCATACCTTTAGCCATTCCATTTATCAAAAATGGGACTAAAATCGAGCGATGGAGCTGTATTGCCTGTATGCCACTCCTACTCAATGCATTTATTCTCTGTAATAGCCGCGGAGCCGTCGTCGCAGTACTTCTTGCGGGACTTGTGTCCTTAACCCTTTCTTCGGATATGAAAATAAAAAAAAATATGGTCGTTCTCTTACTCCTGGGTGTTCCTATGTTTGTTTACCTCACAGATGACCAGTTTGTTCAAAGATTATCCTCTTTACTTATGACATCTGAGGCGATGGAAAATGAAGCGCAAATCAATCAATTGTCTAGCGGGAGAACGGAAATATGGGGGTACGGCGTCAATATGGTCCAGGATTATCCATTGGGTGCCGGGCCAAATGCGTTTAAGCATTTAGCCCGATTTTATATGCCAGACGAAGTTTTAACTTATGGGCTTGACCTCCCCTATGGTGTTCGATCAGCCCATAACTCGTATCTAGGTGTGTTGGTTGATCAGGGGTATTTGGGTTTGTTGATCTGGTTGACCATGTGTATACAAATTGTATGGTCTCTTTTTAAAAGTTTTAATAAATTAAAACGATCAAATCTAGACAATGTTTTTCTCAAATATAATTTATTTGCGTTAAATATTGGTTTTTTTTCGACCTTGTTTGGTGGTTTGTTTAATTCGAGAGTCTATTATGAATTTTTTTGGTGGCAGATTGCGATTATTACTATTGCATCATCATTCACAAATGAAGCCATTAAAAAAAACTCAATGACTTACCAGCTAAAGTCGCCCGTGTAGACAGAAGTGTACCCCGAAAAAGAGACAGTCGCATAAGTGAAATTCCTGAGGTAGATTACCCAATCACGTGCTGTTTCATGTATACTTTTGTGCATGGAAACAGGGCTGGCTTCACTACTCTTCGCATGAATTAGGAGGAAATCAAGATGGGATTTGGATGGGATGAAAAAGAAAATGTAAATGTAAAGGAAGGGTCCGATGAGATGGTGATCTTCATGGAGAAAGGCGTCGAAATCAAAGGTGACCTGCACTTTGAAGGGAGTGGTCGCATTAATGGAAAAATCACTGGAAAGATCTCCTTGAAAGGGAGTCTAACCCTGGGCAACGACGCCGATATTACCTCAGAAATTGATGCCGACATCGTCATTGTCGGTGGGAAGGTCAAGGGAAAAATGGTAGCGCATCAGAAAATACAACTCTTAAAATCATCCAGAGTCAACTGCGAATTGACAACTCCGACCCTCATCATAGAAGACGGGGCACAATTTAACGGCAGTGCTAAGATGGAAAAGAGTGACCCCTTTGAAGCCCTGCCGGTTTACGAAAAAAAAGGAACGCTCCAACCAGCGCTCCAGGCAGCCTCATAATTCAGTTTTTGCTTTGAGAGCATTCAGCAATAATGCTCTCAAAGTGCGTATTTCGGTCAAACTTACCACCTGTTCCGGCCAAGATTACCAGGAGGTCGTGTAAAGCTCCCAATATTAGTACCAATCGTAAGTAGGGCTTGCTGAAAAAATCAGGCCCGCTTACCCCTCAGAAGGAGCACAGCGATTTCGTGAGAAAAATTTCTCACGTTTTTCTGATCTGATCCTTCACTCATGTCACTCGGAAGCACATAAGCGGCATCTTTTGTCCTATA
>JAJDBU010000024.1 GCA_029261195.1 Nitrospirota bacterium | reverse complement strand
TAGATTTTACAGGGAGCGGGTTGGGGTTAACCTTTGTTTTCGCAATTATTTTGTTCGTACAATAACGGTCGAACACACTGGTTCGCCCCTACAAATCCGATCATGTTCCCTCATCGGACTGTTCCTTCTCTTTTTTCTCCTGCTCCCCGGAGCCGGACATGCCGAGCCCCCGTCAAAAGAAGGGGTGATCCTTGCTTTTGGTGACAGCCTGACGGCCGGTTTAGGGCTTGCTGTTGATCAGGCCTACCCGGCAGTCCTGGCGAAAAGGCTGCGAGAAGCAGGTTTCCGCTACGAGGTTATCAATGCCGGTGTGAGTGGAGAAACCACTGCGGGGGGATTGCGCCGACTTGACTGGGTGCTGAGGCGTCATCAACCCGATATCGTCATTCTGGAACTCGGAGCAAACGACGGGCTTCGAGGTTTGAACCTTCAGCAAATGGAAAAAAATCTGTCTCGTATGATTGAACGATTTCAAAAGTCAGGCATCAAAGTTATTCTCGCCGGAATGAAAATCCCTCCCAACTACGGAAAAAACTATGCAGGAGGATTCGAGAATACCTTCATGTCCCTGGCGGAACGCTACAAGATACCCTTGATTCCCTTCTTTTTAGACGGGGTTGCTGCAAACCCCGACTTAAATCAGAGAGACGGCATTCACCCGACGGCCGAGGGCTATGAAGTTGTGATCGACAGAATCTTTCCAATTGTGGAGGGTGTGATTAAAGCACAGCGATGAAAGTATGGCCGGAAGATGAGATGCTAAAATGCCTTGGTCAGTTTGTTCGTCCAGACCGTTGCGTCCTGTTCCGCGTTCATGATTTGCAGCATATCGGTCTGACAGTGTTCTGCCAGAGGAGCAATCGCGACAAAATCTCCTCGCTCCAACAACTCGGTCATCGCAAGCAGTTTTCCTAAATCCCCCTCACGGCTCAAAAGCGCCTTGCAAACCCTGTTGGCCAGACCGAGCTGTTCAAGTATTTCCTTCATGGGTTTTAACATCAAGACATCAATTAAGGAGAGCATTCCCGTCATAAAGGCTAAGTCGGCAAGCTGTTTCGATCCGTCAAGCGCCCCGCGTTCGACCAGAACTTCCATAAAACGACCTCTCATGACAGCAGTGTTCAGCAGAGGGTTTTGATGTGCAACTGTGCCATCCTGCGTAAATAAGAGTACCTGAGCCCAACGCTTCAATTGCGCCCGACCCAGGAGAACGATGGCATGACGGACGGAGGTGATTTTCTCCCTCATCCCGCTTGAAACTGAATTGACGAGTCTCAACAAGTTATAACTTAGAGAAGGACTTTGACGAAAGGTTTGTTCAATCTCCGCCAGATCGACATCCCCGAGCATCTGATTCATCAGCTTCATCACAGTAATGCCTGCCGAATCGATTTTTTTACCGGAGATCACCGAAGGCTGAGCGAAATAATACCCTTGAAACATGTCAATGCCCAGAGCTTTTGCCTGATCGAACTGGTAGATGTTTTCCACTTTTTCTGCCAGTAATTTTATCGGTAAAGTCCTGAACTCTGCAACGGATGCCTTAAGGGTATTAGGATGATTGGCCTGCAGATCGATTTTAACAATGTCGATACTTTCAAAAATCGGCTCATAGACTGACTTGCAAGCTGCGCCGGAAAGCGCCAGAGAAAAACCGATTTTTTTCAGCGCTTCACAGCGATTGACCATTGCGCTGTCGATGAGAATGCCATCATTCAGATTAATCACAACCTGTTCATGAGGCAATAACTCAATCATGTCACTCATCAGGATTTCGGCATTGACCTTAAAAAAAGCCTTATGCCGCTCTCCGACGACCTCCTTCAAACCAAAATCGCTCAAAGTGTTCATGATGGCCCCGGCAGAAGCCCTAGTCTCATCGCCCGGAGTCGGTTCCAGGGAAGGCTCGGTACGGAACAGGATTTCAAAACCGACAATATGGCTGTTTTGATCCAGTACCGGTTGACGCCCTAAAAAGATGCGCTCTGTCGTGTCAGACACGGTTTCACCCTTTCTATTCTTACAAAGACTGAATCAATCCTTGTACCCAGACGCTTGCTTCCTGCTCTGCATCAATTACGCTGCCCATCTTCAATTGACAGCGATCTGCCAATAAATCGATGGCGCTGTAATCTGATTTTTCTATTTTTTTGACCAAACGAAGGAGTTCCGCCAAGTCCCCCTGGTCATCTACCAAGGCCCGGTAAACCTCATCCACCAGACTCAATTGATTGAGGATTTCTGCAATGGGTCGCATTAAAAGGGCCTCAATCAGTGAAAAGACGCCTGTCATGAAGGCAAGATCCGCACTTGATTTTGTTCCGCCAATTGCCCCTTTCTCAACCATGAGTTCCATAAAGCGTCCGCGCATCACAGCGGTCGCAAGCAGGGGGTTTTGATGCCCCGGTGTGCTTCCCTGCGTAAACAACAAAATCTGCGCCCAGCGGCTTAGGCGATTCCGACCCAAAAGGACGATGGCATGACCTACCGAACTGATTTTTTGTTTCATCCCGCTTGAAACAGAATTAAGGAGGCGGAGTAAGTTAAAGATTAAAGACGGACTTTCTTTGAAGGTCTGCTCAATCACCTTGAGATCCGCATCGCGCAGGATCTGATTCATGAGTTTCATCACGGTAATATATTCAGGATCGACCCGTTTCCCTGAAATCACAACGGGATGCGCGAAATAATAGCCCTGAAACATTTTAAATCCGAGCGCACGTGTCTGTTCAAATTGATCAAGGTCTTCAACCTTTTCCGCTAGCAAGGTCAAAGGGAAGCCTTGGAGGCTGTCTATTGTCTCCTCCAGAAGCGCCGGGGTCATCACCAATAAGTCCACCTTCACAATATCAATCCATTCGAGCAGGGGGTCATAGGAAGGTTTGTAGATGAAATCATCCAGGGCAAGGGAGAAGCCCAACGTTTTGAGTTCCCGACAGCGATTGATAAGATCATCGTCAATTTTAATCGTTTCAAGTAGTTCAAGCACGACCTGTTCTTTCGGGAGTAGTTCGACCATTTCACTGTGTAAGATTTCCGCATTGACATTAAAAAACGCCGTATGCCGCTTGCCAACCACTTTCTTCAATCCAAAATCACTCAAGGTACTCAATATCGAAGAAATAGAAGCCTGACTGACATTGTCGATATCGGCACAGAGGGAGTGACCGGAACGAAACAGGATTTCATAGCCGAGTATAGTGTTATGTCGGTCCAAGATCGGCTGACGACCGAGATAGATTTCTTCTTGATTCATAGGGTTTCCTAAAATGAAGGGAGCAGTGGTTAGTGCTGAGTGATTAGGAAAAAATAAAATTGAACTTGCTTCCCGCTAACCGCTAACCACTGCACTCCTTAGTCCGTCAATACCAGTTCTACTCTTCTATTTTCTGATCTGTTTTTTTCTGTCAGGTTAGGCTTCAAGGGTCTTGTATCGCCGAAGCCGACCACGGAAATCCGCTGTGGTGCAATATGGCCCTTGTTAATCAGGTAACGGGCAATATATCCCGCCCGTGCAATGGAAAGATCCCGGCGTGTTTCGTAATTCGATGAAAGCAGTTCTCGATTGTCGGTATGGCCTACCACCTGTATGCCGTAATCCCCTTTCTGTACAATGGGGATCACATTCTCCAGGACCGCTAAACCTTCTGCCCGTATTTTTGTCCCCGAGTGGAAAGGAATACCACTGGAAACCGTCAAAACACCACCTCGATCTTCCGAACTGACGCCAACCCGATGCTTGAGGCTTTCTCTTTTAAGCAGTTTGTTAATATCGGCTGGAGAAATCGGCTTTGCGCCCGGATCCTTTAGGTCCAGATGATCGCTTTGGATCATCGGCATCCGCCCACCTTCCAAAAGCACACCGAGTCCTCCACGACGGAAATAACCCAGGGCTTCCTCAATTTTCCCCTTATCCATTGAATTCATAGAAAAAAGAAGCACAAAAAACGTTACCAGCAGACTGAGGAGATCTGCGAATGTCGCCATCCATGCATTAGGGTCTCCTTCGGGTTCAGGCTTTTTTCGTCCCATTTATCTGCTTCCAAGATCGATCACAATGCGAACACGACGATTTCTAGCCCGATTGACCCGATCATGATTTGGAATAAGTGGTCTTTCCCCCGCATACCCCACTGCAGTCAACAGTCCAGGCTTCACTTTACCTTTTTCAACAAAAAACCTTAATACCGATGTCGATCTTGCTGCTGAGAGTTCCCAATTAGAAGGATAGCGGGCCGTTGAAATTGGAATATCATCCGTATGTCCTTCAATGGTCACCGGCTTACCCTGTAAGCGGATATTGTTGGAAATGTGGGCCAATACCTTTTCCGCCCTGGGAAGCAGCTCGGCTTTACCCGACGAAAAAAGGACCTTGTCTGCCAAATTGATGATCAATTCTCGACCATTTTTTACTACGTTGACCTCATCGGGCAACAGAAGACCCGAATCAATAATTTTTCTAAATTCCTTTCCGAAGTCGACTTTCACTTCCTTCGGAGAGACCACTGAAGGTCCGGGCAGCAATAGTTTATCCCCTGCCGTAATTTGAAGGCCGGAAGGAAGCATGCCGAATTGGCCCGCAAGAGAACCCAAAGCCTTTTTAACCCTTTCCTCATCTTGAACACCCATAGAATTAAGGTAAACAAAAAAGATCAGTAGAATCAGGTTTAGCGAGACCATCATCACCGCCATCGGATCGCCGACGGCTTCTAGTTCCGGTTTCCTTGCCATAGTGGATTATTCCTTTTGAGCTTCCAGTCCTACTTCGCTTCTTCCGCTGCGCGATCTTTTGGTGACAGGAAGACCTGGAGTTTCTGTTCCATGATTTTAGGGTTCTCTCCACCGGCAATCGAAATCACTCCTTCCAGAATCAACTCCATCACCAACATCTCTTCCTTGTTTCTTTTTTTTAATTTCCCCGACATCGGCATAAAAACCATGTTGGCTAACATGGCGCCATAGAAGGTTGTGATGAGGGCGATGGCCATTGCCGGACCGATGGAGCTCGGATCGTCCAGACTCTGAAGCATTTGAACCAAACCGATCAAAGTTCCAATCATGCCCATTGCCGGTGCAAAAGTGGCTAAAGTCGCAAAAATTTCCGCACCGAGGCTGTGCCGTTCTGAAACATAGTCGATTTCTTTCTCCAGGACCCCTTTGATCGAGCCGACCTCAATGCCGTCAACCAGCATCTGGAGGCCTTTTGCAAAAAAAGGATCTTGAATCTCCTTAACCTTTCCTTCGATGGAGAGAATGCCGCCTTTCCGAACATCAGTCGCCATTTCGACCAGGTCGGTAATGAGGATTTTGGCTGATTGCATCTTATGGAGGAAAACATTCTTAACCACCTTGAAGACACTCAGCACGTCGCCAAGCGGATAATTAATGAGCACTACTCCAATCGTTCCGCCGATTACGATCGCAGCGGAAGCAGCATCCCAAAAAATCAAAAGGCTGCCGCCACTCAAGATCCCGAAAAGGACAAGACCAAATGCAACCACAACGCCTATAATTGATGCCAGATCCATCTTTATTCTCCAGGTTTAGAAGGGCTTAAGGACTTGATCACGGTCTTAATATTGTTTGTGCTGAATGTGGGTTTCAATTTCATCTTCCACTCTATCTACATATTCTGCGGCGTTATAAAGTACAAGGCGGTGCAGGTGAGCATAACTTTCCATAAAGAGATGGCCGAAAATTTCCAGACCCATACCGGTCCCATCGACATAAGTCACCCGGCATTTCACCGAAACGCGAAGACCACTGTCGCGCCCTCCGATAAAGAGCGTCACATTACAGTCGGTATACAATGGAAACCCATGATCGCAGTCGATGAAAAACCCCTTCATGCTGACGCATTCCGTTTTCCCGATACGGAGCTCCCCGCTTGAGACCTCCTCCAGCTCCGCCTCCACGGCCATCACAATTCGCGTATACCGTCTGCTGTCCTTTCCAGTCATCACATTACTCCTTGTCAGGTAGGGGCACGGCGCGCCGCGCCCCTACTTTTCGATCAAAACCCGAATTCCGCCAGCACGCTATCCACCAGGCCTTGTTCCATTTTGTCTTTATTATTCAACTTTTCAAGCAGTTGATCTCCGCGATCCACACTCACTTTTTTCGCCTTTTCCCGGTCGAACTTATTGCCGAAAGTCACCACCATTTTCAAAAGACGGGATTGCAGGGTGGTCAACATTGTT
Organism: Nitrospirota bacterium; assembly: GCA_029261195.1. GTDB lineage: Bacteria > Nitrospirota > Nitrospiria > SBBL01 > JAADHI01 > JAJDBU01. Next base: position 50,358 of record JAJDBU010000024.1, on the reverse strand, counting down.
GCGACTTTTTTAATCTGCTGCCCGGTCGCATCCTGAAATGAAAGCTTTGCCGTGAGGCTGAACATGACGTTTTTGTTGGCCTCAACCAGGCGACACAAGGCCATGACGTCTTCCTTGATTTCATCCCTTGCACTCAGATTTTCGCTGAAGAGGGTCGCTCTTAATGAAGCAAGCCGTTCTTCCATTTTGTCATCATTTTCAATAATTTTATCGGTGTCGTCCAAAATTTCCTGAGTGGCTTCTTCCTGTTTTTGGGCCACTTCCGCCAACTGATCCGTCCCCATCGGTATATCCGAAGACGCATCATCCATAAAGTCCTCAGCCGTTTGTATTTTTGAGCAGACACCACTTAAGTACTTCGCCAGGTCTCCAACCTCTCCATACAGGTCTCCCCCGCTCAAAGACGCATCAGAGTTCAGCGCTTCTGAGTTTTCCGTTTCATCATCTGCCACCACTGCATCGTCCATTGCGACACTTTTCTCTACTACGCTCTCTTCTACTACGCTCTTCTCGGGCACCACTTGCTCTACTTCGGCCTCTGGTTCAGGTACGGATACGGGCACACTTCCGGCACCGTTTTCCACCGCCCTCATCGCCGCTTCGATGAAATCGTCTGAAACATCCTCTGGCTGATTTTCTTCTAAGGTTTTCATACTTCCCCCGGCATTTTTTATTTACCTGCAAAGATCTTGTCGATTTTCGTCTTGAGTGTGTCGGCCGTAAAGGGCTTCACAATATAGTTGCTGGCACCGGCCCGAATAGCTTCAAGCACATGTTTCTGTTCAGCCTGTGCAGTCACCAACAAAACCGGAAGTGCCCGAAGGGTTGGATCTGCACGGACCGCCTTCAGCAATTCAAGACCATCCATATTTGGCATATTCCAATCCGTCACCACCAGATCGACCGGCCATTGACCTAATTTTGCAAAGGCGACTTGTCCATCTTCTGCCTCTTCAATATTGTTATATCCCAACTGCCTCAGGGCATTTTTCATAATCCGTCTCATCGTCGACATATCGTCCACAATCAGGATTTTCATTTTTGGATCCGGCATCTTTTGTATTTCCTCCCTTTTTTTTAACCCGCCATTTTATAATTACTGCCCTTGTTCGCCCGACGTGAGTCCTCTTGTTACGCAATATCTTTCTTGTCCTGAAACATCTTTACTATCAATACAATTATAGCTTCTTTTTCAGATCATGCAGGCCGTTCGGGCGTATTCCAATACACTCCTGAAGCATATCCACAACTTACACTGCTACAGCGGCTGACTTCAGTTCATAGACCACGTGAACCTCATTGCCTGCATTCTTGTAGATCATTTCTTTTGTCAAGCCCTTGACTAGTCCGAGGCCTCTCCCTGACAACCCGACGATATCGCCGGGGTCTTGTTTTAGAATCTTAAGAAAATCAAAACCTTCACCGCTGTCTTTGATTTTCAGACAAAGCCTGCCTCCATCAACTTCCGCAATCCGTTCAATGTGGATATTGATTGCACCCGCATCCAGGGCCGAGAGACGTCTTGAACGCTCCTTTAAATAGGCTTCAAATCCTTCTGATAATGTTTTCAAACTTGAGTCGAGTTTCAGGAGGCCATGGTCAACGGCATTGTTGTAAAGCTCCGACAGAATGAGAAAGAGCCGTTGACTGTGTTTTTCGCTAACCCCGATCTGCCTGAGCCAGGTCAATAAAACGGGGAGGATGTTTTCTTTTTTGACTTCTTCAGCATCAAGAGAGACATCAATCTTCCAATGCCCCGGCGCAAAAGATTTACCCCTTTCCGGTCCGATTTTCCCGAGTATCGACTTTTCAAGATAAAGCGGGCATTCAATACTCATCAATGAGATATCATCATCTCCGGCATCTCCGGCTAAATGCTGCGTAACTGAGCGTTTTAATTGCTCAAAGCGTTCCTGCGGCGGGTGCTTTGCGAGGACTTTCAATATCCGCTCTTCTCCAAACATACCTCCCGATTCATTCCTCGCATCGCACAGACCATCGGAAAAGAGAAAGAGCTGTCCCGCTTCATCCCATCGGTAGATTTCTGTCTTCGTTTCAATTTGGTCGTTCCCTAATATGCCCAGAGGCAGATATTTTGATTCCCAACTATGAAGCAGACGCCCGTCTTCGCTGATAAATCGCGTTGCAGGTCCTCCGCCGTTCCAGACCTCGATCGTCCTTCCCGACCAGTCGATTGAGACAAGGGTTGCCGCGACAAAGCGCTCGATCGGTGTTAAGTGTTTGATCTTCTGGTTCAACTCCTGAACAATGCTGGTGATGGGAAAACCGCGCCCCGTCATGGCATAAAAGGTTTCCGTCACCGGCATCACGCAGAGCGCTGCGGCAAGGCCATGGCCCGTGCCGTCGGCCAGAATGACATGAAGCCTGTTTCCTGTGGTCGCTGCGGCTGCGATCACATCCGCAGAAAAACCCTCTGCCGGGAGAATCCACCGACGCAGGAGTGTTTCATCAATGTCGATTTTCCGGACAATGCGCTCCATCACATGACGCGCTAAAACAAGTTCTTCCTTCGTGTGCTCTTCGTAATCGTCCAGCTCATTCATCTTGCAGTGCAATGCATCCTGCATGCGGATCATTCGCTGCATCACCTTCAGTTTTTCTTTTAACAAAACCAGGTTGACCGGTGTTGTGAGGTAATCGTCCGCACCTGCTTCAATCCCCTGTATCTGGCAGGAATCGTTAGAAGTCTGTTTCGTCATCAGAATCACCGGCGTCCACTTTTTGCTGCTTAGCGCCTTGATCCGGGTCGTTGCTTCATAGCCTCCCATTACGGGCATCATGGCATCCATCAACACAAGATCGGGCGATGCATCAGAAAATTTTTCGACCGCCTCTGAACCGTTTCCAGCGCTCACGACGCGATAACCTTGTTGGATACAATCGGCTTCTAATCTCTTCAGTTTGGCGGGCGTCTCGGTCGCAATCAGAATTTTCATGGTTTTCCTGTTAAACCTTTGTAGGGGCTCAGCCTTAAATTGTCATCTCGACCATAAGGGAGAGATCTTAAGATTTCTCTCTTCGTTCGAAATGACAGATTCTGCCGAAATGACAGATTCTGCCCCTAGGTGATCGCAAACATCTTGCCAAAATTAACGACGTCCAGAATCTGACGGATCGTTCCGGTGCAGTTCACCAGAGAAATTTCTCGATTCACATCGCCTGCCCGTGATTTGAGTAGAAGCAACATGCCGAGGGCAGAGCTATCCATGTAATCCACACCTCTGAAATCGACCTCGATGCCTTGACTGCCGTCCCCCTGAAGCTCTTCTTCATAAACACGTCTAAAATCCGCATTTGAATGGAAATCAAATCGGCCTTTCAAGGCCAACCTCACCCGTCCTTTTTTGTTTCTGACTTTGATGTTAAGCGCCATTTTTTAAACCTCCTTATCTTCTGACAGCGACATGTATGCTATGCGGCTAAACGCTTAAAAAGCCGATGGGCGATATTCGGCAGGGCGCAGATTTCATCAACCCCCCCAGCAGCTATTGCCTCTTTCGGCATTCCGAAAACAACCGATGTCGCCTCGTCCTGTGAAATATTATATGCCCCGGCATCCTTCATCTCTTTCATGCCATCCGCCCCATCCCTCCCCATCCCGGTCATCATAATCCCGATCGCATTTTTCCCTGCCGCCCTGGCGACCGATCGAAACAATACATCGACTGAGGGCCGGTGCCGGTTGACCCGATCATTCAGATTGAGTCGAACCAGATAGCGGGCGCCACTTCTCATTAGCGTCATGTGATGACTGCCAGGGGCGATCAATGCCTGCCCGGTCATGACCCGGTCGCCCTCTTCTGCTTCCTTGACTGTAATTTTGCAAAGCGCATTCAGGCGATCCGCAAAACTTTTGGTGAATTTTTCCGGCATGTGCTGAGTAATGACGATTGGCGGCGTATTCGGTGGCAGGGCGGTCAAAAATTTAAGAATCGCCTCCGGTCCTCCTGTCGAAGCCCCAACGGCAATAATCGTTTCGCTTGTCTTCAGCATGGAGGAGCTGCTAACGGCTTGCACCGCGCTGATGACCCCGGCCCCATTATTAACCCGTCCTGAGATCCTCGCATGGGCAGCAACCTTCACTTTTTCGCACAATTCTCTTGACTGAAGTTCCATGCCCTGCGCCATGTCGAACTTGGGTTTCGTGAAAAAATCGATTGCACCCAGTTCAAGGGCACGTATCGTCGTATCGCATCCCACCTCGGTCAGGGAACTGACCATCACAACCGGCATCGGGTGACCGACCATCAATTTTTCCAGAAAAGTCAAGCCATCCATCCTGGGCATCTCGACGTCAAGCGTCAGGACATCGGGATTTAAGGCCTTGATTTTGTCACGTGCAACATAGGGATCGGGCGCCGTCCCGACCACCTCAATCTGTTCATCGCTCGACAAAAGCGTCGTGAGGACCTGTCTCATCAAGGCCGAGTCATCCACAATCAAAACCCTTATTTTTCTATTGGAAGCTGATACGCCGTTTCCAGAAAGCATTATTCCCTCCTCTACAACGCGTCATTCCGACATGCCTGAAGCCGGAATGACCATTTGCTTGTACCCCTTCTTTAAAACAAAACGACATCTTCCGTTTCTTTTTCATGAACCCTCTTGTCCCGATTGATCCGTCTTCGATAGGCCCGCTCACGATCTGTAATGGTTGCGTTCATCTGCTTCGTGATCTTCTTCATCAGAACCCGTCCTGTGTCTGTAAAGTAATAGACTTTTCTCGGGTAGATATCTCCGACATCGCATGACACCAATTTGAGACCTTCTATTTCGAGATACGATTTGGCCCAGGCCGCATTTTTTTTTCCGACCTGACTGACAGCGCCCTTGAACATCGCTCCGCCGAAGAGCTTTACCTCAAGACGCTTCCTTGAACCGCCTCGCTTCATGATTTCATTGATTAAGAGTTCCATCGCATAACTGCCGTAACGCGCCGATGCTCCCCAGGAATCATCACTGGCCTCTCCCTTAGGTTCAGGCAGCATGAAGTGATTCATGCCGCCTATCCCTAATACCGGATCAATGACACAGGCGGAGATACAGGAACCCAGTACCGTGCAAACGACCCTCGGAACATTGCTGACATAAAATTCTCCGGGCAGAATCTGGGCAATTTCGTGGGGAAAGCGTCCGTCAAAAAAATGCCGTATATGCGTAAAAGATTCGTGGTCCGCTCCCATGCCTAGTCAATTTCCTTTTGATATATGGTGGGTTCAAGCATTTTGAATTGATGTTGTATCCAGTTCAGACTTTCGGAATGGCCGATAAAAAGAACACCGCCCGGTTTAAGGACGTGATGGAACTTCCCAATGAGACATTCCTGTGTGGGCCGGTCGAAATAGATCATGACATTGCGGCAAAAAATGACATCGAGCGGCGTTTTAATCGGGAAGCAGTCATCCATCAAATTGATGCGTTTAAAACTCACCAAAGTCGAAAGATGTTTTTTCACTTTTACGCATCCCTCTTGTACTCCGGAACCTTTTAAAAAATGTCGTTTCAGCTGAGGCAGTTCCAGATTACGAACGCCTTCCATTTTATAGATACCGGAAGCGGCCTGATCCAGAACCCGGGTGGACAAGTCGGACGCAAGAATTTTGCAGGATGGAGACAAAATATCGGGCCTTTGTTGAGATGAGAAGGCATCGTAAACGGTCATTGCAATGCTGTAAGGCTCCTCACCGCTGGAACAGGCAGCGGACCAGATCCGAATCGGCTGTGAAGCCCTGCGGTCTTTCAGAATACGCTCCGATAAAAAATCAAAATGATGCTGTTCTCTAAAGAAATCGGTCTTGTTTGTTGAGAGCAGATCAAGCATCTGCACAAGCTCGTCTTTTTCCCCGCTTTCCCCGGAAGTCTTATCGATATAGTCGAGATATGCCGCAAAGCTGCTCATCTCTAATATCCGCAAGCGTCTGGATAAACGGGACACCACCATGCTTTTTTTATGATCGCTCAGTGCGATACCACTCACTTCGTAAAGTAAGGTCTTCAGCTTTAAAAACTCTGAATCGCTAATGGGGTAGGCAAGCTGTTCGGTTTCAATCATAAAAGGGGCCTTATTTAAAACTCGTCGAAATCATCCATCACAGGCTTGTGCCCGGGCTTGTAAGCCTTGTCACGCCCACTGCCGTTTTCGGGCCAGTCAATGATGGATGGCAGCGGATGCAAAGTTTCAGGACTGACGACCGGTGCCGTTTTCGCGCCGGCCTGTGCGTGTTTTGCGAGCTGTGCGTGTTTTGGATGATTCCCCTTCTGAGCCCGCTGTGTATTTTTTTCAATCTCGTCCGCAACTTGATCGAAGGTGAAAAAAGAGACCTGCCGAAGCAGTTTCTCTCCCTGCGCGTTGATTCCGTGGCTGCTTGATGCCGCTTCTTCAACCAGGGCCGCATTCTGCTGGGTGGTCTCATCCATCTCAATGATCGCCTTGTTCACCTCACTGATGCCGATGCTCTGCTCTTGAGATGCAGTACTGATTTCAGTCATCACCTCAGTGACCCGCTTCACGGATTGAACAATCTCTTTCAGGGTTTGGCCCGATTCGTTCACCAAGGCGCTGCTTTCGGTAACTTGATGAACCGATTCATGGATCAGGGACTTGATTTCCTTTGCCGCTAACCCGGAACGCTGAGCCAGGTTTCTCACTTCTGCCGCAACAACCGCAAAGCCCCGGCCGTGCTCTCCCGCACGGGCCGCCTCGACTGCAGCGTTTAAGGCCAGGAGGTTGGTCTGAAAGGCAATCTCATCAATCACCGAAATAATATCGACGATTTTTTTACTGCTCTTATTCACCTCGACCATCGCCGCAATCGTCTGTGCAGTGACCTGTCCCCCTTTTTCCGCAATCCCGTGTGCGGCAATCGCTAAGTGACTGGCCTGTTGCGCGTTGTCTGCATTCTGCTTCACGGTGGAAGCGATCTGTTCCATTGAGGCAGAGGTCTCCTGGAGGGCGCTCGCCTGTTCCGATGTCCTTTGAGCGAAGTCGTCATTTCCGGAACTGATCTCAGTCACACCCATCGTGACCGTCTCTGTCGCTGTCCGAACCGCCGAAAGCGTTTGGCTCAGCTTCCCGATCATGCCGTTTAGATTCTCCTTGATATTTCCGAAGGTGCCCTGATAATCGCCGGTCATTTCGCAGCGGAGATCGCCCTCCGCCAGAGAATTCAATACGGTCTTCGCCTCATTAAGCGGCGCCTGGATTGCGTCAAGCATCCGGTTCATTCCGAGCGCAAAGGTCTTGTAAAATCCTTCAAAGGACTCGGCATTGATCCGCTCGCAGAGCCTCCCTTTCGCCGCCAAGGCAATCATCCGCTCAACCGCCTTCTGCGCATTTTTCTGATCTGTAATATTCGCCCATGTCACAGAAACGCCGATGTACTCACTCTCCTCACTCATGACCGCCTCAGCGGTGAATTCCAGCGTCAAGTCGCCGATGGTGAACTCAGCCGAATGAGGAAGGTTAGCGGGGTCGCTCAAAACCCGTCGTATCTTCCTGGAGTCTTTTTGGAAAATGTCGATGGATTGCCCCACGATCTCATCCACACGGCAAGGGAGAAGATGTTCAAGGGCTTTCAGCGCCTTCCTTGAAGCCGCATTCAAAAAGACCAGTTTAAAGTCGCTGTCGCAGAGCAGCATGTTGATGCCGGCCTGTTCCACCATCGTGGAGATCTGCACCATACGCACTTTGTCCGCATCGGCCTTTCTCAAGCCCCCCACCATGACCTGAAGCGACTTGGCAAGCCGTCCCAACTCATCCTTAGCGCTGATCTGGAGTTCCTCTTTCAGATTTCCTTCGGCAACCTGTTTTGTATAGTCAACAGCCTGATTGATGGGATTGACTATAAAACGTCTTGTAAAATATCCGGCCAAAAAAGTGATAAAAATAGCGAGAACGATGACAATGCCGAGGGTCTTGTATTCTCCATAGATCAGAGCCTTCATCCCTTCTGCATGTTTTTCCACCTCAACATCGCCCACCTCTTCAAGCCGGGTGACCTCCAGGAGAAGGACATCTGCGATCCGGCTGTAGTTTAAATAGCGCTCCCGGTCTCCATTGGACTCAAGCAGGGCTTCGCATGCGGCAACGAAGGCGCTCAATTTTTCATCCAGCGCCTTCAGTCGATCTTCGGGAATCAAGCCGCTCGCCCTCATGCGTCCGAAGGCCTCTTTCGTCATCCGCTCACCCTCATCAAGCATCCGCCGGTGCGAAGAAAAGGATTCCTCTTTGTTCTTGATGCTCCCGTCCGCCATCATTCTTTCAAGGGCAATCATCTGTTTTTCGATGCCGATGTTGCCTTCCATGGCGCCATCCGCAGCATCCCATGCCGGACCGGAGATAAAGGTCAAGGCCTTTGCCAACTGGCTGATGCCGTAAATACCCGATCCCCCTGCAATGCCCACAAGCAGGGCCATGAGGAGAAAGCCTCCCCCTAATTTTGTTCCGATTTTCATAAAATGAAGTCTCCAAATGTCAATTGGTCCGGTGAATCATCTTTCCTAATCCTCGCCCTACGATGCGGCGGACAGTTCCTCTAACTCTTCGACGGACAAGATCCGGTCGATGTCTAGAAAGGTGACCAGTTTGTCTCCATAATTGCCGATGCCGCTGATAAAACCCGTATCCACCGTGCCGCCGAATTCAGGGGCGGGCTGGATGTCTTCAGGGGGAATATTCATCACATCGGAGACGGTATCGACAATCACTCCCATGATTTTCCCCTTGATTTCCTCATTGACTTCGACAACGATAATGACCGTCATCTTGTCGTAGGCCCGCGCTGCCATGCCGAATTTCATACGAAGATCGATAATCGGGACAATGGTTCCCCGAAGGTTCAAGACCCCCTTGAAATGGCTCGGGATATTCGGAATCCGCGTCACGCCGGTATAGCCCTTGATCTCCTGAACCCGGAGGATTTCGACACCATATTGCTCGTCACCCAGAGTAAAGGTCAGATACTGGCGGCCATCCGAGGCAAAACCCATCTGTTGATTAATCTGTGCTGAAATTTCCTCTATGCTTGTTTCTGATGTCATAGACATTCGGCCTCCTTTCTTGAATTCCTTAACCTAAGATGACTTCCCTGCGGCGAGAAAACTTTAGAAGCCCTCTGACATCCAAAATGAATGCGACATGGCCATTGCCTAAGATCGTCGCCCCCGCAATCCCTCGTACTTTCATAAAATTCTGCTCCAAACTCTTAATGACCACCTGTTGTTGTCCGATCAATTCATCCACCACAATGGCAACTCGTCCGCCTTCTGATTCGACAATCACCAAAACAGACTGACTGATGTCATTTTCCTCGCCAGAAATGCCCAGAATTTCCGAAAGCCGGATGACGGGCACATATTCGCCACGAAGATTCACCAACTCGCCTTTTTCCAGGATTTTGCTGAGATCAGCACGACCAGGCCGGATAGATTCGACAATTGAAATGAGGGGCAGGATGTAGGTTTCTACACCGATGCGGATGACCATGCCTTCAATGATGGCAAGGGTCAGCGGAAGCCTTATGATGATCCGGCTGCCTTGACCGGTCACAGACTCGATATCCACCACCCCGCCCATGGTCTGAACATTTTTTTTCACGACATCCATACCGACACCGCGCCCGCTTAAGTCACTGACTTTCTCTGTGGTCGAGAGTCCGGGGGCAAAAATCAATTGCCAGACCTCTTGATCTGTCATCGATTCACTGGAGGCAATGCCTTTTTCTCTCGCCTTGTGCAGTATTTTCTCTCGATTTAAGCCCTTGCCGTCATCGCTGACCTCGATCACGACATTCCCGCCCTGATGCGATGCACGCAGGGTGATCGTGGCTTTTTCGACCTTGCCGGATTTAAGCCTGTCCTCTGCCGACTCAATCCCGTGGTCAAAGCTGTTACGAACGAGGTGGGTCAGGGGATCGACCAGTTTTTCGACAAAACCTTTATCCACCTCCGTCTCTTCTCCGAGAAGAACCAGCGCAACCTCTTTGTTGAATTTTTTCTGCATGTCACGAATGAGTCGGGGGAAACGGCTGAAGACATTCCGGCAGGGCACCATGCGAATGGACATCACACTTTCCTGCAGCTCGCGAGTGTTGCGCTCCAATTCGGCCAGACCGCTATGGATATTTTCATGAAGCACAGGGTCGAGCTTTGAGGCCATCAGCGCCAACATCGCCTGGGTAATGACCACTTCGCCCACCTGATTAAAAAGCTGATCCACTTTTTTGATATCAATGCGAAGCGAGGAAGCCGCTTCAACACGCGCTGTCTTTTTAGAAATGCTGATCCTGTCAGCGTCGCGACGACCTGCCTGAACCTCAAGCGGCTCCCCTGAGGCATCTAATGACAGATCCATCCGATCCGTCTCTCGCCGTCCCTTTTGATCCGTCGCATGGATCGGCCCGGAAAAACCATAGCGCTGTTTTCTGTTCTCTTGCGCCTGCTCTTGTTCCTTCTCGTCTGCTTTGTCTTTTTCCTGTTCCTGGACAATGGCCTGCACAACTTCTTCAGGCCGAGTTTGGATTTCTGGCTCAGGCACATCGTCAAAAAAACCAAAACCCGGATCTTCTTCCAAGGTTTCTGCCAGGGCTTCTTCGACTAAAACAGGTTTCGGTAATTCCGCTTCCGCTTCAGTGTTCAGGACAACATTGAGCTGTTTACAAACCTCTGAACCAAGCTCCGAATTGACCGGCTCTTCCGCCTTATAAGAGGCAAGCACTGTATTGAGCACGTCACCCGTCTCCAAAAAGAGATCGACCATGTCCTTTGTTGTTTTAAGGGTGCCCTTGCGAACCCGATCCAATACCGATTCAAAGATATGAGCGACATCCGTCATTTCCATAAATCCGAAAGTCCCGGCACCGCCTTTAATCGAGTGGACTGCACGAAAAATGGCGTTCAGGTCTTCCTGATCGGGTGAGCCGATATCCAGGCCAAGCAGCAATTCCTCCATTGTTCCGAGATGCTCAGCCGTTTCCTCATAAAAGACCTGGAAAAACTGGCTTTTATCAAAGCTCATGTTGCCCTCCGAAATTTTCCTGAACTGAACATTGTGAATAAAGAAGGGCCTTCACCCGATCACCTTTTTCACAACCATCAAGAGCTTTGCGGGATCAAAGGGTTTCACCAGCCAACCCGTTGCTCCGGCGGCCTTCCCCGCTGACTTCATCTCATCACTGGATTCTGTTGTCAGCATCAGAATCGGGGTTATTTTGTGTTGAGGCAAACCGCGCAAAGACTTGATCAGAGTCAAGCCATCCATATTGGGCATGTTCTGATCGGTCAGAACGAGATGAACCGTGCTCGACTTCGACTTTTCAAATCCGTCCTCGCCATCCACGGCCTCAATCACATCGTAACCGGCTCCTTTTAATGTGAACGAAACCATTTGTCTCATCGACCGGGAATCGTCAACCGCCAGTATCGTTTTTGCCATAAGCTCTCCTTTTTAAAACAGCTCAACACTACCCGCAGCCATATCCTTTTGCGCGATACAAGGGATGCGGACCGCTTTTGGCTGTGGTATCACTTCATCTGAGTCTTGCCCTTCAAAAATAGAAATGGTCTTCTCCATCTGATTCATCCGCAACATAAGCTTGGCGATCAACTGCTGACACAGGTCTTCAAACTGTAAAACGGTCACTGCGCTGCCTACATGAGAAGAGATGTCCTTGTTGATACTGGAAATGGTATCGATATCCGCAAAAACGGGTTCGTCCGGGCCTCTCATCCCCCTCGTCAAAGCTTCAATCAACTGAAGTTGCCGGACTGAATCCGACTCGAGGGACTGAAAATGCTCGGTGAGCTTTCCAATCGCGTCATGTAACAGCCCTTGAATCTGGCTCAGGTCGCCTCGAATCCCCTTACATTCTTCATAAAAGTTTGATACTGCATCCGGCATGTCCATCCCGATCAATTCGTTTAAGTTCAGTGTTCATCGCTCAGCGCCCTGCTGAGATACACACTTTAAATTTACCCGAGGTCTGTCTGTTTCGGTAAACTCATAGATTATTTACTACATTTCTTGCTAATCACTGCGACCCCTCCGGCCCTTCGGGCCACCTCCCCTTGCTAGGGGAGGAGTTGCCTCCACAGAGTTAGGCTCCCCCTGTTGACAGGGCCATGTGGTCCACAAGGGACCCCCTCAACTACTGACCCAAAACCCCCTTCAACTTTAGAATCGCCCTGGCGTGAAGTTGGCAAATACGCGATTCGGTCAAGGTCATGACCCGACCGATTTCCTTCATGGTCAGTTCTTCATGGTAATAAAGCGACACAACGAGGCGCTCTTTTTCCGGCAGATTTTCAATTGCGGCAATCAAGCGCTCTCTGTTGCTGTGAGACATGAGGACTTTCAATGGATCCTCACTTTTCGGATCGGCCATCGCTTCGATGTATTCCCCCTCGCTACCCTCCTTGACGCCAAGATCTTCGAGGCTCAGTAGGGTCGTGCCGCTGGCCTTCAAGAGAAAAACATCGAATTCGTCCTGCGTCATTTCAAGCGCTTCAATCAATTCCAGCTCGGTCGGCGGGCGCTGATGTTCTTTAACAAAGGCATCACAAACCTTTCGTAGCCGACTTGTTTTATCGTGTATCGATCGTGGTACCCAGTCGAGCGAGCGAATCTCATCCAGCATGGCCCCGCGAATCCGGAACTCGGCATAGGTTTTAAAACGGGCCTTACGAGAGGGATCATAACGATCAAGCGCATCCAGAAAGCCGATCACACCGGCATGCGTCAGATCATCAACATCAAGAGACGGCGGGAGTCGAAAGGAGAGGCGCTGCGCGATCAGACGAATCATCGGGGCGAATTGTTTCAGGATTTCATCGGTTTTTGTTGTGTCGAGCGTTGCCGTTTTCATCATCTTTGCCATGCAGATCTACATACATCGAATCGTCATTCCGGTATGCTTTCAGTCGGAATCCATATCATTCAGCTACTGGATTCCCGCAACGACTGGATTCCCGACAGAAGCATTCGGGAATGACATTTAAGTCTAAGCCTTCCGAAACTAATTCGTTTCAACCTTCCAACATGCGTTTCCATAAAAACTGGACATTGCCTTTTGGCACCGGATCGATAGGCCAAGCCATCACCTTTTCTGCCAGTTCTCCGAAAACTTGTGTTGACTTCGCCATCGGATAAAGTTCAACAACAGCCCTTTGCTCAAAAACCGCCATACGGAGATAATCGTCTTGAGGAACAAAACCGATATAGTCGATGGCAATATCCAGAAACTGGTCTGAAACGAGGCTGAGCTTCCGATAAACGTTCATTGCCTCACGCGTACTTCTCGCCATGTTGACCAAGAGCTTGAAGCGCTTTTCGCCATGCCGCTGAGACAAAACCTTCATGATGGCGTAGGCGTCGCTCACAGAGGTCGGCTCGGGCGTCACAATCACGACGATTTCCTGAGCGACCGTATTAAAATAGAGGACGTTTGATGAAATCCCGGCAGCAGTGTCGATTAAAAAGACATCCACTTCTTTTTCAAGATGGTCAAGTTCTGTGAGCAGAATGAGTTTGTGTTCGGCAGAGAGCTGAGCCATGTCTTCAGAACCGGAACTGGTTGGAAGAATCTGTATGCCGCGCGGCCCCTGAACCATGATTTCAGTCAATTTTTTTTCCCCCAGAAAAACATGCTCAAGGGTATATTTCGGGATGACTCCGAAAAGCACATCCAGGTTTCCGAGACCTAAATCGGCATCCAGAATCACCACCTTCTTTCCCCTGCCTGCAAGTGAAACGGCCAGGTTGGCCACAATGTTTGTCTTTCCGACGCCCCCCTTGCCACTCGTCACGGCGATGACTTTTGGAATGCGAACTGCGCCTCCCCGGTCTTCAGTAATACCCTCTTCCAAGCTCTGTATCTGACTCATCACATTGACCTCTCTACTTTCTGTTTACGTAAGTGTTCAGGCACTTTTTAGTACCAAAGCTGTAAATCGTTTTGCGGTGGCCACTTCAATATTCTCCGGTACCCTCCGTCCGGTCGTGAGATAGGAAACCGGCTTTCGCTTGCGGCCCATCGCAGAAAAAAGCGCCCCATAGCGTTCTGTTTCGTCGATTTTAGTAAACAGAAGGGAGTCAATCGGAATCACCGAAAAGCGATCAATCATGTCATTCATATCGCTTCCCCTGGTATTGGCTGACAAAACCAGATGGGTCTGAATCGACCGGACCGCTGTGCTCAAGCCCTTTAAATCGGCCACTTCTTCCTGCCTAAGATGGCTCCGGCCTGCCGTATCAACCAGAACCGTTTCATCGGCTTTCCTCTGAGAAACAAAGGAGCGTAGGCCCTCATAGGATGCGACCTTGAAGGCCGGAATGCCTAAGTGATCGGCATAGCGCATCAAGCGACCGCCATCCATTTCGCCCGCGTCATTCAATGCCAGCACGGTAACGCGCTTACCCTTTTTGATGAAGTCCGCACCGAGTTTGGCGATGGTGCTTGTTTTCCCAACGCCGGTCGGGCCAACCAGGGCAATGACTGTCGGCAGGTTTCCAATCGGGCCGTCTGAGAAGGGGGAAAGATCCTCCCCTCCAATGCCTCCAGTCACTTGGACAAGGCCCTCCACAATCTCCCAAAGCGACTGTTGTACACTCACCGCTTCCCACAACTCCTCCGGTGAGAGGTGGGTTTTCACGCCTTTACAGAGATGTTTGGCTGTTTCAGGATCAATGCCGCAGGCAATCAGATTCTGAAACAGTTTGACGAAGATTTCATTGCTGGCAAACAGCGGGTCTTCCTGCCGCGCATCGGTAAGGGCCTTCAACATCACCTTCATCTCAAGCCAGGTTTCATGGAGTTTTGGCGAAGGCGTAAGGGGCTCCGGTTTGGCCTCTACCGGCTTCAATTCGGAGAGACGGCCCGTGATGGTCTGCAATTCTTTATAGATATCGGACTGCACGGCACTTTCCAATGCCGTATCAAAGGCTTCAGAGATTTGCGCAATGTGTTCTTTTTGAGGCTGTTGCTCGGGAGTCGCCTCAAGCGGCTTCAGATCAAAAGGGCGTGTTGTAGGCTTGGGCTTGGGTTTAGGATTAGGATTCAAATTAAGCGGTGGACTCAGGTCGATTGCTGCTGTGACTTCAATCATTTTCCCCATTGATCGACCTTTTTTGCCGAGCAATTGTTCCTGCGTGTCGAGGATCACTGATTCCGGACCGAGTTCTCTCTGAATCCTTCTGAGAATCTCCGCCATCTGATTGCCTTTAAATTTTTTAATTTGCATCTTCAAGTCTCCCTGTTTTGATCAAGGCGGACTGTTTCGATCGATTGTAATTTGACCTGATTCGAAATTTCATTCGATGAAAGCACAACCAGGTTCGGAATGAAGCGTTCCGCCATTCGCCGGAGATGGAAGCGAATCATGGGTGAGCAGAGCACAACCGGATGATGCCCCTTGCCTGCGACCTGCTCAGAGGCACGGCGAATCTGCAGGACGATTTTTTGTGAGACCATCGGATCTAATGGAAGGACAGAGGCCCCTTGCTCTACCGGATGGACGGCTTCGGCAATCATCTGGTCGAGGCGTGGATCGATACTGATCACCATGAGCTCACCCTTTGCATTCTGGTACTGTTTTGTAATGGTCCGGGCAAGGGCTTCTCGACAATAGCCGGTTAAGTGATCGGTCTCTTTTGTCATCACGGCCGAATCGGCAAGCGTTTCGAGGATGGTTCGGATGTCACGGATCGGCACCCGTTCCCTTAAGAGATTGCCCATGACTTTGACCACCGCACCCAGAGTCATCAGACTGGGAATCAACTCTTCAACGACCTTCGGACTCTCTTTTGAAAAGCGATTGATGATCTGCTGGGCTTCCTGGCGACCGAGTAATTCGTGGGCATGATTCCGGATGGTTTCGGTCAAATGCGTCGCGACTACGGAGGGCACATCCACCACGGTAAAGCCTTCGATCTGCGCCCTGTCTTTGTCTTTTTCGGTAATCCAGATAGCCTTCAGACCGAAACAAGGCTCCTGGGTTGGAATACCTTCGATGCCTGTCTTTTCATTTCCCGTCGGATTCATCGCAAGGTGGTGGCCGGGAAGGACTTCTCCCCGGCTGATCTCAATCCCCTTGACGACGATGAGGTATTCATTAGGTTTGATCTGAAGGTTGTCCCGGATATGAATGGGAGGCACGACAAAACCCAGTTCGAGGGCAAGCTGCTTCCGAATCGCAGAGATCCGTTTTAAAAGCTCTCCGCCCTGGCTTTCATCCACAAGGGGAATCAGGCCGTAACCGACATTCAATTCCATGAGATCCAGCGGCGTCAGCCAGTCGTCATCGCTTTGAGCTGGCGCCTCCTCAACCGGGGCCGGAGCCAGCGCATCCGCTTCTTTCTGCTCTTTCGTTTTCGCCGCCGTGTATCCGACAAATCCGATGCCGCCTGCCAGGATTGCAAAAGCGACATGAGGCATGCCGGGGATGAGGGCAAAGAGAAAGACAACAACGCCCGCCCCCATCAGGGCACGAGGATGAATGGCAAGCTGCCGTGTGACATCGCGGCCCAGATTTGCGTCGGAGGCGGCACGCGAGACGACGATACCTGCGGCGGTTGAGATGATGAGCCCGGGGATCTGGCCCACAAGCCCATCGCCGATACTCAGCAGGGTGTAATTCTGGGCGGCGCTCGCCACATCCATCCCCTGCTGGAGTACGCCGATGAACAAGCCCCCGACGATGTTGACCAGAATAATCAGGATGGCCGCGATGGCATCCCCCCGGACAAACTTGCTGGCCCCGTCCATCGCCCCGTAAAAATCGGCCTCTTTTGTGATGGCATCCCGTCGTATTCGAGCCTCTTTTTCATCAATCATTCCGGCATTCAGATCGGCGTCGATGCTCATCTGTTTTCCGGGCATCGCATCCAACATAAAACGGGCGGCGACCTCTGCAATGCGCCCCGCCCCCTTGGTAATCACTACAAAGTTGATGACCACCAAAATGACAAAAACAACCAGACCGACGGCATAGTTTCCCCCGATGACGAGATTGCCGAAGGTTTTAATGACTTCCCCAGCAGCAGAGATCCCTTCATTGCCATTCAAAAGGATGGCACGGGTGGTTGCGATATTGAGTGAAAGGCGAAACAGGGTAATGATGAGGAGGATTGAGGGAAAAGCGGAAAAATCGACCGGACGAACCGTGTGCATCGCAACAAAAAGAATCACCAGTGCCGCACTGATACTGAAGGCCAGCAAGAGGTCGAGCAGGAAAGTCGGCACCGGAAGAATCATCAAAAGCAGGGTGCCGACGACACCGATGCCCATCAGGGCGTCTCCCTGTTGTCCGGCGCGGTCTATTGTTGCTGATTGTGTGACGGTTTGTGCCATTAATTATTCCATCCTTCTTTTGTCATGGTTTTGTCCGTGGTTTTTGTCGTGTTTCCGTCATGGTAGGGGCGGACCTGTGTGTCCGCCCTGTTTTGGCCTGTCCGCCCTCTGTTTGCCTGTCCGCCCTGTTTTGGCCTGTCTGTCCTGTTTACGTGTCCGCCCTGCGTGTCCTCCGGGTTTCCATCCAATTTCGACCCATGTTTGCCCCTTCTAAGACAGGGCGGACACGCAGGTCCGCCCCTACATTAATTCTGTCCATTCATCCCCTTCCCGCGTAATTTGTAAACATAGGCCAGAATCTCTGCGACGGCCCTGTAGATGTCGGAAGGAATTTCTTTACCGATATCGACGTTTTTAAACAGGCTGCGTGCAACCGGCTTGTTCTCAATGACGGGAATTTTATGCTCTGCAGCAATCGCCTTGATCCTTTCGGCAATAAAGCCCGCCCCTTTTGCAACCACCCTGGGCGCGCCCATGTCGTTTGCTTTATACCGAAGGGCTACTGCCAAATGGGTTGGGTTGGTCACAATCACGTCGGCTGTCGGCACGTCCGCCATCATTCGTTTCTTTGCCATTTCACGTTGCAAATTTCGAATGCGCGACTTTACGAGCGGCGTTCCCTCCGCCTGCTTCGTCTCGTCTTTGACTTCCTGCTTGCTCATTTTCAGTTTCTGAGCATGGTCCCATCGTTGAAACCCTAAGTCGGCTGCTCCGATGACCGCGACGACCAAACCCAGCTTGAGTACGAGCCGCCCAAGTACGGACCCGCTGATCTCCACGATCTCAGGCAGGCTCAACTGAGTCATCGTTACGACAGTGGGCAGTTCATCTCTGAATATCTTGTAAGCCACAAAACCGATGACTAGAAATTTCAAAACCGTCTTGGTGAGGTTGGCAATGGCCGTGGCAGAAAAAATGCGTTTAAAACCTGCAAGCGGATCAATTCTGGAAAATTGAGGCATGATCGGATCTGTTGTCCAGAGCACGCCATGTTGGAGAATGACAGAGAGTCCGCCCACCAGGGCCATGAGGCCGACAATCGGCCCGACGATGTAAAGGACACTGACCATGCCTTGTTGCATCAGGCTGGTAAAAGCATTCGCCGTCATCGGAGCCCTTGAAAGTGAGGAGAAGGTTTGAACCATGATGTCCTTGATGTTCGCAAAAAATGATGGCCCCAAGCTTTTAAAAACAAGCACGACCACTAAAATGAGCACGGCCGAAGAAACGTCTCGACTAGAGGGAACCTGTCCCTTTTGCCTGGCGTCCGCCTGTTTTTTAGGCGACGCCTGTTCAGTTTTTTCCTGGTCGTCGCCCGGCATCGCTAGCCCTTCATCCCTAACAGCAGATTGTTAAACACAGGACCCATCCCGGTGATTTCCTGCCTCAGCAAAGCCACGAAATAGGGAAGAGAAATACCCAGAACGATGAGGCCGAGCATGATCGTAATCGGAAAGCTGAAAAGCAGCACATTCAACTGTGGAATGACTCGACCGAAGATCCCGATCGTAAGATTCGCCATCAAGAGGGAAAGGATGACGGGGATGCTGATCTTGACGCCCAGCAGAAACATCTTCGCTGCCAGTTGCATCAGCAGGCCGATGAGCGGCGCCGAAGGATAAAACCCAATTGTCTGGACCAGGGTAAAACTCTGTATCATTGCCCGGATCAGAATAAAGTGACCATTCACTGACAAAAAAATCAGCAAAGCAATCAATCCTTCAAACCGGGCGATGAGGGAAACCTGCTGGTTTGAAACCGGGTCAAAAAGCATGGCCGCACCAAAACCCATTTGAATGCCGATAATCGTTGCGCCGACTTCTACGGCACCAAAAATCATTCGGACGCCTAAACTCATGACCAGTCCGATGAGAACCTCTCCAAGCATGCCGATTGTGAGTGTGACGAGGGTCAACTTCGGTTGCACTTGAATCGGCACGGTTTGGAACAGGACAAAGGCCAGGGACAAGACAATCATCACCTTCACGATATTCGGCACGCCCGGCCCTCCGACAAGCGGAAAGGCAAAGAGAAAGGCCGCTACCCGGATCAAAATGAAAAGGAAGGCTGCCTGATTTTTTAAAATAGAGTCGATGATTTCCATAGATTTAACCGATATATTCCGGCAAATTAATTAAAATTCTGCTCGCGAAGCCCGTCAGGAGTGAAACCATCCAGGGCAGGAAAAAGGCCAGGGCCAGACCTGCTGCCAGGATTTTGGGCAGGAAAGTCAGTGTTGCCTCATTAATTTGTGTCACCGCCTGAAAAAGGGAAACCACCAGTCCAATCGCAAGACTCGCCAAGAGCACCGGCGCAGCCAGAAGAATCGCAACTTCTATCGTGCGCTGAATCATCTCTGTCACAAATTCCGGCGTCATGCGAAGCCTTTCACCAGCGACCCGACGATTAAAAACCAGCCGTCCGCCAATACAAATAAAATTAATTTAAATGGAATTGAGATCATTACGGGCGGAAGCATCATCATGCCCATCGACATCAAAACACTCGCGACGACGATATCAATCACAATAAAAGGGAGGTAGACGAGAAAACCGATCTGGAAAGCCATGCGTAATTCACTGATCATGAAAGCGGGAATGACGGCATAGGTGGGAATGTCATCCGGATTTTTCGGCTGAGGGAGCTTGGCAATACTCACAAAAAGAGAAAGGTCTTTTTCCCGAACCTGCCTCAACATAAATTGCCTGAAGGGATCAACGGCCTTCGACAGGGCATCCTGCTGAGTGATTTTTTCATCCAGATAGGGTTGCAGCGCCTCCGAATTGACGCGTTGCCAAACCGGGGCCATGACCAGAAAGGTGAGAAAAAGGGCCAGTCCGATTAAAATCTGGTTGGGCGGGGCCTGCTGGGTGCCGAAGGCCTGCCGCATAAAAGAGAGCACAACGACAATCCGGGTAAAAGCCGTCATCATAATGAAGATGGCGGGCGCAAGAGAAAGCACGGTCAGCAGCATCAAAATCTGAATGCTGGTCGAGAATTTGTCGGGAGAGCCTTCTCCTAAATTAAAGGAAAAAGACGGAGAGGCCGAAGGCGCGGAGGCTGCTGCTTCTTGCGCCAAGGCCAGCCCCGGAAAAATGGCAAACAGAATCAATGCAATAACGAAGAGAAGTGTGAATGCTGAGCCATTCTTTTTTTTGGGACAAGACATCATCACGACGAGACAAATTCCTCGCTTTCTACTGCGGTTTCAGGGGGGAAAGGAGACTGTTCTAGTTTTGTAATCAAAGAAATCTGATTCGGGGTGACGCCCACAACAAGGTATTCCTGCCCGACCTCAATGACGGAGATTTGTCGTTTCGCACCCAGGTAGGTCGTCGATAGTAGCTGAATCATGGGCGCTGAACGCCAGCGGCCGGGACGTGCATTTAAAAATCGCCTCACCAGGTAGGCGATGAGGAGAATCAGAGCCAGAACGATTAACAAGGAAGAAATCATTTTAACCAGGCTGGATAAAGGATCGAACATGTAAAAAACTCCAAGTTAACTGCGATTTAAAGTTTCCCCCTTATTTAAGGGGGATTAAGGGGGATTTGTCTTAAGGAGGCTTTGACACCTGGATTTCCTCTTTTGGATCCCCCCTGGCCCCCCTTAAGTAAGGGGGGTATTTTCTTTTTCCTTTACCCTGCTTCTACCCCCCCAAGTGGCCAACCCGTTCCACCGCGCTGACGATGTCGGTGAGGCGAATGCCGAATTTTTCGTTTACCACCACGACCTCACCGCGAGCAATCAAGCGATCTCCGATGAGTACATCCATCGGCTCTCCGGCCATTTTTTCGAGTTCGACGACAGAACCCTGTCCAAGTTGCAGCAATTCTTTAATCAGCATCTTGGTCGTGCCGAGATTGACGGTAATCTGTAAAGGCACGTCGAGAATAAAATCGAGTTTCCCCAGGGGGGCATCCGGTTCTTCCGGATCAAGTTGAGACATGGACACATCTTCAGCCATCGCCTGAACATCACCTTCTCCAAGCATGGCGGCCTCTTCCTCTTCTACGTTTTCTTGTGCCTGCTCACTCACTGTCTTCCTCCTTACGTCCCTTTGCAATTGAGGTAATCTGAACGGCAACATTCCCCAGGCTCACGCCGGGCTGTGCATGAAAAATCGTCCGTCCCTCGACCTTAATTTCCAGGTCCTCTTTTGCACTCTTGTTTAAAATGATGACATCGCCCACTGAAAGATTGCTGACCTCTCCGATCGTCAAATTGGCTCGACCGATTTCTGCGATTACAGTCGTGCCGCACTCGTGCAGTTGCTCTGCAAAGCGTTCAGCCCACTTGCTGTTTTCATCCAACTGGTCACTCTGAAAACCGCCATACAGTTTTTCACGGATCGGTTCGATGGTCGGGTAGGGCAGACCAATAAAAATGTCACCGCCCTCACCATCGATTTCGGCCTTAAAAGCGGTCGAAACAACGACTTCAGAGGGTGAAACCACGGCAGCAAATTGCGGATTGATTTCAGAGCGGACGTGAGAAATTTCAACCGGATAGATGGATTTCCACGACCGTTGTAGGTCACTCATGATGAGCCCGAGAAGGTTTTGAATAATGCGGGTCTCAATCGTTGTAAAATCTCTCCCTTCAATTTTCACATAGGTTTGGCCACTGCCTCCGAAATAAAGATCAACCAGGCGGTAGATAAATTTTGCGTCGATAACGAGCAGGACAAAACCACGAAGCGGCTCCATTTTGAGGATGTTGATGCTACTGGGCAGGGGGATTTTTCTCATGAATTCCCCGAACTTCGGCACCTCGATGGATACAGGCACCATGTCGACCTCCCTTTTTAAGAAAGAAGAGATCGTCACCTGAAAAAAACGGGAGAAGCGTTCGTTGATGATTTCAAGGCTGGGCATCCGCCCGCGAATAATGCGTTCCTGATTCCCGAGGTCATAATTATGCGCGCCTCCTTCATCCGCTCCTGCATCCTGATCGGTTTCAATGTCTCCACCGGTGACGCCCTGTAACAGGGCCTCGACTTCATCTTGTGACAGGATCTTTTCAGCCATGATGCTCCCTAAAAAAAATTACTGTGTCACAAAATCGGTGAAATAGGCCGTTCTGACCCGGCTTACCTCAAAAACACCATTGATCCGCTCAAGGATTTCACTACGCAGCTCCATCTTCCCCTCAATCGAGCGAATGCTTTCGGAGTCCTTGCTGCTCAAGAGAATCAGCAGGGCGTTACGAATCTGCGGAACCTTTTTTGCGACCTCGTCGGTATCTTCAAGTCTCAACAAGTCCAGCTTAAGGGTCAGCTTCAGATATCGAAGATCGGGCGTATCGGCTAGATTGACGATGAATGGCTCCAGGTCATAAATCACGCTTTCCACTGATTCCGGCTTGACCGGAGCGGGCGCTTCGGTTTTTGCTTCTTCCTCGGACTTCTCTTCTTCCACAGCGGCCGATGCTTCTGCTCCGGATTCTTGTTTTTGAGGTTCTCCGCCTTTTAAAAAGAAGACTGCTCCGCCTCCCGCCAGTAAGCCGATGACCAGACCGATTGCAATCGTTTTGATGGGTAAGCCTTTTTTTTCCGGCTTTTCTTCTTTTTCTTCTTTTCCTTTGTCAGCCATGCTGCTTCTCCTTTTTCTCGGGCACGAAGCCTTACGACCACGGCCTCATCACAGCGAGGAAATAGCAAGCGCCATGCCGCTTAATATCAGGTCGTCAGGAGGGGGGTGATCAAAAAAGAACGTCAAACCGGAGCTGAAAACGTCAGAAGATTGACGAAAAGGGGAGGAGGCGGGAAGACAGAAAAAGCAGAAGATCGTTCGGTGCGAACAGGTGGGTAGGGGCACGGCATGCCGTGCCCCTACGGGGTCAAACCATATCGCCTACCTTCTCAGATTAACCAACTCCTGCAGGATATCATCAGTGGTTGTGATGACCCGGGAATTGGCTTGAAATCCCCGCTGAAACTCGATCATTTTGACAAACTGCTCGGCAAGATCGACATTCGACAACTCCAGGGAGTTCGAAAGCACTCTGCCCCGCCCGGATTCATTAGCATTTCCGGCAATGGCTTCACCGGATTCGGCAGAGGTTGTAAACAAGTTACCTCCTATCTTTGATAAGCCCTGTTCATTATTAAAACGAGCGACCTGAAGTCGCGCCATGGTTCGACTTCTGCCATTCGTAAAAATTCCGGTGATAATCCCATCCTGGTTGACTGAAATATTTTGAAGATCTCCAGAAGGAGATCCGTCCTGGGTCTGATTCAGCACCGCCGAGGGAGAACCGAATTGTGTGACGCCGTCAAGACCCGTACCATTCTCTGTCGTCACATTCGTTCCAAAATCAAATGTAATTGTCTGGTTTTGGTTGGCCCCGCCAGCAAAGTCAAAGCCTCCCAGAGGAAAGGTGACGGCACTCTCAGCCTGTAATGTACCGTCAGTACCGAAGCTCAGCGTTCCACTCGCCATGATAGTCTCAACGCCGGCTGTTGCCGGAGCGATTGGAGCAGCATTGGCAGCATCAACAACAGCATTGTACTCCCAACTCCCGGCTGCGGCTTTTCTGAAATACACGGAGACCTGATGACCTGTTCCCAGGGAATCGAAGAGGCTGATACTGGTTGAAAAATTGGATGTCTTTACCGGAGTGGCCACATTAAAAGCTGCCGGAGTGGTCGCACGGGAATCCAGATTTGCGATAATATCGACTGTCGTTGTCGAGACCGCCGGGATATTCGTTGCCCCGAGGTTGATATCTCCTATCTGCCCTGTCGCGATGCCGGCTGAAGTGAACTGCTCTCCTTGTAAGCGCAGACCGGAGGGATTTTTAACAAAACCGTTTTTATCCAGACTGAAGCGCCCGGCACGCGAATAAAGTTCTGAGCCTGCCGGATTTTTCACAACGAAAAACCCCTCACCTTCGAGGGCAAGGTCGAGCACATTTCCGCTGGTTTGAAAAGAGCCCTGAGAAAATTCTGTCCGGATGCTGTCGACAAAAACACCCCGGCCCACCTGCCCGCCATTGGCCGTTCCGACGGTTTCAGAAATCATGTCGGCAAAGGACACGCTGCTGTCTTTGAAGCCAACGGTATTCATATTGGCGATATTATTACTGACCACTGAAAGCCCCTGACCGAAGGCATTGAGTCCGCTGATTCCTGAAAAGAGAGACGATAAAACTGCCATGATTGATCCTCCTATTTAAAAAAGTGATGGTTCCCAGTTTAATAAGCGTGAACTGAAAACTGTGACCATTTTTTTAGTTATTGATTGCCCTCACTGCTGATGCGGGTACTTTGTTCCCGCCTACAATCAGGTAGGGTTGACTATTTTCGTATACGACCCCTGTCACCAAACCTGCACTGAATGTCTCAGTTCTAATCGGGGCGCCTTCCAGATTTGTTGCTGAAACATCAAAGCGGTAATCCCCTGTTGGAAGTAGATTGCCATCTCTATCCCGCCCATCCCACACAAGACGTTGCGCGCCATTTTTCTGAGCGCCGGACTCAATGGTTTTGACGATATTCCCCTGAGCATTGATGATCTGTGTGGTCACTCGATTTGCATTCCCTTCCAGACTGTAGGACAGCTCAGCTGCCTCCCCTTCTAAAAGTGCAACGTTCCCTCCTTCAACCTGGACTTCTTTACCAATGAGGCCGGCAGCGCCGTAATTGTTCAAAGAGCTATTTGACTGAAGAAGGCTCGTCAGGGTTTCGTTCGTATTTGCCGTCTGCTCCAGTTGCGTAAATTGCGCCAACTGCGCCACAAACTCGGTACTTCCGGTGGGAGCCAGCGGATCCTGATGCTGCAACTGCGTCGTCAAAAGCCTTAAAAAAACATCTTTCCCGATGATATTATTGTTTAAAGTTTCCATCTTTTCTCCTATACATAAAGACTGATACGTCCCGCTCCGCCCGGATTAAATACGGAGCCCACTTCTTCTAAGGGGCTACCATTGTTTTTCGGATTAAAGCGACGGTTCTCAAAAAAAGGAGGTTCTGTCTGCCTGTCTTTGAAGCCGTCCTCGGGATCTCCGACGTCCACTGAAAATCCATCAATTTCAAAACCCTGTTCCGCAAGAGACTGGCTCAAGAGGGCTCGATTCCCCTCCAATAAGTCCTTCACGAGATGATCGCTCGTGATGATGTGGGCGAGGACAGCTCCTTTCTGAAGGGTGATTTCGACCTGAAGTGCGCCAAGGGATTCAGGATGAAGCCTCAGTCGAAGCTGTTCAAGCTTCCCCGGCTGCAAGGCCCTGAATTGCTCTGCGAGTTGTGAGAGGACAGCTGTTTTTTCAGATATTCCGAGTGCTGGACGTTCCCTATCCGCTACCGAAGCTTCGGCTTCCAGGTTTGGACTCTGAGCCGGTGATGAGACTTTTAGCAGGTCGTCATGGAACAGAGAACGATCCTGCACTCCCTCCAAGCTTTCCTGACCCTCCTGGAATTCACCTGCTTGAGAGTCAGCCGCAAGTGATTCTTGAGTCGTATCATAAATTCCAGCCTCGGTCGGAGGCTTCACAAGAATTTCATCCCTCGTTTTACTCACCCCTGCCGAGTCTGCATTTTGTCTATTTTCGTTTTGGGCAATTTTGATCGCCTCGATATTGGGTCCTTCGGCTACTTCGGGGATTTCGAGTGCTTCAGTTTGAAGTGCCCCGGTTTTACCTGTCCCGACTTTAGACTGCTCAGAGGAAGTTTCAATATTTGAGGATGCAGGGTTTTTAGCTGTGGGGACTTCAGAAGCACTCAAGACCTCAGAGACCTCAGAGACCTCAGAGACCGGATTAACAGGAAGATCCTTTGCACTTTCTCTCTGGCTTAGCGTTTCCCCGGCATAAACAGGGGGAACATTCATCTTCTTGGATTCCGTCAGGCCTACAGAAGCAAGCTGTTCCACAAGCCCTTCCTCAAATTGAGGTCCAGACTTTGGCAAGTGAGAGAGCATGTTCTTCCCTTCAAAATCGATTTCAGTCCTTTCAGGCACGCTTTTATTCGTAACAGTAATCCCGCTACCCTTACTACTGATGATTTTGTCGTCCATTAAAGGTAAGGATCCTTGTAAAGGTGAGGATTCCTGCCCCGTATCGTAAATCTCAGCCCTGCCCGCAGATTGCACGAAAAAATCATCAATTGCTTTGGTATGCCCTTCATTCTCATTTCGGCCAATCTTAAGCGTCTCTACAGATGCTTCATCAGATAGCTCAGTTTTTGAATGCTCGACGGTTTTAGATCCAATCGCTTGAGCGAAGCCCAAGCTCTCAGCGAGTGGGTCAAGAGGATGATCTCCCTCGCCCACTTCCGAAAAAAGCCTCTTTCCGGAATGATCCTGGGGGGCATCCACTCTATTGACCTCCCGCACATTCGCAGTCGATCCCTGTTTTTCTAAGACTTTCTCACCATGGGATCCAGAGTTGAGCAAGTATTTCATTTCAAGACCCACTTCGGTCTCTTCAAGCCCCTCTGCAACTGCGACTCCCACGTCTTTATTACTTACTAAAGAGGGTGTCTCCGGATCATCCCTTACACCACTGGAAATCTGAAATAGGTTCAGAAGGGGCATGTCGGCTATTTCCTTTGCAATGCCCGCCTCAATATTTAGCTCGGCTTTACTCCGACCACTGAGGTCCAAAGCCTTTGCCTTTTTGTCCGCATCGACTCCGGACTGCTCAAGCTCTTGCTGCATGACATCCTGAGGCATCTCCTGAGATACTGGCACATTTTTCTCAGATTTCCCTTGATCAAGTTGTTTAAGGACTTCCAGGGCCAGGGCAAATGATTCTGAATCTGTCACTTTATTATTTCCGGTCGCAACTTTCTCCGCACTCGAAGACGAAGAGGTCGACACTAAAGCAGTCATTGTTGGTAATAAACTCATTCTAGATTTCCCTCAAATTGAGTTCCTTATCGTTTTAGCTCATATAGGCAAACAAGATGCCAGAATGAAGAAGATTGTTTTTACAGTGGTTTTTTAATGGACTGCCGATCCAGATCCGACCTTTTTACCGAGTGATAGGAAAAAACTACCGGAGCGAAAAATGACCATTAAGATTGACAAGGCGGTGGCCCTTCAATAAAATAGGCTCTTTTGCGCTGGCGCTTATAAAATATGAGAAAGGGATTGATCGGATGAAGATAATTCTTGCAGCAGATGTGGAACGCTTGGGCCTCATGGGAGACCTTGTTGAAGTGGCAGACGGTTACGCTCGCAACTATCTCCTCCCTAGAAAAATGGCGGCGATTGCGACGCTCAAGAATGTCAAGTCACTGGAACATGAAAAAAGGGTCATCGGTGATCGTATTCGGAAGGAAAAATTTGCTGCCGAAGAAGAGGCGAAGAAGATCAGTGCCCTATCGATTACCATTTCCGTCAAGGTCGGAGAAGAGGGAAAACTTTTTGGATCGGTCACCAATAAAGACATCGCAGAAGCGATGGCTGCCGAAGGCCTTGTGGTGGATAAGCGCCTGATTCTGCTGGATAAGCCAATTAAAGAAGCGGGGACCTTTCACGTTCCCGTTAAAGTCCGTCACGATGTAAGCGGCCAGGTTAAAGTTGAAGTTGTGCCGGAATCATCGTCTGAAACGACTGAAGCGGCCGCATCCAATGAAAGCTCCGAGACTCAAACAAGCAAGGCGGAAAAGGAATCAGAATAAGCGGAGGCCTGCCCAGGCCTGATCTTCACCAAATCCTTCAATTTAATCCGATGTTTTTAAAAATCGTCTCATACTCCCTAACAGCGCTTTTAAAACCAAGGGTGGTCATCAATGAAGAAGTTAAAGGTTTTTTCAGGTAATTCAAATCCGATTCTTGCGAAGGAAATCTGTGATTCCCTAGGCATTCCTGTCGGACAGGCCATTGTCACAACTTTTAGCGACGGCGAAATCTATGTCAAAATTTCCGAAAATGTCCGTGGCAATCAGGTCTTCGTCATCCAATCCTTTTCCTCTCCGGTCAATACAAACCTGATGGAACTGCTCATCTTGATTGATGCGCTAAAGCGGGCTTCGGCAAAAGAAATTACAGCGGTGATCCCCTATTACGGCTATGCCCGTCAAGATAGAAAAGATCAGCCACGCGTACCGATTACGGCCAAACTGGTTGCTGATTTAGTCGGAACCGCCGGGGCACACCGGGTCCTCACGGTTGACCTCCATACAGGACAGATTCAGGGTTTCTTTAATGTACCGGTTGATCACCTCTATGCCAGTCCTGTTTTACTCGATTATTTCAAAAAAAAGAGTTTTGACGATCTCGTCGTCGTTTCACCCGATGCCGGAGGTGTTGAACGGGCACGCGCCTTTGCCAAGCGCATGAATGTGGGTTTGGCCATCATCGACAAGCGCCGGGAGGGGCCGAACCAGACGAAAATCATGAACATTATCGGAGAAGTGAAAAATCGGGACATCCTGATTTTAGATGATATGATCGACACCGCCGGCACTATCTCACAGGCGGCAACGGCCATTAAGAAAAAAGGTGCGAGAAGAATTCTGGTGGGCTGTACGCATCCCGTTTTTTCCGGTCCTGCGATCGAACGACTGAATGACGCCCCCATTGATGAGGTTGTCGTGAGTAATACAATTCCGCTGACGGAAAAGGGACGTGCCTGCGATAAGATTACAGTGCTTTCTGTCGCCCCCTTATTCGGGGAGGCTATCAAACGCATTAACGAAGAATTATCGGTCAGCTCACTCTTTGTCTGATTATTGGCATTTCAAACATAAAGTATATTAGGGAGAACTTCGATGGAAACAATAGAAATTCATGGGGAATATCGGAATAAATCGGGCAAAGGCATTGCGAGGTCATTAAGACGCCAGGCTAAGATTCCGGCGGTCATCTACAGTAAAGGCACATCTCAAGCGCTGGTACTCAATCCAAAAGAGCTCAATGAGGCACGACATTCGAGCGCCGGAGAAAATGCCGTCATGAGCCTCCAGATTCTGGGGGAAGATCAGAGCGTGGTCGGATCACATACCGCGATTCTGAAAGACCTCCAAAGAGACCCGCTTACAGGAGCAATCCTCCATGCCGATCTCTTCGAAATCTCAATGGCTGATATGATTGACGTGAAGGTCATGATTGAGATTACCGGTGACACTCCGATCGGTGTCAAGAGAGACAAAGGCTCCCTCAGACACCAGCTTCGGGAACTTGAAATTCGTTGCCTGCCTAGCGATATCCCAGACCATCTTGATGTCGATGCGTCTGACCTGGGCGTGGGTCAAACCATTCATGTCAGTGATATTGCCTTGCCAACAGGGGTGACCGCTCTTGATGACGGAGGCCTTGCCGTGCTCTCGGTGACAACGACGATCTCTGAAGAAAAACTCGAAGAGATGCTTTCCTCCACAACTCCGGAAGAAGCAGCGACACCGGAAGTCACAACTGAAAAGAAGCCTGACGAAGGAAAGTAAGAGAACCCTGGTTTACAAGTACTTGCTTCGGGAGAATGAGCTGTGAAGCTGATTGTCGGCCTCGGGAACCCCGGAGCAAGGTATGAAAAAACGAAGCACAACGTTGGTTTCCGGGTGCTTGAGGTCTTTGCGCTCAAGCACCAGCTCTCTTTTTCAAAGGGGCAGGGGAAAGCCCTGACGAGCCGGGGGCAGTGGTTGGCGTCCGAGGAAATGATCGATTTTCTACTGGTCAAACCCCAGACCTACATGAACCTCAGCGGCCATTCAGTACGAAGCCTGCTCAGCTATTATAAAATCTCCCCCTCCGACTTAATGCTCATCTACGACGATCTTGACCTGGCACTCGGCCGTATCCGCCTTAAAAAACAGGGAGGAGCCGGGGGGCATCGTGGCGTTGCATCGGTCATTCAGGAAATAGGAACGGATCAGTTTATCCGTATTAAAATCGGCATTGAAAAAGACCCGCGTATAAATGCCGCGGACTACGTCCTTGCCCCCTTCTATGGGGAAAAGCAGGTAGTCATCCAACAAGCGATTGAGCGCGCTGTAGACTTATTGCCGCTGCTCATCGAGAACCGGATGGATGAAGCAATGAACCGGTTTAATGCATCTGTAACCCCTTAGATTTTTTACCCACTTTAAATAATTACAGGAATCAACATGGCAATCAATTGCGGCATCATCGGACTTCCAAACGTCGGAAAATCGACGATTTTTAACGCACTCACGCGCTCAGACGCGGCGATCGCGAATTACCCCTTCTGCACTGTCGATCCGAATACGGGCATTGTTACAGTCCCGGACAAGCGCATCGATTTCCTCTGCGATCTATACCAACCCAAAAAAATTTCTCCAAGCCACATGGTTTTTGTCGATATTGCCGGCTTAGTTGCAGGAGCCAGCCAGGGAGAAGGACTGGGCAACCAGTTCCTCAGTCATATTCGGGAAGTCGATGCCCTGGTGCATGTCGTGCGTTGTTTTGATGATCCTGAAATCATCCATGTCAATGGGACGGTCGATCCGAAAAGCGATGTCGAACTGATCACAACAGAGCTGATCTTGAGGGATCTTGAGACGCTCGATAAACGGCTTCACAAAACGGAAAAAAAGGCCCGCTCCGGAGACAAAGAGGCCATTTTAGAAGCAAACTTGCTAAGCCGTTTAAAAACAGCCCTATCAGAAGGTCACTCTGCACGAACGGTCAGCGTAGCGGATGAGGAAATCGCCATCCTGAACGAACTGACTCTGCTGACTCAAAAACCGATTCTTTATGTAGGAAACGTACCGGAGGATGATATTGAAAAGGGCAATGCCTTTTCAGATGCATTAATGCAAGTTGCCAAAGAAGAGGGAGCGGAATGTCTCATCATCAGTGGAAAAATCGAAGCGGAAATCGCCTCACTTTCTCCCGAAGACGGGGCTGTTTTTTTGGAAGAACTTGGCCTTACGGAAACCGGCCTGGCGCGTCTCATCCACGCCTCCTATAAAATGCTTGGGCTGCTCACTTTTTTTACGGTCGGGGCAGATGAAGTGAAAGGCTGGACAATCCTAAAAGAGACACCCGCAGTAGAAGCAGCCGGAAAGATCCATTCCGACATCGCACGAGGTTTTATCCGAGCGGAGATCTTTTGCTATCAGGATCTCGTTGAACAGGGCAATGACAAAGCAATAAAAGAGAAAGGTTTGCTCCGGTTGGAAGGAAAAGACTACCTCGTTCAGGACGGAGATTGTGTTTATTTTCGCTTTAATGTTTAAGCGATAAAAATCAGTTGTGCGCAGCTTAGACGTGCAAGGGCGGGCTCAAAATCTTCCTTGCTCCGCGAAAAATCGCTATGTTATACTCCGCCCGCCTTTAAGGAAACTGACTTTGTTCAAGAGACAGATGCTCTCTGCGAAAGACCCAATCCAGCCACTGATTATGATTCAGGACATGCTAAATCAAGGACCGAAATAAATGCGTGTTGGTGTTGTTGTTTTTCCGGGATCAAACTGTGACCACGATTGTTATGATGTCTGTGATCGCATCCTGGGTGTACCGACAACGATGATCTGGCATCAGGAGACTCGGCTTCCGGATTGTGATGTCCTCATCATTCCCGGTGGCTTCTCCTATGGCGATTACCTGCGCGTCGGCGCGATTGCCCGCTTTTCCCCCATCATGGATGCGGTCATTGATTTTGCCAATCGCGGCGGCCTTGTCATCGGCATCTGCAACGGTTTTCAGATTCTGCTGGAGGCGGGCCTTCTGCCCGGTGTTCTGCTGAGGAATCGCTCGACGAAGTTTATCTGTGAATCCGTCTTTATCCGTGTTGAAAGTAATCAAAACCGCTTTACCCGCAACTACCGGTCAAATCAGGTCATCTCTCTGCCCATCGCCCATGCCGAAGGTAATTATTATATTGATGCAGACGGTCTGGCGGACCTGGAAGAAAAGCAGCAGATTCTTTTTCGTTACGCATCTGAAAATGGTGAGATTTCAGATATAGCCAACCCTAATGGCTCGCTTGAGAATATCGCCGGGATCTGCAATGCACAGGGAAATGTGCTCGGCATGATGCCCCACCCGGAGCGAGTCGCCGACCCGATTTTAGGCTTAACTGACGGCATCGCCCTCTTTCAATCCCTCTTATAAAAGACGCAGGAAACCATGTCCGACCCGACAGCAGAAGATATCGCAAAACACCCCCTCTCCCCGGACGAATACAAAAAAATCTGCACCCTGCTCGACCGCAAGCCGAATAGTTGTGAACTGGCGATTTTTTCGGCGATGTGGAGTGAACATTGCAGTTATAAAAGCTCCCGTATTCACTTGAAGCGTTTCCCGACCGAAGGCGAACATGTCATCGAAGGGCCGGGAGAAAATGCGGGTGTCGTGGATATCGGCGAAGGCATGGTGGCCGTTTTTAAGATTGAAAGCCACAACCACCCCTCCTACATCGAACCCTATCAGGGCGCAGCAACAGGCGTCGGCGGCATTTTGCGGGATATCTTCACGATGGGCGCAAGACCGGTTGCCCTGCTCAATTCCCTCCGTTTCGGGCCGCTGGATGTGCCAAAAAACCGTTACTTGCTTGAGCATGTTGTCGAGGGCATTGCCGCATACGGAAACTGCATGGGCGTACCCACCATCGGTGGGGAGATCTATTTTCATGAGGTCTATTCAAAAAATCCGCTCGTGAATGTTTTCTGTTTAGGCATTGCGAAGCGAAGCGAGATCGTTACGGCAAAGGCGGGCGGGGTAGGTAATCCGGTCATCTATGTTGGCTCGAAGACAGGCCGGGACGGTATTCACGGCGCAACGATGGCCAGCGCCGAATTGACCGAGGCGGCCGAAAAACGCCACACGGTTCAGGTGGGTGACCCTTTTACAGAAAAGCGCCTACTCGAGGCCTGTCTTGAATTGTTTAAGTCGGATGCCATCGTCGGCATTCAGGATATGGGCGCTGCCGGCCTCACCTCTTCTTCCTCTGAAATGGCGGATCGCGGCAAGACCGGTCTCGACATCGACCTGCTCAAGGTGCCCAGGCGTGAAGAGGGCATGATCCCTGAAGAACTGATGATCTCCGAATCGCAGGAGCGCATGCTGATCGTTGCTAAAAAAGGACGTGAAGCAGAGGTCGAAAAAATCTTTCACAAATGGGATCTGGACTTTTCTGTGATCGGCGTTGTTACGGATGATCAAATGTTGAGGGTAAGAGAGGGAGATACAATTGTTGCTGAAATCCCTGTTTACGCCCTCACCTCGGAAGCCCCTGTTTACGAACGACCGATCAAGCCACCCAAGTTTCAGGAGATCATCCAATCCTTAAATGTCGATCTGCTCCAGGAGCCGAGTTCCTATTCAGAGACCCTGCTCACACTGCTTGCCTCCCCGACGCTTGCGAGCAAGGAGTGGGTTTATCGGCAATATGACCACATGGTTCAAACCAATACAGTCACGGGTCCGGGAGCCGATGCCGCCGTCATCCGCTTAAAAGGCAGCAAGCGCGCCCTGGCAATGACCGTCGATGGCAACAGCACCTATTGCCTGCTTAATCCTTATTATGGCGGCGCGATCACGGTCGCCGAAGCCGCACGAAACCTGGTTTGTGTCGGTGCCTTGCCCATTGCCTTGAGTGATTGCCTCAACTTCGCGAATCCGGAAAAACCTGAAACCATGTGGCATTTCTCCGCCTGCATCGAAGGCATGGTGGATGCCTGCGAACGTTTTAGCATCCCGGTCGTGAGCGGTAATGTCAGCTTTTATAACGAAGCCTTGGATCAAGGCATCTACCCGACGCCCGTCATCGGTATGGTGGGTCTGATTAAATCACTCGAAACACCCCTGACGCCCGGATTTAAAGAAGCGGGAGAGCATATCATTCTCATTGGAGAGACACGGGAGGAGTTTGGCGGTACGGTCTATTTAAAGGAGATTCATTCTCAGGAGCGGGGTTATCCCCCTGTACTCGACTTTGGAAAGGAAAAACGGGTGCAGGATGTCGTTCTGAAAGCCGCAGAGGCCGGGATTTTGACAGCGGCCCACGATTGTTCCGAAGGCGGTTTGGCCCTGGCGCTGGCCGACTGCTGTCTCTTGTCCGAGGCGGGAGTGGGTGCTATCATTAAGTTGCAGCCTCAAACGATCCGAATGGACGGCACCTTGTTTAGCGAATCACAATCCAGAATAGTGGTGACAGTCAAAGAAGAACAGCTACCCGCCCTATTTACTCTGATAGAAGAAGGATCTGTGCCGCACACCCAACTCGGTGTCACCGGAGGAAACCAACTGAAGATTGACTTGGAAACGCAAAATAAGACCATTATTCAGGTCCCGATTTCAAAGATGAGGGTGGCCCACTCGGGTGGTTTAAAAAACTATTTTGAAAAAAGTGATTCGTCAGCCTGATGACAGACAATGACCCCCTTCATGCGATAGACACGATGAGCGAAGAGTGCGGGGTTTTCGGTGTCTACGGACATCCTGAAGCTGCCAATCTCACCTACTTGGGCCTCTACGCCCTCCAGCACCGCGGTCAGGAGGCAAGCGGTATTCTGACCTATGATGGAAAAGCCTTCCATCATGAACGAAATCGCGGACGCGTCGCCGATATTTTTTCGGAAAGCTGTTTAAACAGACTCAAGGGCCACGCAGCGATCGGGCACAATCGCTATTCCACAACCGGCGGAAACAAACTCGAAAATGTGCAACCGATTGTCGTGAACTACGCCCTGGGTACCCTGGGCATGGTTCACAACGGCAACCTGATCAACGGCAATTTTCTCAGAGATGAACTGGAGGCCTACGGCGCGATTTTTCAGTCTTCAATGGACAGCGAAGTGATCGTTCATCTCATCGCCCATTCAAAGCGGAGACATGTCGCTGAGCGTGTCATCGAAAGCCTGGGGCGCATACGAGGCGCCTATTGTCTGCTCTTTTTGACGGAAGAAGGCCTCATCGGGGCACGGGACCCTTACGGGGTGAGACCGCTCTCTCTGGGAAAAATAAAAGGCGGGGGCTATGTGCTGGCCTCTGAAACCTGCACCTTCGACCTGATCGAGGCCGAGTTTGTTCGTGACATTGAACCGGGCGAGATTGTTCAGATCGACGAAAAAGGGGTCTCTTCTTTCAAACCCTTTCCAAAGGTTGCACCGGCTCAATGTGTTTTTGAATACGTCTATTTCTCAAGACCCGACAGTAATCTCTTTGGAAAAAACGTCTATGCGGTCAGAAAACGCATGGGACGTGAACTTTTGAAAGAGTCACAGGTTGAGGCCGATATGGTCATCCCGGTACCCGATTCAGGTGTTCCGGCAGCCCTGGGGTATGCAGAGGCTTCACTGATTCCCTATGACACCGCCCTGATTAGAAATCATTACGTTGGCCGAACCTTTATTGAACCGCAGCAATCGATTCGCCACTTCGGCGTTAAAATCAAGTTGAACGCTATTCGTGAATTGATCGAAGGCAAGCGGGTGATTGTGGTTGATGACTCCCTCGTGCGGGGAACAACCGCTCGAAAAATCGTCAAGATGATTCGGACGGCGGGAGCAAAAGAAATCCACGTTCGCATCTCTTCCCCGCCCATCGTCTCCCCCTGTTTTTACGGCATCGACACCCCAACCCGCAACGAGCTGGTTGCCTCAACCCACAACGTCGAAGAAATCAGAAAATATATTACGGCCGACAGTCTGGCCTACCTTTCAACCGAGGGAATGTTTCGGGCCGTTTACAACAATAGTTCCGAATATGAAAACAAGCATTTCTGTACTGCCTGTTTTTCTGAAGACTACCCCATTCCCTTCACCGGCGAAGAGCGAGTCCAGTTGGGCCTTTTCGAAGATCAAGCCCTCCCCAATTGAATGTCTGGTATTCTGTACGTTGTTAGCACTCCAATTGGTAATTTAGAAGACATCACCTTTCGCGCCATCCGAATCTTAAAAGAAGTGGCGACGATTGCCGCTGAAGATACCCGCCATACCCGGAAGCTCCTTTCCCACTATCAAATCGACACCCCGCTCACCTCTTATCACGATTTTAATAAAGAAGAAAAAACCGACCTCCTGATTGCGCGTCTCAAAGAAGGGAAATCCTTTGCCTTGGTCTCAGATGCAGGCACGCCCACGGTATCCGACCCCGGATATTACCTGATCACCAAGGCCATTGATGCGGGCATCGTGATCTCTCCGATTCCTGGCCCAAGCGCCTTTGTGGCGGCGCTTTCTGTTTCGGGGCTGCCGACCAACCGTTTTGCCTTTGAAGGTTTTCTGGCAAAGAAAAAAGGGAAACGAGGGAATCAACTGGCGGCCCTCAAAGAGGAGAGCCGGACTCTGCTTGTTTACGAGTCACCTCATCGCATTGTCGCACTCTTAAAGGCCATTGGGCAGATTTTTGGTGAGCGCCGCGTGGTTGTTGGCAGAGAAATGACCAAGGTCTTCGAGGAAATCATTCGAGGGCCCGTTTCCGAGGTGATTACCCACTTGGAAAAAAAGGCGGTCAAGGGAGAAATTGTTGTGGTTGTGGAAGGGTTTCATCCACCCAAAAAGGCCAAAAGGTGAATCCTTTGTTCCGGATGCAGCACTGGGATGCTGTGTGAGCATCTGCCCCTTAAGCACCCCATATCCGGCATTAAGGATCATTTTCACTGTCGAGAATCTTGACCGAAAATCTGAGCGAAAATCTTGATAGACGCTTTTCGCTATGCTAGTATTCCCCACTGATTTTCAAGGAAATATCGTGCCGGCATTAAGAACAGAAGAACGACTCGTTGCGCGTATTCAGAAGCTGAAGGCGTCGCGACAGGCCATTATTCTTGCACACAACTATCAAGTTGGCGAGATTCAGGATGTCGCCGACTTTTTAGGCGATTCTCTGGAGCTATCTCAAAAGGCGGCGCAAACCGACGCAAAAGTCATTGTTTTTTGCGGTGTCCATTTTATGGCGGAAACAGCTGCCATCCTCTGTCCCTCGCAAACAGTTTTGCTCCCCGATCTAGCGGCGGGCTGCGGCATGTCGGATATGATTACGCCTGAAGATGTTCGCGAACTGAAAGAGGCACACCCGGATGCGATTGTCGTTTGTTATGTCAATTCAAGCGCTGAAGTCAAAGCCGAATCGGATATCTGCTGCACCTCATCCAATGCGGCGAATGTTGTGCGGTCTATCCCGGAAGATCGGGAGGTTATTTTCATTCCCGATCAGTATCTTGGGGACTATGTGACACGCTTGACCGGACGGAAGCTCATCCTGTTCAATGGGTATTGCCCCACTCACTTCCGCATCATGACTTCCGATATGGAAGCAAGCAAAATGGCCCACCCCGATGCGCTTGTTCTTGCTCACCCTGAATGTACCCCGGAAGTCAGTGCGCTCGCCGACGAGGTCCTCTCCACAAGTGGTATCTGTATGGCCTCTCAAAAAACAAATAAAACAGAGGTTATCGTTGCGACAGAAACCGGCATGTTACACCGTCTCAAAAAAGAAAACCCTGAAAAAGAATTTATCCCTGCCTGCCGCTGGTGTGACTGTTCTCACATGAAAGTCAACACCCTGGAAAAGCTGCTCTGGTCACTTGAAGAAATGCAGCATCCGGTCGTGGTGGAGGAGTCCATCCGACTCCGGGCCTTAGGCGCGATTGACCGTATGCTGGAAATCGGGAGGTGAGACCATCGCAAGCCGCTATCCGATTTTCCACGCAATGACCAAGGCCAAAATCACCCGAGTGATCTGTATGATCCTGAGTTCATTCCGTTTATGTCGATTGAACGACCGATAAAGTCCGGTGGGACAGACCTGTCTCACTTCGACTACGACCTTGATCCTACATTGATCGCAACTGAACCTTTGGCCGATCGAGACCAATCACGTTTGCTCATCTATGATCGCAAAACGCAAGTGATCGAACATCGCCGCTTTGATCAGCTCACTGACTATCTGAATCCCTCGGACCTTCTTGTTGTCAACGATACCCGCGTTTTTCCGGCCCGTCTTCGTGCTTTAAATAATGCTGGAAAAGAAATTGAACTCTTGCTGCTCCGCCCCCTCCCCGAAAATCATGAGACAAAGGGAACTCCCTCAATTAAATGGGAGGTACTGGCTAAGGGGAAGAGGAAGGCTCCTGTCGATCTCGCTTTCCCTGGAGAAGTCCGTGGAACCATTGTCCGCGACCTTGAAGATGGACGCAGAGAATTACATCTTGATTTACCGGGTGATCGCTATGACGACATTTATGACTACCTCGAAGCCTGGGGCGAAGTCCCTTTGCCGCCCTACATACTCAAACGTCGAAAGCTCGAAAAACCTCATCTTGAAGTAAAAGATCATAGTCGTTACCAAACGCTTTACGCCAAACACCGGGGCTCTGCCGCAGCGCCGACCGCCGGGCTCCACTTTTCAAAAGCATTGATGGCGCAGATCAAAATGCAGGGAATTCAAATCGCTGCAAGCACCTTGCACATTGGCCTAGACACCTTTCAGCCGATTCGCTCGGAATCACTCGCTGAGCATAAGATGCACAAGGAATGGTTTGAGGTTTCAAAAAAGACGGCAGCAGCGATCAATGCAACACGTCAGCGTGGTGGCCGTGTTGTTGCGGTCGGGACCACCTCTACGCGGGCACTGGAAAGTGCCGCTCACTGTACTGCCGGTAACTCCGGAGAGATAGTGGAAAAAGCCGGGGTGACCGATCTCTTTATCACGCCCGGTTATGTTTTTAAGGGCATCGATGCGCTGATTACCAACTTTCATCTGCCAAAATCAACCCTGCTTGTCATGATCTCAGCTTTCACCGGGGAAGCGGCTGTGAAAAAAATATACCAGGAAGCGATAGAACATCGCTATCGTTTTTACAGTTATGGTGATGCGATGCTGATTGTCTGATTCAGCCGTCTGTATTTTTATTTTGAAAAATGCTATCTATAAAGCGATGAATAGAGTCAATGTTCGGCTGACTTGAATTTTACTTCTCAATACGACACATAGCTCAGATAGGAGGAAGACTTATGGCACTTGAAGATGAAGAAAACGAAGCCCTGGAGGAGGTGAAAAATAAAGAGGTGAAAGATGAAGCGGTGAGAGATGTTGAGGACGAAGACGAAGAGGGACTTCCGTCTGACAAAAAAACACCCAACAAAGCCCTCATCGTAATACTGAGTCTTGTCGTTTTTTTCGCTCTCCTCATGCTTTTCAGAGGAGAAAAAAAAACCTCCCTTCAAGTTGCTGAAGGTCCAAGTATCACAACTTCCGTAGAAGAGAACTTGACTGAGATTCCCCTGCCAAGCGAAGAGGCTTTTGAGGGCGCAGTTGTTGAGCAACCTTCGGAACAACTTTCGGAACAAACCTCGGAAGAGCCGTCGGCTGGAGGGATTTTGATCCAATCCAAAGATGGCGTCATTGAAACCAGCACACCAGATGAGACCCCTTCCGTCTCTATTCCAGAGAAGGAACTCGCCTTTTTTGAAGCCTTGAAAAAAAACAGAGAAAATCGGCCAACTTCACCCGAACAGGACAATCAACTTTCCGGGCAGACGAAAAAAGCTCCGGCCTTACCCGAACAAAAACCTGCTGTGAAAACAGCGCCTACAATCACGCCCTTACCCAAAGTCAGAGTTCAAAACAAGAAAGCTGTGCCTGCAGCGGTTTCGTCGTTTACAATTCAGTTAGGGGCCTTTGGAAAAGAAAGCTCGGCAAGCGCCCTGTCCGAACGCCTCACAAAGAATGGATATGACGCCTACATTTTGGCTGTCAGCGACAAGCTCTTCCGTGTACGTGTCGGCACATTTCGAAGCCGTGCAGATGCAAAGGTCGTCGCCGAACAAATCAAGTCATCTGACCGAATCGCTTATTTTATTGTCCCGAAGTAGGGGATAGGGAAATAAAAACAGGGAAAGTTAAAAAAGGAGTACTTTCTTGACTTTTGCGCTGTGCTGTAAAACCATCATCGCATTGTTGAGGCGTTGGAGGCGGATGTTTCTTCTGCGGATTTTTGGGGTGTCGTTGGTCGGAAAGGGTTCTGAGCGTATTTCCCTCTGTATTTTTGTGAGGCATTTATAAATATCTTTGTAGTTTACAAGCTCGAAACTTTTCAAGACCAGGGGATTGATGAACTTGAACCCATCGGCAACATCATTTGCGAAAGCTTTAAGTCCTATGCCTTCCAGCTGTTTACCTGACATCCTTGCCTCCTGATTCAGAGCATAATTTAAAAGATATCGGACAAGGCGATACTTGTCAAAAGCTGTTCATGCCGGGCGGACTCTTTTCAGAGATCCTCACCCACTATGAATATCGTCCGGCACAGCTCACGATGGCGAAGGCAGTCGATGAAGCCCTTGCACAAACATCCACACTCTTAGTCGAAGCCGCGACGGGAACGGGAAAAACCTGGGCCTATCTGATTCCTGCTATTCTCAGTCGGCGAAAGATCGTCATTTCTACCGGGACCCTCACACTTCAGGACCAGCTTTTTTCCAAAGATCTGCCCTTCCTGGCAAAATCTCTTCCGCTGTCCTTCAAGTATTCTATGATGAAAGGCAAGTCAAACTACCTCTGCCTGCACCGCTTTTCACAAGCCTTTCAGCAATCAAGTTTCGACGGCATGGGGGGTGTCGGCCACTCCGCTTATCTTGAAAGCTCGAAGCACCTTCAAGTGATTCGGAAGTGGGCAGAGAGAACAAAATCGGGAGATCGTGCCGAAATTTCAGATATTCCAGAAAGCGCTTTGGCCTGGCAGGAGGTTTCGGTAAAAGGCGATGCCTGCCTTGGAGGCCAATGCCCGGATTACGACCGTTGTTACCTGACCCGGATGAAACAGGACGCGGCCGCAGCTGACATTGTCGTCGTCAACCACCATTTGTTTTTTGCCGACCTTGCACTGAAAGAACAAGGCTACGGCGAAGTTCTGCCGCGATACAAGGCTGTTGTTTTTGACGAGGCCCACCTTCTAGAGGAAGTCGCCACCCAATATTTTGGTAAAAACTTCAGTAGTTATCGCATTGAAGACTTTATTCGGGATGCGGAAAGGGAATTCCGCTACAGCCGCATCAAAGAAAGCGATTACAAGGAACAATGCCTTACAATTCTGCTCTATTCGAAGATTTTTTTTCGACATTTTAAGCGAGAAGGTGATCGCTTCCGACTGCAGCCTCGAGATTTTTCAGCGCAAGCACTTGCATCCGGGGCTGATCTTAAGCAGGCGCTGGAGCAGCTTGACCGTCTCATCGAAAAGCACCGCTTAAAAAGTGACGCAGTCGCCCACCTTTCGGAACGCATAGAGGGCCTGCTTGTTGATCTAGCTTGTTTTCTGAAAGATAACAGGGAAGAAGACCGTTACATTTATTGGGCGGAACAGCGGAGAAACACCATTTTTCTTCACACCTCTCCCCTGGATGTCTCGACAATATTGGAAGAGGCGCTTTTTAAAGGAGAGACCCCGATGATTTTGACATCGGCCACCCTCTCTGCCGGAGGCAAGTTCGACTTCATTAAAGAACGACTCGGAATCAAGCAAGCAGAAGAACTGATGCTCGACACTGTTTTTGACTATGAAAAACAAAGTCTTTTCTATCTTCCAAAGCACCTGCCGGAGCCCTCCAGTCTACAATTTTCTGCTGAGATCTCGGATGAAATCATCCGAATTTTAGAAGCAAGTGGTGGACGCGCCTTCCTCCTTTTCACCTCTTGGAGGAACCTCGAAGCCGTGTATCAAAATATTGCGGGTCGTCTGCCTTATCAACTGTTGAAACAAGGGGACCAGCCAAAACAAATGCTGATCGACCAATTCAAAGAAGATATTTCATCTGTTCTTTTTGGGACAAGCAGTTTCTGGCAGGGAGTCGATGTTGAAGGCGAGGCCCTTTCCTGCGTCATTATCGACAAATTACCCTTCGCCTCTCCTTCCGACCCCCTAACGAGTGCCAGGATTGATGCCCTTGCAATGCAGGGGAAGGCGCCGTTTTCAGCCTATCAAATCCCACTTGCCATTCTGTCACTGCGCCAGGGTATCGGAAGACTGATCCGAAACAGCAAGGACCGAGGCATCATAGCCATCCTTGATCGACGTCTCACAAGCAAAGGCTATGGTAAAAAGTTTTTGCATAGTTTACCCAAAGCACCCATGAGCGATGATTTTGAAGAAGTGGTTTCTTTTTTTAGATGAGCGTTGTGCTGGGCATTTGTTGATCCTATCAAAATCACTTAGAACACAGAAGTCCACGACTTGCACGTCTGAGCTGCGCCCAACTGATTTTTATAGCTTATAACGCAGTCAAGGTCACTGAATAGGCTATATGAGTGTCCTAAAAATCAAGTGAAAAGTATGCAGCGCTACAGAATGGAACGGCCTTCCCGCTTAAACTACATCATAAAAGAGCCTGCGATTGCTCGAAATTTTTCGGCACAAAGGAGGTGTAGCATGGAATGTCTGAGGTGTGGTGGTTTAATGGTTCGAGAGCGTTTTAATGATTTTTTGGACGACATGAATAGGCTTGAATTTAAAGGTTATCGCTGCCTGGTTTGTGGAGAAATTCTGGATTCCAAGATTTTAAAGCATCGCCAAAGACTCGAACCGGCCTTGGTATAACAGCGTAAATAGAAAAAAATAATAAAAAGAGAAAGAATGGGAACCGGGATGAATGCATTCATTAAATTCAACAAAGGCCTTATGCTAATGCCCTCGCAATGGCGGATATGGCTCATGTTATTAGTTGGTGCAAACATGATTTGGCCTGTTTTTTTTCTGGGTCGCTTGGAAGCTCAAGTCGCCTTAGGAACCATGATGGTCAGCATGATGCTCATGACCGCCCTGACCCATTTTTTCGGATTCACCCGTCTCTTGGGCCTGGGCCACATTTTTTGGTTTCCAATGATCTATTTTTTTTGGGCTAGACTGGGCAGGATTCCAGCGGATAATTTTTTCGGAGTATGGCTACGGGCCGTGATGATTCTAAATGCGGTTTCGCTGATGATTGATGTTGCAGATGTTGTCCGTTACATCACAGGTGATCGCTTGGAAACAATCAAAGGACCATAAGGGTGTGAGGAAAAGAGTAACTTTTAGTGTTTATCGTCTCTTGACCGCCCATTGCTTGTACACGCACCTTCTCTTTTCCAGACCCCACGATATTGCCTGAAATTATTTTTTACCCTGTTGATCTCCTCCAAAACGCCTCTTGCTTGGTCTTGTTCTCAGCACTTTAAGTTTGCTATCTTGTCGGCTGTAAAATTCTTAGATGAGTCGCTCTGCATAAATGGATCGAAAGACTCACATTATCACAAGTGTTCATGAATATTTAAGGAGTGAATAATGGATAGGACAGGCGTTTCTCCGGCAAACACGGATCTTTTAACACTCGGGATTGATGGCTTCGCTTACGCCGATCTTTATTCCCCGGAACGCCTGAAGGCCTTGAACGAGGTCTTTGCGCAAGTGATACAAGAGAAAGATCCCGCGCTTTTTTCATCCTTCCACGCTTATCAAAACAACCCGGAACAGCGCCTGAGTCCCCCTGAAGAATCGGAACTCCTGGTTCAAGTCGGTGTTCACTTAAGTGAATTTATCTCAAAACTGTTCAATATTGGGAATGAACGGGAGGCCTTGATCGAAAAGGTTCAGTCGATCAAACCCATCTTCCGTTATAAGAAAATGTTTGTGCAGAAGCGGGTCTTAAAGAAATACACCACGGAGGATCTCGTTTCTCTAGACTATGAAACACTGAACGATAAAGTCCGGCTTTTGATTGAAATGATGTTAGGAGAAATTCCGGCCGAGCGGGATCGAGAAGAGGTTTTCGCAGAAGTCACCTGTCGACTGCTTGATGCTGAAAAATCTCTAAGCGATAAAATCGGCCGCAATGAACCCATTCCTGAAGCCATCCTTCAATCGCTCTCCAGCATCCAGCAAAATCAAAGTCCTCCAGAATCGAGTGATCCCGAAGAGGAGGACCTCGAAGTCGAAGCGCTTTATCCTGAGTTGGTCGGCGGACCCTTTGACGAGTCGCAAGAGGCCGAACTCCTTGAGTTTGTTCAGCAACTGTTGACACTCGTAGAGAAATGGACCTTCGCAGCCATGCACCTCCCGGAAGGAGGCGACTCTGTTAAAAAGTGGGATGCCTTTACCAAGGTCCACAAAATCGATTTTTCA
Organism: Nitrospirota bacterium; assembly: GCA_029261195.1. Classification (GTDB taxonomy): domain Bacteria; phylum Nitrospirota; class Nitrospiria; order SBBL01; family JAADHI01; genus JAJDBU01. The sequence goes on along the minus strand of JAJDBU010000024.1, from coordinate 5,989 downwards.
AATCTCGTTGAAATAGTCCGTCCGAATCCCGAAGCTCCCGAGTTGATCATCGGCCCGGAGGAGCGCTATCGCAGACGGGACGGTTTTAAATTGACGGATGGACGTTTCTCCGAGAAACAAGCCTTAAGCGAAATCGACTACTGTGTTATCTGTCATCCTCGCGAAAAAGACAGTTGCCGTACCGGTCTTCGAAAGAAAAAATCGGAAGAGCTGGATAAAAATCCGCTCGGGATCGAACTCACCGGCTGCCCACTGGATGAACGCATTTCAGAAATGAATGTGCTTCAGGGTGAAGGAGATGCCATTGCCGCCCTTGCCGTGATCATCATCGACAATCCGATGGCCCCGGCCACGGGCCATCGGATTTGCAATGACTGCATGAAGGGTTGCATCTATCAGAAAAAAGATCCTGTGAATATTCCTCAGATCGAAACCCGTATTCTGACGGACGTCCTGGATCTCCCTTATGGATTCGAAATCTACAGCCTCTTAACCCGTTGGAACCCGCTCAACCGGAAGCGTCCCTACGCCCTGCCTTATAATGGTAAAAAGGTCCTGGTCGTTGGCATGGGCCCGGCTGGTTTTACCCTGGCCCAGTTTTTACTCAACGAAGGTTTTGGCGTCGTCGGCGTCGATGGTTTGAAAATCGAACCGCTTCCGGAGCGACTGGTCGGAAATGAGAAAAATGCTCCCGAGCCGGTACGAGATGTCACGAGCCTTTATCATGAACTGGATGAGCGGATTCTGGCCGGCTTTGGTGGCGTGGCCGAATACGGCATCACGGTCCGTTGGGATAAAAACTTTTTAGACCTCATTCATTTGACCCTCGCCCGACGAGACCGCCTTGAGATTTTCGGCGGAACACGCTTTGGTGGAACGATTACCGTTGAAAAGGCCTGGGACCTCGGCTTCGACCATATCGCCATTGCGGCCGGTGCCGGTAAACCGACCATTCTCTGGATGAAAAACAACCTGATCCGCGGTGTTCGCAAGGCTTCTGATTTTCTGATGGCCCTGCAATTGACCGGCGCTTCTAAAAAATCTTCCATGGCTAATCTTCAACTGCGTCTTCCGGCGATTGTCATTGGCGGGGGCTTAACCGCAATTGATACCGCGACGGAAGCCATGGCCTACTATCCCGTTCAGGTTGAAAAGACCCTGGATTATTATGAAAAGCTCTCGGCTGAAAAGGGCGAAGCGTCTATCCTGTCGATGTACGATGAGGAAGAAAAAGAGATTCTTCAGGAGTTTCTGGAGCATGGCAGGTGCATTCGTGCAGAACGTGAACGTGCAGCGCGGGAGGAGGAAGATCCCGACTTTATTCCTCTGCTGCGTTCCTGGGGAGGTATTTCCCTTATCTATCGAAGAGATGTTCTCAACTCTCCGGCTTACCGGCTCAACCATGAAGAAATCATTAAATCCCTGGAAGAGGGGATTTATTACGTCGAGTTGCAAAGCCCCACCGAAATCATTCCCGACCAATACGGTGCCGCCAAGGCCGTCAAGTTTGAAAAACAGGTCTTGACCGGGGGCAAGTTGCGCGGTTCAGGCGAATTTGTAGAACACCCCGCCAAAGCCGTTCTTGTGGCTGCTGGAACCAGCCCGAATATTATCTACGAAAAAGAACATCCCGGCACCTTTGAGATGGATGGGCGAAAGAAGTTTTTTAAACGCTTCCAGCCGAGCTGGGACGAAGCCTCTGAAACACCTGAAATCCCGATGTTTAAAGCCTCGGATGACTGGACCGCGCCTGCCGTCTTTACCTCCTACAGCAAAGAGGGGAAGTACATCACCTTCTACGGAGACAACCATCCGGTTTATGCCGGAAACGTCGTCAGGGCAATGGCTTCGGCAAGAGAGGGTTTTTCCTATATCACCCGGCTTTTCCAAAAGGAACTCGCTCAAAACAGCTCGGAAGGCCAAGTGGCGCGGGATGCTGAATTTAAGTCCTTTACGACCGGACTGGATGACATACTTCTGCCCACCGTGGTCGATGTCGTCCGTCTCACGCCAACGATTATTGAAGTCATCGTCAAGGCCCCGATACAAGCGCAGCAGTTCAAACCGGGCCAGTTCTATCGTTTACAAAATTATGAAGTCGGCGCAGAAGTCATTGACGGCATCTCCATGAGTACGGAAGGCATCGCCTTAACCGGTGCCTGGGTGGATAAGGAGCAGGGCCTGCTTTCCCTCATCACCTTGGAAATGGGTGTCAGTTCCCGTCTCTGCGCTGCACTGAAACCGGGAGATCCGGTTGTTGTCATGGGGCCCACCGGAGAGCCGACAGAAATTCTCACAGGCGAAACAGTGTTGCTTGCGGGCGGAGGCCTCGGCAATGCCGTCCTTTTTTCAATCGGAAAGGCCATGCGCGCAAAGGGCAACAAGGTCATCTATTTTGCCGCTTATAAAAAGCCGGAAGATGTTTACAAGGTGGAAGAGATTGAGGCCGCCTCAGATCAGATCGTCTGGAGTGTCGATGCGGGGACGCCGATTTCTCCGGGACGTCCTCAGGACCTTAGCTTTGTCGGCAACATCGTTGAAGCCATGCTCAGCTATGCAAAAGGAGAGCTGGGAGAGACGCCGATTTCACTCAAAAAAGTCGATCGCATCATTGCCATCGGCTCCGACCGGATGATGGAAGCCGTCAAAAATGCACGTCACAACAGCCTGGCCCCTTACCTGAACCCGGACCACGTCGGCATTGGCAGCATCAACTCTCCGATGCAGTGCATGATGAAAGAAATCTGCGGCCAATGCCTGCAAAAGCACGTTGACCCCGAAACAGGGGAAGAGGTCGACCCGGTTTTTTCCTGCTTCAATCAGGATCAAAAACTTGACTGCGTTGACTTTCAGAATCTCCGAGACCGTCTGAAACAAAACTCCATCATGGAAAAAATGAGCAATCGTATGTTGGATCTTTTGATGAAGCAAAAAAACATCATGCGGGTCTGATTTTGTAGATTGACACTTAAATCACGAATGCTTTAGTATCGCCTCGTTTCGTTCGAAACAGATACATGGGGCTGTAGCTCAGTTGGGAGAGCGCCTGGTTCGCAATCAGGAGGTCGTGGGTTCGATTCCCTCCAGCTCCACCAATCAAATCAATGTGTTGCGACATTTTTTCTCTACTCTAAACTTAAACGATCTTTCGCATCGCTGGCACCCAGCGTTAACCTCACCCCTTCGAGCTGAGGGCATCTCATTTTGAACCAAAACAAATAATCCCCGCAGCAAGCTACGGGGATTATTTGTTTTTGGCTTGCTCCATCACCTGCCTTAAAGCACTCTAAAAAAATAAAACCAAACTATTTTACAGTAATACTTGCCATTATACAAAATCGTGGTATGATTATATCAACTTACTTAATTGCAACTTAAATGGAGATAACAATGAAAAACAATAAAAAAATTCAAGCCACGAAGATTCTTAAAGGCGCACTTCTTTTTACACTATTGACTGTTGCTACGGCTTGTTCCGGTGGTGGAGGACAATCGCCATCAATCGCCGGCTCTGTTGATGGAAATACTGCTACTCCTTCTGTCATACAGTCGAATCTTAAAATGGATCTTTGTGATGAGGTAAATGGCTGGGAGACAGATTGCCGGTTTGTTGGCATGAAATTTCTTGAACTCAATCCTGAGGAAATTATTCCCCTTACTGAAGAACATGGTCGTGGAAGAAATCGCGGAGGCCGTGAGGCCTGAAGCTTAGGCTTGAAGGCCTTGTTAAACAATCCTGATTTTTGACTTTTTTCCACAGAAGCACTTAGGGGACGTCATTATGAAAATACTATTTTTAATGTTTGCAATCGCATTCCTGCCTGCCGCCAGGATCAATCAAATTGTCTCAGACTTCTCCTCTCAAAAGGAGGAGCCTGACCCTCAAAAGTTAACTCGAAGAGATTTCAGGGTAGGGGTTCTTCCTTCGGAATTCTAAGGGATGCACAAGCAAAGGTTCATACGAGTGCCTGTTCGACGATGGGTTTGAGTGGTTTAGGCTTCGTTGAGGTCGCGTTTTCAGGGAATCTAAGGCAGTTCTAATCAGAGCAATTGATTCGGCTATGATGTGTTTAACCAAAAAAACAATGATGGTGATCTTCCCCCACTGCATCCAGGAATTCTTCCAATGTTTTTACTGTGGGAAGGGGATCATAAGCATGCCACTTAAGATCCGCTCTTTGCCAATAAACCTTCCACAGTTCCTGTCTTTTAATATAGGTGGCTTTGGCGACGGGCATTTCAATTTTTTCCGCGGGCTCATCCCACCGGGGTCGTATTTCAAAAAGCTCAACACTCTGATCGTTTATTCGCGCATCAAGATCAAGTTCATTTCTAATATGTGCCGGTGGCCTATGTTGCGCCATGAATTTTTTGAGAGCTTTTTCACATCTCTTTATTTCAAATTCACTGAGTGACATTTTTTACCTCCGAAGCTTAGGGTGAAATCCTTGAGATTTTCATATTGCGTGATCGCGTCTGATTTGAGACGCATTTATCCCACCGCCCGCTCGACGATGGCATCGGCCAGTTGGGACTTGAGTGGTTTGGGCATCGTTGAGGCGGGTTTTCAGGGCGTCGCATAGGACCATGAGTTCATCGACTTTGGCGACGATGCGGAGTTATTTGGCTAGGGCTGCGACCGGAATCATTAGGCGTGGCAAATCACCCAAATTCAATTTATTCTTATGGCTGCCTCCTACTTTTATATCTTCGTATTGATTCAGGAGTAATGGACTGTACAAAACAAGATGGGTCAATTGAGGTGAAAAATAATGCTGTAGACACTTTAATAAACCTACACTTAGAAACAAACTGAAAGGGCGTTCCGTATCAACAATAGTGACCGATACGGATTTCAGTCGAAGCCGGACAGGGTGTCGGAGCGAAGCGACGCTGGTTTTTTCATCTTCTATGTATCTGTCGGTTTCGTCAACTTCGATCGGGTTTTTCTCATCGATTCTCCCTTCAAAATAATCTTGTAAGCGTTGTGAGCGAGTCTGTCGAGGATAGCATTGGCAAGGGTAGGATCCCCGATGGCATCATACCCCTTGCTCACAGGCAACTGGCTCGTGACAATTGTAGAACGCAAGCCGTTTCTGTCTTCTAAAATTTCAATCAGGTCCCGTCGGTTTTCTGTGGTTAGCGACATCAGCCCCAGATCATCCAGGAGAATCAGGTCTTTCTTTGCAAAGGCTTTCATTATTTTGCCATACTGTCCGCCCGCTCTGGCGACGGTGATCTCGCCGAGGAGTCTTGGCAGCCGAGTGTAGATCGCCGTATAGCCTTAAAGACAGGCCTTGTAAGCCAAGGCGCAGGCGATGTATGTTTTTCCGACACCGGTCGTGCCTTCGATTAAAACACTGTGATACTCCCAGATCCATTTTAAGGAGGAGAGCGCCATCATCGTCGACTTGTCCAGGGCCTGGGCGTGCGGATAATCGACATCCTCGAAATGGGCTGTATTTCTGGTGAGCCTTAAAGATACAATTGAGCCTGTCACGGGCAAACCGTTTCCTGGGGATGTACATATTGACTATGGTGAGTAAATTGCACCTCTCAAGAAACACATTTTTAAGTAGTTGATTTTATTATTGTTTCTTTTGGGGCGATTTTTGGCTTTTTCGGGCCAATTACGACGCTAACCAGTCGTTATGTCTGGAGAATAGATCACTCCTTGAGACAGAATGAGTAATTCTGTCTCATATGTTTACTTCTTCCCTTCTCTCATTTAGTAAATAAATATAAATAGGGATATAATCCCATCAATGCTCCAAAACTATTAGCTGCTCTTTAATTTATTTAGAAAAATACGGAGAGACGTAGTGACTAAAGATCAGGTTTTCCTAAGTTAGGGCTTGCTGAAAAAACAATAAGTTTTTGATTTTAAAAGGTTTTAATCTGTAGTATCCTGCTCCAAGTGCAAAGAAAAAGACCTTTAGCCCCTAAAAAGCGTGCACCAGGAGCCTCCATGTATCGAAAAAGTAACCCG
>JAJDBU010000023.1 GCA_029261195.1 Nitrospirota bacterium | reverse complement strand
TTTGGTGGAACGAATGTTTGGGAAGCTTAAGCAGTTCAGAAGGGTTGCCACTAGATATGATAAGACAGCGCTCAGCTTTCTGTCTTTCCTTCAGATTGCAGCGATATTCCTCTTGTTGAAATAATTGTCGACAGAGCCTAGTGTCTGAACGAAAAGTCATAACACGATGATATTAAGAAGTTTTATTGTCATTTATGAACACGAAGTTTTATGACCTTTAATAAATCTTTGTTTCTAGCAATAGATTAAAACGCTTAATTTCCAATGCTTTAATGGCTTTCGTTCAGGCACTGGTCTCCTGTCATAGATCTAATTCAGGTTCAAGTTGTCGAGATTCATTTTGGATCATGTTTCTCAGTGCCCTCACTCGCTCAATATTTACTTTTTCAGCGTGTGCCTCGTGGCAGTATATTGCAAGATGCAGGTGGGTGATGAGTCCTCAGGGAAGAGGCTTTCTCTTCCACATTTTCTCGGGAATATGCTATGATCCGCGCCCATGAAACCTGTAATCCGTACTCTTCTCGTCCTCAGCATCAGTCTTGTGTCCCTGCTTCTTTTTTTTTCGGGCGCAATGGCAGAGATCATTTCACAAAAACGGCTTAAGCCTTTCGAACGAGAATCCTGTCGGCTCTGCCACAAAGGACCATCGAAGCATCAAATTGATAACAGCCGCGATCCCTGGTGCGTACCGTGCCACCGTCAACACGGCGTCGGTACGGACTTAGGGCTTCAGACCTATGCCAAGCAGCTCCTTCGCACGACCCATAAATCACAAAATCCGACGCAGCAGGAATCTATCATTCCCCAGGAGATGGTCTTGATTCCCGGCGGGGCATTTATTATGGGGGCAAACTTTACCAAAAAATCACTTGGTCCACGCCATTCAGTCAATCTCCCGCCTTATGATATCGACAAATACCATGTTACCAACGGGCACTATCAAGACTTTGTCAAAGACATTGGATGGAGATCCCCTTCCCATTGGTTTGAAGGCCGCTATCCACGTGGAAAGGGAAACCACCCCGTGTCCTTTGTCTCCTGGTCTGATGCCGAAGCCTTCTGCAAGTGGGCGGGAAAACGCCTTCCCAGCGAAGCCGAATGGGAAAAAGCAGCGCGTGGAACGGATGGTCGCATGTTTCCCTGGGGGAAGACCTTTTTAAAAGCCCATGCCAACGTCCAACTGGAAGAGATCAAAGACACGACCCCCGTCGATGCTTTTCCCGATGGCATCAGTCCCTACGGTCTATACGACATGGCCGGGAATCTTTTCCAATGGACCTCGGACTGGTTCCTGCCCTACCCGGGCAATACCGTTCCTCATCCAAATTTCGGTGAAACATTGAAGGTGCTGCGTGGAGGTTCTTTTTATGACTGCACAAACTACCGTTGCGGAATTTCATTTCAAACATTCAACCGGATTTCACTGCTTCCCCAAACCCGGGCGATATCGGCAGGTTTCCGCTGCGCTAAATCGACTGAAACAAAAAAACAAGGATCAGATCATTAATGATATTGAGGAGTTTTAGACCTATGAAATTTAGTTTTGCACTTTTTATCCTTCTGAGCATTTTAACGACAGGGGATCACGCAAAGGCCGAGTTGGGGACAAAGGGAAATGAATGTCTTAAAGTTGCTGAAGACCGAAACAAATGGATCCTTTTTTTTATGGATGACCGGCAATATCACTGCTTTAATGACTCTGAGCTGTATAAAACGAAGGCCGGAATTGTCGGGACCTGGGTAAAACTTGTTCCCAGGAATCAAGAGGTTGTTGATCATTGGAGGCTGGTCCGGCGAAACGGCGCTTTCCTCATGGACGGTTATGAAGACCTTCAATACGTGGTCGTTGCCCTTGAAATCGATTGTATCGAAAAAAAGTCCGCACTGATTGAACAGCGAGACTATGCCAAGAATCTAAAATTACTTGATAGAGTCCGTACGCCTTTGAGAAATTGGCAGGAAATTCAACCTGGCTCTCATCACGATTTCTACCGGATTACCTTCTGCGAAAAGTTAAAGATCCCCACGCAAGGGAATTAGGGGTCTGAAAGCCGAAAGGGGGAGTCCATGCCCCCGTTGAGTCGAAAACATGCCCTCACATCACATTAAGAACGGCCTGCTGACCTCCTTTCAAGCGTTTCGATGACACCGGCCCCGACGCTGTCACCCCAGACATTGACGGTGGTCCGGAAGCGATCGAGCAACCAATCAATCGTCAGAATCAATCCGATGCCCTCAATTGGTAGGCCGACGGCTTTTAAGACGATGACCATCGTCACCAATCCGGCTTCCGGAATCCCTGCTGCACCGATCGCGGCAAGGGTTGCTGTCAGAAAGATCACGCCCTGCTCAATGGGCGTCATTGTGATGCCATAAACCTGGGCGATAAACATGGCGGCGACGGCTTCATAGAGGGCGGTGCCATCCATATTGATCGTTGCGCCAAGCGGCAGTACAAAACTCGCTGTACGATTTGAGATGCCGTTTTCATCCCGAACCCCTTCGATGGTCAGTGGCAGTGTTGCAGAGCTTGAGGCTGTCGAAAAGGCATTCAAGAGCGCTGTCCCCATGCCTGAGACATATTTAAGCGGATTGCGTCGTCCAACAAAATAGAGGATCAAGGGCAGGACAACAAAGGCATGGACGCCAAGACCGGCGACGACTGTAAAACTATAAAAGCCTAAGGCTTGAAGCTCCGGCAGAAAACCACTGAATCCGCCTGCCTGACCGATACGAGCGGCAATGAGGCCGAAGATCCCGACCGGCGCAACAATCATCATCCAATGTACCAGGCGCATGACCGCATCATTTAAGGCCGTAAAGACTTCAATGACCACTTGCCCTTTTTCGCCCAGAACGGTCAGGGCCGCGCCGATCAGTAGTGAGAAAAAAATGAGGGGGAGGATGTCTGCCCGGGCCATCGCATTAAAAATATTGCGTGGAATCATGCCTTCTTTTCCAATGGACCGGTCGCCGACAAGGACCTCTTTCACGACCTGAGCCATGTCCCGCCCTTCTTTGCCTTGAACCTTCCCGGCAATCGGCAGCGCGATTTCCAGGCCACGCCCTGAAGACAGCAGTGTCGGCTCGGCAGAAACCAATTGACCTGCAATGCGCCGAAAGGGAAGCCGTGTGCCATCTTCAGAGGTGATATGGATCAGGTCATCGGCATCCTGAACCTCCCAGAGCGCGACGCTTGCCGAGTTTTTTGAAAAGTCGATGATTCGCCCCTGTACGCCTTGATCTTTCAGAATGAGCACATATTTTTTGCTGTAGTGGTTCTTGTCCCAGCCGCCATCAGAAAGGCTTACGGTTCGCTGAGATGGGCCTGAGAGGGTATAAGAGGCTGTCTCATGCTGCTCCCCCGGCGAAATCCCTTTGCCGGGCTGGATAATGTTGACCAGGACCATCCCGACAAGAACGGACAAGCCGGTTGTGATCATATAAAAAATAACCGTCCGACGACCGATGGCCCCGATTTTCCGGATGTCTCCTAAGCCGGTGATGCCGACAATCATTGAAAGCATGACCAAGGGCACAACGATCATCATGAGGGCGTTTAAAAAAAGTTCACCGAGGATCTTGGTTTTAACGGCAAAGTCCGGCAGCCAGCCACCGACTAAGGTTCCTGTGACAATGGCGATGATCATGCCGATCATAATGACCGGCAGCCCGCCTTGCTTTTTTTCAGTGTCAGCCCTTGATGTCGTTTTTTCCCCTACCATTGAACACCTCTCTTAGTTAATTCCGCGGCAAAATGTAGCGGAAAGAAGCGGCAAAGGCAAGGAGAGGAAGATATTGTTTTGTGGGTTAGTAATAGGCTTGGCAATAATGGAATGTTGGCTTGACACAATGTGTAAATCAGAGTATCGGAATCTCATAGCACCTTTCTTGAAATGACCGAGACAGTTTCACTTTTGACTTTGTTTTCTTGAGCGGACGGGAAGATAGACATCCCGAAGGAGCAAAAAAATGAAAAACCAAATGACGATTCTATTGATGGTGATCTTTGCAGGATTTTTTATGGGGGCATGTAGCAGCGGCGGTGGTGGAAGTACCCCAAGTGCTGGAGGCGGAGGTACGGGCGGTGGCGGGCTTTCCCTTACCGTCCTGGATGATTCGCGGACGAACAAGCCCATCGCGGGCGTTTTTGTCTCTATTTACGAAACGGATAATAAAACAATCGCGGAAACCAAACAGACTGACGCGAACGGTGTCGCGACCTTTAACGTGGGCACGACGGCAAAGCCTGATGGTAGCACTGCACTTTCTGCTATAAAAGCCGTGGGTGACAATGGACGTTTTACGGTCACTACCGCTTATGAAGGGCTCCCCGGCGGTGAGCGGGAGATTCAAACAGTCTTCAATCTTTTAGCCGGCAGTTATACCCTTTTCATGCAGGATGCAGGTTGTGTTGATCAAGGATCGATCTCTGCAACTTTCAGCGTCGCCGATGCAGGGGCAAGTAGTGCCTACTGGACCCTCTAATGACTGGAGCTGGGGCGATCACGGGAGCGGCAACGGTGGTTTCAGGCGGAAATGCGACTTATACAGGAGGAAAGGTTTGTCTGGAGGATATTCAGTCGGATGGCAATCTGACCCTTCTGAACATGGTAAATACGGGACCCACTCTTTCAAGTTATGGATTTCTTGTCGACCAGGTTTTTAGCAATGGTGCCAGTTATACGGGTTCTTCAAATTTAACACCTGCGCCACTCAACTGGACCTCTACCACTGCTCGTAACCCAGATTTTGTCAGCATGGGTGCGGTTAGGAAGGGAGTTCAGTACTCCTTGGGTTTTGATACGTCCACCGTAAGTGCAAACGCTGGATCTTTCCCCACAGCGAATCAATTCCCAGCGGACAACTTTGGGATAAATGCAATCCTTGGTTTAGAAGCGAATACCTGTGGGACACAAAGGCGATTCACGACAGCACCAACGAGTGTCGATATCGCCTTCCCTGATTATGATACTACGGCTTTCACCTATGATGCAGTGACTGGCACTTTTGCTTGGACCGTCCTGGGGAACTCAGCCCTTGACGCGATAAGCATTAGCACAATGTTTAATGCCACGCCGAATGTTGAATGGAACCTGAGGACCCAGCCGACTGAAACGGTGATGGTCCTGCCTGATTTACCTCCCCAGGTTCAAAGTTGGTTTGATCGTGGAAACTTTGTCAACGCTGATGCAGCGATTATTATCCAGAATATTTTGCCTTTGGAAGGTTTTGATGCTGTCAATAATGCCTTAGGAACAGGCTCTGGCGTCACCGAATTTGGTTTTGACGGGTTTGATTTCTGTTCCTCACAGTTGACTAATCTTGCTGGTGGCGGTGGCACTGGTGGCGGTGGCGCTGGCGGTGCGGTCACCTTCTCGGGTGCTTCGGCCTCCAGCTTGCCATCAAGCGCTTACAACCCTCCCCTAGGTGTCCTCTTTGGAGCCGGTGGGCTGAATATATCTGTTACATGGACTGACGCCAATGGAACGATACTGATGTTCACCTTTGATCCGATAAATGCAAGTAACGCAGGTCTAGTGTCGGTAACTACTGCTGGTGGCGCTGCGACGTGGTTATCAACAACAGGTCCCGTTCCAGGAGCGGTGGTTTCGCCAAATTCACTGACTTTGACGAATGTACAGTTAGTTGGAAGTGGAGGCGCACTGACACTGAATGGGACTTTACCTTATTAGGTAAAAGATATTTATTGTTAATAAAAAGGGTGAGATGATCAAGTTGTCATCTCACCCTTTTTATTTTTGCCTCCCTCTCCTCTGATATTTCGTAGAGCAAGCCTTGGTCATAAGGGGTTGCGAAGCGACCCGTCTCATCCAAAATCTGTTGATAGCGCGTATAGTCCGGTTCAATGTTTCTCACCCTGTCTAGACTTAGATCGATAGGCTGAAGTGAAGGCTTAGGGCTGCTAGTATCGCGTCAATCTTCAAGCCTATTTGCTTGACAGTATTTTGAATGAGTATATGATATTGAGCAAACTTGAGACTCGCTCTGGAGATTAATGAAAGACACGAAACAAAAATGTATGGACTGCTTAAGTCTGGACAAAAAGGTCTTTGTCTGTTCGTCGGATGCTATGGCAGTCATCAATCCCGAAGGTTATTATCTCGACCAAAACCGCGTTCATGCGGAATTGTTCGGGCACCCCGATGAGGCCCTGAACGGCCTGACTCCCGCGATTTATTTTGGCGATTCTTCCTTTTTAAAGATTAAAAAAAACCTTTCCGAGAAGGGGATCTACCGCTCTGAACTGAGTGGCAAAACGGCTTCCCGAGCCGAGAAACAAATCGATCTGTCGATCTCATCTATAAAGGACGATCAAGGCAAAACACTTTGTTATCTCATGACCCATCGCGATATCACCGAATGCAAAACAACAGAAGAACACATCGACCCTCTCACCCACCACGATCTGCTCACCGGCCTTCCAAACCGGCGACTGCTAACGGACCGCTTTTCTCAAGCCATCAAACTCGCCGGGCGAAAAGGCGAAAAACTGGCCCTCCTTTACATTGATCTCGATCATTTTAATCGACTCAGAGATGAATTAGGACACACATCGGGAGATGAACTTCTGGTGACAATTGCCGGACGACTCAGCGGATGTGTCCGTGACTGCGACACCGTCATCCATCTTCCTCTCGACATCTTTGTCATCCTATTAACTGAGACCAGCGAAATTGAACATGCGGCAACAATCTCACAGAAAATGCTTCACCTCATCGCCAAACCGATTCTGATCGAGACAGGGCCCGTCGTTTTGAGCGCCAGTATCGGCATCTCTCTCTTTCCCGATGACGGGACCGATAGCACGACCTTGCTTGATCATGCACTAGTGGCCATGTCCCGAGTCAAGAATCAGGGGAGAAACGGCTATCAGTTTTATTCAGAGGAATTAGGTCCCAAAACATTGGAACGTATTGAATTGAAAATGGCGATTCAACGTGCCATCGAAGCTGAGGAATTTCAAGTCTATTATCAGCCTCAGATCGACATGGAAAGCGGAAAAATTGCTTGCGTTGAGGCCCTACTCCGCTGGTCCCACCCCGAAAAAGGCCTGCTTCCGCCTTCTTCCTTTATTCCGATGGCGGAAGAAACGCGACTGGTTGTCGAGATTGATACCTGGGTGCTCCGCGCAGCCTGTCGCCAACTTAAAATTTGGCAGGACGCCGGTTTCCCTGACTTGCGCATCGCCATCAACCTCAGCGCATTTCAATTCCAGCAGCAGAACCTCTGTACCCTTGTTGACGAAATCCTGCGTGAAACCGGCATCGCCCCCGATGCGCTCGAACTGGAACTGACCGAAAGCATTACAATGCACGACATTGATAAAGGGATTGAAACGATGAAGCACTTGCATCACTTAGGTGTCCGTATCGCCATTGATGACTTTGGCGTCGGCTATTCTTCTCTTGGTTACCTGAGACAGTTTCCCATCCACACCTTGAAAATCGATCAATCCTTTGTCAAAGGTATTTGTCACAATCCGGACGATGCCGCCATCACAGCGGCCATCATTGCAATGGCAAATAATCTGAACCTGGAGGTAATCGCAGAAGGGGTTGAAACAAAGGACCAGGTTATCTTTCTGCGTGAACATCTCTGCAGCAATATGCAGGGCTTCTATTTTAGCCGCCCATTGACCGCAGATCGCTTCAGTCATTTCCTCGCCACCCCCCCTCAATTCAAGCTACCTTCGAGCCCGATGAACAATTGACTACGGAGGCATTTTCCGCTATCCAATACAATCACCCGGTCTACGACCTGCTTTACCTTATTCTGGCCCGCCGGCATGGATGTAACGTTGACAAAAAGCTGATAAAACTCACAAAGTCGATTGACGAAAGCATGTGCCTCTGAAGAGGCGCAACCGAGACAGGCGCCATCCTGGCCGGTAATCCCTGTCATGAGTGCAACTTTTCGGTTTGTTATATTACTTGTTAAGAACCACGTTCTATAGTAACGCTTCATACCGCCTAGCCAATACCGACCGGTCATGGTGTTGCGTCACATATTTTCTGCCGTTTTGGCCCAACCTGGCACATTCTTCTTGATGTTCATAAAGATGAAGGATGGTCTCGGCAAGTTCACTGCTGTTTTCCGGTTCGATACAAAGGCCGGATTCTGCCTTCTCGATGATTTCCTTACTTTCTCCCTTGACGCCGAGAATAATCGGTTTTTCCATCGCCATACTTTCAAATATCTTGGAAGGGATGACCGTCTTAAACAGATCTGTCTTTCTAAGCAGAACCATGCTGACATCAGAGGAAGCCCAGAACAAGGGCATTTTCTCTTTTGGTTGCTGATCGAGCATCATCAGGTTTTCGAGATTCATCTTCTTTGAGAGATTGAGTAATCGCTCTCTCTCGGCGCCGCTCCCGACCAGGAGAAAAAGGATGTCTTTTTTTTCTCCAAGTTCTTTCGCGGCATGTAGCACTGTTTCCAAGCCGTGGGCCATTCCGTGCGTTCCAAAATAAGAAATGACAAATTTATCGTTTAAACCAAACGCCTTCGAAATAGTATTCTCTCGTGGCAGGGTCGCGTAAGTCGAAAGATCGACCCCGTTCATAATGACTTCAATTTTTTCAGGGGCATTCCCTTTTCCTTCTATGTGAACCTTAAAGGCATAGGTGACGGGAACAATTCGATCCGCTTTACGATAGGAAAAAGCTTCTAGCTTTTCCAGCATCTTAATGACCGTCTTGTTCTTAATGGCCCCGACCGCCAATATCGACTCCGGCCAAAGATCTCTGATTTCTAATATCCAGGGAATATTTTTTATCCGACTGACGAAAAAACCAGCCAAGCCGTTAAAAAACTGGGGTGAAGTCGAAATGACGACGTCATGTTTTTGGATGAAGGGCGTCGCAAATATGGCAGAGATCATGTAGGAGATGTAATTAAGTGTCCGTTTCAGAAAACCCTGGTTGGCGGCGACATAAGTCCAAAGGCGTAAGACGCGTATGCCATTCTTGACCTCCCATTGAAACAACTTGTTTTGATAACCAGAATAGACTTTACCCCGAGGGTGATTGGGTGCGCAGGTGATGACCGTAACGTCGTGGCCATTTTTCACCCATTCCTTACAATGTTCATAGGTACGCGATGCCGGGGCATTAACCTCTGGAGGGAAGTAGTGGGAAAGGAAAAGGATACGCACCTTAGGCCTTTTTAATCTGATAGGTCATTTCAAAAGGAAGTTCACGTGGGGCCGACATCTTTATCACATCGTTTTCAACCCTCAAGCCAAATTCGGGACAATACCAAGCCTTTTCAAGGGAAACATCTACCTCTCCTTTCACATGAATTGTAGCGATAGACTGCCCCTGATCATTGACTAAATAGATCATGCGTCCCTCGGCAATCGGCCGAAAATCGGGATGGAGATGGATGAAGTTTTCGACATCGTGCCTGCCGCGACCCTGTAATTGATCTCGAATGCTCCAACCCGTTGCAGCACCGTAATTGATCGTCCGTTTGTGAATCACCTGTCCCGGCAGGCGCTTATATCCGTCATGCTCGCCGACAAACCTGCTGGCGTCAGGTCCCGTTTTTTCTATATGAGCTGCAAGCGGTCTTGCCCGCCGGGCCATTCGAAAGGCACCCCAAATCTCTGACTGTTCGGTGCCATCTACCATAATGGTATTGTGGGCGCGGGTACTCCGCACAAATTGCCGCATCTCTCCTGCCTCATAGTCATAAACGCCGCTGTCAACGATCACCCTTTTTCCATCAAGCATCAATTCATAACTCAGCATATCGCAATGGGCGTGTCCCGGCTGGTAATCCGGCCCCACCTCACCACAATCGACAATCAGCATATCGGCCTTATCTCGAAACCCGAAATATCCACTCTCCGGTTTCTCAATCAGCGACAGGCCGGAAGGTTTGGGTGGGTTCTCATAGCCAATCACTTGTTTGGCATAGTTGAACAATTGGTCTGGAGAGCGTGCAATCCCGAAAGCCGAATCATTAAACAGGCTGATCTTTCCATCGGGCATGGAGATGTCATTCAAAAATGTCAGTGTCCTAGGAATGCGCCTTTGAAGCTCACGGACTAAACGACTATCAGTGAATCCACTATTTTGTGCCAGATTCAAAACATCCAGATAATCTTCAACACAAATTGAATGGTACATCGGGCTTCGCTCATAGTGTCCACCGTCGCTAAGAAACTGCTCATCCATCTCTTCTTGCAGGATCTTCTGCCCCTTGCGCAACCATCTTTGCGCGTCATCTCCATCGAAGTACATTCCTGCAAAAAACAAGGCGACGCCGTTTTTAAGATAGTGGTTGGCTAGTATGTGGTACTCAATATGTTTTTCCAGCCACCGGGCCTGAAGGTAGAGGCTATCAAGCCATTTCTGCTCGACGGATTTCCGAAAGTCCTCTCTCAGAAACAATTTGATCCAGTTCACAATCCGTAAGGAGACGGTGTAAGGTTCCCAGGCCGTTTGCGTCCC
Source organism: Nitrospirota bacterium (assembly GCA_029261195.1). Classification (GTDB taxonomy): domain Bacteria; phylum Nitrospirota; class Nitrospiria; order SBBL01; family JAADHI01; genus JAJDBU01. The sequence continues at coordinate 3,736 of JAJDBU010000023.1, read as the reverse complement.
CGGAGGGTTCTGGTCGATCCAGTCCGAAATAAGATGTTTAACTGAATCTTCGGATCGGCCTTTATCGAGGATGAAATCGAAATAGTGGAGGTTATAGCGCCATAGCCGGGGCATGTCCTGGCTTGCCCAATTGATCTCCCCCATTGGAAAAGACTTTGCCTGGTTCAAAAAAAGGAAATCGTTCTCATGTGTCCGCGACATCACTGGGACGATACACGGTTCCATCTCCACTCCCGCGCGAAGGAGAACCGCCTTATGAGAGAACTTTAAAACAGGTTCGGGGAAAAAACGCCGCAGGATAAGAAAGGCAAGCTGCGTCGGCTTAAGAAATGAGATCGTTCTTTGTAAGCGGAGCAATCTATTCATTGATCCGGTAAGTCATTACATTTCACCAGCGATTTCAAAGCTCACACGGGTCACTTCTATTAATTCACTGAAGGGAATCGGGGCCTCCTCTCCGCTTCGAATCGCATCGATAAAAGCGGCCGCACAGGCGGCGTTGCCCTTGTCCTGACGGAATAGGTTCATTTTTCGAAATCCGGGCCAACCAAAGCCATGCAATTTTCGGAAGTTGTCCAGTTGAAGGATGCGGCCGGCGCAAAAGACCTCCAGCCGTTCTTTCGGAAAGGATTTATGGCCGTTGGCCAGGTAGTGGACCGAGCCAAATGAGCCGTCTTCAAAAGAGAGTGTAAAGCTGACCTTGTCGTCGCGCACCGCAATCCCCGACGCATCGCCAATCATCGTTGTTTGAACCGACACAATAGGGGAACCTGCCAGATGTCTCAGCAGATCGATAAAATGACACCCTTCCCCGATGATGCGCCCCCCGCCGATTTGCTTGTCCTGCGTCCAGTGATCCGGCGGTATCGCGCCCGCATTGACTGTCATGATAAACGACTTCGGCTCATTTACGCCGTTTAATAACGATTTAATCTTTTTGACCTGAGGTGAAAACTGACGATTAAAACCGACCATCAATAGCGGCCTATCCCCCTTTTCATTGGCCGCGTTATGATAGCTCTTCTCAATCCTCTCCAGTTCTTCCGTCGTCAGCGCCAGAGGCTTCTCGACAAAAACGTGCTTCCCGGCTTCCAGGGCCTCACAGACATAGCCTGCATGGCTGTCATGCCGCGTCGTAATCACAACGGTGTTTATTTCCGGATTTTTTATAATCTTTGCGCTATCGGTGGTCGTTTCTTCGAAGCCATACTTCTTCCCGGCGTGAACGCCGCTGATCCCCGTTCTTGAGGCGACCGACTTTAAGCCCACTAAAGATTGCTTGAATGCCGGAATGAGTACCTGCGTTGCATAATTCCCCGAACCGATGAAGCCAGCGACCGGTTGTTGATTCTGCCGGATATTGTTTGAACGCCCTTCCTTAAATCTAACCGTGTCACGCCGAAGTTCTACTTCCGGTTTCTCTATTGAATTTGGATACTGGAGAAGGATTCCAAGAGAGGGAGCGCCTCCAGCGACAAGCGCATACGCTTCACTTGCTTTATCCAGGGAGAAGCGGTGGGAAATAAGGGGTTTTACATCAAGATGACCAGCGGAAAGCATGTCCAGCACCGCCTCGAAGTTACGCTGCTCCGTCCAACGGACAAACCCGATGGGGTAATCCTGTCCTTGTTCTTCGTATGAAGCATCATAACGGCCTGGCCCATAGGAGCACGAAACCTGAAAGCTTAACTCCTTCTCATAAAAATCAGCACGGGATAGCTGCAAGCCTGTCACCCCGACAAGGACGATTCGACCGCGCTTCCGGCACATGAGCGCTGCCTGATGGACAGGCTCATCGCTCTTCGTAGAGGCGGTGATAATCACGGCATCAACGCCCCGGCCTCGAGAAAATGACTCAGCGACAGCAACGGGATCTCCACCTGCCGAAAGATCAACCGTTTCTGCTCCAAACGTGCGGGCCAGTTTTAATTTTTTAGGATCGAGATCGATACCCAACACACGGCAACCGTGTGCGCGAAGAAGCTGAACCGTGACCAATCCGATTAAACCCAGGCCGGTCACGACAACGGTTTCCCCCAGTGTGGGTTGGACTAGGCGGATGCCCTGCAAGGCAATCGCGCTGAGGACGACAAAAGCAGCGGACTCGTCATCCACCTCATCAGGAACCTTCGCACAGAGGTTCTTCGGGACCGATACCACCTCCGCATGTTTGCCATTCGACACCACGCGATCGCCGACCTTAAAACCAGTCACGCCGGTACCGGCTTCCAGAACAACCCCTATGTTGCAGTATCCCATGGGCAAGGGCTGGCCCAGTTTATTACGCACCGTTTGAAGCGTTGGGCCCAAGCCATCTGTTTTGACCTTATCCAGTACCATTCGAACCTTGTCCGGTTGCTGCCGGGCCTTTTCAATGAGATTGGCTTTTCCGAAGTCGACGAGCATGCGCTCCGTTCCGGCGGAGACAAGCGTGTTTGTTGTTCGAATGAGCAAACAACCCGGAGATGCCTTTGGGCAAGGCACTTCTTCTAAGTTGGTTTGACCTATTTTGAGGTTTTGCAGGATTTGTTTCATTTCGACCTCAATGCCTGGGAAACTAATGCATCCTTCTCGGAACGGTTGGGATAATTAATGAGCACCGCGCGATACTTTCCTTTGAATACAAAAAGACATCCGGCCGCTGCACCAATGGTTCCGAATTGCTGGATCAACGCTCGGATGTCGCTCAAGGACCCGCCCCCCCAGAACCGTCATCAGCAAAGTGGTGGCCTCGCGCACGCGAGAGACCAGTTCCAGGTCGTAGCCCTCCATTTCACCATCGAGGTCAATGGCATTCACCATAATCTCACCTGCGCCCAGTTCTTCCACGCGACTGGCAAAGGCCATCGGATCTTGCCCCGTCTCCTGAGTGCCATTGTGGGTAAAGACCTCGTAGCGCCGTAACAGCCCGGCCTTCTTAACATCCATCACCACCACGACACTCTGGTTGCCCACCCGCGCAGCAGCCTCTGAAATGAGTTCCGGCGTCTTCACTACGGCAGAGTTCATGGATATCTTCTCGACTCCAAGGCTGATAATCTTTTCCACTTGGGCCACAGTCTTGACGCCACCGCCGTAGCACAAAGGCATACGACATTCCGCAGCCAGGTTAGCGATCATGGTATAATTCGGTTCTCGGTTCTGAACCGTTGCATCAATGTCCATCACGACCAACTCATCAACTTCCTTTTCGTTGAAGATCCGAACCGCGTTTATGGGGTCCCCCACATATTTGTAGTTCCCAAAGCGTACCGTCTTGACCAGACCACCGTTCTTTACCAGAAGGCAGGGAATAATTCTAGCCCGTAGCATACTTAAAACTCGGCAAAGTTCTTCAACACTTGGATGCCCCACTGATGGCTCTTCTCTGGGTGAAACTGTGTGCCGATGATGTTTTCCGATCGAACCGCCGCAGCAAATGGCCCATTGTAGTCCGCCGCTGCAAGCACATCCTTCGGGTTGTTCGAAGCAAAATAATAGGAATGCAGAAAATAAAACCGAGGCATTGACAAGCCCTTGAATAGACAATCCGTGCTCTGCGGAACGGCGTCATTCCAACCCATATGTGGCAGATATGTCTTCTGAGAAAAAGACGGTGCTGCTTTTCTTCCGCATCTCTCCATAGAGATCGTACTCCTCTATAATCGCCAAAAGGCTGGATCGCCTCATCACTCTTTGTTTTATAATCTGGATGCGCTGATCGGCCATACCGGTTACAATTGAGCGGATGAGCTCT
>JAJDBU010000022.1 GCA_029261195.1 Nitrospirota bacterium | reverse complement strand
GAGAATCGATGAGGAAAAAACAAGCAATATTGACTCAGGAAAACATTTCGGAGTAAGTTCCAAAAACCCAGCGTCGCTTCGCTCCGACTACCTGGTAATCTTGACCGGAACAGCTGGTAAGTTTGACCGAAATAGGCACCTTTTTCCCCCGATCACGAAAAAATATTTTTTCTCGCTGATAATCAAAATACGCACAAGCATTAACAAACTCTAATTCCTGAAATAAATATTGAATCTGTCCAAATTTATATGTGGATTTATTTGGGATCTTATCTATAGAGACTATTTCAGTGCCAGAGTTAAGACCATCGGAGACCCTTGCAATTACTTCGACTACACGTTTTAAAGCATAACAATCTTCTAAATTGTATCGGATCAATTTTTCATATAAATTCGGATCATGTGTCTTTTCCCAGCAATGCCTCCAAACCAGACTTTGTAAACCTGTAGCGCTTTCTTCTGTCCATTTCCAGCCCAAATACTTTCCTATCTCTTTGAGGCCATTTGTATACGTAGGAAAATATATTTTCCCGTAAATCATTGATAGAACATTAATAGATTTGGATAGGATTTGTTCCAAATGATCCAGATTACTACCACTATATTTCTTATTCATCCTGGTAATAAATTGAGTTTCAAAACTGCCGTAGTGGAATAAGACAAAATCTTTGTACTTTTCTAAGATTTTAAGTAATTTTCTATAGATTGTGGATTCGTCTCCCTTGTTGTCGGCCCAAAAAGAGAATTGTCTTGTACTAAATTCTTCGACGATAACGACACCAATGAGATAATAAAAATTCTGATCTGGAATTGCTTCCACATCAAGAAATATTTGTATTTTAAATTTTGGAATTTCTGGCCGCTCTACGGTGTAAATCTTTTTGTCTCGTATGGCCAGAGCCTTTAGAGAATGATAATACTTGTTATTTTTACGCCATTTGCTGTATTTTTTCGGACGAAATGTATATGAAAACTGAGTAACCGTAAAAATCCCTTTTTTATTTTGGGTGATAATCTCTTTTTCGCTCATCCCTCGAAGCAGGCTCAAGTGATCTTTCACCTTCGCCTCTAATTCACATTTTTTCTGAAAAGGACAATAAGAACAATGCCTATTCAGCATTATGGATGGTGGTTCAACCTTCCCTGATTCCCATCCCCTTAATTTTCTTAAAGATTTCTCGACCTCTCTATATAGGAATTCAGTCTTTATTCGATGAACTCTCTTATCTCCTCCAACAATACTTCCAAAAAGGGGTTTTTGCTTCTGAATTTTGGATAGGACATAGCCCAAAAATGCTAATTGAAGTCTGTGTTCTTTGTTAATTTTGTGACTGCCAACAACAATGGTGGGAATGTAGATACTAGAAGCAAGGGTATTTTCTGATTTTGTAAGAACGTCCGCATAACCAGACAAATTTTTTATTTTTAAATTTGCATCAATCAGAATGTTTGTTCCACCTTGCATTTCATTAATGGAATAAACTTGATAAGCAGGAAATTTCTGCTTGAATTTATTGAGATACTCTGCTCTAGTTTTGTATGTTTTTTCATTTAGGGCAGAAATGTATTCATTCTGAACCACTTTATTAGCCGGGTTCAGTAGCAAATAGGATTTTATTTGGCACTGGGTGTAGGCCACAAAAATTTCAGAGGTAATCATATTTTGTTATATGAAGGTGAGGTTGATATAGATTGGTATTTTAAGGAATATCAGAAAAACTGCATTCTCGTTCCCAGGGTTCGCAATCGTTCTACGAGCAATCATTTGCTTGAGGTCACCATGAAAGAAGCAGGAAAAAACTGAAGTTGTAGAAGTCTATCTCTAAGTCTAGTAATTCAAGATAATAGCGCGTTATTCGGTGGCATCACCCGGATGCTGCCTCCTGATCAATTGAATCACTTCATTTAGCTTTTGAAGAAAGTTTGATCGGTCGCGTTTTTGAAATGGCGGCGGCCCACCCCCGATCTCCCCTGCATCACGAAGCTCTGCCATGAGTTCACGCGTTGCTAAAGCATCGCCGATATTATTTTCCGTAAAAGGTTTTCCAGTAGGGCCAATGACATGTGCCTCTTTTTTTAGGCAGCGGCTTGCAAGCGGAATATCAGCCGTAATCACAATGTCCTGCGCTTCTACCTGCTCGGCGATCCAATCATCGGCGGCATCAAAACCGTCTCCAACCACTTGAAGCACAATCCCCTCTTCATCAGGAATGCGCATCCAGGAATTGGCCACCAAGGTGACATGAAGACGGCATCGCTTTGCGACGCGATAGACTTCCTGTTTAACCGGGCAGGCATCCGCATCCACAAAAATATGCAACAAAACAAACTCCTTTTTCGTCATTCCCGCATGCTTTCAGCGGGAATCCAGAATCTGAATAATATAGATTCCGGCTCAAAAAAATTCCGGAATGACATCGAGAGCCGACCCTTAGGTCAATCACCCGCTCTACCGCTTCCACACATTTTTCTGCGTGGCCAGGTATAAGTCTTCGACTTTTTTTCTGGCCCAAGGGGTTTTTCTTAAGAATTTCAAGCTGGATTTCACTGAAGGGTCACTGTTGAAACACCGGATTTTGATGCGCTCGCCCAAGCCCTCCCAGGCATAATGTTCAAGGAGGCTCTTCACAATCTGCTCTAAGGTAATACCATGCAGCGGGTTATTCGCTTGTTGTTCACTCATAAAATAATTGCAAAGTCTCTGCAATTGCCCTCAGTGTAAAATACTCTCAATCGTATCATTAAAAAAACTCACTCACTCAACAGACTCATCAATGCTTCCTCATTAAGCACGGTGACTTCCAGGGCTTCGGCCTTTTTCAATTTGCCGCCCGGGTCGGCTCCGGCAACGAGGTAGCTCGTTTTTTTTGAGACACTACCGGTGACTTTTCCCCCGGCAGCTGTAATTTCTTTTTTTGCCTCTTCGCGTGTCATGCCCTCAAGCGTCCCGGTGAGCACAAAGGTTTTGCCAAGCAAGGGCCGTAAGCTGCCTTGCTCTAAAGGCACGGAAGGCCAGGTAAGACCCGCTGCCTTGAGGCGATTGATGACTTCCCTGTTTTTGGAAACACTGAAAAAATCAATCAGGCTCAATGCGACAATCGGCCCCACTTCGGGAACCGCGAGCAAGCGCATTTCATCGGCCTCCATCAATACGTCCAACTCACCAAAATTGCGGGCAAGATCTAAGGCCGTGGAAGCTCCCACGTTCCGAATGCCCAAGGCGTAGATGACTCTTGCCAATGTCGTGTCCTTGCTTTTTTCAATGGCATTGATCAGATTTGTCGCTGATTTATCAGCCATGCGTTCAAGTCCTGCCAAGCGCTCATGGTCCAAGGAATAAAGATCGGCAATGGAAAGGACTTGTTTGCTCTCGATCAATTGTTCAATCAATTTGACTCCAAGCCCTTCAATGTCCATGGCACGTCGGCTCGAAAAATGACTCAGCGCTCCTTTAAGCTGCGCCTTGCACGAGAGTCCGTTTGGACATCGCACTGCGATTTCACCTTCAATCCTTACCACTTCCGAGTCGCAAACAGGACAGTGTTTCGGCATGACAAATGGCTTCGTATCTTCCGGCCGGTTTTCCAGTATGACGGAAACCACCTCTGGAATGACATCACCGGCGCGCCGAACTTTCACGGTATCTCCAACACGTAAGTCTTTTCGATGGACCTCATCTTCGTTGTGTAGGGTCGCATTGGAGACCTTGACACCCCCGACAAAGACGGACTTTAATCGGGCCACCGGCGTCAGTACTCCGGTGCGTCCAACCTGAATGGAAATCTCTTCGACGAGCGTCTCTGCCTCTTCAGCCACAAATTTATGAGCCAGGGCAAAGCGGGGCGCGCGGGCCACGAAGCCGATCTGCTCCTGCTGCTTTAGCGTGTTGACCTTGTAGACAACGCCATCCATTTCATAGGGGAGAGAAGGGCGCAGGCCTTCAAGTCGGCGGTGATAATTCAGCAGGCCTTCCGTGCCTTCGACGACTGCCCGTTCCGGACAAACCGGGATCTTGAAGGTCTCAAGCAAATCCATCATTTCACTGTGAGTCGAAGGACTTTTCATTCCTTCAAGTGTTCCAACAGCGTAGGCAAAAAAAGTGAGAGGGCGCCTAGCCGTAATCTTAGGATTCAGCTGTCGTAAACTTCCGGCGGCGGCATTGCGTGCATTGATGAAAACCTTATCCCCCCGCTTTGCCTGTGTCTGGTTGAGACGCTCAAAGTCTAATTTTCTCATATGGATTTCGCCACGAATTTCGATCAATCCTGGAATAACTTTTCCTGAAAGAGTCAGGGGAATGGCACGAACAGTGCGTATATTCTGTGTCACGTTCTCTCCCGTACTACCATCTCCCCGAGTCGCCGCCTCAACAAGGATGCCATCCTCATACACCAGACTGATCGCCACACCATCCAGCTTGGGTTCGACCGCATAGCTAAGCGCATCAATCTCAAGGGTCTCTCTCATTCGTCTATCAAACTCAGAGACCTCCTGATCCTCAAAGGCATTATTGAGGGACAGCATGGCTGTGCGATGTGAGGCGGGCTGAAAGCTGGACAAGGGGGACGCGCCGACGCGCTGAGTCGGAGAGGTAGAAGTAATCAGTGCCGGATAACGTGTTTCGAGGTCCTTCAGTTCCCTGAAGAGCCGGTCATAATCAAGATCGGAAATCGTCGGCGTATCAAGGACGTAGTAGTTGTGGTTATGCTGCTCTATGCTCTGATGGAGTTGCCGGACTTTTTCAAGCAATCTGGCCGGTAACTCGGGTCGGCCATCACTCATCTTTTTTTGATGGCGACGCGTAGGAGGATGAATCTTTTTCCCGTAATGCTAAGGAACGGATGCGGTCGAGGTCCATCTCTAATTGCTCAATTCGTTTTTTCAGCTTTCGTTTGGCAAGCAGGGCATTCATCCAGCTGGGACAAAAAAGTAAGGCCGAGATTAAAAACCCGACAAAGAAGGTTATTGCCGCAATTACATAAAGTTTAACCGGATTGGTCTGTATCCAGTCAAAAAAATGCAGGGAAATCATCTGTTCCTGATTGGCGTAGCCCGCGGCACCAAAAAGAGCAAGTACCATCAGGATGAACAAGAGTCTAATCATAGTATCCCCATCGCCTGTGAAACTCCCTTAATTAAAATGTGGTTTAAGCAGCCTATAGGTTTCGTCGATATTTTGCGGAATAACCCGATGCTCTCCGACGACAGTAATAAAATTAGTGTCCCCTTCCCAGCGAGGAACGACATGAAAATGCACATGATCATCAATCCCGGCACCACCCGCCTTGCCGAGGTTCAATCCGACATTTGTCCCCTCCGGGCTGAAAGCCAAGCGGAGAGCAGCCAAGGTCCCTTTGATCATCAGCATCAATCCACTCAAGACTTCGTCTGAAAGATCTTCCAGGGTGTTGACGTGTTCATAGGGGCAGACCATGAGATGACCATTATTATAAGGATAGAGGTTCATCATCACAAAACCATGTTTTCCGTATTGGAGTATGAGGTTTTCCGTGTCGCGTTTTTCCTTTGGTTTATCGCACAAAATACATCCCACGGGTTTTTCTCCTAAAATATAATCGATACGCCAGGGCGCCCAGAGCCGCTTCATTTTTTTCCTTTAATCGGAAGACCCAGCACCGCCATGACCTTTTGCAGGTCTTCCCACACTTTTCCTTTTTGACCGGGATTATGAAGCAAGTAGGCCGGGTGGAATGTCGGCAGCACCTGGATGCCGTTTAGATCCTGAAAGCGCCCCCGCATCGCCGATATTTTTGTGTCAGTTTTAAGCAGGGTCTGGGCAGCGAAGGCGCCCAGCGCACAAATTACCTTCGGAGCAATTGCGGCAATTTGCTGATCTAAAAAAGGACTGCATGCCGCAATTTCATCGGCTTCCGGGTTTCTGTTTTTTGGCGGGCGACATTTGATAATGTTGGCAATATAGACCCTTTCACGCGATAAGCCCATTGCCGTGATCATTTTTGTCAGAAGTTGTCCCGATTTTCCGACAAAGGGTTTACCCTGAATATCTTCGTCCTGCCCGGGTCCTTCCCCGACAAAAAGCAAGTCGGCTTCCGGGTTGCCATCACCAAAAACAAGATGTGTTCGTGTTGCCGAGAGCTTGCAACGCTGACAGTCTCCGAGCGCTTCACGAACAGACTCAAGCGTCGCGAATACAGGAGTCATTTCGGAGGCTTCTTCCACAGCCACGGCGCTTTGTGTGACCGCCGTCTGAACTGCTTCGTATTTTGGCATTGCCCAGGAGTCAAGGCCTTCCGATTGATACCAACGCACTTGCTCACATAAGTCTCTTGCAATGTCTTTGATGTCTTCGGAGGAATTCACTGATTGACCTAAGCGGTCTCTTTCAATTGAGCCAAAGTGGAAGACCGTTCAATCCAGTCACGATGGTGGCAATCTCCACCGTGCAATACGATCTCCCTCTGATTTTCGTCCCGGTCTTTGATTTCAAGGTTGATCCGTTTTTCCGGAAGGACAGTCCATGCGATGTCAGCCCATTCGACTGCGACAATGCCGTCATCACACTCAAAATCTTCCTCAATCCCGATTTCTTCGACTTCCTCCGGACCGGCAAGCCTGTAGAGATCGATATGACAAAGAGAAAGTCGCCCCTCATCAAAGAGATGGATCAGGCTGTAAGTCGGGCTGTTCACGGTCGAAGCGTTAATACCCAGGCCCTTGGCCAAACCCTGAACAAAGCGGGTTTTCCCTGCACCCAGCGGTCCAATCAGAGCAATCACGCCTCTTTCGACTGCTTTCAAACCGAAGGCTAAGCCGAGGTTGAAGGTGTCTTCCGGACTTTCAGAAATAAGTTTCAGGCTGGTGTCGGACATGCTTCAATCGCCTCTGCGAGCTTAATGAGTGAACGGACGTTTCGCATGATGTTGACCGCTTCGGTGTCGGCGGGGCCGTCATAGGGTTTTCCGACGACGAGCGCATCGGGACCGAGTTGCAGACTTGAAAATTCATCCAGCGCGGGCAGACGTTCTTTTAATCCGGCCCCTTCAAAGATGGCAGTCGCTTCCGCCTCGTTTTGGGAGCGAAGCTGGTAGCCTGCCCGGATTTCAGACAAAGCGACACCCGCTTCCTTAAGCGGTTCCGGTTCATCTCGAATCGGTTTATAGGTATCGGCCTTGAGCAGAAGCAGACTGGAACTGATGTCTGACTTGAGGCTGTAAATATAATAAAGAATGTGTTTCCGACCCACCTTGACGACCTTAAAAAAGAGATCAAAGTGCCTGCCTTCGATCTCTCCACTAAAACGGGGATAATCCAGTCGATTTGGCTGAATGACTTCTCCGGGAAGTTTGCCGATGAGTTTTTTAAAATTATCGCGGATCCGTCCCTTGTCGATCCAGGTATGAATCATCTGAGCAATCCCGATGGTCGATACGACGATGAGAAAAAAAATAGTGATATTCAATTGTGACATGATGCAGTTCTCCTGGATGGCTTCATTTAGTTTGGTTCATTAGCGCTTTCGGTATTTTATCAATCAGGTCCGAGGCAAGCAACGATACTTCGCCCTGTTCTTCTGCAGCCAGGTCTCCCGCCGATCCATGTAGAGCGATACCCAGTCGGGCTGCATCAAGGGGCTTGATCCCCTGCGCTAGAAATCCGGCGATCATGCCGGTCAGCACATCGCCGACACCGGCGGTTGCCATGCCGGAATTTCCCGTGTCGTTGACGTAAAGCAAGCCCTCCGGTGATGCAATGACGGTGTGGGAACCCTTGAGTAGGAGAGTAACCCCCCATGCTTCGGCGAAACGGGCGGCGATATTGAAGCGGTCTTTCTGGACTGCTGCGGCTGATTGACCAATCAAACGCCCCATTTCACCCGGATGAGGGGTCAGGATCAACTCGCCCTTCTTTTGTTTTAAGAGAGACAAATCTTGTGCAATGGCGTTAAGACCGTCGGCATCAACGACCATGGGCAAGGCGACTTCTGAAATCAGGCGCTGGACAAGTTGAACTGTTTCCGGATCTTGAGAAAGTCCCGGCCCGATCGCAAGGACACTTTTTCCGGAACAGGCTGCAAATAAGATTTTTTCTGCGCTGAGCGCCACAGAACCTTCTGCCGTTTCCGGGAGGGGGAGGGTCATAATCTCCATCGTCGGAGGAGCTGTTGAGGCATCAATTGACTTTGGCCACGCAGTCGTCACTAGTCCGGCGCCGCAACGAAAGGCCGCAAGCGAACACATCTGAGCTGCACCCCGCTTTCCAGTCGATCCGGCCAGAACAAGCAGGTGACCGAAGCTTCCCTTGTGGCTACCCTTTCGGCGGGAAGGAAGCAGCCCTTTTAATGAATCGGCTGTGATGAGTTCGACTTTGATTTCTGAGTCATTTATTAGCTTAGGTGGAATTCCGATATCGACCACTTGCAAGCGCCCCCGGTAAGCCATGCCATCTCTGAGGAAGTGTCCCCATTTTGGCAAGGCCATTGTATAAGTGGCCTCCGCTCTCACGGCATCACCGAGTATTTCACCCGTATCGGATGAAATACCTGTCGGAATATCAATGGAAACAATCGGATTTTCACAACAATTCATCGCGTTAACGGCCTCATCAAAAGGCGCTCTGAGCGCCTGGGAAAGACCTGTACCCAACAGGGCATCAATGACTAAGTCGCTATGCGACAGATCGTGTCGGAGTTGCTTCGATGAGGTATTGTGTTGTTCAAAAAACCTGCCACCCGTCGCCTTCCAGATATCGAGTGAAATTCGGGCATCTCCCGCAACACGGGAGGTCTCTGCAAAGAGATAGACAGCCACCATTGCGCCCCGCATTCTGAGATGTCGAGCCGCCGCGATACCGTCTCCTCCATTGTTGCCACGTCCTGCAAAAATGACAATACGTTTTTCCTGGAGCGGACCGAAATCACATTCAATTTTATCGACCAGTCCTCTGGCAGCATTTTCCATCAATAAAATAGACGGAATACCGTAGACAGAAGTGGCTCCCTGATCAAGTGATCGCATTTGTGCGGCAGTGACGATCTTCATCCCTGTTCGTCTCCCGGCAAAAGGACTTGTCCTTCCAGAATCACTTGAGCGATTGCGTAATCATGATCGTGTGAAATGCTACTCAAGATCTGCTTCACACCCATGTCATCAGCATATTTTCTGGCTTGAGCTGTGAGCTGAACGAGTGGTTTTCCTGTCTGATTATTGGCGACTTCGATATCGATCCATCGGATTCCGCCACGCAAGCCCGTTCCGAGCGCTTTCAGCAGGGCTTCTTTAATGGCAAAACGACCGGAGAAGTGGATGTGAGGTAAGTGGTATTGAAGACAATAGTGTTGTTCGCGTGCTGTAAAAACACGGTCGAGAAAATGTTGATGCCAGCGTGCTCTGATTTTTTCCATTCGAGAGATCTTCACTAAATCGATCCCGATACCGATAATCGCCATATTTTAGACTAAGCAGAGGACAGGTGAGGAGACAACGCAGCCTTGGCAATCAGGGACTTCATGTCACGAACAGCGGTGCTGATTCCGACGAGGGCGGCGCGGGAGATAATACTGTGGCCGATATTGAGTTCTTCTATTTCTAAAATCTGAGCAATCGGAATGACATTTTGATAATCGAGGCCGTGTCCGGCATTGACGGACACGCCACATCTTCGGGCCTGTTTGGCCGCTTCGATAATGCAAAGCAGTTCATTTTTTTGAACTTTGGAGTGAAGTGAAGCATTGGCGTAACGGCCGGTGTGAATTTCGACACAGTCCGCCCCGAGTTCTGCGGCGGCTTCAATCTGTTTCGTTTCCGGGTCGATGAAGAGGGCAACGACAATGCCCGATTCATGCAGACGGTCAATCGCCCGCCTCAAACTCTGCATGCAGGCAATGACATCAAGGCCCCCTTCAGTCGTCAATTCTTCCCTTTTTTCCGGGACGAAGGTCACCAGTTCCGGTTTGATCTCCCTGGCGATCAGAAGCATCTCCTCCGTAGCCGCCATTTCAAGGTCTAGCTTGCTTTGGATTGTTTCCCTAATGACACGAACATCCCGTTCCTGTATGTGGCGACGATCCTCACGAAGGTGAACGACAATGCCGTCTGCACCCGCCAGTTCCGCAAGCGAAGCCGCGATAATCGGATCGGGTTCTCTCCCCTTGCGAGCCTCCCGAAGGGTCGCGATATGATCGACATTAACACCCAGTGTGGTCATTTTTCTCTCTCTAAATAAGCAATTCAAAATCGAGCGGATTATTGCAGAATCCTTAAATAGGGTCAAGGTGAGAGCTGAAACAGACAAAGCGCAAAAAGGCAAGCTCCTCGTCATATTCTATCGATTTGAAGAAGAGCCTTTTATAAATAAGTGGGATATTGACTAATCTTTATCGCGATGGGAATCCGTCTGATTTTTTTCAGGATAAAGGGCATGAAGTGCGTCAGCGATCGAACGATCGTGAAGTTTAACGCCTCGCTGGTAGGCGGCCCTTGCAATAAGGTGTGCCCCAACCGGGGCGGTGAGAAAGGCGAAGATGATAGCAAGTATGGCTTTCAGGCCGACGGCGGCCAATCCGAGATGAATGAAGGTGGCGATGAGAATCAGTACCAAGCCCATCGTCGTGGCCTTACTTGTTGTGTGCATTCTGCAAAATACATCCGGCATTCTATACAGACCGAAACAACCGACTACGATAAAAAAGAGTCCAGCAATTAAGAAGACGACGGTAAAGATTTCACTGTTCAAAGATGTTGTCTCCTTTCGCCAAGAATTTCGCCATCGCCACCGTCCCGACAAAACCTAAGATCGACAAGACCAGTATGGCGTCATAAAAAATAGCGGTGCCCTCTTTAATGCAATACACGGCGATCATGGCAATCGTGACCGTCGTAATGGTGTCGATCGCGACGACCCGATCCGGCAGGCTCGGCCCGACAATCAGGCGATAAAAACAAAATAAGAGCGCGACGGCCAGTAAAATGAAGGCAATATCGGTAACAAGGGCGATCATCCCAGGATCTCCTTTGTATATTTTTCAAGCGAATTGCGGATCGACTGTTCAAGCTCTTCCGCATCTTCCATGTGCAAGGCATGAACATAGAGTGTTTTTCTGTCCTCTGAAAGGTCGATGCTGAGTGTGCCCGGTGTGAGCGTGATTGAATTAGCCAGCAGGGTGATGCCCGCATCCGTCTTGACATCCAGTTTATAGGCGATAATACCCGGCGTCATTTTCAGTTCCCGCGATAAGACGATCTTGACCACTTCAAGGTTCGCTTTAATCAGTTCCTGGAGAAAGACAAAAAAGTAGCCAATGCTTCTGGCGGTAATGGCAAAATAATCCCCGCTCTTGAGCGACTGTCTCTGGTCTTTTTTGTCATCCAGCACGGTTCGTAATGCGTAGAGAATGCCGTAGCCATACAAATATCCCAGTACAAATTCGACCAAGGTGAATTTTTCCTGAAGTAGACACCAGGTGATTGCCAGAACAATGTTATGGACCATTAAATAGGGCATTATCTGGCCCCCAGTACGGCAGTGATGTATTGCTCCGGAGCGAAAAGCTGCTCTGCGGCGGCCTGTGTGAGGTCAATGACGGGTGAGGCGCCGAATCCCAATGCCAGTGCCAATAAAGCCAGAATACCGACTGGGATAAGGAGATTACGAGACGGCATTTTTATAGGCGCTTCTTCCTGCTCCATGCAACAGATTTGCTGCCAGGACTTGAAGAGATAAAACAGCGTGAACAGACTCACGACCAGGGCAATGGCAATGGGCAGATAAAAGCCCCCTTCAAATCCGGCCTTTACGAGTTGAAACTTCATAAAAAACCCGCTTGCCGGAGGAATGCCGCCGAGCGCTGCAACCCCGATCAAGAGGAAGAGGGAAAAGACCGGGGAGATCTTGATCATGCTGCCGTGACGTGCCAGCTCGGTTGTGCCTCGCATTTTTTTTAGGAAGCCTGCGGCCATAAAAAGTCCCGACTTGATGATGCCGTGACTGATGGTATAAAAAAGCGCGGCCCCCATTCCGCCGACGGTAAAAAAGCCTACTCCCAATAATATATATCCCACCTGACTGACACTGCTGTAAGCCAACTGTCTCTTGAAATCGCCCTGAGCCACGGCCCCCATTCCGCCGACAAACATGGTGATGCAGGCCAGGGTGATAATGAAGACCTGGAAATAGTCCTGGAGATCGACAAAAATCAGACAGAAGACCCGGATAAGGGCATAGACGCCCACCTTGATCAAGATACCGGAAAGCATGGCGCTGATGGGTGTCGGCGCGGAAGAATGGACGTCGGGCAGCCAGAAATGCATGGGCATCATCGCCGCTTTTAAACCGAAGACGGCAATCAACAACATCGCAACGGCGCTCACGAGGGGATGGTCAATATGCGGTTTGATCTTGACGGCCAAATCCGCCATGTTGAGGGTGCCGCACAGGGCATAAATCCCCCCCACTGCAGTTAAAAACATAACCGACGAAAGCAGCCCCATACTAATGAGTTTGATCCCACCCTCGATCTGCTTTTTATCTCCGAGCATGGTCAGTAGGGCATACACCGACATCAGCATGATCTCAAACATCACAAAGAGATTGAAGAGGTCGCCGGTGAGAAATGCGCCATTTGTCCCTGCCCAGAGAAAGAAAAACAGGGGATGAAAGATCTGCTGTTGATCATCCTGTTCAAGATAATCGAAGGAATAAAACAAGGCACAGACCGAGATGATGGACCCGAGTACAATCATCAGTCCACTGAGAAGGTCTCCCACCAAGACGATACCGAAAGGAGGCGCCCAGCCTCCCAGGCGATAGATTTGGATGCCGTGATCCTGAATAGAAAAAAGCAGCGAAATATTGACCCACAAGGTCATCAGCCCCGAGATGCAAATGGTCACGCACCGGGCCAGTTTGTAGGGCCTCAGCAAGAGCAAGAGGATGGCGGTGCCGAGCGGGAGGATGAAGGGTAGAACCAGCAAGTGTGTCATCCGCGCGACCCCCTGACTTCGTCAATGTTACTGGTATGGAAATCGCGATAAACACGCAGGGCCAACACCAATAAAAATGCCGTGGCCGCAAAGCCGATGACAATGGCCGTCAAAACCAGGGCCTGCGGAATGGGATCGACGAAAGGGACGCGCGCATCCCCCCCCAGGATCGGCACCTGTCCGTCGCCGATCCAACCCGAAGTGATTAGGATCACGTTTGCAGCATGTCCAAGTAAGCTGAAACCCAAGACCAGTTTGAGGATATTTTTTTGCAAAATGAGATAAGTCCCGGAAGCAAAGAGCACACCGATCACCATCGGAAGCAGGATCTTCACGCCTTCTCCTCCCCCAGCAAGGTCATGAGGGTGACACAGACTCCGCAGACGACAAAGTAGACGCCAAAGTCAAAGATGGCCGCCGATGCGAATTCCCAGTCTTCGTTGATGAGAGGCATGTGAACATGGGAGACGCCGCTTTTTAAAAAAGTCCCTCCGAAGAACAATCCAGCCATACCCACGAGAAAAGAAAGGGCGAGTCCTCCGGAAAAGAGGTAGTAGAAAAATGCGCCGCGATGTTTCCAGTCAAAGCGATAACCATAGGCCAGATAGATCAAAAGGATGCCGGATGAAGTCATGAGGCCGGCGATAAATCCGCCTCCGGGCAGTTGATGCCCTCGGAGCAGCAGGTAGAGGGAAAAAATCATTAAGAGAGGCACGACGGCCCGGGTAATGGTTTTGAAAATGACTGTACTCAAAGTCCCGAGTCTCCCTCTTTGCCTAGCTTTGGTTTCTTTTTGAGTTTCAGCATGGCATAAACGGCTAGGGCCGCGATCGAGAAAACGGAAATCTCCCCCATCGTATCAAAGCCTCTGAAATCGACGATGACAACGTTGACGACATTTCTGCCCCCCGCCAGCTTTTCGCTCATTTCCAGATAGTAATGGGCAATAGACTCGGTAAAATGGCTGTCCATGACCATCGCCATGTAATAGGTCATCACCACACCGACAAAGACCGAAAGCACCACATCCAGTGATTTTGCGGTCTTGTGGGTCTTTTCCTCAAAGTAGGGCGGCACCAAATAGAAGACGAGCAGGATTAAAATGACAGAGATGGCTTCAACCAGAAATTGCGTCAGGGCTAAATCCGGGGCGCCCATCAGCACATAAAAGAAGGCCACCAGGAAGCCTGTCATGCCGAGAGACAAAATCGCGGAAATCCGGTTTTTAAATCGAATGGTCGCTAGAGCGGCGCAGACGATCAAGGTAAAGGTGAGTAACTGAGGGATCGTGATGCCTGCCGCTGTCAAGCCGTCGTAGCTTAACGTCCAGCCTTTGAAGAGTGAAAACAACAGCACCGCAGTGATTACAAAAGAAACAATCATGAAGAGATAGCGTTTCAGGTAACCGCTTTGAATCTGCAAGAGACTACGCCGCGCCACTGAGGGAATGCCCCCCAGGAAGCCACGATTGTATAGAAAGTTCGGGTTGAAGTGAGGCAGCTTCGCCGCAATTTTGGATTGGAACGCAGTGACCTTATTTAGGCGAAGAAAGAGGAATGTGCCCGGAATCACCGTAAATAAACTCATCACGAGGGGCGTGTTCACACCATGCCACAGGGCCAGATGCAGATGTGCGGGCTGTCCGGAAACGGCGGCGGCGGCCGGTTCCAGGATGGAATGGCTAAAAAGTCCGGGGGCGACACCTAGGAGTACGGCAATGCTCGCCAGGATTGCTGCAGAAATCCAACCCAGCATCGGGGCTTCGTGTGCATGTTTGGGCGGGTGTCCGGGGGCTTCCTTGAAGAAGCCCCAAATCAGGAATTTGAAGGAGTAGGCAAAAGTAAAAATACTGGCAAACACAACAAAGGCGGGAATGAGACCCGGCACCGTCACAAAGGGAATATGCAGGGCTGATTCATAAAACATTTCCTTGCTGATAAAACCACCGAAGATCGGTAAACCGGCCATAGACAGGCATCCCACCAGTGCAATCTTAAAGGAATGCGGCATGTCTTTTTTTAAATTGCCGACGTATTTTAAATCGCGGGTGCCGCAACCATGATCAATAATGCCGACCACCATGAAAAGAGCGGCCTTGAATGAGGCGTGGTTCAGGATATGAACAATCGCGGCTTCAACACTGTATTGGGTGCCGAAGCCGAACATCGCCATAATCATGCCGAGCTGGCTAATGGTCGAATAGGCCAGTAAACCCTTCAAATCGGTCTGCCGAATGGCGAGCACACCGCCGACCAGCATGGTGGTCAATCCGGCCCCCGCCACAAGGCAGGTCCAAAAGGCCGTCCCCGAAAATGCAGGAGAAAGCCTTGCGACAAGGAAGAGTCCCGCCTTGACCATCGTTGCGGAGTGAAGGTAGGCGCTGATGGGGGTTGGGGCTTCCATGGCATTGGGCAACCAGACATGGAAGGGAAACTGTGCCGATTTGGTTGCGCAACCCAGAAATATCAAAACGAGGGCAGGCACATACAAGCTGCTGCTTCGGATGACGTCGCCCATCGTCAGGATTTTAGAGATATCGAAGGTGTCGGTAATGGCATAGAGCAGAACAAAGCCCGCGAGCATGGCGATACCGCCGAAACCCGTAATAATCAGGGCCTTCATGGCGCCGTAGCGTGAGGCCTCCTTGTGATACCAAAAACCGATGAGCAGGAAAGAACTGATACTGGTGAGCTCCCAGAAGGTAAACAGTCCAATCAGGTTATTGGAAAAAACCACACCCAGCATGGCCCCCATAAACATCATGAGGTAGATGTAGAATTTCACCTTGTCTTCTTTGTCGGAGAGATACCAAGTGGAATAAATCACCACTAGGAGCCCGATCCCGGAAATTAACATCCCGAAGAGGATACTTAAACCATCGACGAGGAAAGAAAGCTCAATGCCGTAGGACTCTACCCAGGGGATATGGAAGGTGTGCGCAGCCTGTCCGATTAAAGAAATGATGAGCGAAAATACGATGAGGGGAACAGCGGCAACGACTGCGCCGAGCGTCTTCCCCACATCCAACTTTTGAAGCTTTGGAGAGAGCAGCAAAATCAGTAGGGAAGCCGCAAAAGGGAGAAAGACTATGCTAAGAATCGTCATCAATGTAGAAGTTTTAACCCATCAACAATGAGAGAAATAATATCAAAAAAGTATTACAACTATACCACGGGGAAATGAGTTGTCAATGAAAAGGAAACCCTAAAAAAAATAGGGCATAGATAACGGAATATGAGGAATATTTACAATAAATTGACGGAAAAAGAAGGAAATAAATCAGGGGAAGACCTGAGACAGAATACCCGGATCTTCCCCTGATAAAGAAGGAATATCGAACTTGAATTACAGGGCGCTTTCTCCCATCTCCCCTGTCCGGATTCGGACCACTTCGTCAAGAGACGACACAAAGATTTTACCATCACCGATGGAACCCGTTTTGGCCGCCGCCATCAGGGCAGCAACCACTTTTTCTTCGTCGGAACCGCTAACAGCTATCTCCAGTTTGATTTTTGGAACAAACTCAATCGCATATTCAGCGCCTCGATAATGCTCTTTATGTCCCTTTTGCCGGCCAAAACCTTTGACTTCACTAATCGTCATTCCAACGATGCCAATGTCAGACAGGGCCTTTTTCACTTCTTCGAGTTTAAACGGCTTAATAATCGCTTCTATTTTTTTCATACTTTTTCTCCTTCATTGACCGAAAGACCTTATCGGTTTCAGTGATCTAGTTTTTTGATTCAGCAGGTTACGTCGCCTTCGTCAAGATATTAACTGATTTTTTTGACTAGGTAAAACCGGCTGCCAGGAAGGCAAAACCGGACTACAGAAAAAAACGAAAAAAACTGTAATGGGCATCCAGACAAAATTGAAATTTTTCTGAATGGTTACTTCAGATAGTCCGCCCTCAGACCAGAGCAGCGCCGAAAAGGCGAAGACAAAGGCGATGGGAAGGGCAAACTGGCTGAAAAGTTTTACGCTTTTTATCTTCTGCTCCTTTGTGATTAATCAACCTAATCATCGATCACTCGCCTTTGAGTACTTCTATTGCTCGTCTTTGAGCCATTAGTGAATTTTGGAATAAACCTTACTAGAGAAAGTGTTTTCTTATTTCGACCTTCAATCGAAATAAGAAAACACTTTAACTCCTCGCCCTCGCATCCCCCTACAAAAGGGGGATGCGGGACGAAGAAATAACGATGACTTAATTCAGTGTCGCGACAAACTGAAGAAGAATCATGTCAGCATCGGTTGAACCTGCTCCCGAAACATCTGAATCATATGTGACATACTCCAGCCTTGCGGTCAAAACTTCAGCAAGGTCACATGCCGCAGAAACGGTAAGAGAAGTCGGTGTAGCAGCACCACCAGTATCAACACTGTCATAACGGAGACCAAGCGCATGCTTGCCGTGTGTCGCGCCCAGGGTCACTGCAAATGCCGCATCGACAACATCATCGGTCAGGTATTCAACAGCGTAGCTAAGCATCGGGGTAATCGCCCCTGAGACGATGATATCAAGGGTCGCATCAGCAGGCCCTGAGGTGGTGATATAACCAACTGAAAGGTCCGGAATAGGTGTATTAGCATCGGAGTAGCCAAGAGTAAGACCAAAGCTGTTCTCTTCAGACGCAGGGAGCACCAAAGTTCCAACAGGACCAGCAGCTGCACCAGCCCAATCATCTGTAAAAAGCACACTTCCAGATAACGCACCCATGCTACCCGCGAGTTCAATACCCGCCAGATTTGAAGGGACAAGCGCAAAGAGTTGTCCATAGGCCACAAAAGAACGATCAGGCGCATCCTGCGATTCGTATCCGATAGGGGAGTTGAAGACACCACCTGTCAAGTTCAGGTCAAGAGGTAAGCCTGGTATGGCCCAAACAAACTTTGCTTGTTCGATATGCTCGGCAAAGGTATTTGGCCCGCCTGGAAGACCAGTAACACTCATATTTGTTGATGCGAGGGTCGAACCAAGACTTCCGCCCCCACCAGTGGCCGTTCCCGTCTCACTTGATGGAAAATCAAGATCAATTCTAAAGGTAACACCATCGGTTTCCTTTTCGACGTCAAGCTCACCCTTTGCAACAAATTGGCCTTCAACAACGTTTTTTGCGCCACCATCAAGCGCGGGGTGATCGTCAGCCGCAATGTAAAGAACATCAACAAAGGCGTTAACCTTCAGGTCTCCTGCACGACCGAGTCCGGCTGAACCCACAACAATCAATGCCGCCAACAACATATTCAGAACAAAACTACCTTTCTTCATTCGCTTTCCTCCTTAGTCTCTCGTTAGTTGCTCTTGCACCGCAATAAACTTTATCTGCTTGCTCTCCATTCTCAACTACCATAGGTGAGTGCTTAACCGTCAGCAGACGGCGGAATATTAACAAAAAGCAGTTCCGAAAACAAGAAAAAAACTTGCACTTGTTCTTTTTTTTATCCTAATAGAATCAATGGCATACGGATCATGTACAGAAGAATAGACACAATTTTAGGATTTTCAAAATTAATGAGGCTATTTTCGTAGGACTTTAGAAGGTTAGAGTTTAGGGCCCGGAACATCATACTCACGAGATCAAGTTTACATCACAATAAACTCTTGAATTTAATCAAATCCGATTCTGATATTGAATCCAAACTATACGTTGTGATAAAACTTTCCCGCAGTGACCGTGAGGGGAACCCAACTGACGGGGGAGCGACAGTTCTTACCCCCACTCTGCACTGATGGGTAAGTCGGATTGAGTCGTCTAAGGCAGACTATTCTTCGCAAGATTATAAACTGCGATTAAAAGCATCATATTGCTAAACAGTTTTGTCTAGCATTCAGTTGAAGTATCTGGAAGTATCTGATAGATACTCCACATCTTAGACTTGGTCAATAACATGGAGGTTGAATAGATGAAAAAAAATATTCTTATATTGCTTGCAGCGTCTATGCTGCTACAAACAGGTGTCAGCCTAGCAAGTGAAGGTCACGATGCACATGGATCGGTCTCTGATCAAGTGATCGCTAAACAGCGTGACTCGCTTGCAAAAAATACAATGGGTAAAGGCTTCGGGCCTCAAGCACCGCGTGATATCGATTCAAATGTTGGTCATAACGGCCGTGCATTCAATTCTGCGCCCGCTTATACGGAAATGAATCTCTGTAATATTCATTTTCACAAGAACGCTGAACACAAGGGTGGCGAGTTTACCAAGTATGCGGGTAATGGTGATGGACACGGATACCAGAGTGGTTACCAGTATTCCGGGCATCTGAGTGAAGCAGAGCTAAAGCCATTTGACATCCCAGGCAAACACGGTGGTCTTTCCTCGGGAGACACGATTGAAGTTCACTACGTTCACACAACCGCACAGGTCAAGCCGGGCCCAACATTGGGTTCGTGTCTAAGTGATTCAATCGGTAATCCTCAGTTGCGTGTAGAGACTCAGGTATATGTTTTAGTCAATGACAAAAATGCCTTGGACTTCGGTGTAGTGAGCAAGCACAGCGTAGTAGATGGTCTACACCAAGCAATGAACATCCCAAATAATACTGGTGCTCCTGTTCAATTCGCTGGATCAACTACGGGACCTGGTTACAATGAAAAAGGTTCACCTTTTCAAGTGACATGGAGTGTTCGCCCTAAAGTCGCTAAGGTTAACATTGAGACTGTCGGTAAGTGGTTTAAAGGCAATGTTTTCGATGAAGACCATGCACACGGCGTAAGAAACCTTGTTACCAATCCGGATCTTCTCTCAAAAATCTGGCCTTAATTTACATCATCTGAAAAAAACAACCGTAACTTATGGGAACCGGTGAAGCCCTAAGGTAAATTGAGGTGAAGCCCCAAGGTAATTGAAAGGACCATGACTATGACACAGATCAGACAAACTATAAGAGGTTTTGTCGTTTTGCTCATCATTTTTACACTTTGTACCGCTTCAGCTTTTGCGGGTTCTTCGGATACAACTTTTTTCGGGGATATGCGTTTTCGGCATGAATCGGACTTCGATCAAGTCACTCTGAAAGGCGTGAATAAATCAGACCGTCACAGGGAGCGGGTGCGTTTGCGCTTCGGTGCCATTCACGAATTGAGTCCTGAATTCACCTTGGGTGTACGGATTGTTTCTGGAAACCCGGATGACCCCAACTCTCCTCATCAAAATATCGGAAATGCATTTCACAGTTTTGAGTTGAGCTTCGATCGGTTTTTTGTCAACTACCACCCCGATTCGCTTCCGGGGCTTTCGCTAACAGGTGGAAAATTTGCCCACCCTTTTCAAAAAAATCCGGTTTACGGTGATCTTGTCTGGGATGTCGATGTGCAGCCAGAGGGGGCATTCATCGCCTATACGGCAACAGACCTTGGTCCTCTCAAAAACATCAATTTGATTCTGGGTGATTACCTAGTCAAAGAGAACAATACAAATGACATGACCGCCTTTGTTGCCCAAGTCTCAGTTTTGCTCTCCTTGGGGCAACATCTGAAAACAAATATCGCAGTTGGATATTATAACTACGATGATTTCTCAAAAGGCGGGGCCACCACTCTCTGCGACAACGGGGGGGACCTAACAACGGGTGGGGGAAACGCGACCACGGGTGTCGGACCGACAAAATGCGGCAATAATACCTTGAACGCTTCAAGCTTCGCGTCCGATTTTGAGATTATCAACCCTTACATCGCCTTACTGTATGATGGCAGCGCTTATCCGATGGTCTTGAGTGTTGAATACATCAACAACACCGGTGCAAACATTCCTCAAGACTCCGGCTGGATGGTTGGCGTAGCGGTTGGCTCAACCCGTCAGAAGGGAAACTGGAGGCTCTACTATGTACGGGCAGTTGTCGAGCAGGATGCGGTCCTGACCTTGACCTCTCAGGATGACTTTCTGTTTCAAACCAATCATGACAGTCATCGACTTGGAGTCCAGTACCGAGTGATGAATGATGTGGTGGTACATCCTTATGTTGCTATCTCTGAGCTGGAAAGCGGGGGAACAAGTGACAGCCAGTGGCGGGCAAGACTTGATGTAGATATAGCGATCAACTAAAGTTGATCGCGAAGAAGGACAGAAAAATGCCCCGTCTTTTTTTAAGGCGGGGCATTTTTTATTGACTCGTTCATCAGAGCTTAAGTACTTGAAACTAGGGGTTTGTCCGCACAAGGATTGTCATGCGGTGATGAAAGAGAGGGGTATTTCCCCCAGCACCGATAGCAGCAGACACCTAGGTACTGAGCTGCTCCGGAAAGGTTTCTGGAGTCACTCGGCCGAGCGCAGTCAATGTGAGAGTTTTGGATGTGAAGAGTTGATTCGCCAGTGACTGTATTTGTTTTGATGTTACCCGGTCAATTTCACGAACGACCTCTCGCATTGAAAAGTTTCGACCGAAGTAGATTTCTTCTGAGTAGACACATTTTCAGGATTTCCGGAATTAAAACGGGATGTTTTTGGGGATTTCAGGGAGGTAGAACCTAGCGCTGGAACAGACAAGGTAAGGACGCGGCAATCTGCGCTGACGACCGCAGTCATATAAAAGAGAAATGGATTCTCCCTGCGAGGGAGAAGGCCCTTACGACAAGACTTGTCCATGGCGCCATAACTCATACTCACTGATGTCGATACTATTATTCCAGACAACAGCATAGCCTCCTTGCTCTACCTTCAAGGCCTTAAACAAGGCAGGATTTTTTAACGGAGAAAACATCTCTTTTCCGAGCAATGGCGTGATGTCATATTTCTTCTTTTGTTTATTATCAAACTCAATCACCAAGATGTGGTCATTCATTGCGATTGCTGACTGTACCTTTGGATGCTTCATTTCTTACTCCAGCGGTGGCAACTTGTGAAATTCCTGACGATTCCACATGTTTTTCATCTCATTTTTATTGGTATTCGCCCATTCGATCACCAGCTTTTTAGCTCTATTTGGTAGGTCGCCTTCGATCATTTCGAGGGTATCGATATTGAAAAGACCAACATATTCACCATACACTGCGTGAAAATGTGGTGGAGGATGATCGCCGAAAAATAGTTTTATGACGATCCCATAAAATCTTGCTATTTCAGGCATGTTTGTTCCCCCGTGTTTTTTTGCATAATACTATACTGTCAACTTATTGGGGAAGGCTCCTGCCTCGATCCGACCAAGCGCTGTTAAGGTGAGCGTCTTTGGCGTGAAAAGTTTGTTGGCAAGCGTCTGAATTTGTTTTGAGGTCACCCGGTTGATCTCTTGAGTGACCTCTCGCATTGAAAAGTTTCGACCGAAGTAAAGCTCTTCTTTTGCAAGCCGACTCATACGATTCGAGGTCGACTCCATGCCCAGAATCATGCTGCCCTTGATATGGTTCTTTGCCCGGCTCAGCTCGGCATGATCGACCGCAAGGTCTTTGATACCTTTAAGTTCTTCCAGAATAACATCAACAACCTTGGGTGCATTCTGAGGGCTCGTGCCCGCATAAACCGTAAATAGCCCTTCATTTTGATAAGAAGAGGGTGAGGAATAAATCGAGTAGGCCCAGCCGCGATTCTCACGAACCTCCTGAAAAAGACGTGAACTCATTCCGCCACCCAGGATTGTGCTGAGAAGGTAGAGTACATAGCGATCCGGGTCTGCTTGAGCCAAACCTCCCGAGCCGATACAGAGATGAACCTGCTCAAAGTCTTTTTCTTTGATCAGAACAGAGGATTTTATCTTTGCGGGCCGCCTTGCTTTGATATCGCATTCATAGGCTGAATATTGCCCGAAAGTGTCCTGCAGGCGTTTCATCAATGGATCCTGATCAAAGCGGCCTGCCACTGAAATGACCATTTTATGTGGATCATAGGTTCGCGCAATGAATTTAAGTATCTTTCGCTGGGTGAAACTTGAGACAGACTCCGGCGTTCCGAGTATCGGCCTTGCCAGAGCATTGCCCTTCCACATGTCTTTGAGGTGAAGCTCATGCACAAGGTCTTCGGGGTCATCTTCCACCATCTTGATTTCTTCGAGAACGACCTGCTGTTCTTTTTCGATCTCTTCGGGATCAAATTGTGAATACAGGAAATTATCCGACAAGATATCAATCGCCTCCGGTAGATGCTCATCAAGGACTTTCACATAAAAAGTGGTCATCTCCCGGGAGGTAAAGGCGTTCATCTCTCCGCCAATGCTGTCGATCTCAAGGGCAATCTCCTTCGCCGAGCGTCGCTTAGTCCCTTTAAAAAACATGTGCTCCAGAAAATGGGACATGCCGTGTTCAGTTGGCTTTTCATCTCGGGAACCGATGTTGACCCACAAACCGATTGCCACCGACTTGACGGAAGGAATTCTTTCGGCCAGGACACGGATGCCGTTATCCAAGAGATGTTTATGAATCATGCAGTTTCCTGATTAAATGGGAAGAAAGATGAAGTGGGTCGATTTAATTTCAGCGACAGCGTTTTTTTGGATCAACTGGAATGCCTTGTGTGCTCATATTCCGAACTCCTTTTTTGCTTCTTCCATGCTCACTGTAGGAGCACTTTTTTCTGTTTCTTTTGCCTGGCGTAAATCTTTCAAATCTTCGTAATCACCAAGCGCTTCCTGCATTTTCAAAAACTCCTTATAGGGAATAACAGCAAACTGCTTTTTTCCATCCTGCTCTAAAATATTGGGATGCAAGGCAAACATATTATTATCTCCTTATTTATCTGTAAATATCTTTTCTATGTCTAATCCGGTAAACGACAATACCCGCTTCTTCGACTTCAAACAAAACCCTATAATCACCAATTCGCAATCTATATTCGGGTTCTGTATCTGTCAGATGCTTAACATCACCAGACATATTTTCTTTGAGTGCTTCAATCTTCTCAAAAATGCGTTCAAGCTCTTTTTTGGGTATTTTCTTTCCATCCTTTAAAGATTGAGGTTTAAACGCTATTTTGTACAGCACCCTTTAAATATCCTTCAAAAGCAAGCAGCGTATTAAACCACCCTATTATCAGCGGTCAAACCGCATGGCTATTTATTATTCTGTGGGTTTCGGAAGGGTCTCTTTACGGGAAAGGCGGATTTTTCCCTGTCGATCCACTTCGAGGACCTTGACGGATATTTCATCGCCCTCCTTCACCTCGTCTCTAACATCTTTGACGCGGTGATGGGCCAACTGGGAGATATGCACCAGGCCGTCAGTCCCCTTTTTCAGTTCTACGAAGGCGCCAAAATCCATGATCCGAACCACTTTTCCGACGTAGACCCGACCGACTTCAACATCCTCCACAATCATCTTGACCATTTCGACGGCTTCTTTTGAGGCCGCTTCATCTGACGATGCGATGTGGACGGTGCCTGAATCGTCAATGTCGATCTTGACGCCAGTTTTTTCGATAATCCCGCGGATGACCTTACCTCCCGCTCCGATCACTTCACGTACCTTGTCCGGCTTCACCTTCAAGGTAATGATTCTGGGGGCATAGGTCGAAAGATCGCTCCGCGCTTCGGGCAGGGCAGAGAACATTTTTTCTAATATGTGAAGGCGTCCCTGTCTCGCCTGCTCAAGGGCACGCTCCATCACTTCCGTTGAAATGCCACCGATTTTAATATCCATCTGAAGCGCGGTAATGCCCTCAGCCGTTCCGGTGACTTTAAAGTCCATATCGCCGAGATGATCTTCCAGGCCAAGAATATCGGAGAGAATTGCGGTCTCGTCTCCTTCTTTGATCAGGCCCATTGCAATACCGGCAACCGGCTTTTTAATCGGCACACCCGCGTCCATCATGGCCAGCGTCCCGCCGCAGACCGTCGCCATTGACGAGGAACCGTTGGATTCTAGAACATCTGAAACAAGGCGAAGGGTATAGGGAAAGTCATCATCACTCGGAAGCACTGGCCTGAGCGCCCGCTCTGCCAATGCGCCATGACCGATTTCCCGCCGACCCGGACCGCGCATAGGTCGGGTTTCTCCGACGGAGAACGGCGGAAAATTGTAATGCAGCATAAAGGACTTTTTATATTCCCCGTCCAAGCTATCAATCCTTTGCTGGTCATCTGAGGTGCCAAGGGTGAGCACCGCCAGGGCCTGCGTTTCGCCACGGGTAAACAGAGCCGAGCCATGCGTCCGAGGCAGAACACCGACTTCACAGGTGATCTGACGGATATCGGCGAGGCCTCTGCCATCGGCCCGAATGCCCTTTGTAATCACCATCTGGCGGACAGCCTTCTTTTCTAATTCGTGAAAAAAGGTTTTTGTCGCTTTGATTTTTCCACTCTCTTCGGGGTCTATCTCATCAATCCGCTTTTTCAGGATCTCGTCGAGCTTAGTCTGACGCTCAGCTTTATTCGGGATGGTCACTGCTTCGCTAATCGCTCCCTGAAGCGCTTCTTTCACTTCTTCAAATAAGGCTTCGTCACGATCGACTACCGGAACAGCTCGCTTGGCCCGACCGACTTTTTCCTGCAGTTCTTTTTGGAGATTGATCACGGTCTGCAAGGCCTCATGACCAAACTGAATCGCTCCCAGCACCACGGCTTCCGAAAGTTCCTTCGAACCGCTCTCAATCATCATGACCGCATCGGCACTTCCGACAACAACAATGTCCATGTCGCTTTTTTCAAGTTCGGCAAGGTTGGGATTAATCAGCAGTTCACCCTCAATGCGACCGACGCGTACCGCGCCAATCGGCCCTTGAAAGGGAATATCGGAAATCGTCAAGGCCGCAGAAGAACCGGAAATGGCCATAATGTCGGTGCTGCCACCCTGATCACAGGATAAAACCGAGGCGATGATCTGGGTTTCAAAATGCCAATTATCCGGGAAAAGCGGTCTAAGGGGACGGTCAATTAAACGACAGGTCAAAATTTCCTTTTCGCCAAGACGACCTTCCCGCTTAAAAAACCCTCCGGGAATCTTGCCTGCGGCATAGCTTTTCTCCTGATAATCAACTGTCAGGGGAAGAAAGTCGACATCCTTTTCCCTGGTTGAGGAGCAGGCCGTGACAAGCACCACACTTTCCCCATAGGTCACCATGACGGCACCGTCTGCCTGACGGGCCGCACGGCCTGTTTCTAATATCAAGTTCTGTGAACCGACTTTTGCTTCAACGCGATGGATCATATTTGTAGTCTCCTTTATCTGTATTGATGAGCCAGGACAAGAGAATGCGGAACCGCAAGGCAGGGAAGGCACAGAACGACAATCAAAAACCCGGGAAAGCAGAAGTGTCGAAACCTTCCCGGACTTACCATTGTTTTTCTGTGCCGCCGACCGCGGGATCTACTTTCTGATGCCCAGTTTTGTGATGATCGCCTGGTAACGGCTGATCTCGATTTTTTTGAGGTAGTCCAGAAGTTTTCGACGCCGACCCACCATGTGAATCAAACCTCTTCGGGAATGATGATCCTTTTTGTGTTCATTAAAATGGGGCATCAGTCCCGTGATTCGATTCGTTAGTAGGGCAATCTGAACCTCAGGTGAGCCCGTATCCCCTTCATGAACGGCATTTTCTTTGATGATGTTCTGTTTGACTTCTTTAAGTAATGACATCTGATACTTCCTCCATTCTTTCTATGTTTAAATACAAACAGTTTAAATCAGTATGACTACTTCGCGCATAATACGGTTTTGATTTTAAAAACCGCCTCTGTAGGGCCTCGGCGTGTTGTCGGGGCCACTGAACTTTTTTGGGCAGAAAAATCTTTAAGCGCAAGCCCAACACCAAGTAGCCGACCTTCGTAGTCCAGAAAGCGAAGATCTCCCCCCGCCTTAAACGCATCCCATTTCGACAGGCCATCGACTCCAATCTGAACACCATTCAACAATTTGGGCACAGCGCTTTCTCTGAGCCAAAGTGCGGGAACACCTTGTAAAGGGGTGTCCAGCGGATAGGCGACTTTCTGCCAATCCCCGTTAAGACAATATTCAGCAAAGGCCTCAAGATCGACGGCATTCTCAATATCAAAATTTCCTGTGCGGGTACGCCGGAGTGACAAAAGATGGGCACCCACACCCAGTTTTGCCCCGATATCGGCGCATAAGGTTCGGATGTATGTCCCTTTGGAACAGCTCACCTGAAAAGCAATATCATTGCCATGTTTTTCCTGAAAAACAATAGATCGGATACTGACTTGCCGGGCCGGCCTTTCCACAACCTTTCCCTCGCGCGCCGTTTTATAAAGCCTTACGCCCTTAATCTTGATGGCAGAATACATCGGAGGCGTCTGGAGGTAGGGGCCGACAAATTCGGCCATGACTTCTTTGATAGAAGCAAGACTCTCTTCTGAGTGCAGGGATTCAGGAATCGGCAGTGACTGCGTGACTACCCCGCTCGCATCCTGGGTATCGGTTTCTTCACCTAATCGGAGTACGGCATCATAAGACTTGTCCGCGTCGCTGACGAAGGAGGCCAGTTTCGTCCCCTTGCCGAAACAGATCGGGAGCACACCCGTTGCTGCCGGATCAAGGGTGCCCAAGTGACCCACCCGCTTGATTTGTAGCAGCCGACGGATCTTCGCCACAACATCATGGGAGGTCCAGCCCGCCGGTTTGTCGATATTGAGAAATCCGCCATCCAGGGGGTTCTGAACTTGTTTTTCTTTTGCTTCGAGCAGACTTTCTTTCATTATATTCCTATCTTGCATGCTGCCTATTGCTCTCGATGTTACCCTGTGCCTTCTATTTCGCTTTTCCGATCAGGCCTCTCCGCATCAAGGCGGATTTCATCCAGAAGGTCGAGAATACGGCTCTGACGTTTTACAGCCTGATCCGGGAAAAATGCGACATCCGGAACCCGTCGAAGCGGTAGATTCCGGGCCAAAGCGCCGCGAAAAAAACCACTCGCTTTTTTCAAAGCAGCGAAGGTCTTCTTCGCATCCTGGTTTTCCTGCAGACTCACATAGATCCTGGCATGATGCAGGTCATCCGTCACTTTGACTTCTGTGATGGTGATAAAACCGATTCGAGGATCACGCGCCTTTTTTGAAAGCACATCCGTAATCTCCTTCCTGATTTCATCGGCAACACGACTTGCTCGCGACCCCGGTAACATTAAATCAGCTCCAACTCGTGATGGACAATCTCGGCTTCAGGCGTTCCGGCAACCAGACCGACCACCTTGTCGAGTACCTCGTTCACCTTACGACTGTCATTTGAAAGGCTCGTCACCCCGATGACCGCCTTTTGCCATAAATCCTGATCACCGATTTCCGCAACCGCGACATTAAATTTATTCTTGATCTTCGCCTTAATGCTTTGCAGGATGCGACGTTTGTCTTTTAATGAGTGACGACGAGGCAGATAGAGTTCAATCACACAGACACCGACGGTCATTCCTTTCATCGCGGTTTACACACCTTAAAGGGAGCAAAAGGTCTTACGCAGATTCAAGTTTCGCAGGGATTTTATCGAAGAGGTAAAGTTCAAAGATGTCACCAACCTGAATATCTTTAAAGCCTTCTACACCAAGGCCGCACTCATAACCCGTCTGCACCTCTTTCACATCATCCTTAAATCGACGTAGAGAGGCCAGTTTTCCGTCAAAAACAACAGCATCGTTTCTAAAGACCCGGACACCGGCGGCCGTTTTCGAGGCGATGCCTTCTTTCACATAACCGCCTGCAATCGTCCCCAACTTCGGAACAGAAAATGTCTGGCGAACTTCGACCCGTCCTAAGATGCGTTCTGTCAAGATCGGATCCAACAAGCCTTCCATTGAATCCCTGATCTCTGCAATCACTTCATAAATAATGGAATAGAGGCGAATATTGACTTGTTCCTTTTCTGCAAGCGCTTTCCCCTTTGCTTCAGGGCGGACATTAAAACCAACCACAAAGGCCTCAGCCGCCGCAGCAAGCAGGATGTCTGATTCTGTAATGCCCCCAACACCGGCATGAATAACTTCCAGTCTGACAGAATCGGTCGAGAGCTTCTCAAGAGATTGTTTCAGAGCTTCGGCAGAACCCTGGACATCGGCCTTGATAATCACCTTGAGTTCCTTGGCCGTGCCATCCTGCATACCCTGATAAAGATCATCCAGCGTGACGCGACGCACAGAGGTCAATTTTTCATTTCGTTCACGTTCTACACGTTGGCTGACCACTTCTTTCGCCGCGCGTTCATCTGAAACAGAAATAAAGGTGTCTCCCGCCAGAGGCACGCCCCCAATTCCAATGACCTCAACAGGCATTGAAGGGCCTGCAGTTTTGACCCGTTGCCCCATATCATTTAACAAGGAGCGAACTCTCCCAAAATGGGTGCCCGTCACAAAGGCATCTCCGACCTTCAAGGTACCTTCTTGAACCAGAACCGTCGCGACCGGACCACGCCCTTTTTCGATTTTCGCCTCAATAATGACGCCCAGCATGGCCTTATCAGGGTTTGCCTTGAGCTCCAGGACCTCTGACTGCAACAGGATCATTTCAAGTAGGTGCTCCAGACCGGTTTTTGCCTTGGCGGAAACCTCTGCAAAGATGGTTTCCCCGCCCCACTCTTCGGGAATCAGCTCGTATTCTGCGACAGCCTGTTTCACCCGATCCGGATTCGCGTCGGGCAAATCGACTTTATTGATTGCAACAATTATCGGCACTTTTGCCTGTTTCGCGTGATTAATCGCCTCGACAGTTTGAGGCATCACCCCGTCATCAGCGGCCACAACAAGAATCACAATATCGGTCGCCTGAGCCCCTCTCGCCCTCATAGAGGTAAAGGCCTCATGTCCCGGGGTATCCAGGAAGGTCATCGGTTTTCCGGAAGCCTCTACCATGTACGCACCGATGTGCTGCGTAATGCCACCGGCCTCCCCTTCCGTCACTTTCGTTGCACGGATGGCGTCGAGCAATGAGGTCTTTCCATGATCGACATGACCCATAATCGTAATGACGGGAGCACGGGTTTTGAGCGACTCAGGGAGGTCAGGGAGGACCTGCATCAGTAGTTCGTCTTCCGTTTTGGCTGCGACAAGCTCCGCCTGGATGCCGAGAGACTCCGCAATCAATGAAGCCTCTTCCAGATCAATCCTTTGATTCATCGTCGACATTTTTCCAAATTCCATCAACTTGGCGATGATGCTCGAAACCTTCTCTCCAATCAGTTCCGAAAATTCTTTAACCGTCAAACCTTCGTGGATTTTAATGGTCTTCCTTCGGGGCGCGGCAGCGTCAACAACGGGGCCTCCGCGTGAACGACGGCCTTTGCGTTCATCTTTACGATGAATCGGCTTAAAATCCTGCCATTTTCTAGAGTCACCTGTTCCTCCAGGCGCACCAGCAGCACCCGTTTTGGGATCCCACGCTCCCCGTTTTCCGCGCTTCGCTTTTTCCTTGGCTTTGACGGGAGTTTCGATCTTTCCCTTTTTCTTTTCCTTTTTTTGCTCCGCCTCTGTTCCCGCAGGCTTTTCTGCAGGAACACTTTTCAGTGATGGGCTACCTTCGGGCGCTTGCGCCGCTACAGTTTCTTTTTCGGGTAAGACAGGGGATCCGAGGCTTTCAGGCTCAGCAGAAGCAACTGCCACGGCAGTCGTTTCTTCACGGGATACCGGCGTAGAGAATTCGGGAATGATTTCAGGCACGACTTCAGGAGGCGGGGCAACAAGCGGTGCTGCCACATTTTCCGAGGAGACGCTTTCGCTTACTGTTTCAGCGACCACCTCTTCGGGAGGAGGACTAACAACGGTCGCAACTTTCTTTTTAATCAGGACAAAACGCTTCTTTTTTGTGGGAGGCGGACTCGGCTCGACTTTTAGAATCTTCCCTTTTTTAAGATTTTTTTTTGCTGGCTTCAGCCCTCCTTTTTTGAGGACGGCATGAACGTCATCTTCGGTTAAGGCACCCATATGGTTACTGACATGAATGTCCATTTTTTTCAGGACAAGCATCAGTTCCTTTGAAGTGGTTCCAATCTTCTTGGCAAGCTCAAATACACGCATAATATCCTTAGGACTTCACCTGTCGGGTCATGTTAGACCAAGGCCGATACAGGAGAACAGTCTACACTTCTTCTGCTTCCTCACTGAGTGACAAGACGTAGGCCTTTGCCGAAGACACCAATTTTTCTGCGGTCTTCGAGCCCAGCCCCGGCAAGTCGGCCAGGCTTTTTTCTTCCACCTCCGACAACTTCACAATCGTGTCGAACCCATGTTCGGCAAGCAGAGCGGCCATTTTTGCACCGACACCCGGCAAATTAAGCACATTCCCTTCGGCCTCTTGATCTTCTGCATGAAGCAAAGCCTCTGCAGCTTCTTCGGCTTGATGGGCCTCATGTTCGCGAGAAAGGGCTTCAGCAATTTCGTTTTCACGTTCGTTGGCCCGTTCGGTCTCATATTCCATCTGGTTGATGATATCCACCCGCCAGCCGGTTAATTTAGAGGCCAAACGCACATTCTGCCCCTTCTTCCCAATCGCCAGAGAAAGCTGCTGTTCCGAGACCACGACAAGGGCTGTGCGTTCCAACTCGTTGATGCCCACCTTGTCGACCACTGCGGGACTGAGCGCTTCTCCAATATAGGTTCGCGGATCTTCCGTCCAGGTCACGATGTCAATTTTCTCGCCTCTCAACTCACGAACAACCGACTGTACCCTCGAACCGCGTACTCCTACGCAAGCCCCAACGGGATCAACAGAGGTATCGTGTGAGACCACTGCTATTTTTGTGCGATCGCCCGGCTCCCGAACCACGCCTTTAATCTCTATCACGCCCTCAGAAATTTCGGGCACTTCCATTTCAAATAATTTCGATACAAATTCCGGACGAGCTCGTGACAAGATAATCTGAGGCCCCCTCGATGACGGTTTCACTTCTAATAAGTAGGCCCGGATGCGATCGCCCCGTCGATAATTTTCTCTCGGAATCTGTTGTGAAATCGGCAGCAAGGCCTCTGTTTTCCCCAGTTCGACGATGTAGTTTCGGCGCTCCTGACCCAGGATCATTCCGCTGATCACTTCTCCGATCCGCACGGAGTATTCACGGTGAACCGATTCCCACTCCGCCTCCCGAACCCGCTGAAAAATGACTTGTTTCGCAGTCTGAGCCGCAATGCGTCCGAAGTCTTCCATTTCAAGCAAGGCGCCGATTTCGTCACCCACTTCGGCGGATTCATCGTACTCCCGTGCTTCTTCTAAAGAAATTTCGGTCTGGGCATTCATCACCTCATCAACAATGGTCTTGATCGTAACGGCTTCGATCTCTCCCGTGTGCCGGTTAAGCTCAACTTGAACATTGTGATCAGCACCGTATTTCTTTTTCGCTGCGGAGACCAAGGCTGACTCAACGGCAGTGATAATGGTTCCGGTTTCTATACCCTTCTCGCGTCCGATCTGATCAATGATGGCGAGAAGCTCGCGACTCATATCCTAGTTTCCTCCTTTATTGCGTCCGCTGGGCAGCTCCACTTCAAGCCGTGCCCCTTCGATCTGATCAAAAGGAATGTCAATTTTTCCGCCCCCACCCAAAGAAATAGAGACGATTTCAGACTCAACTTTAAGGAGCCGCCCG
Source organism: Nitrospirota bacterium (assembly GCA_029261195.1). Lineage (GTDB taxonomy): Bacteria > Nitrospirota > Nitrospiria > SBBL01 > JAADHI01 > JAJDBU01. The sequence continues at coordinate 15,367 of JAJDBU010000022.1, read as the reverse complement.
ACAAAAACCTTTTGATCTTGAAACTTAATCGCTGTTCTAATTTTTACTTTTTTTTCAATAAAGCGTCTGTAATCGTCCTGATTTCTCAAAGGGCGATCCAATCCGGGAGAAGAGACTTCAAGGGTATAGGACCCGGGGATCGCCTCTTCAACATCCAGCGCAGTGCCCAAATGGCGACTTGCCTTGGCGCACTCATCCAGTGTAACGCCATCCATCTTATCGATAAAAATCCGGAGAACCGTCCCTGAAAACTCAAGATCAAAAAGATCACATCCGAGAGAGCGAAGAATCGGAGTTGCAACAGATCGGATGCGATCAATGACTGTTCCATGAGATACGTTCACGGCTTCAGGAGCGCCCTGATTATTGTGTTCGTTTGAGGGGGAGATAGTTGTTTCACCTTCGGTTCGTTGTTTCTCTGTCAGTTCAAATAGCATCATCAAGTGCAATAAAACAAAAAAGTGGGCAAAAAACACCCACCTTCAGCAAAGAGCTAAAAAGTCGATGCTTTTATAACACAAGGTTTTCCTGAAATCAATCTTTCACAACCCTACTGTCCTTGCACGTTCTTTTGCCCTGCACGTACTTTTGGAAGGCCTCTTGTAACAAGCTGGTCATTTTGCCAGGCCGCCCCGAAGCGATCTTTTTGCCGTCTAATTCCACTACCGGCAGCACCTCTACGGTTGTTCCCGTGATAAAAAGTTCATCAGCACGATAAAGATCTTCAAGAACGAGTGGACATTCACGCATGTCCAATCCCTCTTCCAGGCCCATCTGAAAAACAATTTTTCGAGTAATGCCGGAAAGAATAGAAGCTCCGATCGGGGTGGTCATAATCTTTTTTCCGGAGACGGCAAAAAGATTACTACCCGCCCCCTCCGTCACGATGCCGTCTCGCACAAGGATTGCCTCATAGGCTCCCGATCGCAACGCCTCTTCACGAGCCAGGACATTGGGAAGCAGGTTCAGCGATTTGACATGACAGCGTCCCCAGCGCATATCAGGAACTGAGATAACGGAAACCCCCTTTTCGCGAAGCGCTGTCGGAATCCGGGTCGTCTCACGAAAGGTCATGACAAGGGTCGATTGTACTCCCTTCGGAAAGGCATGTGAACGCGGGGCCACCCCCCTTGTCAACTGAATATAAATACTAGTGTCTTTATGCTGAGAGTCCAGACAGCCCTGCCGGATGAAGGATTCGAGTTCTGATGGTGAGTAAGGAAGGGAGATTTCAATCTCATCGGCGCTGATTTTAAGGCGAGCGAGGTGTTCACTCAGCCCGAAAATTGCGCGGCCATAGGTGCGAATAACTTCATAAACCCCGTCTCCGAACTGAAACCCACGGTCTTCAATCGAAATCTTCGCATCCTCAAGGCTACTCCAGGTTCCATTGACAAAAGCCAGATTCGGCATGCTTGATCATCACCTTTCGATCTGAGAAGCTTACTCACCTGACATATATTTTCAGGTAACGATGGGCCATAAAAACAACAATGGCAGTCAGAATTAAAATGTAGATGTTATATACCCAGTAGATCGAACCACGATCATGAAAGAAATAATACCCGAAATAAAGCGCTACAGTGCAGCCGACAACAGAAAGTAGGCTAACAATTGAAAAAAGGCCTTTTCCTTTTTTAGAAAGCATTTCCCCTTTCCCGCAATTCAACAAAACCTTTTTGATGGCATGCTTGGGTTTGTGCATAAGAATAGAGCAGGAAAGAACTTTTTTTCAAGGCAAAAAAATTCTTTAAAATTCTTGACAAAATAGACCGTTTTGGTGCATTTTACCGCAAAAAAATCAGCACTGGAATGCCCTGTCATTTTAGACCTCTCTGACATTCACGGGCTTATACCGCACGGGATTATAACGAAGGTTAGTTTCAAAGGAGACGCTCGGAGTGTCGTTCATTAAAAAAAAGAACACGAGGCCCTGCTATCTATTCTTCTCGTTCGTTTTCCTCCTGTCTGTACTCTTTCCGTCCACAGTCTTTTCAAAAACAGGCTCCGAATCGGATGCCTGGCGCTCAATCGAGCAGGGTCTGCTTCAAGTCTATAAACACTACGATCCCGGCAATCCGATACTAAAAGGCGAGTCCTTTTCACTTACAATTTCCGCTTACCTGAATGCAGGACTTTGGTCTTCCGCCGAAGCCCTTTTGAACACGAGTGTCGACCCTTCCGTCAAGCAACTCCGTCTTGAACTTAAATTACGCAGAGGAAAATTCACAGAGATCTACGCGTCTTACCAGGAAGCTCAGGATCTCTTTTCAGGACAACCCGAATTGATATTAGCTGCCGCTCAGGGCGCCTTGGCCCATCGGGATTTCGAGGAGGCACTCAAGCTTCTGGATGACAGCGATACAGCAGAGGCTTCTGTTCCAAAACAGCTTTATCTCACGGCCCTCGCTCATTGGGGCCTGAAAAATACAAGGCAATTACAACAGACCTTCGACAAAGCAGAGCGATGGAGCCTGGATCATGAGGATTCTTCCTGGGCCGGACGCCTTCACCTGCTTAAGGTCTATTTCCACTTGGGCCAAAAAGAATACGAGCGAGCCTTTGAAGGAATCGGAGCGGTTTTTGCTGACAATTCAGATCTCGCCCTGCTTGCCCTGACATGGGGCTATTTTAAACTGGGTTCTTCCGAAAATCTTTTCAGTATTCTTCAGGCCTTTGACGAGGACGATCAAAAATCCCCCTATTATAGCCGCGTCTATAGAATTTTGAGCCGCTTCCTCATTGAAAAAGGGAATCTTCGCGGCGCCATTGAGATGGACCAGAAAGAACGCGACGAATTAAAGCTTAGGATGGTCCGTCTGGAAGAAGAAACCGAAGCGCTGCGCAAAGGCATCACTTCTTCCTCACTCGACTATCCCCCTGGTTCCCTCCTGTCAGACAGTTTGCTAAACCTGAAAATGAAAGTGGGAAGTCGTCGAGAAATTACGACCTTGCTGTGGTATATCGACCTGGAACAGAGGAAGCAGACCTTGAAACGCCTCAAGGCTCGAGAGCGGACGATTGAAAAGGAACAGAGAAAACTGCAAATGGAAATGATCCGACGCTGCATGTCGGTTCGACAGCTTGATTTCAAACAGGCACGCCCCGAATTTAAAAGTTCAGATATGACCGAAGCCTACCGATTAGCGCGTCTCGCTGCTAATGAGGGCAAAGTGATGCGCGTCGTCGAACAATTGCGGAAAATCATTTCTCTACAATCAAAAGGACCCCATGCTGAAGAAAGCCGTTTTCGCCTCGCCAACCTCGCGTTTAATGCAGAAAATTACAGTGAAGCGATTAAGCACTATCAATCGATCGTCAATGTAGCGAACTCCCCACTCTATCGCGCCGCACTCTATAAACTCGCCTGGGCTTATTATTTAAATGGAGAGGCAGAGGTGGCTGTCCGACTCCTGGTTAAACAGGAAATCGACCTAGGAGATCCTGAGGAGGATGTCGGCCCCTGTGTCATTCTGCGAACACCGCAAGAACAGAGAGAACCCTTCAGGCTCCTCGCCTTCTCCCTGAAAGCACTCGGAGGACCGGGACAGCTCACCAGACTCGTCAATGACAGACAGCCTAAACGGAGTTTTCCTTTCATTACTGAAGTGACCCGCTATTATGAGTCAGAAAAAAGACTTCGTGAAATGTTCGAGCTCATCGGATCGTGGATCGCCAGCCATCCCCTCTATGTCGAAACTCCCTTCCTGCATGACAAAATGGTCAGCTATATCAAACAGTCCGTGCAGTTTTCGACTGAAGACGTACTTGAGGCCCGGAGCATCTTTGTCAGGACTTACGGGCCGGGCAGCGCCTGGTCTGCGGAAAACCGCTCCGAATCCTCAGACGCAGTCAGGCCGCTTTTAAAGAACCACCTCCAGTTTTTGATGACCCACTACTATGCGGAAGGGAAAAAAACCGGAAAAATCAGTGACTACGCCTTGGCCCTACCCTGGTATCGCCGCTATCTTGCCCTTTTTTCGGCAGACAAAGATACCGGCCGCATCCGCTATCTTTACGCGGACCTGCTCCTGTCCATGAACGAAGAACAGGCGGCCATGGCCGCTTATCAAAAAAGCGCTTATAACGATTCGCCACACGAACGCTCTTCCGAAGCAGGCTACCGGGAAATTCTACTACTCGAAAAAAACCATGCCCCTTCCGACCCTGAAATTGAGCAGGGTTACGACCGATTTGTCAGAAACTTCCCCGAAGACCATCGCTCTGATGAAATTTCGATGCGCCTTGCAGAAATGGCCTTTCAGGAAAAGGACTATGCAAAAAGCCGCCACTATGCGACAAGGTTTCTTTCAAGAATAGCCGCCCCTCAAACCGCCTTTCGGGGCGCCGAGGTCGCAGCAAACCGTTTGATCGTCCAGGCCTACCTGAAAGAGAGAGCCTACCCTGGGGCCATCCATTTTTTGGAAGGCCTCATTGCCAAGATTTCTAATGAAGAGGCGCTCAAGGAATTCAAGTCCCTGCTCGCCTTGTCTTTTTTCCAGCATGGAGAAGCCTTAAAGCTAAGAGGCAAGGCCGCCCCAGCCGCAGAAGCCTTTTTCGGGGCCTATGGGCAAAGCGCAAAAACCGAAATGGGACCGCTCGCCCTCTTTGAAGCGGCCGTCTTGTGGGATAGGCCCGAGACGCGTCAAAAGGCAGAAGAAGCCCTCCATCTTTTCTACGTCCGCTACCCGGCCTCGTCACTCTACCATCCGGCCTTAATACGCCTGGCTGTACTCTATCAGGAGACCCGGCGACCTATGAAGGGAGCTGAAATATTTGAAGAAGCCAGCCGCCTTCCGGTCAGCGACGAACTCTCACATCAAGCGCTTGACCATGCAATCGCACTCTATGAAGCAGCCGGACATTGGAAAAAAGTCTTCATGCTGGTCATGGAAAGAGCAGGACAATCCCCGGACCGTGAAAAAGAAGGTGTCTGGATGGTCAAAGCGGCAGAGATACAATTCAAGCTGGGAGAAGAGAACAAGGCCAAAAACATTCTCATCGAACTGATCGAAAGCGCTAGTGAGGCAGAAGCCGATACGGAATACATCGCCAAAGCCTATTTTCTACTCGCGGAAACAAAGATCTCCGGTTTTTCGGAAATTAAGCTCGTTGCACCGCTTGACCTCAATCTTCAAAGAAAGAGCGGACTGTTTGAAGACCTCCTGAATGCCTACAATCATGCAATGACCCATCCTTCCTCTAAAGTCACCATCAATGCAAATCACCGGATCGGGGAAATCTTTGAAGAATTCAGTCGAGCCCTGCTATACTCCGAGCGTCCTCTCGGACTCTCGATAGAAGAAACGTCTGTTTACGATGATCTATTGCACGAGCAGGCGCGCCCCTACATTGAGCAGGCCGAAGAGGCATATCTGGAAAATATTGAGTTTGGCAAATCAATGAACATCGACAATGAGTGGACAAGAAAAAGTGCTGTGCGGCTCAAACGCATCTATGAAGAACTAGACCTCATTGATCGGGACGGGGACTTCTTTTCTTGAAAAAAAGACTTTTCTTCTTGAGTACACTTTTGTTGAGCCTCAATCCTCTCATCATTCCCTTGAGTTCAGGGGAGACGCCTATCGAAGATCATAATCGAACGATCTTACTTGATGAGTCTGCCATTAAGGGAAAACAACTCGGGAAAGAAGGGAACCTGAGTCTTAAAAAAAAACGGGCCGATCTTCCGGCCCTCTCCACGGCCCTCCGTTGGGAAGGAAATGACATCATTGCACTCGATATCCCAAAAGAAATTTTAGATCAACTAACTCAACCGGACCTCTCTTACGTACTCGGACAGAATTCTGTTTCAGAGGAGATCGATTGAGCATAAGCGCCCCCGGGGAAATACCGGAAAAATAACAATATTTGTAAAGAGCAGCAAGCAACAAGTCACTGTCATCACATAAGACCTCCCATGCAACTCCTCTCGGAAAAAAGTTCACCAGCCCCCTACCGTTTTCTTTTGTTCCCTTTTTTTTCGCTCTTATTTCACTTGAGCCTGTTTTTTATTTTTATGGCCCTTCCTGCCCCGGACCTCGATAAAAATTCAGAAGAAGAGACCTTGGTCGCCATTGTCGATCTCGACACATTAACCCTCCCTGAACCTGAAATTCCCGAACCTGAAATCGAGCCAACTAAAGCCCCGCCGCCTCCTGAAAAATTTTCACTGGAGGAACCCGAGATGGAGGAAATCTCCCCGGAGGCAGAGCCGGAGCCACAACCCATTGATCTCGCCCAGCTTACCGGCGGCATAGCCGCCCCTCCCCCGCTCCCACCGGTGGAAATGGAAGCGGAACCTGTCCCCGAGGGCCCTTCCCCGAACTTAAGTGAGTCCATCGCAGAAGAAATTTCAGAACCGGCACTACCGGAACCTGAACCGCTCGAAATGGAGGAGGCGCCTGAGCCGGAACTGGAAGCTTTGCCCCTTGAGGAGGCCCTCCCTCCAAATGAGGAGGAGACTATTGAAGAGGCGCTTGAAATACCGGAGCCTGCCCCGTCTGAAGAGCCACCCGAAGAAAATGTAGAAGAAGTCGTAGAAGAAATAGTAGCGCCGCAAGCGGTCATGGAAGCAGATGACGCGCCCATAGAGGAAGCTCCAGTGGAAGAAACACCCGCTCAAGCGGGTTCAAAGCCCCCAACACCAACTCCCCCCGAAACCCCCTCCGATGATCCGACACCTGAGACTGAGCCCGATACACCCACGGAAAAAGCCTCTGAAAAGCTTGTGGTCGCCTCAGTGAAAAAACCTCTTGAGGAGGAAAAACCCTTAGCCCCGGTCCCGCCACCACCGCCTCCGAAGACCTCAAAAGAAAAAATAAAAAAAGTCGGGCTACTCGGCCTCTTGAAAACCGGGACAAAAAAATCGAGAAAAAATCGTCCCTTGTTGGCGAAACGTATGCCTCGTAAAAGCAAGACACTGAAAAAACAAACATCGAGTTTTCGACCTGTCGGGACAGAAGAACGGATTGCACGTTTAAAAAGGGATGTCTTAGGAACTGAGCAACAACGCCTGATGCGACGGCAGCCACTGCCGGGGCGCGGGCGTTCAGAAATTGAAATTTCTCAAGGAGCGGGAAGGAATTACAACATCGTTGCCTCGGCCATACAGAAAAAAAGCAACGCTCTGGCTACAGTTTACAGCAGTTTGCTACAAGCGAACCCCAATTTACAGGGAAATGTGCTTGTGGAGTTTGAGATTTCACCGAAGGGACAGGTCACGAAATGTACGATTTTGACCTCGTCATTGGGAAACCCGCAATTTGAAAAAAAGCTCGTTCAAGAAATTCTGCACTGGACTTTCCATCCAACAAAAAAAGGAAAAACAACCGTACTCTATCCGCTTTCATTTTTCCCTTCCGGCTAATTAATCATAACACCATGACAATATCTGTATGATTTTTTAGAAGCAGGTAAATTTTGTTCCGATCCTCTTCGCTTTCAACCTGTGCGACCAGATTCATGGAACAATATTTTTGTGTTTTACTTTTGTTTGAAAGCGCCACTGTAAATCGCCGTTCCTGCATCACCTCCTGAATAATATTTTGAAGCTTTTCAGATGCCCTTCCGATCACTTTATAGGTCCACTCACAGGGATACTCTAATTTAAGGGCTTCACTTCTATTGTCTCGTTTCATTATCCGACCTTATTAAAAACAGATATTCTTGACTTGCTGTGCGAAAGGGAGCGGCAGAGGAACTACAGGCCGATATCGCTACGGTAATGCATGCCGGAAAAAGAGATTTGAGCGACTCGCTTGTAGGCATGGCGACGCGCAATCTCAAGGCTCGGCCCGACACCGGTAATGCCTAAGACACGCCCGCCTTGTGTCACCCATTCATCCTCTTGCCGTCCAGTTCCGGCGTGAAAAATCATCGCCTCGGCATAATCGTTCTCAAGGCCGGAAATGATTTCCCCTTTTTTGTAAGCACCGGGATAACCACCGGAGGCCAGCACAACACAGACCGAACTACCTGCATCCCAGTCGATCCTGACTTGATTGAGCCGTCCTTCAAGCGCCGCCGTCATTACCTCTAGCCAATCCGTCTTGAGACGGGGCAGAAGGGCCTGAGCCTCCGGATCGCCCCAACGGGCATTGAACTCCAAAACAGAGATGCCCTCTTGAGTCAAGATCAAACCGGCATAAAGAATCCCTGTATACGGCATCCCCTCTTCACGCATCCCGCGAAGTGTCGGTTCAATGACTTTGGACATGACCTCTGCTGAAAGCGCAGGTGTCATCCCGGGAGAAGGAGAGACAACCCCCATGCCGCCGGTATTCGGTCCACGATTGCCGTCAAAGACCGCCTTGTGATCCTGAGCGCTTCCGAGCGGAATCGCCATCTCACCATCGGTCACGACAAAAAAGGAAATTTCAGTGCCTTCCAGAAATTCTTCGATGACGATCTGCGCCGAAGCCGTCCCCATCTTTTTAAGAAAATCAAGACCGGCGATGGCCTCTTCTTGAGTCCGGACAATGACAACCCCTTTTCCCGCAGCCAAACCATCTACTTTTAGAACGACGGGTAGGCTCAAAGATGAGACCCGACTATAAGCCTCCTCAAGGGAAACGAGCTCTGCTGAAGCGGTCGGTACGCCATATTTCTGCATCAATTGCTTGGAAAAGACCTTGCTCGATTCAATTTGAGAAGCAGCCTTTGTGGAGCCGAAGATTTTGAAGCCCTTCTCCAAAAAACGATCCACAATCCCGAGTGAAAGGGGAAGCTCCGGCCCAACCACTGTAAGGTCGATGGCATGCTCAGAGACAAAAAGCAGGAGGGCGTCGATATCATCGACTACAATCGGAACCAACTCAGCAAGAGGCGCGATCCCCGGATTGCCGGGGGCACAATAGAGTTTTGTCACAGAGGCACTCTGGGCAATTTTCCAGGCAAGCACATGTTCTCGCCCGCCACCGCCGATGATCAGAATTTTCATATGGGTTCATTGACTCACAAATAAATTTGCAGAAGGGCTTTAATGTTTGAAATGGCGCATGCCCGTAAAGACCATTGCCATATTGTGCTCGTTAATTGCGGCGATGACTTCGTCATCCCGTATTGAGCCTCCCGGCTGGATAACGGCGGTGATGCCCGATTCGGCGGCGGCATCAATTGCGTCTCGAAAGGGGAAAAAGGCATCAGAGGCCATGACACAGCCTTCAATGGGAAACTGTGCTTTCAGCGTGGCAATTTTAACCGAATCGACGCGGCTCATCTGACCCGCACCAATCCCGATGGCCTGTCCCGGCTTTGCAAAAATAATCGCGTTTGATTTCACCTGTTTGCAAACCCGCCACGAAAAAAGAAGCGCTTCCATTTCGTTTTCAGTCGGGACTCGGGCGCTCACGACCTTCAATGCGGCAGCATCTGAGATGACCTTCTCGTCGTGTTCTTGCACAAGCAGCCCACTCGCCAGCGGTCTTAAATCCAATCTTGCCAATGTCGGAGTAGAAATCGCATTGTTACCTGCCTCAATAATACGGAGGTTCTTTTTTGTTTTAAAAACAGCCAGCGCGGCCGGATCGACTGTCGGCGCAATCACCACCTCCATAAAAGTTGAAGTAATCTCCTTCGCCGTATCGACATCGACGGTGCGGTTAAAAGCCGCCACCCCGCCAAAAGCAGAAAGCGGGTCAGTCGAACGCGCCTTGCGATAGGCTTCAACAAGACTTTCTGCCGTTGCCACGCCACAGGGGTTGTTGTGTTTCACCACCACGGCAGCGGTCTCTTCAAATCCACGTACCAGTTCAAAAGCCGCATCCATGTCGAGGAAGTTGTTGTAAGACATTTCCTTTCCCCAGAGCTGTTTGATGTTGCCGCTATTGTCGGCAGCATGATAGAGCGCCGCCTTCTGATGCGGGTTTTCGCCGTAGCGGAGCGACTGCACTTTTTTAAATTGCAGGGAGAGAGTATCGGGCAGGACTTCTTCTTTTGCATCAAGGCCTGCATCAAGACCCGCATCCAGCCTCTCAAGATAGGAAAAAATCGCCTGATCATAGTTTGAGGTCGATTGGAAGACTTTTTTTGCCAAACGTGACTTACTTGCTATGGAAACCTCGGCGTCTGACTGTTTCATTTCATCTAAGATTGTTGTGTAGTCCGCAGGGTCGCAAATGACGGCGACATCTTTGTAATTTTTTGCAGCAGAGCGGAGCATGGTCGGACCACCGATATCGATTTGCTCAATCGCTTCATCTAATGTGACATCCGGCCTGGCAATGGTTTCTTGAAAAGGGTAGAGGTTGACGACAACCAGGTCGATTCCCTTAATCCCCTGCTGAGCCATTTGCTCGACATGTTCCGGATCGTCGCGTTTTCCCAGGATACCCCCGTGAATACGTGGATGAAGCGTTTTCACCCGACCGCCGAGCATCTCTGGAAATCCGGTTTCCTCTGCAACCTCTTTGACCGGAACGCCCGCATTCTTCAGAAGCCGATAGGTCCCGCCGGTTGACAAGATCTCGACAGACAGGGCACTCAGCTCTTCTGCAAATTCAACAATGCCTTCTTTATGATAGACACTTAATAGCGCCCTTTTAATACGGCCCATTGTTCCTCCAAAAAATAAAATTCGCCCTAAAAGATGGTCGGAGTATATTGAAAAGGATGTGGCAACTCAAGAATAGATATATCCCTCTTGTCTTATGTCGTACTCTCTGTCGTATTCTGTATTGCAGGGCTTCCTGAATTCATTTCACTGATCATTCGATTGGTCACATCAACCACTAAGGGAAAAAGATCCTGAATCTCCTGGATATCATAGGTTTTTTCGGGATGTTGCGTCGGGTTTCGAAAAGCGGAACGGATATGGTCAAGATGTCTTAAGGTATGATGATCGATTCTTTTATCCCTTTTTTTTCTCAGCGTCGTCGTAATGTGCCCCCAAGTGATATCCGCAGAGGTCGGTCCGATGAAGACAATATAATATTGGCGTAATATCCCCTCAATCCCCCGTAGAAGGTGAAAGGCTGCAGCCGTTGGACATTCAAAAGCAATACATCGACCCGCCTCCTTAAAGTCAGACTGGGCAATATCCGAGAGTTGATCGAAGACACCCGGAGCAAACAAAGCCTTCGTATCATGGATGAGCTTTTCGACATCCAATCTTTTTTCGGTGACGACGTAGCTGTAAATTCCCTTGGTCTCCGCAGAAAAAGTCGAGCGAATCGCCTTCACTGCTTCCCTCAATTCCTCAGCTTCCGAAGAAGAGAGTGCGGCATCCTGATTCTTTTTTGACAGCTTTTCCTGAAGTGTTCTTAATCGAACCGAAGCCCGACGCGTCACATGCAGTTGAAAGTCGTCCAGTATTTTGAGAAATCGCTCGATGTTTTCAAGGATAAAACTGTCACCATGTATCCTCCGGCCTTTTGTTGCATCTTGCAGATACCTGAAGCCAGTGCCGACTTTGATATAAGTCCAAACATCAATCTGTTTCACAGAAACTCCTTATCCACTAAAGTTTGCTTCAGAGCATGAATAGAATAGAGGGATTTATTGATATCTACAAGCATCATCATTATCTAGACCTAAGTGCATAACCTTTTTGCCCCTTCGCCTCCTACTCTGATAAACTTGTTCTCAAGTACACGCCATAGCCCCTGCAGTCATCAATCGTTTTGGGAGGCTTGTCATGGAAAAACCGGAACAAACCCTCGCAGAAAAACTGGCACAATTCAGCCGAAATCTTCGCTATCAGAACCTGCCATCGGAAGTTGTTCATGAAATCAAACGCCGTCTCATTGACACTTTAGGCTGCGCGCTGGGTGCCTGGAGAAGTCGGCCTTGCAAAATTGCTCGAAAGATCGCCTCACGCAGCCCTCTTTCAAAGGGGGCACACATTCTCGGAAGCACAGCCTTAACAAGCCCCGATCTGGCAGCTTTTGCAAACGGGGCGGCCATTCGCTATCTCGATTACAACGACACCTACCTCTCGAAAGAACCCGCTCATCCGAGTGACAATATTTCCACCGCATTGGCCGTCGCAGAATCGGCGGGCCTTACTGGAAAACACCTCATTGAAGCCATCGTGCTGGGCTATGAAGTGCAATGCCTGCTTTGCGATGCGGCGGCCCTGCGTCCTCTTGGCTGGGACCATGTGACCTACGGTTCCTTTTCGACGGCGCTCGTGGCTTCAAAGCTCTGGAAGCTCTCCGAAGAAAAAACAGTGCATGCACTTGGCCTTGCCGGTAATGCGAACAACGCCCTCCGCCAGACCCGTGTCGGTCATCTTTCGATGTGGAAGGGGCTCGCCTTTGCCAATGCTGCCCGAAACGGGGTCTTTGCCGCAGAGCTTGCGAAGCTCGGAATGACAGGTCCTGCGCCGATTTTTGAAGGGGAAAAAGGATTTATGAAGATTGTTTCGGGAACATTTGAGTTGCCGGTACTCCGACCTGAAGGCCCCTTTAAAATCATGCAGACTTATATTAAATATTATCCGGTCGAATACCATGCCCAGAGCGCCGTACAGGCCGCCCTGGATCTTCGGGAAAAATGTCCACAAATCGATCCTGAGCAAATCGAAGCCATTGAGATCCGTACATCGGATATCTCCTACGAAATCATCGGGAATGATCTCGATAAATGGCACCCGAAATCTCGTGAGACTGCCGATCACTCCCTGCCCTACATCGTCGCAGTCGCGTTAATGGATGGAAGAGTCGGACTGCCGCAATTTAATTCGCGCCACCTCAACGACCGAAGGCTTCAGGCTCTGATTCAAAAGGTACGCGTTTTTTCAGACAAATCCCACTCCACAGCCTATCCGGAGGCCATCGGCAATACGGTTTCAGTGAAGGTTTTCGGAAAGACCTATGTGGAAAGAGTTGACTACCCCAAAGGCTTTCCTAAAAACAAAATGAGCGATGCTGAGATTGAGGCGAAATTTGTCCGAATGGCCGCAGCTCTTCTCTCCAAAACGGTCATGCAGAACATTCTCGATACAATTTGGCGCCTGGAAACACTCCGCTCAGTGAGAACACTGCTTCCTCTTTTTCAGGTGCAGATGAAGGTGAAGGAAAAAAAATGAAAGAAGACTCTCCGGGAAAACGACTAAAAGACCTGATGGACAAAAAAGGCATCATCCTGTGCGGCGCCTTCAATGCCCTCTCCGCCCAGTTGATCGAACAGGCCGGTTTTGAAGCAGTCTATCTCTCCGGCGCCGGTTTGGCGAATGGGGTCGCGGGACTGCCGGACATTGGTCTCTTGAGCCTGACAGAGGTTGTCACACAGGTGAAATACATCACAGATGTCGTGAAAGTTCCGGCAATTGCCGATGCCGACACCGGTTTCGGCGACGGGGTGCATTTTTTGCGAGCGATGGCTGCCTTTGAGTCTGCGGGTGTCGCGGCGATTCAAATTGAAGATCAGCGTTTCCCGAAACGCTGCGGTCATCTTTCTGGAAAACAACTGATCAGCGCGGAAGAGATGGCACAAAAGATTCGAGCGGCGGTCGAGGCCCGACGCGATCCGAACTTGATGATCATCGCCCGAACCGATGCAAGAGGGGTGAGTGATTTTCAGGATGCCCTTGATAGAGGCAAACGATATATCGACGCAGGGGCCGACATTCTTTTTCCGGAGGCCCTGCAATCGGAGGAGGAATTTGCTGAGTTTGCACGAGCGCTCAAAAGCCCGCTCTTAGCCAACATGACGGAATTCGGTCTAAGCCCTGTGCTGTCGGCGGATGTACTTTTTGAAATGGGCTACCGCATCGTCCTTTTTCCGATGAGTCTTTTTAGAATTGCGGCGGAAGCCATGACGAAGGCCTTGGAGCAGATTAAAAAGGAGGGCACAACCCGAGACATGCTCAGTGAGATGCAAACGCGGAAGGCGCTCTACCAACTCATTCGATATGAGGATTACGAGCAGCTTGATGAAAAGTTTGCTCCCAAGCGCTTAGGCAGAAAGGAGTAAGCATCATGGATCGCACGGTTCATCATGGATTGGAAGGGGTACTTGCCGGAGAATCGGCGATCTGCGAAGTCGATCACGAAATTGGCGGACTTCGTTATTATGGTTATGAGATCGAAGATCTTGCCGAACACTGTTCTTTTGAAGAAGTCGCCTACCTGCTTCTCATGGGCGCATTGCCGAATCCGGACGAATTGTTTGAGTTTAAGGAAGCGTTGGTCGCATCTCGACCGGTCTCACAAAAGACCATCGATTTCCTTTGTCAGGTGAGTCCTTCGGTCAAACGTATGGATGTCCTTAGAACAGCGGTCTCCATGCTGGGCATGGACGAAAGTGACCACGAGGCGAACGGCCATGCAGCAAACTTAAGCAAGGCCATTCGCTTGACTGCGCAGATGCCCGCCTTGTTGGCCGCCCTGCTTGATCTTCCGCTTGACGAGAACGTAAGGACTGACCCCTCGCTTTCTCATGCGGCCTACCTACTCACTGCACTCACCGGTGTGCGGCCTGAACCTTTTGCGGTGAAAGTCATTAATGTTTCTCTGATTCTCTACGCCGAACACGAGTTCAACGCCTCCACTTTTGCCGCTCGCGTGACCGCCTCATCCTTGTCCGACCTGCACTCCGCAATCACCTCGGCAATCGGAACCCTGAAAGGCCCTCTGCACGGCGGGGCAAACGAGGCGGTGATGGAAATGCTTCTTAAAATTGAGGCGCATGGCGATGTGAAACAGTACCTTGAAGAGCGATTAGCCCGGAGGAAACGGATTATGGGTTTTGGTCATCGTGTGTTGAGGAAGGGCGATCCGCGTTCAAACATCATCAAAGCCTACGCAAAAAAACTGGGTGAGCAGACGGGCGACGAACGCTGGTATAAAGTTTCGACAGCGCTTGAAGCTTTGATGCAGCATGAAAAGGGACTGTATCCGAACCTTGATTTTTATTCGGCCTCGGCCTACTACCTGCTCGGGCTTCCAATTCCGATCTACACACCCCTCTTTGTATGCAGTCGGATCACCGGATGGGCCGCCCATATCATAGAACAGCACGATCACAACCGCCTGATCCGCCCGCGTTGCGCCTATACCGGGCCAAAGGCAAGGGCCTTTGTTTCGCTGGAGGAAAGGGCTTAGACTCCCCGGCTGTTCCGATGATACCTCTCAGCCGACCACTTTTTCCCCTGGGTTGCAAAATCAACAATCAAATCCAGTAACTTCCGCTTAGGATATTGCCATGGGAGGGTAATCCCCCCGAAAAATAGTAGTGATTGGGAGTAGAATTTTCTATCATTATTTGAGGGAGGTTTCACGACGAAGCAGCGATTTAGCGAAAGTCAGATTGTAGGGATATTGAAACAAGCAGAGGGAGGCCTAGCAGTTGGTGAGTTATGCCGGGAACATGGGATGAGCAGTGCAAGTTTTTACAAATGGCGCAGCAAATATGGTGGTATGGA
>JAJDBU010000021.1 GCA_029261195.1 Nitrospirota bacterium | reverse complement strand
GTCATTAAAGCCCCTGCAGGTCTTTCTTCGGGGCTTTCGGCGATGGATTTTACTCTGAGGTAAAAACAACAGATTCTTTCATCGAAAAACCTGTCAAGAACTTTTTTGCTTTATTTCTGATCGAAGGGGTGAGTAGTTACTTTTAAGGTTTAACAGCTTGTCGTGCTTTTGCTGATGCTGGGCGATCAGGGTGTCGAGCTGTTGGAAGTAGTTGCCTATTTTGGTTTGTTCTTCAGGCTTAGGCAATGAAATGGGTGTTTCTAAAATATTCTTATTGTAGAGTCGTTTGATTGTGCTACCTTCCAATCCACTCCACTTTACAATTGAATAAAAGACTTTCAGAAAAGAATTTTCAACTTTGCCCTCATGTTTAAGCCAAACAATATTTGAGTCTTGAAAGTATTGATCCTCTCCGAGATATTCAACTACTCGACCAATACTACCTGAAGCTGAAACCAGTAGATCACCCTTTGCTGGAAATGAGTACTTTGATTTATATTCATAGAATAACTCCCTTGAAATAAAAGCATCAGGCTGACTACCAAATGTTCCAATTTTAAAAAAAGGAATATCTCCTTTATCAGAAGTCTGATCTTTAAAAATCCTTTTATTCATGGCCACGGCGCCAAGATCGCCTAGGACATTCTCCTCCCACTCCCCACCAAACCCCAAAAACCTCACCGCAGGCACTTTACTTTCAGCACCCACCCTATTCACCCTGCAAAAACGCTTTCAATTCAGCCAAGCCTTGTTGGTCAAACTCGTTGCCGGCGAGTTCGTCGATTAAGCCCGCTAACGCCTGCTCGGCGTTTTTGATCTCACTGGCGACATCGGCATAGGTGGTGGCGTATTTATCCGCCAGTTTTTGTACTTGGCTGGTGAGCTGGTGAATCAGGTTGGTTGGCAGTTGGCTTAACTCGCTAAGCAAGGGGGTGATCCATTTTAGTTCTAGCAAGCTGTTTACTTGCTCGTCGTTCAAGTTTTCGATAGTGGTTTTGGTTTTAAGGTGCAGTGCCTCGGCGTCTGCTTTGACTTCTTTTTTTAGATCGCCTTCTTCGCTTAACAAACCATTGGCTTTGACTATTTTGCTTTCAAACGAATCTGCTGAAAATTCGACGTGTGACTGAAGCGTTAGCATGTATTTATTTACATTTCCTTTGCCATAGGTCCCGTCTTTATTGGCTTGAATATTCTCCCATTTAACCTGTTTATAGCTTTCGATAAATTCTAGTTTTTCCGGTTTCTTTGCTTTGTTATCAAGTAGCTCAATATAAGTTTTTAATGTGTTTATCTCTTCCGATTCCACGCCTACATACATTTTTTTAAGCGCTTTAGTGACTTCGGCTTTTACAAAGGCTGCATTGCCATCATTCAATATGGCGGAGTCTTTTTCTTCTTCGCTAAATGAGTCGATAATTTCTTCAAGCTCTGCGCCTATTTCGGCTAGACGGTTTTCTTGTTGCTTTAGGGCTTTTAGCTCGTCATTCAAATAAGTAGTTTGCAGTAGGTCAAAGGGCAGTATGTGGCCTTTCCAGCCGTCTTGCACTTCGGTATCTTTACCTTTGATTTTTTTGTTGACCATGTTGGGGTCAACCCTTTTGCTCGCCTCAAAACCTTCGGTTTGCAACATTTCTAAATCGGCTGCGATGGTTTGCCAGTGGTTATTCAACAATTGGTAGGCTTGGTATTTGTCGATTAAGGTCATGTCATTGAAGGCTGTTTTTGCTATGCGTGTAAAAAGAGCATGGCTTAGTACGCCTTCGTTTTGAGCGATTTTAATTGCACCCCACTGAGTGATTAGCTCAGTTTTTAGGTAGCGATCAAAATCACTAAAGGCGTTAGCATAGGTTTGGGCAAAACTTTTTACTTCGCTGTGTTGGGTAATGGTGTGTTTTACATCACTGGCCGCAATGGCTAGCTGCGCATAGTGGCTTGAGTTGTTTGTGAATAAGGCTTTACGCAAGGCGGGAAAGGCTTGCCAATAATGATCAAACTGCTTGATTTCGCTCACGGGAATGCCGCCCAACATGGTGGCATGTAAATCCCAGCTTTCGGCAGCCGCAGCGGAATCTACATACCTTGGAATATTCAGGTTGTAGTCGTTTTTGCGAAGAGTCTCTTTACTCACCCGCTGTGAAAACTTTGCATTGCTTTCGCGGTTAATCACGGCATCGGCAATGCGTTTAATGTCTGAGGCTTGCAGTTTATTGTTTTTACCCACTTTTAAAAAGTGTTTGGAGGCATCGACGATAAGCACGTCGGTATTGCTGCGCTTTTGGCGTAACACCAAAATAACGGTAGGGATACCGGTACCAAAAAAGATATTGGCAGGCAGACCGATAATGGCATCGATGTGGTTTTGCTCAATGAGCTGCTTACGAATGGCGCCTTCTTCACCGCCACGGAATAACACGCCATGGGGTAATACAATGGACATCATGCCGCCTGGTTTTAGGTGATATAAATCGTGCAGCAAAAAGGCGTAATCGGCTTTGGTTTTGGGAGCCAGGCCAAAGCGCGAGTAACGCGGGTCGTTCTCTTTGTGGTCTGGGTCCCACTGTTGTGAATAAGGCGGGTTGGAGACGACGGCATCCACATAGAGTGGGTTATAGGAACCCATTGGGTCGTTCTCGTCAAAGTAGGGCCAGTCGTCTTCGAGGGTGTCGCCGTTGCGAGTGACAATATTATTGGGTTTTATGCCGCGCATGATCAAGTTCATACGGGTTAAGTTGTAGGTGTTGGCTTTGAGTTCCTGCGCGAAATATTTAATGTTGTCCTGGCTATCACTATGCTTGGCAACACTGTTACCAATATTAATCAGCAAAGAACCTGAGCCACTGGTAGGATCATAAATTTCTATTTTTTCTTTATCTTGTACGTGGTGCGCGATGATTTCTGACATGAGCAGTGAAACTTCATGGGGCGTATAGAACTCACCGGCTTTTTTGCCCGCATTGGCGGCAAACTTTTCAATCAGGTATTCGTAGATATACCCCAGTACGTCGTAGCCTTGCTTGCCATCCATTGGGATCGCTTTGATCAGTTGCAGTAAGTCACTAATCGCTTTGGTTTGTTTGGCAGCGCTTTCACCCAATTTACTAAGGCCCGTTTGCAGGGTGTTAAAAATGCCGTCGAACAGTTTTTTGTGGTTGGCGTGTATGAGGCGCTCAAAGGCGGATAAGGCATCACGCACGTTGGAAACATCAAAATCACTGCCTTTTTCCAGCCATGTGGAAAACAAATTGTCATAGGCAATAAAGTAGCCCAGTTCTTTTCTGATGTAGTCGGCTGTTTCGGCATCGTCTTCGCTAAGTAGTGCGATGTCAGCATCGGACATACCTTGTTTTTTAGCGTACTGAATTTCTTGATCTGATAGGTATTTATAGAAAATAAAGCCCAGAATGTAATCTTTGTATTCATTGGCTTCAATTTTTGAGCGCATCTGGTTAGCAGATTCCCAAATTTTGGCTGCTAATTGTTGTTTGTTCAAAGTATTTGTCCTTTTCGTATCGTAGCGAGGGCAGGATTAGTATGTATAACAGCTAAGCTGCGTATCGGTTGCTGGTCAGGTGCAGCGCCTTCTTGAATGAAGCCGCTATCACGGAGAAAAGACATCCCATTACCGAGTATTCTAGTATCTAACCTCAGCCCCCAAGAAGAGGGTTCATCAAATACCAATTGTGAGGTTACAGGCACATGGTTACATCATCTGAATCACATTTCAAGAAGAATTATTCAACACATCTCAAACACCTTCGCATGAAAGGGCTTCAGCCCAAAACCATTGGCGCCTATTCTCGTGCCATCCGACGGATCGGAGCCTATTTCGATCATGAGATGACGGATCTCTCTGAAGCGCAGTTGCTTGATTATTTCTCAAGTCTGCTGGAAACCCATTCCTGGAGTTCGGTGAAACTCTGATCAGGCGACAAGGAATAATTAGAATGATACTTCTGACCGTAACTCATAATGAAAATTGGAACTTACTTGTTTTCAATGAAAATATTATTTATCATGCGTCCATGCTGTTTTCAGCTCACCTTTACAGGCACTCGACACAGGGTTGTCAACCGCAATCTTACCCGCCATCTGTAGTGGGTCTCTGGGAGATATTAAGGGTCAGGTTATTAATTGTTTAGTCCCGGAAATTCTGTTCCTAACAAAGGTGATTTTTCATGAAAAACAGTCTCGCCAATTGAAAACTGTGTGTCAAGGGCGACAAGAAGCGGGTAAATTTGCGGGTAAATATTTTTCATAAATATGAATTCTGAAATTTAATCCTATCTTTTCAATGATTTACACTAAAATTGTGGCTCCGGCCTCCGCACCAATAATTTCGTATCATGAATAAAAATGAAATGGAGAAAATGATGACGCTTTTAAATACCTTTCTAGTTTTTTCGTTTGTTATGTTGGCTTTTATTCCCGATGCATCTGCCGGGGATAAAAAATTACCTTCCGGCCTTTATGCCATCTTCAATACGAGCCTTGGGGAAATCACCATTACACTGTTTGAGAAGGAATCACCGATCACAGTCAAAAATTTTGTGGACCTTGCCGAAGGCACAAAAGAATGGACCGACCCGCTGACAAAAAAGAAGGTCAAAAAGCCGCTCTATGACGGTTTGATTTTCCATCGTGTTATTCCGGGCTTCATGATTCAGGGTGGCGATCCGATGGGAAACGGTATGGGAGGCCCCGGTTATCAGTTTGAAGACGAGTTTGCTTCCGGCCTTAAATTTGACCGTCCCGGTCGCCTGGCAATGGCAAACGCAGGTCCGGGAACGAACGGCAGCCAGTTTTTTATTACCGGGGGAGCGACAGCCCACCTGAATAACCGTCACACGATCTTCGGGCAGGTCTATGACGGGCAGAAGGTTGTTAAGAGCATTGAAGGGGTTTCACGGGATCGCCGTGACAGACCGGCAACAGATGTGGTGATCAAGACGGTTCAGATTCTTCGAGTGAAATAGGATCAGTCACAGAAGTACTGAAAGCGGCCGGAGTGGGGCTTGGGAATTTATAGCCTTTTGTCACAACGACAACCCCGTTTTCTGAAACGGTAAATCGTTTTTTATCTTCCTCACGATTCCATCCGATTGATGCGCCGGGTGGAATCGTGACTCCCTTGTCAATAATACATTTTCTCAGGCGGGCGTCCTTGCCGACCAGGACACGATCAAACAGGATTGACTGTTCTACAAGCGCGCCGGCCTCGACGCGAACATCGTGAGAGAGGATCGACTGGATGACTTTCGCGCCGATAATCACATCTCCCCCCGCCAATGACGCATTTTTGACCAAACCGACCTCTCCGCTTCCAGAAGGGACCATCCGGGCAGAAGGAAACTGACCGTGGTAAGTGCGAATCAGCCAATCTTTTTGGTAAAGGTTGATTGCGGGTATTGGCTTAAGCAACTCCATGTTTGCACTGTAATAGGCATCAATCGTTCCGACGTCTTGCCAATAATTGTCTTGTGAAACCCTCCCCTTGTGTCCTCCAAAAGCATAGGCCCCAACCTTCATGCGTGAGTCAACCATCCGGGGCAGAATATTCTTCCCGAAGTCATGACCAGACTCGTTCTCAACGTGATCATGCTGTAAAACATCAAGAAGCGTCTGCAGGCTAAACACATAGATTCCCATGGAGGCAAGGGCCCGCGTTGGATCGTCCGGCATCGGTGGGGGATTCGGGACCTTTTCGAAAAAGCGTTGAATCCTATGATCTTCGTCGATTTCGATGACGCCAAAGGCCTTTGCTTCCTCTAGAGAAACCGGCATACAGGCGACGGTCACATCAAGCTTTTTGAAGATATGTTCCTTCAACATCTCAGCATAATCCATCCGGTAAATGTGATCTCCGGCAAGAATAACGACATTATCTATATCGTTTCGCTCCAAGAGGTAGCGGTTTTGGTAGATTGCATCGGCTGTGCCGGTATACCAGTCATTCCCCATCCGCATCTGGGCCGGAATTGCGGTGATAAATTCTCCGATCTCCGGATTAAAGATAGACCAGCCGTCACGCAGGTGTTTATTGAGGGAGTGAGACTTATACTGGGTCAGGATCAGGATTTGCCGCAAACCCGAATAAAGACAGTTTGATAACGCAAAATCGATGATGCGGTAGATACCACCAAAGGGGACAGAGGGCTTTGCCCGTTCCGCTGTGAGGGGATAGAGCCTGGAACCTTGCCCACCGGCAAGAATGATCGTGAGTGTTTTATCGAGAATCTGCATGAGACCTCCGATGCATGAGTGCGAAGGCACTGGTTATTTTGGAACATGGTCAGCCTAAGTCAATTCAAAAAAAAATTCAAGATGAAATCACTTGGTCAACAGCGAGGCTTCATTAAATGACTACAGTCATACCTATCTTCATCTGCATCTATTCCTCCCGTCAAAAGCAATAGAGTTGTCTGTTTTTTTATTGGCCTCAGAAACAGATTCCCACTCTTTTGAAGACAGGAACACAAGCCTATTTAGATTCAATTGTCGAAAATGGCAGAACCAGGCCGATATCGATCACTTCTGTATCGAGATTGCCTCTAAGCGCCTTGACTCGTCCAAGGAGGAATTGAATGCCAAAACGCTGTGATATTCGATACGTGATGCCAAGCATCGGCTGGAAGATGCTGCCCCCGTCTGAGGCGATACCGCCGCCGCCACCGGCTCCGGCCAATAATTCGATCAAGACTGTCATTCGTCTTGTGATGTCAGTTTGAAAACCGAGACCGAAAAGTCCGGTGGCGTATCCTCCTGCGCCCCCATTGAATGCACCGCCTGCCTGACCTGTGAAATAGATATGAGCACTTAAGGCACGGTCAAGCTTGATCTGAAACAACTCGACTCCTTCATCATGCGACAAATATTTTCGTGTGCCTTCATCAGGGAAATAACGGCTCAGGCTTGTTCTAATGGACCAATTTCCGAGTTTGATTTTTTTTGGATCAAGACCTTTTTTTTCGTGATCCTTTTGCCGATTCCCAGATGATAAGGGGAAGGCAGTATCAATTTGATATGCAATTGCAGACTTGAACATTTGTGCCTGGAAATCTCCTCTTGGCGCATCGACAATGCCGTAGTCAAGGTTTAGCAGAAGCTGCCTGGACGGCGCGAAAGAAAGTCCGCTTGTGATTTTGTAAATGATGCCCCCTGCTGTATCGACAAGTCCTCCTCCCGCGCTACCTATTGCCCCCTTGAAACGAAGTGATATCTGAGCATTCAGGGGATAGGCGTAAGCGATGCCGCCGAGCAATTCGGCAAAACCGTCGGACTTTCCTTTAAGAGCGCCTGCCGCCTCGACATAAAAGAGGAGCTTGTCCTTGTGTGTGCTTCCCGCTTCAATGCCGATCAATGCCATTTTGCCCTGTTTCTTTCCACGTCGATCTTTGAGTCCTGATTTCGGCTGGTAAAATTGCAAGGTCGGAGCGATGGTGATTTTCTGTAAAATAAGGTCTAATCGCTTGAATGTCATTTTGGAGGGATCGGCAAAGGCCATCTGAAAAGGCCGTTCGACTTGAAGTCCAATCACCTTGCTATCGATGTCACCATTCGGAAATTGTGTTTTGCTGAAAAAAAGGCCGAGTCGAAAGTCCTGAAAATCGAGCAGTACTGCAAAGTGTGGTCGCAGCATCAGCCCTCCTCCCTGAGGTGCTTCACCGCCACCTCCCCCTCCGACAAAATAACCGGCGTCCAGAACCCAAGGATCAAGACGAGTCTTTAGGCCTGCTGAAAGGCCGCCGGTAAAAAAACCACCTCGCATTCCTGTGACGGCACTGTAAACACTGAAGCCGGAATAAAAGCTGAGTACTGTGCTTAGTTTTTTGTCGATAAGAAAACTGCTGCCTAACAGTCCCATTGTTTCATTTTCGGGAAGCGTAAGGCGGTCATAAGTGATGCGAAGGCCGACATCAACCCGCTTGATGTCGGCCTTACAGAGGGAGGGGATGAAAAGCGGAGCGAGACAAAAAAGCGCTGCAAGCGTAATTTTCAGGGATGACTTCAAGGTTTAAAAGTCAGCGCCCGACTGAGATACCGACGGATTCGGCGACCCGGACGAGTGGACCGTCGGGCGGGACGACCTTGAGAGCGTGAACAACATCTTCAAGCGGAACCGACTGAATCTCATTTCCTTTCAGGCACACCATTTCCCCGAACTTAAGTTGAGCGATTAGATCAACTGCGGCAACCCCGAATCGGGTGGCCAGAATGCGGTCGTAAGGGGTTGGGGAACCTCCGCGTTGCAGGTGCCCGAGTACGGTAACGCGAACATCCATTCCAGTGCAGGCGGCGATCTCTTCACCCACTTTGTTTCCGATGCCGCCGAGTCGTTCGACGGTTCCGGAATCGGAGTGTTTCAAGACCGACATCTCCCCTCCTGCCGGTAAGGCGCCTTCGGCGACGACAACAATCGAAAAGCGGCGTCCCCGATCGTAACGACTGATGATTGCTTTGCAAACCTTGTCGATTTGAAAAGGGATTTCAGGAATGAGAATGACATCTGCCCCTCCGGCGATGCCCGCTTCCAAGGCAATCCAACCTGCGTATCGTCCCATTACTTCTACGACAATGACACGATGGTGGCTTGCGGCTGTCGTATGGAGCTTGTCGAGGGCATCGGTGGCCGTGTTGACGGCGGTCTGAAATCCAAAAGTCAGATCTGTACTGAGGATGTCATTGTCGATGGTTTTCGGGATACCGATTATGGGAATGCCTGCTTTGTGCAGGCCGTGGGCAATATTCATGGTGCCGTCCCCCCCCATCGCAACGAGGCAGCTCAGGTCGAGCTTGCGGACATTCTCTTTGACTTCTTCGGCTAAGCTCTTTTTGTTTTCCGGGTTTACAGCCTCAACTGACTTTTGGACCTTGTCGGGACTCTTTCCGCTTGTCGCCCACAGGATTGTCCCTCCCATTGGAAGAATGCCCTGAATATTGGCTTCCGTCATCGGACGGGTTTTGACAGGAGTGCGAAGCCCTTCATAGCCTTCTTCGATGCCGACGACATCCCAATTGTGATTTGTTCTGGCGGATTTCACAATCGCCCGGATCACGGCATTTAAACCCGGACAATCCCCGCCCCCTGTTAAGACAGCTATGTTCATCTCTTCTCCTGCATTATTTTTTTAAGTTGTTGATAGTGTTTGATATAGGCCTTGCTGGAACGGTCCCAGGAATAGTCTCCGTCCATGCCGTTTTTCATTAAGGTGCGCCAGCCCGGTTTATCCTCAAATAAAACGCGGGCCTTATTGATCTGTTTAAGCAAGGCGGCTTCGGTGTAGGCCTTAAATTTGAAACCGTTTCCCCTGCCGGTCTTCCGGCTGAATGTTTTGACGGTGTCGTCCAGTCCACCCGTCGCCCGGACGATTGGAACGGTTCCGTATCGGAGACTCATCATCTGATTCAGACCGCAGGGTTCGTACTGGGACGGCATTAAAAAGATATCGGCGCCTGCCTCAATTCGATGCGCCAGGTTTGAATCGTAAGCAATCCTGACCGCCATTTTATCAGGGTATTGCGCCGCGAAGCCTTGAAGCGAGTTTTCATACTCTTTTTCACCCGTCCCCAAAACAACCACTTGCACAGGTCCGCTTAATAGTTTTTCAAGGATTCCGGCGACCAACCGAAGCCCTTTTTGCTCAACCAGGCGTGTAATGATGGCAAAAAGAGGTCTCTTTTTCACGACTGGCAGAGCAAACTCTTTTTGAAGCGCTGCCTTGCAGGCCTGCTTTCCTCCCAGGTCTGTGATGTCATAAGTTGCGGCAATATGAGGATCGGAGCCGGGATTCCATTCAATGGTATCCAGGCCATTCAGAATGCCGTGCAAGTCGGCAGTTCTGTCTCGTAGTACCCCGTCTAATTGGTGGCCGAAAGCAGGAGTCTGAATCTCTTTTGCATATTTGACACTGACGGTTGAAAGGAGGTCGGCGTAGTATAGACCTCCTTTTAAAAAGTTAATGTTTCCATGAAATTCAAGTCCTCGAAAATTAAAGTAGTCCCAGCTTAAATTGAGCAGATGCCAATCCAAATGCCAGAAGAGACCTTGATAACCCAGATTGTGAATGGTGAATAAGGAGGCGACATTCGGAAAATCGGCGGCATAGGCCGTTTTGAGATAGAGAGGAATCAGACCGGTGTGCCAGTCGTGACAATGCACGACATCGGGTTTCAGGCCAAGGGCCTTTGCCCCTTCCAGGACCGCTCTGGAAAAAAAGATAAAGCGTTCGGCATTGTCAGGATAGTCACCCTCCTGTGTGCCATAGAGTCCGGGTCGATTGAAATAATGGTCGTGGGCGATGAAATAGGTCGTCACCCCTTCATGCTCGGCCTGATAGAGCTGTGCGATTTCATGTCGATCTGAGATGGGTACTGAGATTTCCTTGCCGACAGGTTTGATGAAGTGCTTTGCCTGGTTGATTTGGCTGTAAAGAGGAAGAAAAGATGTAACAGAAAGGTTTTTCCTCCGCAATGCTGCCGGAAGCGCAGCGCCTACGTCAGCCAGCCCACCTGTTTTAACGTAGGGCAGGGCTTCTGAGCTGGCAAATATTATATTTAAGGACTCTGTCTTTAGGGCATTCGATATTGTTTGTCTATTTCTCATTGGCTCTTCCTGGCAGGGGAGTGTTGTTTAAATACAACAACACTGATTTCGGGTGTATGACTTATACAACAGCATCAGTTTTTATTAGAGAGTCTCCATACAATATATTACATAATGCATTGTTAATACTAGATATTTTTAAGAGTAGTCACCCTTTTATGTTTTGGCGCGCTTTTTGCTTCACTGAGAGACCAAGAAAGCAAGCCGCTGCTTGGCGGCTTATCCCTGAATGTATAAAGAGGTTGTCTCACATGACACAGGAAAAAACAATTCAAAAAAGTGTTTCCTTCCGAGGGGTTGGACTTCATACTGGAAAAATGATTCATCTCCGGCTTATTCCTGCTGAAAAAGGTGAAGGCATTGTTTTTGTCCGAAAAGATATGGGATACGCCATGATTCCTGCGGATCCAGCGCATGTGATTCCTTCTCAGTTTTCTACCATAATCGAAGCAGAAGGGGCAACGGTACAGACAGTCGAACATCTCTTGGCTGCGGTATCGGCTCTTGGCATTGATAATCTGCGGATTGAACTTGACGGCCCTGAAATTCCGGCAATGGATGGCAGCGCCGCCCCCTTTATTCAACTCCTTCTTGAGGCCGGAACAGTAGAGCAGTCAAAGTCACGTTCCTTTATTGAAATACTAAAACCCATTCGGGTCTCAGAACAGGATAAATCGATCACAGTTCGACCGGGATCCTCATTTGAGATTTCACTCAAGATCGATTTTGATCACGCTGTGATTTCAAAACAATCCTATCGTTACTTTCACAGCCAGAGCGCTTTTATTGAAGAAATCGCCTCCGCAAGAACATTCGGCTTTCTAAAAGATATTGAGGCCCTCAAAGCACAGGGCCTTGCAATGGGTGGCTCCCTTGATAATGCCGTCGTCATTGGAAAGGACACCGTATTAAATGCTCAGGGCCTTCGTTTCCCCGATGAGTTTGTCCGCCACAAGGTGCTCGACTTGATTGGCGATATTTCATTGCTTGGCATGCCGATTTTAGGACGGATCGAAGCGAATTGCTCCGGACATAAACTTCATGCGGAATTGATCCAAGAGATCATGAAAAATAAGAAGGCCTGGCGTATTGTCAACGCAGCCTCATGTTATAAAAAGAGGACACCTGTTTATACCAGGCCGATCTTTCAGACCATTGCAGCCACTGCTTAAAAAAGCGAGAATACTTCCGATTCAAAAAAAGGGGCCTTTTAAGGCCCCTTTTTTTATGTCCTCCGAAAACGATCTTTCAGCATCTTTGAAATAAAGCGAATCTCCTCACTCTTCACTAGGAATTGCAACAGAAAGTAGGCTAAAGCACTGCTCCCAATCGCTGCTGCCAGGCTGATCGTTTTTAACTCCCATGCGCCCTCCGATTGCCATATTGCCCGTCCAGTGAGCAAGTAGGCTGGAAGGATCATGATGAGTGAGGCACATATCACTTTAAGGTAACTCGTGACGATCTGATATCCATCTGTCCAAGGAATACGGTCTCTTAAAAACCAGAGCAATGACAAAAAATTAAAGATGGCGGACAAGGAAGTTGCGAGAGCAAGACCCCGATGCTGCAATGGGCCCATTAGGCCTAAGTTGAGCAGAAGGTTTAAAATCATCGAAGCAACGGCAATTTTTGCGGGTGTTTTTGTGTCTTGCAGGGCATAATAAACCGGGACAACGATGCGAACTCCTGCAAAGGCCCAGAGTCCGACCGCATAAAAAAGAACGGCATCAGCAGTGCCGGCAGTCGCAATGGCATCAAATTCCCCATGCTCAAAGAGGAGATGAACGATCGGCACTCGAAAGAGGATCAGCCCGAGTAAGGCGGGAAAGGTGATAAAAAACACAAGTCGGAGCCCGAAAGAAAAGGAACGCTGCAAAGCGGCAAGATCACCTCGTGCCGCCTGGGACGATAGGGTTGGCAAGAGAGCCGTGGAGAGAGCAACGGCAAAAATACCTAAGGGGAAATGGATGAGACGCATCCCGTAATAGAGGTAACTGACGCTACCCATGGGTAGGAAAGAAGCCAGGAAGGTATTGACCAAAAGATTCACCTGCGTAACGGAAAGCCCCAAGATCGTCGGCAGGATGAGACGACCCATCTTTTTCACCCCTCGATGAATAGGACGGAGCGGTCTCTGAAAGCCGAGAGAAAAACCCGCACGGTGCAAGGTCGGAAGCTGCATCAAAAATTGAGCCAAACCGCCAAGAGTCACACCAATCGCCGCTGAAAAAACAGGGTATTCCAGCCTGGGAGCCAGCACGAGCAGCACCATGATATTGACCATGTTGTAGACGGCGGATGAAAATGCAGGCGGGCCGAAATGGCGCAGGCTGTTGAGCATTCCCATCGTCAGTGCAGCACAGGAGATAAAGAGGAGAAAGGGAAACATCAACCGGGTTAATTTTGCCGTCAATTGAAGTTTTTCCGGATCTTCCAAAAAGCCGGGGGCAATGAGGCCGACAACCTGAGAAGAAAAAAGGACACCGAGGACCACGACGACCGAAACGATGAGAAGAAGAACCGAAAAGGTCGAGCGGGCAAAGATTTCTGCCTCCCCTTTTCCCTTTTTAGTCAGGGTTTCCGTAAAGACCGGGACAAATGCTGCCGACATGGAGCCTTCAGCAAAAAGCTCACGAAGCAGGTTTGGAATCCTAAAAGCCACGTAGAAGGCATCGGCCGTAAAGGAGGCACCGAAGATACTCGCCAGCAGCATGTCCCGCAAAAAGCCTAAAATCCGGCTGGAGAAAGTCCCGACGGAAACAATCCCCGCTGAGGCAACAATGGATTTTTCGGCACCCTCTTCTGCATCCACTTCAGGCCTCTGGCTTTTTTCTTGACTTCTCATTAAATCGCGTATTATAAATCACAGTTCATTTTAAGGAGGTAAGACCTTGGCAAATCATCCATCTGCACTGAAACGCGTACGGCAATCGGAGAAGCGGCGAACAAGAAATCGCGCCGTTGCCTCTACTGTTAGAACAGCAATAAAAAAACTCACCACAGCTATCTCTGACGAAGCGAGTGAGCCTATCAAAAATCACTTGCCGGGGGCAATATCAACCCTTGATCGTGCCGGTTCAAAGGGAGTTATTCCAAAGAAAAGAGCCTCACGAAAGATTTCCCGCCTCACCAAGAGTGCCAACGCAGCCCTTGCTGCTGCATCTGCACCCTCAAGTTAGACCGACATCCTGAACCCGATCATGAAATCCCCTGCTCTTTAAGTTTATGGGCCGGGGATTTTTTTTCGAACCCGAAGGGTTTTCAAAATCGGATTACAAGGTTGTAGCGTTCAGCATTGCACAGCGCATTTGGTAACGACTTCCCCCCCCCCTCAATTGAGAGGGTTGGTCTGTTCTTGTCTTGCTCTTGCAATCGGTAACCCTCCCCTAAAATAGTACCGATTATAAGTAGGGCTTGCTGAAAAAACAATAAGTTTTTGATTTTAAAAGGTTTTAATCTGTAGTATCCTGCTCCAAGTGCAAAGAAAAAGACCTTTAGCCCCTAAAAAGCGTGCACCAGGAGCCTCCATGTATCGAAAAAGTAACCCGAATCAGCTGTCCTTTGAGAATTTTCATCTCCCCTTCGGGGGGAAACTTCGGAGTGATAAGCGCTGGGTGATCCTCTCGAAACAGATCCCCTGGGCCGAGGTCGAGAAAGAATATATCGTACACTTTTCAAAAGAAGACATGGGCTCACCGGCCAAGTCATCAAGAATGGCT
>JAJDBU010000003.1 GCA_029261195.1 Nitrospirota bacterium | reverse complement strand
GAGAATCGATGAGGAAAAAACAAGCCATATTGACTCAGGAAAACATTTCGGAGTAAGTTCCAAAAACCCAGCGTCGCTTCGCTCCGACTACCTGGTAATCTTGACCGGAACAGCTGGTAAGTTTGACCGAAATAGGCACTTATAGGACAAAAGATGCCGCTTATGAGCTTGCGAGTGACATGAGTGAAGGATCAGATCAGAAAAACGTGAGAAATTTTTCTCACGAAATCGCTGTGCTCCTTCTGAGGGGTAAGCGGGCCTGACTTTTTCAGCAAGCCCTAGTTACCAAATAAACATCACAACTACATTTCTCTTCTCTCCCACAGAAAATTTGTTTGAAAGGTCCGGATCTTTTCCGTAAAATGCCCCGCATGTTCCTGGCGGGAATGACGAGAAAGGTCGGAAACGAGTAGGCTCCGAAGAAATAAGGGGGTTCAAAAATGCTGAAAAAAGAACTCATCCAGAAATCGGCCTTCGGTGTCGGCTTTTTGATTTTGGCCGCATTGATCTATGTCCTGGGAAAACAGGTGACTTTTCCGGGTGAGGCCATCGGTCTTGATACCCACCCTTCAAAACTGCCAGCTTACGCACTTTCTTCACTTTTCAGGATGTTTTTGGCCTACATCCTTTCCTTCGTTTTTTCGCTGCTCTACGGTTATTTTGCTGCGACGCGCCCGAAGGCAGAGGGGCCGATGCTGGCCCTACTCGATGTGTTGCAATCGGTGCCGATTTTGGGTTTCTTTCCGGTTGCCGTGCTCTTTTTTGTGAACCTTTTTCACGGCAGCCGTCTGGGCATCGAGGTGGCGAGTATCTTCCTCATCTTTACTTCGATGTCCTGGAATATGGCCTTTAGTATTTACGAATCTTTTAAAACGGTGCCTAAAGATTTGACGGAGGCGGCGGGTGCTCTCGGACTTCGCGGATGGCAGCGATTCAGCAAAGCCCTCTTTCCAATCTGTATTCCGAGGCTGATTTACAGTTCCATGATCTCCTGGTCGGGGGGCTGGTATTTTTTGATTGCCGCAGAGATCATTGCAATCGGCCCGGTGAAGCACGACCTGCCCGGACTGGGCAGCTTCCTGATTCAATCGACGGAGAGCGGAGAAATCGGGAAAACGATGATGGCCTTGCTCGTTCTCATTGGGATTGTGATCTTTTTCAGCCTCTTCGTCTGGAGACCGCTCGCCGTCTGGGGAGAAAAATTCCGATATGATTTCGTGGCCTCAAAGGCCCCCTCTCATTCCTTTGCGCTCCAGTGGTATCGAAAAATTCAGCTTGCAGCAAGAGTGTCTGTGTTGTTCAGTCCGCTAGGGCTCATGATCGCCTCCCTGTTGCGCCCTTTACTCCAGATCAGGTCAAAAGAGTCTACAAACTTAGGCCGCTTGTTTCTGAAGACGCTGGGCTTCTTGTTGGCGTCTGCTGTCGCTTACGGCATGATGAAGAGTGGACTTCTGATCATTGAGGCTTTGTCTCGTCCCTTTCCCGCAGAGGCCTTCTTGATTCCTATGGCCATCCTGACCTCATTTTTGCGATTGACCCTTGCCTATCTGATTGCCCTTGCCTGGACCCTGCCGGTGGCCTACTGGATCGGGCATAGCCCTCGCGCCCTTCGGATTATTACACCCATTGCCGAGATCGGTGCGGCCATCCCGGCACCGGCCCTTTTCCCCTTTTTCATCCTGTTTGCCATCCATGCGGTCGGGGGCATGAACACTGCGGCGATTCTATTGATCTTAAGCGGAATGCAGTGGTATCTTCTTTTCAACTTGATTGGAGGTGTTCAGAATATCCCTCTTGATCTTAAAGAAGGGGCCAGCGCCCTGGGGCTTAGCGGCCTGCATTATTGGAAGCGGCTCTACCTCCCTGCAATTTTCCCCTCTCTCATTACCGGAAGCATTACCGCCTGGGGCGGAGGCTGGAATGCCTTGATTGTCTCCGAATATATTGTTTATCGACATGAAGTGCATTCCGTTGTCGGCATTGGCGCCATGCTGGATCGGGCAATCTATGAATCGGGAGATGAACAGATGATCCTCTTGACCCTCCTTGCTATGATTCTCACTATTACCTGTCTCAATCGTTTCTTCTGGCGGCGTGTTTATCTTTATGCAATCGGGCGTTTTAAACTTGAATATTAAAGGGACATTGTAGAACCGATGCCTTTATTGGACATACAAAAAGTCTTTAAGTCTTTCCAGCAGGATCGGGTTTTAATGCCGGCCCTTCGAGAGATTTCCTTTACGGTCAGGGAAGGGGAATTCATTGCCCTTGTCGGGCCTTCCGGCTGCGGAAAAAGTACCCTCTTGAGGATTTTGGCCGGCCTGGTGCCTCCGACGGAAGGGGTCGTACTTTATGAAGGACAGACGCAAAAATCAGTCAATCTGGATTCGGCGATGGTTTTTCAATCCTTCGCCCTTTTCCCCTGGCTGACGGTGATGGGAAATGTTGAAGTCGGCCTGGAGGCACGCGGCTTGTCTAAAATGGCCCGTCGAAAAAAGGCGGCCTACTTCATTGACAAAGTCGGTCTGGATGGCTTTGAAGAGGCCTACCCTCGGGAGTTGTCGGGGGGCATGAAGCAACGGGTGGGTCTGGCGCGGGCGCTTGCCGTCGAGCCAAAACTGCTTTGCATGGATGAGCCCTTTTCCGCCCTCGACCCTTTGACCACGCTGGCACTCCGGGAAGAAGTCCTGATGTTATGGGAAGACCAAACGATGCCGGTCAATACCATTATTATGGTGACTCATATTATTGAAGAGGCTGTGTTGATGGCCGACCGCGTTCTGGTTTTGTCCTCCCATCCCGGTACCTTGCTCGCTGACATCCCGATTACGCTAAGCCGACCGAGAGACAAAAAAGACCCGGTAGTCGATGAACTGAGTGACAACATTTTTTCCCTGATGGCGTAATACTGCACCATTGTTTTATTCATATAAATGAAGAGGAGGCGATGGAAATAGAACCCCTACCGCAGGTTTCGGCAAGTAAGGTGATCGGATTACTGGAATATCTTGATGACAGCAACGGGAAGGAAGACATCTATCGTTTAGCGGAAGAGATTCACTATGAACTGGGAGAACTCCTTTCGGTGATTAAGATGGCGGAAATGCTCGGCCTTGCCGAGACCCCGGGTGGCGACGTGGTCATTCAAACCTTGGGCAGAGACCTGCTCAAAAACAAAATGGTCGAAAGAAAACTCATCATCCGCGAGCAATTGACGAAGCTTCCGATCTTTCAGCGTTTGACGCAATTCCTTCAAGAATCGGAGTCGGGGCGATTGGATCGGGAGACCATTCTAGAGGAATTAAGTCGCTGCCTTCCTCACGAAAATATCGACGACCTCTTTAAAACGGTTGTCAATTGGGGGCGATTCGCAGAGTTATTCGGATATCATTCTGATACCCGGATGCTTTATCTGGATGAAGAGTCCTTTCCTTCGGGGTCCTAAACAACAAGGAGGAGAACTTATGGCGAAAAAAATCGGTGTGTTGTTGTCAGGATGTGGATATTTGGATGGTGCCGAGATTCAGGAATCGGTCGTGACCTTGTTGGCGATTGATCGTGCAGGTGCTGAGGCGGTTTGCATGGCACCTGATATTGAGCAGATGCATGTCGTCAATCATATTACGGGAGAAGAAATGGCGGGTCCTCGGAATGTTCTGATTGAAGCCGCACGCATTGCCCGTGGCGATATTCAGGAGATTAATCAGGTCTCAGCCGCAGACCTTGATGCCTTGATCCTGCCGGGCGGTTATGGCGCTGCCAAGAATCTCTCTGACTTTGCAGTCAAAGGAGCGGATTCAGAGGTGCAGCCTGATGTTGCCGCATTCATCACTGAGATGTTAAAGGCCGGCAAGCCGATTGGTGTCATCTGCATTGCGCCTGCGGTGATGGCAAAAGTCGCGCAGGCAAGCGGGCAAAAAATAAAATTAACGATCGGAAACGATGCCGACACAGCATCCGCACTTGAATTGATGGGGGCGGAACATGCCGAGGCGAGGGTGGATGAGATTGTCATTGATGAGGCGCACAAGATTGTATCCACCCCTGCTTATATGTGTCAGACGAAGATTTCAGAAATCGCCAAAGGTATTGAAAAACTCGTCGAAACAGTCTTGTCGATGGTATAGAGACTACAATGATTCAGGACCCATTAGCTCGCCTTGACATTAAATCGAATAAACCCCTAACATAATCGCACTTACAGGCTTGGCAGAGAAAAAAAGATGAATCTTGTTGTCGTAGGAACACAGTGGGGAGATGAGGGAAAGGGGAAGGTCGTCGACCTTCTTTCCGAAGGGGCGGACTATGTCGTCCGCTACCAGGGTGGACACAATGCTGGACATACCATCGTGATTGGCGGAAAGCCCATTGTCCTTCACCTGATCCCTACCGGACTCCTTCAGGGAAAAATCGGCGTAATCGGTAATGGCGTTGTCATTAACCCGAAAGCCTTGCTCGAAGAGATCACCCTTTTGACGCAGCGAAATTTTGAGGTCACGGATCGTCTATTTATCTCCGAGGCCGCTCATCTGATCATGCCTTATCATCAGGCGATCGACAAAGCCAGTGAACGGATGAAGGGATCTCAAAAAATAGGGACGACCGGACGCGGCATCGGACCGGCCTATGCCGACAAGATGTCTCGCTCAGGCATTCGCATCGCTGACCTTTATGATCCGGAGCATTTTCGTGAAAAGCTAGAGGTGAATCTGGTCGATATCAACGCGATACTTGAGAAGATCTACAAGATGCCGCCCTTTGATCCGGAAGCTATTTTCAAGGAATATCTCGGCTACGCTGAGCAGATGAAACCCTATATTACCGATACCTCCCTATTTTTAAATAAAGCCATTGACGAAGGACATCACCTGCTTTTTGAAGGGGCGCAGGGCACCCACCTGGATGTAGATTTCGGCACCTATCCCTTTGTGACCTCCTCCAATTCCGTCGCCGGAGGCGCTGCAACGGGAACCGGTGTCGGACCGACGCGGCTTGATAAGGTGCTTGGCGTCACAAAGGCCTACACCACCCGTGTCGGCAGCGGCCCCTTTCCTTCCGAGCTTTGCGGGGAGATGGGAGAGATGTTACGGAAATTGGGAAACGAGTTTGGCGCGACAACCGGTCGTCCAAGACGTTGTGGCTGGTTTGATGCCGTCCTGGTGCGTTATTCAGTTAGAGTCAATCACCTGAGCTCTCTTGCCATCACAAAGCTGGACGTGCTGGACGGCATGCCGGAGATTCAGATCTGTGTGGCTTACGAAGTAGATGGAATACGATTAGATGAAGTACCGAGTTCTTTAAGACGTTTGGAAGGGGTCACTCCGATTCTGAAGCGTTTTGAGGGCTGGGACGAATCGACCAATGGCATCACCGACTACGACAAACTTCCCAAAAATGCAAAAATCTATCTGGAAGCCATTGAAGCGCTTGTCGGCTGTCCTGCCGACATCATCTCGACAAGCTCAAAAAGAGGCGAGACCATCGTTTTACGTCAACCTTTTGACTCAAACTAGCTTGGATATTTGCTAGCTTGGATATTTGAATGAAAGTAAATTTTCAAATTAAAATAAATATTGGAGGAACACCCTTATGTCCTTGCGCTTATTTTTTGCCTTTGCCTTATTCACTTTGCTCCCTTTGCAGGTCCCTGTAATGGCTACCGAAGGAAAACAAATAGAGACTCCCTCCGGATTGCGCTATGTTGATTTAGTTGAGGGCGAAGGACCTCAGCCCAAAAAAGACCAACTGGTATTTGTTCATTACACCGGCTGGCTGGAAGATGGGACCAAGTTTGACAGCTCGCTCGACCGTAAGGAGGCTTTTTCTTTTAGAATCGGTGCAGGGCGTGTGATTCGAGGATGGGATGAAGGGGTTGCCACGATGAAGGTCGGCGGAAAAAGGCGTTTAACGATTCCCTCCCGCCTTGGTTACGGTGCACGCGGTGCGGGGGGCGTCATTCCTCCCAATGCGACACTGGTTTTTGAAATCGAATTACTGAAGGTTCGCTAGCTCATGTCTAAAAGTTTATTTGAAAAGATCTGGGAGAAACATCTCGTCCATGAAGAGGCGGGCAAGCCCTCCCTTATCTACATCGACCGCCACCTTGTACATGAAGTCACATCGGCCCAGGCCTTTGAAGGACTCAGGCTCAGCGGTAGAAAAGTCCGGCATCCCGAGTTGACTTTCGCAACAATGGATCACAACGTCCCGACCACCGACCGTTCTCAGCCGATACAAGATCCCATTTCAGCGAAACAGATCGACACCTTGACCTCTAACTGCACTGAATTCGACGTGAGACTCTTCGATTTGAACAGCCCGCATCACGGCATTGTCCATGTGATCGGACCGGAACTCGGCCTGACCCTTCCTGGATTAACCGTGGTTTGCGGAGACAGTCATACCTCGACACATGGGGCCTTCGGGGCGCTTGCTTTCGGTATCGGAACCAGCGAAGTGGAACATGTCCTGGCGACACAGTGCCTCCAGCAGGATAAACCGAAAACCTTTTTTATCGAAGTCAATGGACACCGCGCTTCCGGTGTTGAGGCCAAAGATGTCATTCTGGGCATTATCGGGAAAATCAGCACAAGCGGCGGAAGCGGTCATGTGATCGAATATGGCGGGAACACCATCCGCGCCCTCAGCATGGAAGAGCGGATGACAATCTGCAATATGTCGATAGAGGCCGGTGCACGAGCCGGAATGATCGCGCCGGATAGCACAACCTTCGATTATTTGCGAGGGCGCCCGTACGCCCCCTCCGATTTTGATGCGGCAGTTGCACAATGGGAAAAACTGAGAAGTGACCCCGGTGCGACTTTTGATCAGCGTTTAGAAATTGATGTCTCGACGCTTGCACCGCAGGTGACCTGGGGTACAAACCCGTCCCAGGTGACTTCGGTAGACGCTCGCGTACCGAAGCCTTCTGATTTCTCAGATGAAAATGCCAGAAAATCGGCGGAACGCGCCCTCGACTACATGGGGCTTGCGGCAGAAACCCCGATTGAAGACATTCCAATTGATTATGTGTTTATCGGCTCCTGCACCAATTCACGCCTTTCAGACCTCCGGGCCGCCGCCGAGATCGTCAAGGGAAAGCATGTGGCCTCAAGCGTCACCGCCATCGTTGTTCCCGGCTCTTTTGAAATCAAGCAAGCGGCGGAAAAAGAGGGGTTGGATCGAATTTTTACGGAAGCCGGTCTAGAGTGGCGTGAGGCAGGCTGTTCCATGTGTCTGGCAATGAATCCGGACAGCCTCAAACCCGGCCAACGTTGCGCCTCGACATCCAACCGTAATTTTGAAGGTCGACAGGGAGCAGGAGGACGCACCCACCTGGTCAGTGCCGGTATGGCCGCTGCTGCGGCAGTCGCCGGGCACTTTGTCGATATTCGGCAACACATTTAATCCAGGAGTCAAAAATCGTGGAAGCATTTACCCAACTCAAGGGCATTGTCACCTTACTCGACCTCCCGGATGTCGATACCGATCAGATCATTCCGAAGCAGTTCCTTAAACGGATTGAACGAACGGGCTTCGGTCAATTTCTGTTTTATGATTGGCGTTTTACCGAAGACAAGAAGCTCAATCCTGATTTTGAGATGAACAGGGAACGCTACAAAGGCGCATCGGTTCTGGTCACACGAGCAAATTTTGGCTGTGGCTCCTCTCGGGAACATGCCCCCTGGTCATTGCTCGACTACGGTTTTCGTTGTATTATCGCCCCCTCATTCGCTGATATTTTTTATAACAACTGCTTCAAAAACGGCATCCTGCCCGTTCGACTTTCAGAATCGGAAATCAGCAGCCTTTTTGAGCAAGTCAGAAAAAAAGAACAATTCCAACTGAGCATTGATCTGGAAAAAGAAGTGATCTCCTCTGACGACGGCATGGCCTTTCAAATCACCGTCGATCCGTTTAGGCGCCAATGCCTCCTCAAAGGGCTTGACGATATCGCCCTCACCCTGGCTCACGAGGATGATATATCTCGCTATGAAGCGACAACACGCACTTCAATCGCCGGAGCTGCTCTTTAGCGTACCGTAACAAGGGCGCGAAGCATCGTGTCTTTACATCTATTTGATCAAAATCGATATTGAATTACCGCTATTTTGTGTGGTATTGTGCCCCCCTTTAATGGCGGTATTCACAGATAAAATTCACACGCTCTGATAGAAGCTTGGCGTGGTCCCTGCGAACCATGCAGGTTGCCGGGTGATCGGAAGATTTAAGGAGCGGAGGATAAGACCAAATTGGAGGTAAGAACAAATGGCAACAGTTGAAATGAAGGATCTCTTGGATTCAGGGGTTCACTTTGGACACAAAAAGAAGCGCTGGAACCCGAAGATGTCGAAATATATCTTTGGAGAACGAAACGGTATTTGCATTATCGACCTGAAACAAACGGTTTCGGCTTTGGACGCAACACACGATTTTGTACGGGATCTCGCTAGCAGTGGTCAGTCCGTCCTTTTTGTCGGGACAAAACGCCAGGCCCAGGAGATCGTCAAAGAGGGTGCGCTGCGCTGCGATATGTATTTTGTAAATCACCGCTGGCTCGGGGGAATGCTCACTAACTTCGCAACAATCAAACAGAGCATCAAAAAGCTAAAACGCCTTGAAAGCGCCCAAGAAGACGGCACCTACGAAAGACTTCCTAAAAAGGAAGTGATTAAACTTGAAAAAGATCGTGTGCAACTGGATAAAACCTTGGGTGGCATTAAGGACATGAACCGACTGCCTTCGGCCATATTCATCATCGACACCATCAAAGAACAGACAGCGGTCCTCGAAGGAAGACGACTCGGCATCCCCATCATTGCCATTGTCGATACAAACTGCAATCCGGATGAAATCGATTATCCGATTCCCGGCAATGATGACGCCGCCCGTTCCCTCAGTCTCATTACCAATAAAATTGCGGATGCCGTTTTGGAAGGCCGGGGGATCAGGGAAAAGTCAACGACTCCCCCCGCGCCACCCGTAAAAAAAGCAGCAGTCTCTGAGATGGTCTTTGAACCTGAAGTAAAGACGCCCGAAGAGACAGTGAAAGCGGAAACCGTGAATGCTGAGACAAGCGGGAAGGTCGAAACGGAACCTTCGGCATCTCCCGTCGTGACCCCGCCACCTACGCCAGAGGTCGCCGAGAATCCAGCATCGGCCTAGTCCGTCATTTTTAATGAATACTCAAAGTTTGAGCTGTTTAAATTGGGAACATAAGGAGAGTTAATATTGGG
The DNA here is from genome assembly GCA_029261195.1 of Nitrospirota bacterium. Taxonomy (GTDB): domain Bacteria; phylum Nitrospirota; class Nitrospiria; order SBBL01; family JAADHI01; genus JAJDBU01. The sequence goes on along the minus strand of JAJDBU010000003.1, from coordinate 5,889 downwards.
AGTTGAAACGATCAGGGCGCTTCGGGAAAGAACCGGTGCCGGAATTATGGCTTGTAAAACTGCGCTTAAAGAAAGCGACAATGACTTGGACAAAGCCATTGTCACTCTTCGGCGTAAAGGCTTGGCTAATGCGTCAAAAAAAGCCGGACGAGCAACAGACCAGGGAGGCATCGGCACCTACATTCACGCCGGTGGCAAGGTCGGGGTGCTTATAGAGGTCAACTGCGAAACAGATTTTGTCGCACGTAACGAAGTGTTTCAATCCCTACTCAAAGACCTCGCCATGCAGGTGGCCGGTGCCAGTCCCGCGCCTCGCTATGTCAAGCAGGAAGAGGTCCCGGAAGAAGTCATCGCGAAAGAACGCGAAATCTTCATCGCTCAGGCGAAAGAATCAAAAAAGCCTGAGGCGGTGATTGAACGCATTGCAGAGGGAAAGCTCAAAAAATTCATTCAGGAGATCTGTCTATTGGAGCAGCCCTTCATAAAAGATACGAACATAACCATTAAAGAGTTGATCGCCGAAAAGATTTCAAAAACCGGGGAAAATATTCAGGTCAGTCGTTTCACGCGATATTTGTTGGGAGAGAACGAGAGCTAAGGCACGCTGAACAATTATTAAACCCTTCATTTGTGGGGACCTAGATTGAAAAACAGGACTGAAGTGAAACCGCGTTTTTATTTGAAGCCGACACAAGAGAGTGTGATCGGCGTCATTTTCACCGCCATCTTGTTTTTGTCTCTGACTCTTTCGGGCTGTGGTGACACAACAGGGAAGGTCCCGGCTGCCGGTACTCAGCCCGGTACTTCCAGCGCCGAATCCTTTACCTTTGGCGGTTCTCTCTATGTGACCAATGCCGGTGATGGTAGCCTGCTTGCATTTGATCCGCTCTCCACAAACAAGGGTGCGGCAAAAGCGGCACTCAGCCCAATTGTTCAGGATGAAAATATCCTCCCAAGTAGACGTTTCCCCGAAGCGGTGACCGGTCCGACAGGTGTCTTCCTTGACCGTATTAATGACACACTCTATGTTGCCAATACGGGGCAAAACGCCATTTCAATCTATGACAATGCAAGTGCCTTGACGGCCCCGTTTTCAGCAACCCGAGTTATATCAGGCAGTAACACCATGCTGGATCAGCCTTTCGGTGTCACTTTCGATGCAACGCATAATCGGATTTTCGTTGCCAATAAAAACGATAATTCAATCCTTGTCTTTGAAAAAAACTGTTCCGGAGCAACAAGTCTTGCCGGAAATATCAAACCCTGCCGTTTGCTTGTCGGAAACCTGACGGAGCTAGACCTGCCAAGAGCCTTAGCAATTGATACTGATCCCACACGGGACATCCTCTACATTTCAAATATGGGCAATGATTCAATTTTGGTCTATGACAATGCAGGGGGTTTAGGGGGTAGACCTGACCAATGCATTACAGACTTTACTGCCTGTAACAAGGCGCCATCGCGGGTGATCAGACCTCATACTTCCAACGATTCTTCCAAACAGGTCAGCAAGCTTGAACTCCCTTTCGGGATTTTCATTGACAGTCAGAATGATCGACTTTACGTGGTCAATACCGGTCTTAACACTCCGGGGGTCTTTATTTATGACACTGCAAGTGTAAAGGGTGGTGCTGTTGAACCTGAACGTGTCATTGCCGGTCTTAACACCCCGCCTTCTATAAACAATAAGACTCAGCTTACTGTCCCGACTGGAATTGACCTTGATGTGGCCGCTGGACAACTGTATGTCATCAACAGCAACAGTCCGAACAACGTCAATCAAACAAGTGCCAATGTCGACAGCCCTTCTTTGATTGTTTTTAACAACATTGATATGGTTTGTACGACCGCAATGTCGATACCTTGTAACATTGCGCCGAACCGACGAATCGGAGGCGATGTATCCGCAGAGGTGAATACAACCTTGTCGAGTCCGACCGGCGTTGCCTTTGACCCGACAAAAGAAATTATTTACATCACTAATACGGGCGCGAACAACATTTTCACATACTCTTTTTCCGGAGATGTGGCGCCGCTCAAAATCAATGCCGACCCCAATACACCCGGCAATGCCTCTATAGAGGAACCAAGTGATTTTCACTACGATGCCGATCTTGATCGCTTATATGTCGCCAACTTCGGAAGCGGAGTCAACGGCCTAGCGGCAGTTCCCATCCTTGTTTACGACAAAATCAGCACCTTGAGCTTTAATGCAAGTCAACCCAGCTGGAGCATCACGGAAGGAGGATCCAACTTTAACGCCTTGCGAGGCTTCTACATTGACAAAACCCGAGGTTATCTCCTTACATTAAATGCGGTATCTGGCACTTTTTCCAGGTTTGCCATCCATTGTATTCCAAATGCTGTGGGGGGCTTCAATCCGAACTGCCCGACAGTGCCAACAGCAACTCAACGACAGTGGACTTCCGGTTTCGGAAATAACCCGGTGGACTTCCCGACAAATGACGTCATCGGACCGACAAGCTCGCAACTCCATCCTCCCGGCGCGCTAAGAACTTTTAGTGACATTAGCGCAGGAGGGATCAACAGCGGCGCAACGGCAATGGAAGTGGATGAAGCAAGCGGGGATGTCTACGTTGCGGACAAAGGGACAAACACGATTTTTGTCTATAATCTCGACAGTTTGTCGCTCACTCGAACCATTGCTGGCGGCAATACAGCCCTCAACAAACCACATGGTCTTTCTTACGATGGGAGCAGAAATATCCTCTATGTGACCAATGCCGGAGACAACAGTATCCTTTCGTTTAACTGTGCAGGCCTGGATGAAAATAACAAAGGATATGGCGTGAGGAAAAATGGCGATCCATGTACAGACACAGCAATAAACGGCAATGTGCTTCCAGATCGAACGGTTACAAGCACGACGCTTGCGGCAGAAGATAAACTGCTTATTCCAATTGCACCGCAAATTGATCCAACAACTAACATCCTCTTCCTGATCAGCTCCGGCAACAATGCGATTTTTGCTTATAATAACGCGAGTCAATTGAATGGAGAAACAAGACCCAGCAAGAAAATTGTCGGGGCCAATACCTTATTTGATTTTACACCACCTCAGGAGGTAAGCCGAACCACAGGGGCGCTCCTGGTTGCCGATCAAAATGGCAGTCAAGGCATCTTTGTCGGTCAGCCCGAAAGTCCGATCTGTACAGGTGGACCGAGTACTTGCCCAAGTGGCGCCCTATTGATCTTCGGCGCCGAAGGGAAAAATGTCCCTAGCACGATCTGGTCTGGCGGTTCAGGCGCTTTCACGACACCGACGGGTGTTGCTGTCGATACGACCCGGAATGTGCTTTATGTTGCAAATCAATCGACGAACAGCCTTTCTATTTTGAAAACCGCTGACAAAATTGACGTTAACCTCAATTCAGGTGCCGTCAAGAGGGACTTGAGCAATATTCAACTGAACAATCCCAGTGGCCTTTTTGTTGATGCAGTCGCAAACCGCCTCTATGTCTCCAACAGCGGGTCCAACACAATTCTGGCCTTTAACAATCCAGAAGCATTGGTCGGGGGAGAAATACCCAACCAGACCATTACCGATGCCCAATTGAACAATCCCCGTGGCATCACCGTTGATACGGGCCAAAACCGGCTTTATGTTGCTAATGCGGGGGGAAATTCAATTGTCACCTTTTTAACGAACGGCACTGCTTCTCTTGATTTTATCCTAAGCGGATCAAGTACCCAACTTATTTCACCCATCGCCGTGGTCATTGACACCCTGCGTGACGATCTTTATGTCTTAAACAGCGGGGCGACAAAAATCCTGGTTTTTGAAGACATCTCAACAAGAAACGGCAACGTCGCTCCAAGCCGAATCATCTCAGGAAGCGACAAAGACGGGAACAATTTCATGAATGCGCCTTCTGCAGTCTTTATTGACCCGGGAAAAGACCTACTCTACGTCAGCGATCTAGGTAGCAATTCCCTCTACTTCTTTAATAATGCCAGCACCGCACAGGGACAGGCCGAACATACGACCCTCTCAGGAGACAATACCGGCCTCAATAAACCCTCGGCCCTTTTTGTCGATACCACCACCGGAAGCCCCTAGACACACCACGAATCAAGCCTTAACCCAATGCCATTTTGTAAAACAGAAATCATTGCTCATGTCCCTGCGCACAGGGCTTTAATGATAACAGGGAGTCATACAACAATATGAATCGTTCCAAGCCGAATCAATCCGTTCCCTTGTGGAAATTAGCCTTAGTGCTCATTCTTGCCATCGGCCTGACGGTAGTCGTTTTAAAAGGAGGGAATCCGACCAAAGAGGCCCCTCCCGCTAAAGTTGAAGACCTCGAAAAAGAAGTAGAAATCTCAGTGGTAGAAAAGGCATCCCTTGACCTTGAAAAACTTTATTCCCCGCAAACACTGGTTAAAGAAGGAGAGTTCGCCATCTTCGGGACCAACCGGCCGGAATTGGAAATCAGCCTGGCTGGAGAATTTGACCGGATGCCCATTGGAAAAGGAAAGTGCGCCTTTTGCCATCTCTTTGTGGAAGGACACAATCAAGACCGTTGTCCCGATCTGAGGGGAGTTGAAGAGCGATCACACAAACGACCACAGGAAGCCCGTTACAAGATGTTCTCAGAGAAATATCTGGCAAGCCCCGAACCGATCTCCGGACTCAAGGCTCAGGCTAAGACTGGAGGAGAATATATTCTTGAATCCATCTACTGTCCGAACTGTTATGTCGTTGAAGGTTTCGGCATTCCGGGCAGCGATGATCTAAGAAGCGAAATGCCGGTCATGAACCACATGCCCTATCAATTGAGTGATTACGAAATGATCGCCGTTGCATCCTATCTGCAAGCCAAAGACACACCCGGAGATTTCAGCAGGGTCACCGCTAAAGAAGACTGGAAGAATTATTTCAAGAAAAAACTGCCCCTGCCGGGAGATTCACCCAAGGTCTTTGCCTCGATTGAAAGCCTGGCCGAGACCGAAAAACAAACCAATCCCGTGGAAGTGATTATCGAAAAAAACAATTGTTTTGTCTGTCATAAGATCCCGGGAATCCCGATTGCAAAAACCGGCGTCCTCGGTCCCATACTGGCAATGAAAAGCAATGCCGCTCGTCGGCTAGCCTCTCCGGAATACCAACGCGCTGTCGCAGAAGGTCGTGCCAAAGCAACGACAGAACGAGAATATGTGATGGAATCCATCCTGCACCCTGCTGCTTTTATGCTCCCCGGGTTTCGAGACGGGGATGGCATGCCAAGCGATTACAGCCGGAAAATGACGATTGGAGACGTGCAAAAACTGGTGACCTTCCTTTTGACGATTGACGAATCCATGATTGAAAAAGAAGACCTCTCAGGCCCTGTTGGACTTGATGAGCTTGATGAACGGGAGATCATGAAAAGAGACTAAGACCAAAATTCATAGACCAAAACATCACAGAAATCTATACTCGAAATCCGAGCACTCTTTCCTCTGAAGGCCTCTTCGAGAAAGTGAAGCGTCCCGTGCAGACCAAATACGGTGTGCTGTGGGGCCAGGGCTTAGAGGCCCTCGGCTGGCTATCCGATTAGGCGAGTTAGCAATGGTATTCCGATGCTAAGTCTGCTTCCGTTTTTTCTCCTTATACCAAATACAGCTACTAGGCCAGGCCCAATTGGGTACAAGTATCCGGCATCTACTTAGGGCTTGCTGAAAAAACGATAAGTTTTTGATTTTAAAAGGTTTTAATCTGTAGTATCCTGCTCCAAGTGCAAAGAAAAAGACCTTTAGCCCCTAAAAAGTGTGCACCAGGAGCCTCCATGTATCGAAAAAGTAACCCGAATCAGCTGTCCTTTGAGAATTTTCATCTGCCCTTCGGGGGGAAACTTCGGAGTGATAAGCGCTGGGTGATCCTCT
>JAJDBU010000020.1 GCA_029261195.1 Nitrospirota bacterium | reverse complement strand
CATTAAAGCCCCTGCAGGTCTTTCTTCGGGGCTTTCGGCGATGGATTTTACTCTGAGGTAAAAACAACAGATTCTTTCATCGAAAAACCTGTCAAGAACTTTTTTGCTTTATTTCTGATCGAAGGGGTGAGTAGTTACCTTCAGGTAATGATTCAAATTCGATCTTCTTATTTTCAAACCATTCTTTCATCGCTTCTGGCTTTTGCATAAGTTCTTGTATTTCATGAATTGCTTTAAGGTGTGATTCATCCTGCTTTTGAAACATTTCCATGCCGTGTTGTTTACTCATTTCTGCAATCTCATCAAAAGAGTTCGCCTGAAATTTTTTCTCGCACGCTCCGCCTAGTTGCTTACAATTCATTGTCTTCAAACTTTCTCTCCTTTGTTTAAATTAATGCAACTGTCGATAAAGCTCGTCCAAGGCCCCGACTCGAAGGCCGAAAAGTATGATGTGGTCGGGTTGAGCGACTGGGGTGAACCCTTCGACTAAAAGTCTTTCGTCGGGCCAATCATTCCTTCCAGGTTTTTCTATTTCAAAATTTCACTTTGGTTTTCCTATATGTTTATTCTTCATGAGGTCAATCAATGGCATCATGAAGAACGTATTTCCATCTAAAGCTCAATATTCACCGCCGCAGCCGAGTTTAAAGCTTTTTGTTTGGCGTCTTCAATGTCGGTTCCGCGCGTGAGCGCTACCCCCATGCGGCGCTTACCTTTCACTTCTGGTTTTCCAAAGAGGCGGAGTTGGGTATCCGGGGATTCCAGCGCTCCTTCGATGTTATTAAAACGGATGTTTTTGGAGTTACCTTCCACCAGAATGACAGCGGAAGCCGAAGGGCCATGCTGTGTAATGTTTGGAATAGGCAGTCCCAAAATGGCGCGGGCGTGTAGCGCGAACTGCGAGAGATCCTGAGAGATCATCGTCACCATACCGGTATCATGCGGGCGAGGCGATACCTCACTAAAGTAAACATTATCACCTTTAATAGAGAGCTCGACTCCGAAAATCCCTCGGCCTCCCAGCGCGCCTGTTACCTTTTCGGCGATCTCTTTGGCTCGAGTCAATGCAACATTACTCATCGCTTGCGGTTGCCATGACTCCCGATAATCTCCATCTTCTTGTCGATGTCCTATCGGTAGACAAAAACTGGTGCCCTGGATATGGCGAATTGTTAACAGGGTGATTTCATAATCAAAATCAACAAAGCCTTCCACGATGACCCGACCCGCTCCGGTACGTCCCCTCTCTTGCGCGTAGATCCAACTCTTCGTAATATCCGCTTCACTTTTAATAGTGCTCTGCCCTTTGCCTGATGAACTCATAATCGGTTTTACGACACAGGGATAACCAATCTCGGCGACAGCTTTCTCAAAATCTTTTTCGTTATCAACAAATTGATAGTTGGACGTGAGAATACCCAACTCTTCCTCAGCAAGACGACGAATGCCTTCACGGTTCATGGTCAGACGCACGGCCTTCGCCGTTGGAATGATGTTAAATCCTTCACGCTCAAGCGCCACAAGCGTATCGGTAGAGATGGCCTCTATTTCAGGCACAATATAATCAGGCCTCTCAAGCTCAATGACTCTCCGTAATTCATCCCCATACAGCATTGAAAAAGTGAATGATCGATCAGCCACCTGCATTGCTGGCGCATTTTCATAACGATCACAAGCGATTACTTCACAACCAAAACGCTGTAGCTCAATGACCAACTCTTTACCCAATTCTCCAGAGCCACAGAGCAGAATTTTAGTTGTAGAAGATGAGAAAGGTGTACCGATTTTTGTCATAAAATAATCCTGTTAAAAACATGATCAGGCAATTTGATTTCACCGAAGTCTTTCTCCTGAGGCACAAAGCCCCATCCACCTGTCATCCGCACCAAAACCGATTTGAAAACAGGGCTCATCCTCTTCGCCTCGCCATTTCTATTCCAGTCCATATTCAAGCAGTTCGACTTCGTAGCCATCCGGATCATCGATAAATGCCATTTTTTTGCCCGTGATGAATTCTTTTCGCCAGCCACTCGGCCAGATCTCAATGCCTGCTTTTTCCAGAGTGTCGCAGGTGGCGATCAAGTCAGGTACGCCTATCGCAAGGTGCATGAGGTCTTCCGGCACTTTCAGTTCATAATTTTCCGACCAGCACAGTTCAAGCAAATGTTCATTTCCAGGAAGTGCCAGATGGACAATATGGTTACCAGAGGGGGATTGATCTGTCCGAGTTTTGACACGAAAGCCGAGATGCTTGCAGTAAAATTCGATAGAGCGGTCTAAATCTCCTACGCGAATACGGGTGTAAAGAAAACGATTCATGGTGTCTCCTTTGGGCAGATCGAGAAAAAGGGGTGATTAATATTTTTATCGTTGATATTTGATTATGCACTTTGTAGCGACATCCAAGAGACCTCACATTCCCCTAATTCAGAGGACAGATAGGCCGTGTCGCATGTAATGGTGATGGAAAGACCCATCGTCCGCATCACCAGCTTTGCCAATTCTTGGATGCTCCTCCACTGAAACTGAAAAATAGATGCCCCCAGTGTATTGAACTTTGTTCTCCCTTGAGTCCACCAAATATCCGATTTTAAATTAAAGCTATAGACTTTAACTACTGGGGAAAGTCGCCTTGCCTTTTTTACCCTTTCAAGGTGTTGGTTCCCCCACATCAATCCATAATGATATTTGATCATCTAATGTGCGAGCCCAGATATCGGCTTCCTCGACAGCGCAAAGTCCTTTTGTAAACGCGAGACCTTCCTGAGCATTAATACAAAATGCCAGCACCCGAACCATCATTCTCTCTAGTGTTTCAGAAGGATGTCGAGCAATCGTCAAACTGAGCGCGTCATAGTAATCCCGGTCGAGATCTGACAGGGTAATTTTCATTTTATAGATGGTCGGTTTTAATGCCACAAATATATTCCCATTGGTCTAACAGAGTATGATGATACCTGTACGGTGAATGACCCCGACCGAAGGCCGCGAGGCATCACCGGGCCGGATTGAAGGTATTATAGTGCTCATCCTTACTGATTATCTATGATGAATCCTTACCTCTTCATGCAGCAAGGCAATCAGGCCTTCTCAAAAGGAGACTACAAAAAGGCCTTGTCGTTTTATCTCAAGGCTCAAGAAGGAATTCGGGAAGATCTAAGCCCTCTGGCCGATCTCTACGGCAATATCGGAAACGTTTATGCTGTCATTGAACAGACAGATCAAGCCAAGACATTTTATAAAAAGGCTGTGACGATTTTACGACGCCTCGAAGACTAGGGGGCGTTCTCAATTAGGGAATATTCTTTAAAGCGTGTAGAATAGCATTCTTTTGAGGGATATATATGAGGCGAAGTGTATTGCGAGATGAACAATGGGAGCGTTTAAAAGATCTACTCCCTGGCAAATCGACAGACTGTGGCGTTACAGCGTCAGATAACCGCCTGTTCATAGAGGCCGTATTATGGATTGCCCGGACAGGTGCTCCGTGGCGGGATTTACCGAAGGAGTATGGATATTGGCATCGAATCTATGTACGTTTTAACCGATGGTCCAAAAAAGGTGTGTGGAACCGGGTATTTAAAGCGCTTTCTGGCGATCGGGATCTGGAATACCTGATGGTCGATGGAAGTATCGTCCGAGTTCATCAACATGGTTCTCCTCCGAAAAAAAGCAAGAATCAGAAGGGGTTGGTAAATCATGCGGTGGTCTGAGTACAAAGATCCACGCAGCGGTAGATGCCTTGGGCAACCCATTACGCCTATTGTTAACCGCGGGACAAGCTTCAGAATACGGACAATCGGAGGCCTTAATCAAAGGTTTTCTGGCCGACTACGTGTTAGCGGATAAAGGATACGATTCTGATCGATTTGTTGCAGCGGTGAGAGCGACAAAAGCTGTACCCGTCATTCCATCAAGGAAGAACAGGCGGCAGCCAAGAGATTATGACAAGGAATTGTATAAAGAACGCAATTTAGTGGAACGTTTTTTTCAGAAAATAAAAGATTTTCGTCGCA
>JAJDBU010000019.1 GCA_029261195.1 Nitrospirota bacterium | reverse complement strand
ATAGGACAAAAGATGCCGCTTATGTGCTTCCGAGTGACATGAGTGAAGGATCAGATCAGAAAAACGTGAGAAATTTTTCTCACGAAATCGCTGTGCTCCTTCTGAGGGGTAAGCGGGCCTGACTTTTTCAGCAAGCCCTAAGTTATGCCAGTGAAGATCTAAAGATAGTAAGAGAAATTTACGAGGGGATGAAAAAGCGTGATGTCAATGTTTGGTTTGATAAGGAACGGTTGAGGCCGGGTTCATGGAAACCACAGATTAAAAAAGCGATCTCTCGGAGTAAGTATTTTGTCATTTGTATCAGCGAAGCAGCATTACGAAAAACGGGGGACGAGACTCCAGGCTTTCAGGATGAAGAATTAAATTATGCGTATGACATTGCAAACCAGCAATCTGACCAAGACTTCGCCATCATCCCTGTCAGACTTGAAGATTGCGATCGGGGTGATTCTCGCCTTTCAGGTTTTCAGCAATACGATCTTTTTGACGATTTTGAAGGCGGATTAGATAGACTATCTCTCCATTTAGGTGGACGTTCGTTATTTGAGGCAAAGACAGAGGAAGAACTTAGCGAAGATGACAAAATATACGCACGTCTCATGGGTAGAGCTGGAACTGCTTTTTATGCAGGAGCGATTGAGAAGTCATTCAATTTTTTTGAAACTGTGACTAATTTATTTCCCAATGTTGCCGACGCTTGGTACAACAAGGGGATTTCCCTTTGCGCTTTAGGCCGTTATGAAGAGGCAATTTCTGCTAATAACCAGGCAGTCAAAATAAACCCAGACCTTAGAGAAGCTATAAGCCGCAAAGGCCTGAGACAGAATTAGTAATTCTGTCTCATTTTTCGCCCTCTACTTCGTAATTCCCCCTCTAGGTTCATCGTTTTTTCCTTCCAAATTTATACATTAGTCTTAACAGACTGTCTCAAAAAACCATGGAGGCAGATACCTCATTTCATGGAGCTGCCGAGTTGGGGACCGATATCTTTAAAAAGGGATCACCCCCCCCAACAGAATAAATTCGTAAGAACCAAGATAACCCCATGAAATAATTGATGAAAAGTGTTGATTTTTATAGTATTTTACAAAAATTGTTGGTATAATTTTCCTCATGAAATCTTCCGTTATTTTACCCGAAAATACACTCGAAAATCCTTCTGATCAGCTTTCAGAAATGCGTCAAGCCATCGAATTGCTAACTTGGGAAAACCGACTTCTTCAAGAAAAAATCAACTCCCTGCTTCATCACCGCTTTGGATCAAAGTCGGAGCGTTTTACGGATGGACAGATCTTGCTATTCGATGATGCCGAGACCGATATAAAGGAGGCACCTAAAGAGGAAGAGGTCACCGTCCCGGAGCACACCCGCAAGAAGGGAGGCAGACGTAAACCCCCCAAAGATCTCCCTCGGGTCCGTATCGAGCACGATCTGTCTGAGGCTGAAAAACAGTGTACCTGCGGAGCCTGTCTGACTCGCATTGATGAAGAAATTTCAGAACAGTATGACGTATTACCTCCAGTCTTTCGTGTTTTGCAGCATGTTCGCTTCAAATATGTCTGTCCCAGGTGTCAGGTAGGGTTCAAAACTGCACCCGGGGTAGCAGCCCCTCTGCCGCGCTGTCAGGTCTCACCCGGACTCTTGGCTTGGCTAGGCACTGGAAAGTTTGTGGATAGCCTTCCACTGTATCGGCAGGCGTCAATCATGGAGAAACGTTTCGGCATCCCCTTTACTCGCACCACCCTGGCGGACTGGATGATCAAGGTGGCTGATCGTCTCCTTGCCCCCTTGGTAAAGGCGATGGAGCCCCTCCTTCTGGGTGCCGACTATCTGCACATGGATGAAACAACACTTCAGGTGCTGGATGAACCCAGACGTCGTGCAGAACAAAAATCCTATCTCTGGGTACGGGCAACCGGAGCAGGCATACCGATTATTCTCATGCACTACAGCCCAAGCCGATCAGGTTCAGTCGCAGATGGATTGCTGAATGGTTTCAGGGGCTATCTGCAGACGGACGGCTATCCCGGATACAATGGCGTTGCCTCAGATCCGAATATCACGCAGTTAGGATGCTGGGCGCATGCCCGGAGAAAGTTCGATGCTGCGGCGAAAGCATCGGTCCTGCCCGATCTTTCTTCACGGGCACGCGAAGCGCTGGCTTATGTCGGCCGTCTCTACCGCATTGAAAAAGAGATCAAAGACAAGCCGCTGGACAAAAAAAGGGCATGCCGTCAAATAAAAAGCCAAGCCGTTCTGGACGAATTTCGTTGTTGGATCGATAGCACCATGACAAAGGCGCTATCATGCGGTGGTATTCTGGCAAAAGCCTATGTCTATCTTCACAACCAGTGGCCGAAGCTGATACGCTTCACCTTGGACGGTCGCCTGGGACTTGACAATAATCCTGCGGAGAGGCATGTGCGCCCTGTGGCTGTGGGCCGAAAGAATTGGTTGTTTTGCCAAAGTCGGGCGGGTGCTCGGGCAACGGCAACCTGGCATTCAATTGTGTCGACAGCGCAGGCAAATGGTTTGGAGCCCTATCACTACTTGCACAAAGTATTTACGGAAATCCCAAGACATCTGGAATCAGAACGACCTGTTGACGACCTGCTTCCATGGAATATCAGGCCGGAAGATCCAGTCTAAAAACAACCTCTCTACACGGGGTTATCTTGGTGCTTACATAAATTCTTTGTTTCCTGCGTATTTCGGAGCAAAATTACCACCCACTGTAACAGCGGGTCGGCGAAGTTAGCGCTGGATAACCGACAGCAGTAGCATGCCCTCTTTTTCTCAAAGAAGGAGGTTGGTGCATGTCAATGAAGAGGTTGTCCATGCGTAAAATTAAAGAAGTACTCCGACTGTCCTATGAGCTGGGTCTCACCTCACGGATAATCGGGCGCAGTTTGTCGATTTCCCATCCCACGGTTCTAAGTTACCTGTCTCGTGCAAGCAAGCTTGCCTGAGCTGGCCTCTTCCAGACCACCTGGACGAAGTGGCTCTTGAGAAGCTGCTATGCAGCCCGACCCCGGCCTCCAATCCTGTCCGACCTCAACCCGATTGTGCCGCTATTCATCAGGAACTTAAGGAAAAAAGGAGTCACACTCCAACTGCTTTGGCAGGAGTACAAGGAGATTCATCCTTCCGGCTACCAGTACACTTAAGTTTTGTGACACCTACCGGAAGTTTGCTGGCAAGCTGGATCTTTCTTTGCGCCAGCACCACAAGGCAGGTGATCGCCTCTTTGTCGATTACGCAGGACAAACGATCCCTGTGACAGACCCGGATACCGGGGAGATTCAAGCAGCCCAGATCTTCGTTGCAGTTTTAGGGGCCAGCAATTACACCTACGCTGAGGCGGCATACTCTCAGGATCTTCCTTCCTGGGTTTCCGCTCACATCCGAGCCTTTGAGTTCTTCGGAGGCATTCCTGCTGTGATTGTCCCTGATAATTTAAAGTCAGCCGTTATCCGATCCTGTCATTATGAGCCGGATCTCAATCCGACTTATCAAGAGATGGCAGCTCATTATGGTACCGCTGTCCTTCCTGCACGGGCACGCAAACCAAAGGACAAGGCCAAAGTTGAAGCCGGTGTCTTGATCGTAGAGAGATGGATTCTTGCGGCACTTAGAAACCGGACTTTCCTGAGGCTTGATCAACTGAACACCGCCATCTCTGAATTGCTTCAGGGACTGAATGAGCGCCCGTTTAAAAAAATGGACGGTTGTCGTCTAAGCCTTTTTAAGACCCTTGACCTGCCCTTTCAGGAACAGGCAGAATTACCCGAAGTCAATCAACTTCATTTTGAAGAACGTCTTGGTCTACTGGTTGATCGTGAAGTGACCGAAAGAGCTTACCGGAAGCTTAAAACCCGCCTAAAAAATGCAAAGCTCAAACAGTCGGCCTGCATGGAGAATATCGATTACCGGCATGCCAGAGGACTCGATAAATCGCTTGTTCTAAAGCTTGCAAGTTGTCAGTGGATACAGTCACATCAAAACGTCCTGATCATCGGTCCCACGGGTACGGGCAAAACTTATCTCTCTTCTGCGCTGGCGAATCAGGCTTGCCGTACTGGCTATTCCGTGCTCTACCTGAGATTTTCCCGACTTTTTGATCAACTGGTCTTGGCTAAAGGAATTGCTCGCTACGCCAAACTGCTTCACTCTCTGGCGAAGTGCAATCTCTTGATTCTGGACGACTGGGGACTCTCTCCTTTAAATGATGAACAAAGAAGAGATTTATTAGAGATTGGCGAAGACCGACATGGCAGCCGTTCCACGATCATTGCCAGTCAGTTACCGATTGAGCATTGGCATAAAATGATCGGTGATCCGACAATGGCCGATGCGATTCTAGACCGGCTCGTTCACAATGCCTATAAAATAAATTTGAAAGGAGAATCGATGAGAAAAAAACAAGCCATATTGACTCAGGAAAACATGTCGGAGTAAGTTCCAAAAAACCAGCGTCGCTTCGCTCCGACCACCTGGTAATCTTGGCCGGAACAGCTGGTAACTTTGACCGAAATAGGCAGCTCATCCTGATGGGTAAGCGGGCCTGACTTTTTCAGCAAACCCTATCTAGTTTGTACTCTCAAGAAAATCAACCCCCCCCTTTCGAGGGGATTGAACCTTGTCAAACACTTCCCGTAGAGTAATGAACTTAATTACGCAAAATATCGGTAGGGGAACAAAAGATGGTGAACGAAGCGGTTGTAGCAGGGGTAGAGCGTCGTGGTCAGACCGGGTTTAATCGTTTTCGTCGTTTTATTAACGATTACTGGCTTATCCCGCTTCTCTTCTGCTATCTCCAGCTTGCAACACAAGCCTTCTATGCCGCCGATACTCCGCTTGATCGTCTTTCGAAGGGCAATCAGGCCTTTTTTAAGGGGATTCCGATTGCCTATCAGATTGCCACAAACGACTTTCCGAACACCCTGTTTGGACACTTTTATGAAATAGGTATTCAGAGTTTCTACGATGCCGAACTATTTCAGACCGATCACGATGAGCTGAAGCTTGCCCTCTCCTCTCCCGAAACCGGGGAAGCCATTTACCGGAGAATGCTTGAATCACGCAGCCACCACGAAAGTGAAATTGGAGGTATTCTAAGTATTTCCTACCATGAAGATGGGCCTAAACTTCATCTAAACGAAATTACATCTCTCAACGAAATCTATTTGATAAAGCTTCGAAAAGCCGTGGATTCTCCCTCCGATTTTCTTGAACTGCTTAGAACTGAAAAGCATAAGCAAACCCTTGAGGGCGTAGGGATGCAGAAACGGTGGATCGATCAGACAGTTTCTCTGATCAAGAATGAGCGGATCACCGGTCATCGGCAGAGGCTGCTCCTGCAAAACTTTGTTGAGATGTTTGAAGCCCTCTCAGACTCACGTTATTTGCTGTCTCCCTACCAGCTCAAGGCAGGACTCGGCAAGATCCCTTTTAACCAGCATTATGTCGGACTTTTTCATTTCCATAACGGTTTAAACGAATCCCCTTCTCCGGTGGATGTCCAACAAAGCATGCGAAAAAGACAGATCGTCATGACCTTTTCCAAGGAAGGCTGGACCTTGTACGATGTGGCAAAGCGTACGCCCTCCAAAATCGACATTAAGGTGTCAAATGCAAATCGAGTCGCCCAGTTTTAGAGCTTATGACTCGGCCGCTTTTTTATCGATTCACATTCTAGTACCGCCAGCCCTGTTTACTTCTCAATATCAATCACTCCGGTTCCTGTGCCGGGCGCATGACTTCTGTTTGGCAGTGGTCTGGCCGGACTTGGGTTGATGATGAGCTAGTAAAAAGTTGAAAATCGATCGTCAGATTGAATGCAATGGGGACGGCATTTTTTTAACCTAAGCTACGCCCAACTGCTTTTTTATCGGTTTAAGGAGATGGCGAAGGGGAAATCTCTGAAGCGGTATGTAGAGATAGGTTTGTTGCACCTGCTTCATCGCAGGAGGTGATGGCGCGAGCCTGGTCCCCACTGCAAGACATCAAAAAAATCTCCCTGTTTGTCCCTGTCGGGATTGAACTGAACAGCACCTCAATGCCGTGTGTCGGAACCCCTAGAAAGGCCGGAGTGGCGGTGTTCCCTTGATTTGTTGTCAATTGAATCGGGTTTCCCCCGTCATTGTCTATGATGTAGAGTTCATTCTCGTTCGGCCCTGTACGATTAGAAATAAAAAGGATCTGCTTGCCGTCTGGCGAAAAAATCGGGTCGTGATCGTCAATATTGACATTGTTTGTCAATTGTAGTGGCAGGCCTGTTCCATCCGTGTTCATCAGAAATAGTTCTCGATTTCCAGCAGGGCCTGAGCTAAAAAGAATGCGCGTTCCGTCGGGAGAAAAGCTCGGGTTTCGCTCATGTGTACTGTTGGTCGTGAGTTGTTTTAAATTACCGCCATCCCGGTCAATCAAAAAAATTTCAAAGTCAGATCCGGGATTGCTGTCCAAGCGATTCGATATAAATACAATCTGCTTTCCGTCCGGAGAAAAAACAGCTTCCTGATCGACTCCGGTATTATTATTGGTCAGATTAACCGGATTAAGCCCGTTATGACTCATCAAAAAAAGCTCGAAGTCTCCGGTTTGGTTTGAGCTGAAGAGGATGTTTCTGCCGTCGGGTGAATATACAGGGGATTCATTGATCACCCCCGTCCCGCTGGTCGTGAGCCGAGTGGGTGTCTCTCTATCAATTCCCATTGTGAAAATTTCAAAAGACCCTGTCCGGTTCGATGCAAAAGCGATCAGCGGTGTATAAACGAAGGCTCTAGGTTTAACGACGATCTGTCCTCCGCTTGTGACAGCCACTGAAACAAGCGCGGACAGGAAGACCGAGTCTGTTGTTGTAAGGAGGGAG
This sequence comes from Nitrospirota bacterium, assembly GCA_029261195.1. GTDB lineage: Bacteria > Nitrospirota > Nitrospiria > SBBL01 > JAADHI01 > JAJDBU01. Next base: position 1,210 of record JAJDBU010000019.1, on the reverse strand, counting down.
TTTTGATTTTGAAAGCTTACGCCAGTTGCTTTTTTGGCACCGAAAGTGACTTCTGCATCACGGGCAAAATGCGTTCCGCGAATCGTCACCTTAGTCTTGCCGCTTATAGGCCCCTCGGCCTTTCCTTTTTCTGTCGTAATGGATGAGATGGACGGCAATATTCCTAGGAGGGCTTCGTCTCCGCAGGCGGTGAGCCAGAAAAAAAGTAGGGCGTAAAGGAGGCGCTTCCGCAATTTATGCCTCGCCTGAAAGAATCTCTTCTGCAAGAGCTAGGTAGGCTCGTGAACCACTTGAGACAGCACTGTAGCAGAGCACTGGTTTACCGTGACTGGGAGCCTCCGCAAGAGTAATGTTCCGAGGGATAGTCGTCTTGAAAACAAGTGCTCCGAAGTGTGATCGAATCTCGTTTGAGACTTGGTTGCTCAGATTGTTCCGTCCGTCAAACATGGTCAGCAAGATCCCTTCAATATGAAGAGAAGCATTCAGAGATTGCTGGACCCGTTTTATTGTGTTGATGAGCATTTTCAAACCCTCCATTGCAAAATATTCGCACTGGAGAGGCACAAGCAGGGAATCGGTTGCAGTCAGGGCATTCAAGGTTAAAAGGCCCAGGGAGGGGGGGCAGTCGATGATCAAATAGTCGTATAAGTCTCTGACCTCTTTTAGGCTATTGTTAAGCACCGTCTCACGATCGTTCATACTGACGAGTTCAACTTCGGCGCCGACTAGGTCAATATGGGCAGGGAGCAAGTCGAGGTGCTTAAGGCCTGTGTTGATGATTAACTCGGAGAAGGGTAAGCGTCCGGTAAAAAGATCATAGACGGAACCTCGTAGATTGTCTCGATCAATGCCGAGGCCCGTGGTTGTATTCCCTTGAGGATCGAGGTCAATTAGCAATACGCTTTTTTCGGCCACTGCCAGTGATGCGGCCAGGTTGATGGCCGTTGTTGTTTTGGCGACCCCACCCTTCTGGTTGGCGATTGTGATGATTCTTCCCATTTTTCCTCAATCTGAATTGTAGGAAGAATCGTAGCATAATCGTGTCCATAAAGGAAGATAATGAAGCGCTTTGGCAGTCTATTCCAATGGAGAAATGAGTCTGAACAGCGGGGTGAATGTCTTAAGCGGCCTCCTGTTCATCTATTTTTTTAAAGAGCAGATCTTTTGCTCGGGTTAAGCGCCTTGCAGCTTCATTATCACTTATTTCTAA
>JAJDBU010000018.1 GCA_029261195.1 Nitrospirota bacterium | reverse complement strand
CACAGGAGGAGGCAACAAAATGGCTATGGACTTATAACAATGAGCGTCCTAATATGGCTATCGGCGGTATTACCCCGGTGATGAAGCTGGAGAATGCCAATAAAACACAAATTTCTACTCTAAACCCCTCTTAATTTCGGGGGGATTACCTCAGGACATCGGGCAGATGGATATGTATGTGCGTATGTTCGACGACCTCAAACGCGGCGAAGACGACAACCCCACTATTGGCATCATTCTCTGCGATAACAAGGATGAAACCATCGTTAAATATTCTGTCATCAAGGAAAACCAGCAACTTTTTGCCTCCAAGGATCAACGCATACTCCCCAGCGAGGAAGAATTGATAGCAGAGATTGAGCGGGAGAAGCGGCTGATTGAGGGGCTAGAGTGATGAAAACAATGGCTTTAACAAACAAACTGATAACGAGCAAACCATGACCGAACAAGATTTAAATAAACTAGGGAGCACACTCTGGGGCATTGCCAACGATAAACGCGTCCCTTTAACATTGTGGTATGAAGCCAATGCTGAGGACGTCGTAGCGTTTGAAAAACAAATGCGCCGCAAAGTGCATTATGTGATTGAGCCGGCACATCTTTGGAGCAGTATTTCCGATCTGGCCAGAACCCAGCACGATGATTTACTGCTGACCTTGCAGCAAGGCTTTAAATATATTGAGAACCATTCTTTTGAAAATAATTTTCAGGGCTTGTTCTCTGAAATTAATCTGGACTCAGAAAAGTTGGGCAAAAACTATAAAGCCCGCAATGAGAAACTCTGTACGATTATCCAGAAAATCGCCGAGGGCATTGCTGATTTTTCCACTGATAGCGATGTATTAGGCGATGCCTATGAATACCTAATCGGTGAATTTGCCGCAGGCTCCGGTAAAAAAGCCGGTGAGTTTTATACGCCGCAACAGATATCAACGATACTTTCCAAAATCGTCACCCTGGATAGCCAGGAACCGGCAACAGGCAAAAAGCTTAAGCTGAATAACGTGCTGGATTTTGCCTGTGGCTCAGGCTCGCTACTGTTAAACGTCCGGAATCAACTAGGTTCACACGGTATTGGAAAAATCTACGGGCAAGAAAAAAACATCACCACCTACAACCTGGCCCGCATGAATATGCTGCTGCACGGGGTAAAGGATTCAGAATTCGAAATCCATCACGGCGATTCCCTGCTCAACGATTGGGGCTTGCTGAACGAAATGAACCCCGCCAAAAAACTGGAGTGCGATGCCGTCGTCGCCAATCCGCCCTTCAGCTATCGCTGGGAACCCAATGAAACCCTAGGTGAAGACTTCCGTTTTAAAAGCTACGGCCTCGCGCCTAAGTCGGCCGCCGACTTTGCCTTTTTACTGCACGGCTTCCATTTTTTAGGCGATGAAGGCACCATGGCCATCATCCTGCCCCATGGGGTGTTGTTCCGCGGCGGCGCCGAAGCGCGTATTCGTACTAAACTGCTCAAAGACAAGCATATCGATACCGTGATGGGTTTACCCGCAAACCTGTTTTTCTCAACCGGCATTCCAGTCTGTATTCTGGTTTTAAAGAAATGCAAAAAACCTGATGATGTGTTGTTTATCAACGCCAGCAAACACTTCGAAAAAGGCAAACGCCAAAACCGATTACTACCGGAACACATAGATAAAATCATTGAGACTTATCAGTACCGCAAGGCAGAGCAACGTTATTCCCGTCGCGTATCGATGGAGGAAATTGAGAAAAATGATTACAACCTGAATATTTCGCGCTATGTCAGTACTGCCAAGCCGGAAAAGAAAATTGACTTACAGATCGTAAATAATGCCTTGATTAATTTGGAGAAAAATATTGTTTCTGCTGCGAGCAAGCACAATGCCTTTCTTGAAGCGCTTGGCTTGCCCCCCTTGCCGTTTGACAAAAACTAAGGTGGACGCAAAGCTTCAAAGGCAAGGAGCCCTTGAAGCCAATTCATGTTGAATATTCCTGATGGAGTCAAAATCTTGGGCCACACCACAGAACAGCGTGACTCCTGACGTGGAAAAACCTGCTAAAGCCTTAGCCATAGAATTGCGCCAGCCAGATTGTAAAGGCTAGCCCGATCAAGCAATAACCGGAAGGGGAGGGCGGTAAAAAAAATTTGCAGCTTTGCCAACAGTACCAGTGCGGATCATTAATTTTCCATTGAGTGCTGATGTCTCGCCTTGTCTGGCCTTTGACAAAAATCCGATCTCTGACTAAAATCTCCACCATGTCAGGATCACCCCTTCTCATTATTGCCATCTGCCCCGAAAGAGTTGTGTTATGAAAACGGCTGTAATCTTGCTCGCTCCGGGTTTTGAAGAGATTGAGTCGATTACCGTCATTGATATTCTACGGCGGGCGGGTGTTCAACTCACTGTCGCAGGATGCATTAAGGGCGCGATCACCGGATCACGCAAGATGAAGGTGCTCGCCGATTGCTCAATTGATGAGGTCATAGACAAGGATTTCGATCTGCTCGTTCTTCCGGGAGGGCAACCCGGCACAGACAACCTTGCTGCTGATCCCCGCGTTAAAACCATGCTTGAAGCGATATGGGCCAGTGGGGGCTTTATTGCTGCAATTTGCGCTGCTCCGACGATTCTCGTGTCCTATGGTTTCCTGAACGGGAAGCGGGCAACCAGCCACCCTTCCGTGCAATCGGCGATGAACATCAGTCAATACTCGGAAGAAGCGGTTGTCGTCGATGGCCGTTTGATCACAAGTCGTTCGCCAGGCACCGCAATGGCCTTTGCCTTTGAACTGGTCACTCAGCTGATGGGGGCAGACCGGGCAAAAACGGTTAACAAAGGCGTATTGGCGAAGTTATAGGAAGTTATAGAACGACATAGAACGAGAAAGAGGGAATATTTTGACACATTTAAAAAATCAGGTTGCGCTGATTACCGGCGGAAGCCGCGGCATTGGACTGGCGATTGCCTCTGCCTTGATTGCAGAAGGGATGATTGTTGCGATTACGGCAAGAAATGCAGATCGGCTCCATGCGGCAGCAGACAAGCTGAGGGCTGAGGGCGGAGAAGTCATTGCCGCAGTGGCCGATGTTTCCCAGTCGGATCAGGTGAGCCGATTCGTTGCCCAGGTTATCGCTGAAACAGGCCGTATCGACCTTCTGGTCAACAACGCGGGCATTTTTAAACAGGGACGGATTCACCAAATATCAGAAGCGGACTGGGATGAAGTCCAAGCTATCAACCTGAAAGGAGCCTTCCTCTTCACAAAGGCGGTCTTGCCGACGATGAAAACCCAGGGAGGCGGATACGTGATGAATATTTCGTCGGTCGCAGGAAAAACCGGTTTTGCGAACGCCTCGGCCTACTGTGCGTCGAAGTTCGGCATGATCGCGTTGACCGAAAGTCTGCTCGAAGAGGCGATTTCAGACAATATCCGATCGACGGCGATCTGTCCCGGCTATGTGGCCACCCCGATGGTTGAAAGCGCTCCGGTTCCTCAAGAAGAAATGATCCCCCCGACCGACATTGCTAAAATCGTCACCGGACTGCTCATGCTTTCCCCGATCACCATTATTAAGGAAATCATTGTCAATCGGGCTGGTGGAGTCGGTGAATAAAGTACAACCTGTATTTAGATCCTATTTGAAAGGCCTCTTATGAGCATCCCTTATCAGCAAAAATCAACATTCCGATCCCTACTGATCTTTTTTTTCTTTTTACTCCTCTCCTGCCAAAGCAGTGATCCGAGTGCTGAAGGGGCTTCAGTCCCCGACTCTCCTCATGCGCAACAGCCCTCTAGCCCTGCCTTACCCGCTTCTCCTCATTCCTCTTCGTCGCCCCCCCCATCTTTTTCCTCCTCCCCTCATGGTCCGCCTTCCGGACAGTCCGTGCCGTTTATGCAAAAACTTCAAGGATTTAAGGCCAAACTGGAAAAGGATCCAAAGGATGTTGAAGCACTCATTTTCATCGCAAATGCAAACTTCGACATTCAGCGATTTGAAAAGGCAGAGACCTTCTATCTACGTGCCCTTGAAGTGGATGAAAAAAATCTGCACATTCGAACCGATCTCGCTTCCGCCTACCGCCACCTCGGACATTCGGATAAAGCCGCCGCAGCCCTTCGGGTGGTCCTTGAAATGAATCCGAACCATGAGGTTGCGCTTTACAACCTCGGCATTATTTTACTCAATGATCTTGATGACAGGCTCGGTGCGGCCGATACCTGGGAACGTCTGGTTCAAATCAATCCGAACGACCCTCTGGCCGCTGAACTCAGAAAAAAAATCAAAACGATCAAGGAAGGCAAGTTGCAAGCGAATTAAACGAATCGCTGAAGGAAGCGCTTACTTCAGCATGTTCAGCCACTTTCCATACATGTATGCATGGATTTCCATGTGTTAAGAGATCAAGCAAGCACCCTTCCAATTTTATTTCTGGAACCATTACTCCAGAAATAACACTTTATTAACAAAGTGTTATACGTCTTGATCCAGGTACATTGGGTCGTGAACCGCCTTGGCCTCTTTATTGCGTTAAAGTCTGTGTACTCTACGGAGAACAGTGATGCTCCAGAGAAATATCCGAAGTGTAGGGAGACCTCAGGCGCTGGTCATTTATTTCAGCCTGATCCTTCTTACGGCTTGCACAGCGCCCATAAAGACAGGTTCAATCAAGGCAGATCCCGCCGTCTCCACAGATGCATTCAGTGTAGTACTTGAAAAGCTTCTTTCATTGGAAGCGGCGGAATCTGCCTTTGAAGTCGAGGTCTGGACAGACAAAGCGTCCTACACAATCGGCGAAGAAGTCACCTTCTTTTTCCGCACAAACCGGGATGCATTTCTAAGCCTCCTTGACATCGGAACAAGCGGAGAACTCCGAGTGCTCTTTCCGAATCCCTTTCAGAAAACCAACTTTGTACGGGCCGGACAGATTGTGACGATTCCATCGGCAAGCCCTTCAAAGGGCGAGGCCTTTAGTATTACGGTAGAAGGCCCGACGGGCCTGGAACGGATTAAAGCGATTGCGACGACATTTCCTCTTCCCATCGCCGATTCCGTTCCGCAGGATGCCTTTTTAAGGGTTTCAAGGGAAAACACACGCTCAGTCTCCCTCCTCCAAACCACCATTCAACAACTGTGGGGTGGGGTTTGGGCGGGGAGTTATGCTGAAATTAATATCGTCGAAGCAGCACAGCCCTCTCCTGCTCCGGGACAGCCCCGGACAATTAAACCAAAAAAACCTGAGAAGCCGATCGATATTACCGGGACTGCGGGTTTAAAGCCTAAGAAACCGAAAAAGCCCGAAAAACCCATCGACATTATCGGGCTTGCCGGGATGGACGAGGATGAGAAATCCCTTGAAGAGATCGAGCTTCTGCCCGGCGAGGGAATCGATTAGCGGATGATTTCTCAGGACCGAAGAAAACAATGTCTGACTGCCCTCGCTGCAGCCGCTTTTTGCACCTTGATTGTCTTCGGCATCATCAGGCTTGCACACGATCTTTTCGGTAATTTGGAAAATCTTACCATCGACTACCGCTTTAGGCTCAGAGGCAAGCGCCCTGTCGATCCAAGAATTGTTTTGATCGATATTGATGAAAAGAGCATCGCAGCCATCGGGAGATGGCCCTGGGATCGAGGGATTCACGCAGAAATGATCGACATTCTTTTCGAGAGCGGGGCCAAGGTGATCGGTTACGATATTCTCTTTAAACAGCCATCGCTGGGGGCGGGAGAGGCAGGAGACAAGGCCCTTGTTTCAGCTATTCAAAAGGCGGGAAACGTCATCCTGCCCACCGGCTTTGAGCTGGAGGATTCGGGAAGTCATTCACTGCTTCGTGTCTTGCGGGAAGTGGGGCCTTTTTCGGCGCTCAGGGAAGCCGCTGCCGGGATTGGACATATCTCTTCCAACCGTGATCCCGATGGCATTATTCGGAGAGTTCCTCTAAGCGTGGACAACAATGGCAGTCGCTTTCCCTCCTTTTCTATGGCCATGCTTGCGGAAGATTCCCGGACACACTCAGATAAGATGATTCCCGTCGATGCCCAGGGGATGATGCAGATCAATTACGCCGGGCTATGGGTTGAGACTTTCGATCATTACTCCTTTATCGACATCCTTGAAGCCTGGCGAGAACGCGGAGCAGGGAAGGGTCTCAAGGAAGCCCTGAATGGGAAGATGATCATCATTTCAAACACCGCAACAGGATATGACCTAAAGCCGATCCCTCTGGAATCGGACTACCCCGGAGGCGGCATTCATGCCAGCACACTGAACACCCTCTTGTCGGGCCATTTTCTGAAAGCGCTGGGTTCGGGTCCTTCATTCGTCATGGTATTTCTCTTGGCGACCGGAACGGCACTGCTCAGCATAGGCCGGCGGGGCTGGATGGGCTTCGCTAGCGGCTTCCTGCCGCTTTTCATCACCCTTTTAGCCGCGATTTTACTCTTTTCAAAAGGGATCATTCTTCCCGTTCTGTTTCCCTTGATTACCTTGCCTTTGAGCTACATGACGATACTTTTCTACGAGAATATCATTTCCCGGAATCGCCTCTTAAACTTAAATCAGGAAAAAACAAAGATCGTTGCCGATTTGCACAAAGTCAATCAGACGCTTGAGCTGAACAGGAAAGAACTGGAAGTAAAACGTCTCACGCTTTCCGCAACCCTCCATGAGATGAGATCCGAAAAAAATCAGAAAAATGATGATTTACAGACCATCTCATCCCTCCGGGATGAATTGGAAGAGGCAGATGAAAGAGGAAGGAGTCTGTTGGGAGAAAAACGAGCGCTTCAGAAAAAGATCGATGGTTTTTCGCCTGAAAATTTCAAGCAAGGTACAAAGCTTGAAGCCCCTTGGGAGACCCTGAGCAGCGAGGCCCGTCGTTATCGCATTATTGCTCAGAGCAGTCCTATGCTCGAAATCATTAAACGTATTAAAAAGGCAGCCATCACAAGAGAGCCGATTTTGATTTTGGGTGAAACCGGCACCGGCAAGGAGCTGATTGCAGAGGCCATTCATGCTTTAAGTCCGCGTTCAAAGAAAAAAGACCTGGTGACGGTCAACATGGCCGCTATTCCGGAGGCGCTTTTTGAAAGCACGCTCTTTGGCCATAAAAAGGGGACTTTTAGTGGTGCAGACAGAGATCGAATAGGGAAATTTCAAGAAGCAGACGGCGGCACCATCTTTCTTGATGAAATAGGAGAAATCCCCTTGTCGCTTCAGGTCAAGCTCTTACGTGTCCTCGAAACGGGAGCAGTCGATCAAGTGGGCGCTACGCAAACTGAGCGTGTTGACGTTCGGGTCATTGCCGCAACAAACCGAAACCTTCGTGCAGAGCTTGATCGGAAAACCTTTCGGGAAGACCTCTATTTCCGTCTGGACGGGATCAGCGTTCAGCTTCCCCCGCTACGGGAAAGAAAAGAAGACTTAGGCCCGCTTGTCGAATATCTCATTCAAAATAAGTGCTACGAATCGGGCATTGATATGAAGGACATCTCACAGGGTGCCATGGAGCGAATCAAGCAACACCCATGGCCGGGCAATGTACGGGAATTAAAAAGGGTCATTTCAAAAGGCATTATTTTGTCAGAGGGGAATACGATCACGGAAGCCGATCTTGAATTGGACAGCGCCAGCTTGACACCCGGGCAGAGCAAAGACAACAAAAGTCCCGCTTCTGAATCAATGGATCTAGAGGGGACAATTATAAATGACAAAGACCTGTCTGATACGGACTTTCTCTCCCTGCTTCGTAAAAATAAATTCAGAATTAAGGACACGGCCGCCCAGCTCAAGGTCAACTATCTCGCCGTGGGTTCCCGCTTTAAAGGCATTGCCTTGAAGACCCTGGACGAGCAGCATGGTGATGTTGAGGCGACGGCTGAGATGCTGAGTGGCGGTGGGGGAGAAAGCAATAGAGTGGAGGCAAAGATCAGGAAGTACCATCAGAACCTGATCGAATCAGTCCGTGATTTTTCTGATTGTGAAGAGGCGATACAAAAAAACCGACTGCTTTTAAGAAATGTAAAGAAAAAATATCACCCCAGCATGGAACGACTCATCAGGAAATATTTTAATTCACGAGGATGATGCGGATGATCAAGCGTCTATGGGGAAGGAGGTGTTGAAGATGTTACTGAACAAAAAGGGAACCCTCATGATTTTTACCTTGTGGGCCACTCTGCTCTTCGGTCCTTTCGGATGCACAACACAGCGACTCTTTCCGGCAGAATCGCATTTAAGCGATCAGCGTGCAACGGACAGTATCACGTCCGTCATATCTGCTCTTCCTCCAATCACAAGCGTTTCCCATAAGGCTCCGATCTATTCAATGACCTGGAGTCCGAAAGGACGCTTGCTGGCCATCGGGGGAAAAAGTCAGCTCTTACTCTGGGATGCCGCCACCCGGAAGATTTCTCAAACCTTATGGAGACGATCAGGAGATATCGTTTCCATCGCTTTTAGCCCGGAAGGTGGAACGCTAGCGCTGGGAAGCCATCAGATGCTTGACCTCTGGCACACTGAGAGCGGACGCTTGCTGGTCACCCTTCCGGAACAAGAGGGATATGTCACGGCGCTTGTATTCAGTCCGGATGGACGCTACCTGGCATCCGGCTCAAGCAGAGAGAAAACCGTAATCACAATCTGGGATATTCAAGAGCGGCAGATGATTGCCGAGCTGAGCTATGCCACAAAGTATTCCGATCGTGTGATTGCGCTGGCTTTCAGCCCGGAAGGAGATCGCCTGGCCGCTGTCGGTTTAGATCGGAAAATCAGAGTCTGGCCCTTGAAAGAGGGACGGTCAGCCATACCGTCTCCCCAAATTTTTTCCGAGCCCCTGATGACCCCCAAAGCCATCGCATTCAGTCCGGAACAGGAGATCATTGCAGTAGGCTCCGCGGAGGGGCAGATTGCTCTGTTTGATCTGAAAACAGGGGAAATCGTCAGAAAATTTGAAGGCCATCAGGGAAGTATTGATGCCTTGGTTTTCAGCGACAAGGGCCTGATTTCCTCAGGAAAAGACCGAAGGCTTCGGCATTGGGACGCAGCGCTTGGAGAACTGCTTAAAACAGAGCGAATCAATTCCCTTACCGGAGAACTTGTCATTTCCAAAGACGGTCGCTTGGTCGCCGCTCAGGGACAAAACGGCATAGAGATCTTTTCCTTAAGTGAAACCCGGGGCATCCCCCCTGTGATTGCCATTCTCACACCCTCAGAAAATGAAATTGTTGATCAATCTCTGCTGCGTTTAAGCGGAAAAATCATTGATGATCAGGGTGTCTCCAGGGTGATGATCCAAATCAACGGTGTGAGCCGGGAGGTAGCGCTTAACAAAGAGACACGAGATCTGAAGGTCCAGATGAAGACAGCAACTAAAGAGGGTGCGGGACGGGAGGTCCGCCTTGATGAGGCTATCAGGCTTAGAGTCGGTGAAAATGTGATTACCGTCAGGGCTTTTGATGTCGATGGATTATCCCGTTCGGAGTCCGTCCGGGTGACTTATCAGCCGGATCAGGGCGCTGTCTGGGCGGTGGTTATCGGGATCAGCGAATACCGGCATGTGAATGGGCTTCGATATGCCGACGCAGATGCCAAGGCCTTTTATGACTACCTCATCAAAGACAATCAAATCCCTGAAGACCATATCACCCTGCTATTAAATGAAAACGCCACACTTCAAAGACTGCGGGATTTGCTCGGGGTTGAATTGAAAGAGAAGGCGCGGAAAAAAGACACAGTCATCATCTACTATGCCGGACACGGTGCGCCGGAACCGGATCGCAGTAGCCTGGATGGAGACGGACTCGAAAAATATCTGCTTCCCTACGGTGCCGACCCGAAGCGGCTCTACTCAACAGCCCTTCCGATGGCTGAAATTTCAAAGATCTTTTCACGCCTCTCTGCGGAGCGAGTCATCATGTTGCAAGATACCTGCTTTTCCGGTAGCAGTGGAGAAAGCGCTATCGGTGGACGAACCATTCAAACGGCGATGATTCGCGCCTCTATTTCAGACCGTTTTCTGGATCGCATGACGCAGGGGAAGGGGCGGGTCATCATCACTGCGAGTGAAGCGAATGAAGTCAGTCTGGAACGGGATGACCTGAAACACGGGGTCTTTACCTATTACCTCCTGGAAGCGCTCAAGTTAGGGGATGTCGACGGGGATGGCCTGATCACCACGAACGAAGCCTTCCGCTATGTTTCAGAAAAAGTGCCTCAGGCGACGGCTCAAAATCAACATCCGGTAAAAAAAGGAATCGAGACTTCGGAAATTATTCTGGGAAGAGTGAGGAGGGAATAGAAAACCAAATGAAAAAAATCGTGACCACCCTGCTTGTACTCTCCTTGAGCGGTTTTCCCGGATTGGCTTCGTTAGTATTGGCTAAGCCCACAGATCAAGATGTTCCGATTCTCCGTCATCACTCCCCCGGCCTCCTCTATCAGGGGAAGACGATGGTGATTGAGGCGGTTGTGGAGAATGAGGGAGGGCTTTCCACTGTCATTCTCTGGTACAGAGCGAAGGGAAAATCCCGATTTCAAAAGATCAATATGACTCCGACGGAAAGAGAGCGTTATGAAGGACATATTGAAGCCGACGGCAAGTTCAAGGATGGCATCGAATATTACATTGAGGCGGTTAATCTGCTTGGGATAAAAGGCCGGGATGGTAGTAGCGGAAAACCTTATTTTGTGGAAGTTCATGAGCCGCTTTCCCTTACAGCCCCTTTGGCGCTCAGAACGGCGCAAAAAGAGGTGAAGGGAAGGAAACCCTTCTGGAAGAAAACATGGTTTTGGATTACGGTTGTCGCCGCCATCGGCGGAGGTATCGCAGTAGCTGGCAACGATAGCGGTGGTGGACAGGCTAGCGGAACAGTAATTGTTGAATAGGATGGATTGTCGAGGTGACTGATCGGTCTCCTCGAACAGGTGACACAGATATGCGGAAAACCGGACTGATGCACAAGATAGGAAGAAGGGCAGGCACGGGGGCCTGCCCCTACATTGGGATTTTCATTCTTTTTTTTGCCCTTCTTTTTGGGTGTTCGGGGGATGATGCTGACGGCTCTGCTCGTTTTACCCTCAAGACGCCAGCCTTCCCGGAAATCCAGGAGATGATTTCAAAGGTGACGGTCTCCCTTGAAATTGCGGGCAAGACATGTCTTATAACCCTGGATGCCGATTGGACCTTAAGCGGACAGTGCCCCGGCATTCCGACGGGAAGCCATTCTTTTACAAGCAATTATCTTCGTCCTGATCTCGGTATCACGATTGCTTCGGCCACAGGAAATATCACCCTGGAGTCCGGGAAGCAGACCACCCTAACCGTCCAGACCCTGACGAAGCAGCAGGATGATGATGGCGATCAGCACAGCAATTTACTCGAAGCGATGTTTGGAAGCGACCCGAATAATCCGGCTTCTAAGCCGCCCCTTCGGCCCTTCTCTGCTTTCGTGACATACAACGTCGGAAATGAGCCGACTGCCCTTGCACTGGGTCTTCTGAATGGGGACACCATCCTGGATGTGGTATCGGCAAATTTTGGCGATGATACGGTGACGGTTCTATTGGGGAATGCGAATGGCACATTCCAATCGGGCGTGAGCTATCGAACGGGGCCGCTCGGAGGGGAGCCGCGCGACCCCTTTGATCTTGTGCTGAAAGATCTCAATGATGACGGCCGTCTGGATATTATTGTGGCGAATACCGGAACGACGGCTGCAACTTTCAAGGGCGATGTCGTCGTTCTTTTAGGAAATAGTGATGGTACTTTTCAGTCGGCTGTTTCATTCTCCGTAGGGAATCAACCCCTTCAAATTGCCCTGGGTGACTTGAACGGGGATGAATTTCAAGATCTCGTTTCGGCGAATCAAAGTTCACAAAACATCTCGGTGTTGAAGGGGAAGACAGGTGGCGCTTTTGACGCCGGCGTTTTTCCTTCTATCGGAGCTTCCGGGGCGGTCACCGCCCTGGCTCTTGGAAAGGTAGACGGAGATGCCTTCCTTGACTTGGTGGCAACGGTTCAAGACTCTCAAAGTATCATCATTCTACGCGGAAAGGGCGATGGTACATTTCAGGCACCGACATCGATTCAAGTTGGGCAAATCCTTTCCGTGGCGCTTGCAGACCTGAATGGAGACAATAAACTGGACATTGTTGCCGCCATCACCGCCAAAACGATAGCAGTGCTACTCGGAAACGGTGACGGCAGCTTTCAGACACAAGTACTTTACAAAGCAGGGCAGACGCCCGGTTCTTTGGCAATCGGCGACCTTGATGGGGACGGGGCGCTCGATTTGGTGACAGAGAACGAAACGGATGGCGTGATTGCCATCCTCATGGGAAACCTGGACGGAACATTCCGAGGACCTGTTTTTCTTGAAGCGGGAAGCTCCCCAAGCCGAGTCGGCCTGGGTGATCTCAATGGAGATGGCAGCCTCGATATTGTTGCAAGCGACCGTGCGAATGGAACTGTAATGGTCTTTCTGACGAAATGAGGGGTCGGATGTTGTTTGGGTACGGCATGCCGTACCCAAACATTGGCATTGTGGGGTAGAGGTCATCTCGTTTGAAATTTAATCCGGACAGACATCACCGCCGTTCCATTCGTTTGAAGGAATATGATTATGCCCGAGCTGGGGCGTATTTCGTCACGGTTTGTACGAACAATAAAGAATGCTTGTTTGGAGATGTTGTTGAAGGGAACATGACGATAAGTCAATTCGGGGCAGTTGCGATGAAATGCTGGGTTGAAATTCCAAATCATTTTACCGGTCTTTCGGTAGATGAATTTGTAATCATGCCAAATCACATCCACGGAATATTATCATTCGTAGGGGCACGGCATGCCGTGCCCGAATTAACCACCGAGCCCAAATCAAATGTCTCCCCCCGGGAGACCATCGAACAATTTGGAAAACCGGTTGTCGGTTCATTACCAACTATCATTCGGTCATTTAAATCGACTGTCACAAAAAAAATCAACCAAATTCGGAACCTTAGGGGTGGTCCTCTTTGGCAGCGTAATTATTATGAACATGTCATTCGTAATGAAAATGAATTAAACCGTATTCGAGAATATATTTTGAAAAACCCCTTGAAATGGGAATTGGATCGTGAAAATCCAGATACAGATATTTTAAATCGGCAGGAAAAAAGGGAAGAAACCTGGCAGATATAAACGAGGCGTCAATCATTTTATCGGAATATTCATATCGGGAGAAATGGGCAGGGCAGAAACAGGGGCACGGCACGGCAAGACGGAAACAGGGCACGGCATGCCGTGCCCCTACGATGCAATGACCAAAACCATGCGTGGATTGCTGCATGGTTTTCCATGTGTCGGATGCATGGATGCCGTAGAAACCAATTCAAAACATGAAAGCACGAAATTATAATTTTACTTTTATATCAATATGTTATGAATAGTGAAGCCCTGAAATATTCATTGGTACGACTATTGAAATACTCAGAAAGTGAATCTCGAAAATTTAAAAATCGAAAGTTATTTTTTAGCTCAAGGCATTCAACACAAAACAATCAACCGGGAGGTTATGTCATGAAACTGTTCAGATCAAAGAGAATCTGTATTTTAAAACCTGTTTTTTCGTTGTTTTTGTTTGCACTTTTACTCAGCGCTTGTCCTGGTTCCGAGGGCGGAGGCAGTCCTCCCCTAACACTGGCGACTCTTGAAGGAAGTGCATCCATCCCTATCGGAGGTGGCGCACCCAAGCCGGGTGTATCCAAAAAAATCCTACCTGGAGCCACCGAGTTTAAAGGCGCCACTGTTACGGTAAGAGATTTATCTACGGGGGTCATTCTCCCTAACGCAGCGGTTATCGGTGACAATGGTCTCTTTAGAATCGAAAATGTGCCTGTGGGGAAGGATTACCTGGTGGCGGCCCGTAAGGGAACAATCCTGTTACTGAAGATTGTATCCGTTCCGACCAGCCCTCAAAATCCTTTGATCAATGTTGGGGAAGTCGATGCGGCCAGTACTGCGGCGGTTTTAGCCTTGGAAGCCTTCATAAACGAGTCGCTCCCAACACCCATTGAGTTGAGAGAAGACCTTCCCCCCGGCACCGATCCTGATCAGCTCTCGGATTTAATCGAAAGCGGAGATGCGGATGCCACCGAAAGCAGAATCCGAAATATCATCAACCTTGTTGTGAATGCTTCTGGAGACGTGAATGTTAATATTGACGTGAATATTTTCAATGACAGTCAGGGCATTCCGGACGCGGATCGAATTGCAATCACCAATATTTATCTGGCGGTTTACAATGTTCTTAGAGAGGGTGACCAAACTGCGGACGAGAGCAATCCGGATGTCCTTTCAGACTGGGAGGTTGACGGCCAGGTGGCTGGAAACAGCGTACTCACCACAATCATTGTCAATCATTTGGGCACGGTCACCATTAATATCAGTGTGACTGCTGAACCCGCAGACCTGAATGATAATCTCGCCGTGATTACGAAGCCGGAAACAACGATCAATAGTGGGCCGTCAAATCCGACCCAAGACGACTTCGCGACATTCAACTTTACCTCCAACAGGCCCAATTCGACCTTTCAGTGCGCTTTGGATGGTGTGGCTGCCAGTGCTTGCACCAGCCCGGTTAATTTCACAGGGCTTGCAATGGGATCGCATACTTTCAGCGTCGTCGCGACGGGGCCCGATGGAGAAGTGGATCCGAGTCCAGCCCTTCACACCTGGCAAGTGGGTTTCGTTCAAAATTTTGAGAATGGAAAACTTGATGGCTGGGTTCCTAGCGGGCGACAAATCACAGGTGGCTTTGGTAGCGGGTCATGGGGAGTCAGCGATCATGCTGGTAGCCAAATGGCTTTTCTAACGCATATCAGTTTCACCGAATTAAGACTTTCAAAAACTTTTGAGTACACCTCCGGCGATACCCTCCAATTTGATGCGGAATTCAGTATCAATGGGGATACCTCTCCTTCTGCGAGTGGCGGATCAAATTTTTATGACGAAGTTGGATACCGATTGACTCTCTTTAATTCTAATGGAGATCAATTAGGAACTGTTGTAAATATTGCTGCCACAACAACTTTTCCATATAACCCTAACGAAGGAAGGGTTGAATTCAGACCCAATGGGTTGCAGCACTATTCTCACGATATTTCACAATTTGCATCTGATTTAGGTGTAGATATCAACAACGTTGCAACCTTTAGTTTGACGTTTCATGGCTATTCCTCGTGGTTCAGTGGCGACAATATGACAGTTAGATTTGATAATGTCTCAGGAGTTGCTAACCCGACAGCTAATTCAGTCTTGACGGTCGTGGTAGCAGGAAGCGGCAGCGGCGTAGTGACGGCTACAGGAATCAACTGCCCTGGAGACTGCGGCGAGGCCTACCCCGAAGGCACGGTCGTTCCCCTTACCGCTACGCCCGCCGCTGATTCAGTTTTTGTTGGGTGGAGCGAAGATCCCGACTGCACCGACGCTTCGGTGACGATGACGGTGAACAAAAACTGCACGGCGACCTTCGATCTGAAGCCTCCGGTCAACTTTACGCTGAATGTCACCATTGATCCGGCAGGCACGGGCGGCGGGACGGTGACCTCCAGCCCTGCTGGAATCGGCTGCGGCGTGGACTGCACACAAGATTATGCCGACGGCACGGGCGTGACGCTGACGGCCGCGCCGGATGCCGGTTCAGCCTTCGCCGGGTGGACCGGCTCAGGTTGCTCTGGAGTGGGGACGTGTGCGGTCACAATGGATATAGCTAAAACGGTTACCGCGAAGTTTGATGTCGTCGTTCCTGAACCGGACACAGTCATTGACGGAAAGCCCTCGAATCCGGACGTGCTCAGCTCGGCGCTGTTTACCTTCCATGCAACGGTGAATGGAGTGAATGAGACTGGCGCCACTTTCGAGTGCAAACTGGACTCGGGGACATGGGGTGCCTGCACAAGTCCAAAGACCTATCCGGGCTTGACCGATGGTGTGCATACCTTCATGGTGCGGGCAACATCTGGAGGAAAAACCGATCAGACGCCTGCTTCATGGACGTGGACAATCAGTGCGCCTCCAGATACCTTCATCGACGACGGGCCACCGAACCCGACCAATTCCACGAATGCAACATTCATGTTCAGCTCGAATAAGGCAGGCGCAACCTTCGAGTGCGATTTGGATGGAGATGGGGTGACGACTTTTCTTCCTTGTGTCAGCTCGAAAACCTATGACCCTGTGGCCCTTGGAGCACATGTGTTCAAAGTGCGGGCCATTGATCCAGCAACGGGAATAAAAGATCCTACACCTGCTACTCACAACTGGACGGTCGGGCCTTGTACCACTATCTTCTGTGAAGATTTTGAGGCTGGAATTGGATTTTGGGCTGCTGATAACGGCGTGTGGAATGTTGGTACGCCAACGGCTGGGCCTGCTGCTTGTGATGGCGGGGTGCAATGTGCTGGAACAGAACTTTCGGGAAACTATGGTGCCTTTACAGACAGCCGTCTGATCAGTCCAAGGATAGTATTACCAGCCGTCTCGGGGATTGATGAAGTCCACTTGAGGTTTCAGCACTGGTTTTCCTATTCAACGGGAGATTCTGGACAAGTCCAAGTTCAGATCTTCGACCCAAC
>JAJDBU010000017.1 GCA_029261195.1 Nitrospirota bacterium | reverse complement strand
CCAGGGGATCTGTTTCGAGAGGATCACCCAGCGCTTATCACTCCGAAGTTTCCCCCCGAAGGGCAGATGAAAATTCTCAAAGGACAGCTGATTCGGGTTACTTTTTCGATACATGGACGCTCCTGGTGCACGCTTTTTAGGGGCTAAAGGTCTTTTTCTTTGCACTTGGAGCAGGATACTACAGATTAAAACCTTTTAAAATCAAAAACTTATCGTTTTTTCAGCAAGCCCTAATTAACGATCTTCGATTCTAAATAGAGTGACATAAATTAGACCAATGGAAATTGAAGTTTCCATTGGTCTGTGTCCCCTGAATTTTAGAAATAAGGAATTTAGGAGCCGAATCGATTCTGTCTGTGGATGCGAAAGAAATATGACGGCTATCCGCTTACTGGGAAACCTCGAATATTTTGCTTCCCGAAAAACGGGTCGAATCGTTCCGGTAACGAGGGCCAGAATGTTACAATTCCCATCCATGGATCCAACATTAAAACATGAAAGGAGATCAAAACGATTAAAATGAAAAATGAAAAGCGCGATATTCGCTTGGTTTTTCTTGTATTTTCTGCTTTTTTTTCTCTCTTTGCCTGGAAGTATTTTCCATCCACCAGAAGTGATGCCTTAATTGTATTGGTCGTTATCATCTTGTGCCTATTAGCTTTTTCCCCCTTTACCCTTCGCCCTGCTTTTCAAGCATGGATGAAACTTGCTCAGGTTATGGGTAAGGTCAACACGCAGATTCTATTGTCGCTTATGTTTATTGTCATCTTTATTCCTGCAGGGCTTATCAAACATTTTTTTGGAAAGGATGCAATGAAACGAAAAATGCGCAGTGATGAGACCTACTGGGAAGCATATACACTAGAAGGTTTGAGAGATAAAAGCCGTTATAAAAGACAATTTTAGGAGGAACGGATGTGGATCTGTTAAAGGAATTTTGGGATTTTATGAAGGTGAGGAAGAAGTTTTGGCTCTTTCCCATTGCCCTGATGCTGCTTATGTTGGGGGCATTGATTATTTTTACTGAGGGCAGTGCCGTTGCTCCCTTTATTTACACTCTGTTTTAGGGGGAGACGTGTATATCCTTGGGATATCTGCCTATTATCATGACAGTGCTGCGGCCTTGCTTCACGATGGTGTCATTATTGCGGCGGCTCAGGAAGAGCGCTTTACCCGTAAAAAACAAGACCATAACTTCCCGATAAAGGCGGCGCAATACTGTCTTGATACAGCCGGGATCGGCATTCAACAGGTCGATCATGTTGTCTTTTATGACAAGCCGCTTGTTAAGTTTGAACGTCTTTTAGAAACCTACCTCAGTTTTATCCCGGGCGGATGGGCCAGCTTCAGACAGGCCGTGCCTCTATGGTTGAGCAAAAAGCTCCACCTTCCGAAAATTATCAAAAAGGAATTGGGCTGGGAAGGACAGGTCCTTTTTACGGAACACCACGAATCTCACACTGCGAGCGCTTTTTTCCCGTCGCCTTTTGAGGAAGCTGCAATACTCTGTTTTGATGGCGTCGGTGAGTGGGCCACGACAAGCTGGGGCGTCGGGCATAGGAATAGGGCAGAGATACAAGAAGTGATTTCATTCCCTCATTCACTGGGGCTTCTTTATTCGGCGTTTACCTACTATACCGGTTTTAAGGTGAATTCAGGCGAATACAAAGTCATGGGACTCGCTCCCTATGGAGAACCGAAATACGCAGAGATTATTTTAAAGGAACTCATTGACCTGAAAGTGGATGGTAGTTTCAGGATGAATATGGACTACTTTAACTACTGTCAGGGTTTAACAATGACGAATACACGCTTTGATCGCCTCTTTGATGGTCCACCGAGAAAACCTGAAAAACAATTGGGACAGCGGGAGATGGACTTGGCTGCCTCCGTTCAAAAAGTCACGGAAAAGATCGTGCTGCAGATTGGGCAACATGTTTATGAAAAAACAGGGCAGAAGAACCTCTGTATGGCCGGGGGGGTGGCCCTCAATTGTGTTGGGAACGGGAGGCTATTGAGGGAAGGCCCGTTTGAAAATATCTGGATTCAACCGGCCGCAGGGGATGCGGGCGGTGCATTGGGCGCAGCTTTGGCCATCTGGCACCATTATTTCGATCAACCGAGAAAAGCCGATGGAAAGGAAGACAGCCAATATGGGAGTTACCTCGGCCCCAGTTTTACCCGGGAAGAGGTCTGTGCCTTCCTTGAAAAGAATGTTTATCCCTATAAAAAATTAGAAGAAGAGGCTCTTTATGAAAAGATTGCCGCAAGGCTGAATTCCGGTGAAGTGATCGGGTGGTTTCAGGGCAGAATGGAATTCGGACCCAGGGCTTTAGGGGGGCGATCCATCATTGGGGATCCGCGGAATCCCGAGATGCAAAAGAAAATGAACCTCAAAATAAAGTATCGCGAATCTTTTCGTCCTTTTGCACCGAGTATCCTTGAAGAACATGTTGCAGAATGGTTTGAACATGAGGGAGACAGTCCTTATATGTTGATGGTCGCCCCTGTACGGGAAGAGAAGAGAATTGCGATGACCGAGGAACAAAAAAATCTTTTCGGAATAGAGAAGTTGAATATCCCAAGATCGGAAATTCCGGCGATTACACACGTTGACTACAGTGCGAGAATCCAGACAGTGAACGGGAAACACAACCCCCGGTATTACGGACTTATTAAGCAGTTTTATGAAAAAACAGGCTGCCCCATCGTTGTAAACACCAGCTTTAACGTCCGAGGGGAACCGATTGTTTGTAGCCTGGAAGATGCCTATCGCTGCTTTATGCGGACTGAGATGGATACATTGGTCTTAGAGCATTGCGTCCTTTCCAAAAAAGACCAACCCGAATGGAAGGAAGAGACGGATTGGCGGGAAGATTTCGAACTCGATTGATATTCAGGACGCTCTGATTGAGTCTGGCTTGAATCTCCTGATCACTTAAGCCGATCCCTCTAAAAAAACGATCATGCGGATTCTTTTCCTCTCTCACTACTTCCCTCCGGAAGTCAATGCCCCGGCATCACGGACTTACGAACACTGTAGGGAGTGGGTTAAAAACGGACATGAGGTCACTGTGGTGACCTGCGTACCGAATCACCCCAAGGGATCGGTTTACGACGGATACCGAAATAAGTTCTTTCAGTGGGAAACGAGAGATGGGATCCGGGTCCTACGCGTTTGGACCTATCTCGCTGCCAACAAAGGCTTTCTAAAACGGACACTCAACTATATTTCCTACATGGTTTCTGTGATATTCGCTGTGCCCTTGTTATGTCAGTCAGATATCGTGATTTCAACTTCACCCCAATTTTTTAACGGTTTAGCCGGATATTTCGTCAGTCGTCTAAAACGAATCCCCTGGATTTTAGAAATCAGGGATCTGTGGCCTGAGTCGATCCTGGCAGTAGGTGCAATAAAAAATAAGACGGTGATTCGCTTACTGGAAAATCTCGAACTATTTGCCTACCGAAAAGCGGATCTGATTGTGCCGGTGACGAAGGCCTTCAAGATTCATATTGAAGGGAGAGGTATTCGGCCAAAGAAAATAAAGGTTCTGGTGAACGGTGCGAATCTTTCATTCTACAAACCCTTAGCAAGAGAGAATGAACTATCGACAGAATTCGGTCTATCAGGAAAATTTGTTGTCTCGTACTTTGGGACCCATGGCATGGCCCACGGTTTGGAAACGATACTGGAAGCAGCAATGGAGCTGCGTGACAGGGAAGAGATTCTGTTTTTATTGGTGGGAAGTGGGGCAGAGAGAGAAAAACTGCTCTCTATTCGAGATCAGGCCGGCCAGAAAAATGTGTTGATGCTTGAACAGCAAAAGAAGGAGAGAATGCCTCTTTTGTGGGCCGCTTCGGATGTCAGTATGGTTTTACTGAAGAGAACGGATCTTTTTAAAACCGTCATCCCCTCAAAAATATTTGAAAGCATGGCGATGGAAAAACCGATTATCCTGGGTGTCGAAGGAGAAAGTGCCGGGATTATTCAAGAGGCAGAATCAGGTCTTTGCATCCAGCCTCAAAACAGCAGCGACCTTGGGAAGGCGATTCTCTTTCTTTATGAACATCCTGAAGAGTGCATCCGCTTAGGCACAAACGGTAGAAAATATGTGATAGAACACCATGACCGGTCGGTTTTGGCCGGGCGTTACGAGGCATTGGTAGAAAGGGTAATTCGTGGGGGTGAAGGCTGATGGAAACGGCCTTCCCTCTCGTATATAAAACCCCGGGTCCACGAACCACCTTCATTCACAGAAGGTGGAACTTTTTTAAAACCTTGGCCACGCCTTGATCATTTTGACTCAACGCACGCATAGCATCTAAAAAGGAATGGAGTTGCTGACGGTTTCGGGCAAGTTCTTCTTCGATTTTCTTGATTTTCGACTCAAAGGGCCGGACCATTGTCCGTCGGTCCCAGATGGCGAAGGAAATAGTCACCGCGACAATGGCGGCAAAGGCACCCATGATTCCAACCATCATGGTGGTCATCCGGTCAAACTGGGCATTCATATCTTCCCGGAGCTGCTGGCCTTGAAGCTTCATATCATCTCGGAGCTGTCGAATCTCATTCCGGATGCTGTTTTGGCCTTCCTCCACTCTGGTCAGCCGTTCTATAATTTCCCTGTCTGTTATTCGGGGCGCTGTTTCAACGGCAAGTAGCAGGGTATAGGAAGATATGATGCAAAGCATGCTGACAATCAGACTGGCGACAATTCGTTTCATACGTAGGTAAGAATATCATGGGATTTGGAAAAAGGTCAACGCTGAGCCTCTTCCAATACAAGATGAGTCTGAACTGAGGAGTTGTTTCTAACGCAAGATGAGTCTGAAGTAGTCTGATCCTGTTCATAATGGAGGGATGAAGACCATTATGAACGACACACAATTAAAAACCATTGAAGAAATC
>JAJDBU010000016.1 GCA_029261195.1 Nitrospirota bacterium | reverse complement strand
TGGAACGTGGGGTGCTTGGGTTAATGAAGGGACAAGTGTCGTTAATACATCGAGTTGGTCTTTGAAGGATGTAGATCTAACTGCTTATGCAGACAAAATAATTCGGATTGCATTTTTTCATGCTGCATCGAGACCTTTTGGCGGAAGCGATGAAAGCACCGGCTGGTATATCGATGATGTCGCAATCGTGAAGTTCTAAATATCAGGGTGTTGAGTCATCGCGACTAACACCAACCAAAAATGGAGCCGGGTCTATGGCCGCGAAAACCCACAGACTCGGCTCCACATAAGTAAACAAAACAACGCCCAAAAAATAAGGAGACACCATGAAATTCTCTAAAAACAAAACCCCTTTGTCCAAAACTTATTTGACATCTTTTATCGTCTTATTCGCTTTCACTTTCCTCACCGCCTGCGGCGATGGAGGCGGAAGTGGGTTCGAAGCCCCAATCGCCGACCTTACTGGTACATGGTCAGTGACAGAACGAACACTATCGAATAACTGTGGCGATCCGAATACGAGCGAGCAATACATTGCACGCTTTGTTCAAAATGGGAACAAGCTTGATGTGACTCGATTTGGACAGACCCTGAAAGGAACAATCAGTGGGAACAAAGTTTCGTGGGCAGGTCTCAGTTTTCCTGAGGATGGCGGGACAACAACAATGACTGAAACCTCGATCACTGTTTCAGATGATGGGGGAAGCATAAGCGGGACAATGTCCTGGACATGGACGGATGGTTCGGATGGCTGCCAGGGAAAGAGTAGTGTTAGCGGAAGTTTTCAGGGACCGTTGTCGTTGAGTGGCGGGTGAACTCAACAAACACAAAGGAGGGATTGATGTGAAGAAAAAAATGGGACGGTGGCTGTTCGTTTGCCTTGTCATGGCATTGACAGCCTGCGCTTTTAACGTCATTTCTGTAAACAGAATCCCGGCGAAAATGGACAAAGCCCTCTCTTCGCCGAAGCGCTTTGTCCTTCAGGAGGGGGCGGATATTCGTCTGGATACCGGCTACAGCAGAAAACTAAAGCCGGGTAGCGCATGGCAGTATGTCGGTGCCCTTTCTCAAGGGGAGGTTTACCGGACCCGTGATCAGGTACTGACGGTGGAAGGTTCAAATATCTATGAGGCATACATTGTTGTGTCTAAAAACAAACTGATCGGGTTTTATCTGCCGGTGGAGAAATCCTTCTCGCCCCTGGGCAAACCCGTAACACTTTCATTGAAAAATCAATAGGACCCGCATTGTATTTTACATTTAACATAAGGAGATTAAGATGAAAAACATGATGAAAATTTTTATGGTCGGATTTGTGTTTGTTGTTTTTACCGGCTGCGCGACGACCGGTCCCAAATTTATGGAACTTTCTCAACAACACACTCAGATCCCATCCAATACCGGCAGGATATACTTTTACCGGACGGCGATTCTGGGGGCTGCATTACAACCGGACGTCAAGGTGAATGGAGACCCAGTGGGTTCAGCAGTGCCGAATGGGTTTTTCTATGTCGATTTAAAGCCCGGAAATTACGAGATTATGACATCGACCGAGGTCGACAGGAAACTTTCATTGACCATGGAAAAAGCTCAGACTCGGTATGTGCGCCTGAATGTATCCATGGGGTTTTTCGTCGGTCATGTTTACCCGGAACTGATCGACCCCGATGAAGGGAAAAAGGACATGCAAAACCTTCACTACACGGGGAAGGAATCCTAGCAGAAAAAAGCCGGGTCTAGGGCCGCAAAAATCCATAGACCCGGCCCAGCAGAACCAACTGAAAACGACACCCTATTACGCTTTAATGATCTCTTTGTACGACGTAGTCTGCGATCGCGAAAAGAGATTGCCGGTGACGGGAGTCAGTAAAAGAGGCGAGGTCTTTTTTTGCGGTGTCCGAAAAATCTTGTGCGTACTTTAGGGCGTAGCGGGTGGAGCCGTAGGCGGTCATCAAGTCAATCATTTTTTTCAGGTCGGCGGGGAAGAAATGTTCACTTCCGATCAACTTTTCAATCCAGATCCGTTCTGAGTCCTTGCAATTCCGCAAGAGGTGGATTAAGGGCAGTGTGATTTTACCTTCCTTCAGATCTTCACCCAGTGATTTGCCGAGACGGTCGTTATCGGCCATGTAATCGAGTGTATCATCGGCCACCTGAAAGGCCATGCCGATGTTTTTTCCATAAGCCTTCAAGGCTTCTTTTTCCGCATCGGGCGCATCCGCAATAATGGCTCCGAAGAGACAACTGGTCGAGATAAGAGAGGCCGTTTTATACTCGATAATCTGGAGATAGGTTTTTTCAGAAAGATTCAAATCATTGTTGTGATTAAGCTGAAGCATTTCTCCTTCTGCCATCCTCAGGCAGGTATCGGCAAGGAGGGTGTTGATTTCAACTTTGTCTATTTTTACGGTCAGAGAGAGGGCGAGCGTGTAGAGATAATCCCCGACAAGAATGCTGGCCTGGTTTCCCCACAGGACCCGGGCAGGGGAGATCCCTCTGCGGATTTCCGCATTGTCGATGACATCGTCGTGGAGTAGTGTGGCCGTGTGTATAAACTCAACGATACTGCCTCCCATATTAATAAAACTTTTGTCGATTCCATCACAAAGGTGGGCGCTGATGATCAGAAGAAGGGGCCGAATGCGTTTTCCGCCACTGTCGATAATATATTGGGCGACCTTGTTCACAAGCTCGACCTCTGATCGAAGCGCCTTGCGAATCTCCGCCTCGACCTCACTCAGGAGGGCCTTATGTTCGGACCAGACTTGATCCATTTCGACCATGTTTTGTATCATCTTGGCATCCAAAAAAGCAGGGAAATAGTAGGCGAAGCCGTATTCTATGTCAAGGTTAAAGCCGAGCCAAGCCCCTAGTGAGTGGGCTCTTCTTGATCTTGTCCTTGCTAAATGCTTCTGGTATTTTACCTGCAATCATGCCTGAAAAAAACACCGCTCCAGACATCGACATTATTATGCCTCTGCTCGAAAAGGAGGCGCTTAAGCTTAAACTTCCGGTCGTCGGCGTCATTGCACAAGAGACGGGAGATCCCTTTCAGGTGCTTATTTCCTGCCTCTTAAGTCTTCGTACACGGGACGAAACGACGGCTGCGGCCTCAGCCCGTCTTTTCAAACTCGCAAATCAACCCTCTGAAATGCTGAAGCTTGAGCCGGATACGATAGAATCGGCGATTTATCCGGTTTCATTTTATCGAAACAAGACCACGCAGATTATCAAGATTTGCCAACGTTTACTGGATGTCTATGGGGGTAAGGTGCCGGACAGGATTGATCAACTCTTAACTTTATCCGGTGTTGGCAGAAAGACAGCGAATCTTGTGGTCAGTGTGGCCTATCATCTTCCGGCGATTTGTGTTGACACCCATGTACATCGGATTTCAAACCGTTTCGGATTGATCAAGACAAAGTCCGCAGACGAAAGTGAAGCAGTCTTACGGGAAAAGCTGCCCGGAAAATACTGGATTCACTATAACGACATCCTTGTGCCTTTCGGGCAGTTTGTCTGCACGCCGATCTCACCCTTTTGCAGCCGCTGCGTGATCCAGCCTCTTTGCCCTCAACTCGGGGTTAAGAAGAAGCGCTAGGTTTATGTTTGACAGTGTCCATCGTATTCAATATGCTGCCCAGCGCGATGAGCAAATTTCATAAAAACCTATTTTCTCTAAAGATCCTGACTATGTTTCTGTGCGTCTTTTTTACCGCCGTTTCCGATGGTGCTGCGGAGCCTGGAAAAGGGGTGTTGCGTGGCAAAGTTACGATCAATGGAGACAAGGCCAATCATGCGGTTGTTGCCCTGATGAAGAAGGACGGCTCACCCTTTGCTGCCTCTCCGATGGGAAAAACGATTGCCCAGGAAGCGCTTCAATTTTCCCCTGTTTTTAGTATTGTGACGCTTGGGTCGACTATTTCTTTTGAAAATCGTGATGACAAGATTCACAATGTCTGGTCCCGAAGTCCAACAAACCCCTTCGATATCGGTTCTCACCTGCCTAATACCGTTAAACAGGTGATTCTGAAAAATAAAGGCGCAGTCTCTCTACGCTGTAAAGTGCATGTTGAAATGAATGCCTTGATCTATGTCTCTTCCTCTCCCTTTTTTTCCGCGACCGACAAAGACGGACACTTTGAAATCGAGGACATCCCTTTTGGTTCTTATGAAGTCGAGACCTGGCACGCAAGCCTGGCCCCGAAAGAGATGGGCGCCGGAAGGCAGTTAATAGAGATTGCTCCGAAGACTGAGGCGGTTCATCTGGCTTTCAAATCCAAGGCGGGGACGGCAAAGGACCTGAGCAATGTTGCGGGTCAAAATTGGCTTCCTGTGGTAGAAGAAATCCGGATCGCCCTGGCAAAGGCTCTGTCGAGTTGGCAGAAAAGGCGTACCACTTCGGCAGCCGGAAAAGTCATGACCAGCCAATCCCGTTTATTTCGTGGTTCCGGTCTCAGGAGCGCCATTGCAAATACTCTCGGAGAACCGCGCGCCATAGACCATGACCTTCGTTTTGATCAAATACGGAAATGGGTGCAGGGACTCTCAAAAACTCCGGTTCTTGAACCCGAGCTCAAGCAGGCAATTGATGCTTTAGTGGCAGACCTGAAAAAAGACGTGCAGGTCTTTGAAGGACTCTAGCAATCTCTAAGAACGCCTTGAGGCTTTTTCTTGAAAATAGAGACCGATTTAGGATGAATAGGGGCTGTCCGGCATATCAAGTCGAGGAAACTACGGTGAAGCGTCTGTGCCTCACCCGACAGAATTGAGCCAAGTCATGAAACTCGTCATCGTCGATTATGGTTCCGGAAATTTACGCAGTGTGCAGCGAAGCTTCGAGCGTGCCGGTTTTTCCTCAAGTATTACCCGTGACCCGAATGTTGTTGAAGAGGCGACTCACCTGGTTGTGCCGGGTGTCGGCGCCTTTTCGGATTGCATGGAAAATCTTGAAAAGCTTCAATTGCTTGAGCCCATCCGCTCCTTCATTAAAGCCGATAAGCCTTATCTCGGTATCTGTCTGGGTTTACAGATATTGTTTTCCGAGGGGACTGAGTTTGGCTCGAAACATGGCCTGGGCATCCTGCCGGGACAGGTTGTTCGCTTTCCGAAAAATGACTTGAAGGTTCCCCATATGGGTTGGAATCAAATACAGATTCAAAAAAAAATCCCTCTCCTTAAGGGCATCCCGAATGGGGCTTACTTCTATTTTGTGCATTCCTACTACGGCAAGCCTACGGAGTCTGATTGCATTGCAACAACGACGGATTACGGTCTGGCATTCCCTTCCGCCGTGTCTCATGGACGTTTATTCGCCTGTCAATTTCATCCCGAAAAAAGTCAGGAGATCGGCAGACAACTCCTTGAAAATTTTGCGAATTTGTAAGCTTGTTTCATGTTCTTAAATGTTTAAGTATACGTCATATTTTGAGAATGACGTTCTTGCAAAACGACCCTACATCAAAAAAGAATGGTGTGAAGAAGTCGTCTCTTCAAGAGACTTTGTTGAAGAACAGCCGGATGGTCGCTTCCGGTTTTGGGGGCAAATTACTGAATATGCCAATCGCTATTTAAGGGTTGTGACGCTTTCCGATCAAATAACCATTCACAATGCTTTTTTTGATCGGGGATTTAAGGAGATAAAAAAATGAGATTGAGTTATCACAAGGAGACGGATTCCTTGTATATTCATTTGGTCGAGCGACCTGGTGTGGAGGCAGAAGAGGTGGCTAAGGGACTTATAATTGATTTTGATGCAGATGGCTTACCTGTTGGCATTGATATTGAGCATGCCCGAAACGTAATTGACTTGACAAAACTTGATACCGAATCTTTGCCACTGAAAGGAAAAGCGGCTTGAAAATTTTGCGAGGTCTTCAATGATTCTAATTCCTGCAATCGATATGAAAGGCGGTCGCTGTGTCCGCCTGGTCCAGGGTGACCTGGAAGACGAAACAGTTTATTCCGATAATCCCATCTCAATGGCGCAACGCTGGGTGAAGGAAGGTGGAGAACGCCTGCACCTGGTCGATCTTGATGGTGCGGTGGCGGGAGTTGCCGTCCATCAGTCCATCATCGAAGAAATCGTGCAGTCGGTGAGCATTCCAGTTCAGATCGGAGGCGGCATTCGTACTCTCGCGCAAATCGAATCCTACCTTGAAGCAGGTATTGCCTCCGTGATTTTGGGAACCATAGCACTGAAAGATCCTGCGCTACTGCGCGAAGCCTGTCAGAAATTTCCTGGGAAAATTTTTGTGGGTCTTGATTCAAGAAAAGGAAAAGTGGCAATTCAAGGTTGGGTCGAAGAATGCGAAGAAAGCGTGAGCGATATGGCTGTCAAAATGGAGGATGCGGGTGTGGCCTCTCTCATTTTGACCGATATCGAAAAAGACGGCATGTTGGAAGGACCCAATTTTTCTCTCATGGAAAAAGTCGGACAAGCTGTGAAAATACCCCTTGTTGCATCGGGTGGCGTCACGACATTGGAGCAGATTCATCGGCTTTCCTTAATGCCAGGTGTTTCAAGCGCCATCATTGGAAAGGCCTTGTACGAAGGCCGAATTTCTTTACCCGAAGCCATCTCGGCCTCAAAAAGGACGTCTTAAATGCTCGCAAAACGCATCATCCCTTGTTTAGATGTTAAAAGCGGGCGAGTGGTCAAAGGGGTGAGTTTTGTTAATTTAAAAGACGCGGGCGATCCCGTTGAAGTGGCAAAAAACTACGAGGCCCAAGGGGCCGATGAACTTTGTTTTCTGGATATCACCGCCTCTTCCGACGAACGGGAAATTCTGCTCGACATCGTGCGTCACACGGCGGATGAAGTCTCAATGCCCGTTACGGTAGGCGGTGGCGTGCGCAAGGTGGAAGATGTGCAATTGCTTTTAAGTGCCGGAGCAGACAAGGTTGCTGTCAATACTGCCGCGATCACCCGGCCTGAATTTGTGTACGAAGCCTCGCGGCAATTCGGTAGTTCCACTATTGTCGTCGCCATCGACGCGAAACGCTCAAAAGACAAAGCCAATCACTGGGAGGTCTATACCCACGGCGGACGCAATGCGACCGGTATCGACGCCATTGCATGGGCCGTGAAAATGGAAGACTGCGGTGCCGGTGAAATCCTGCTGACCAGCATGGATCAGGATGGCCAAACCACAGGCTACGATCTCGAGCTCACCCGGGCCGTCTGTGAAGGTGTCCACATCCCCGTCATCGCCTCCGGCGGCGTCGGCACGCTTGAACACCTCTATGAAGGCCTTACGATCGGTTTAGCCGACGCGGTACTGGCTGCCTCTATTTTCCATTACCAAACCTATGGAATTCATGAAGCAAAAGCCTATCTCGCGAAGCGAGGTGTGCCGGTACGGCTTTGATTGAATAACAGGTATATTGTTTTTCCAGGGAGTGAACTCTTGTGTTCGCCCTTTTTTGTCAGGGAGGCGATCTACTTATTGAGAACGCCCTCCTAGCCAGAGCTTCCCTAATTCCCGATAGGCCCCATTTATTCTGAGATTCACTATGAACGTTAATCAAAAATTTGTATGTTATTTAGGGCTTGCTGAAAAAACGATAAGTTTTTGATTTTAAGAGGTTTTAATCTGTAGTATCCTGCTCCAAGTGCAAGGAAAAAGACCTTTAGCCCCTAAAAAGCGTGCACCAGGAGCCTCCATGTATCGAAAAAGTAACCCGAATCAGCTGTCCTTTGAGAATTTTCATCTGCCCTTCGGGGGGAAACTTCGGAGTGATAAGCGCTGGGTGATCCTCT
>JAJDBU010000015.1 GCA_029261195.1 Nitrospirota bacterium | reverse complement strand
TTTTCTTCCTTTTTTCTCTACGATTTTCATGTGGCCTCCGTGCTTAGGTTTGTCTGTTTTGCGGCTTCGCAGTTTGCTAAACCAACAATACTGACTCGGAGGTCATTTCTCAATTTCAACTAAGTTTAGGACTTTTTCCCCGAAAGCACAACATTTAAAAGGGCTGTATCTCAATGCCGGTCACGGGGCGAAAGGTTTATGCTCCAGCTTTTTATCAGCAGAACTGATTGCAAGCTATGTCAACAATGAAGCGCTTCCAGTATCGAAAACCCTTCAGGATGCCCTGAATCCTTCCCGTTTTATGATTCGGCTTTTACAGAAAAGGAAGTAAGGCTGGAAGCGAGAAGAGAGGCCGCAAATATTTGATACTTCCGATCTGCTGATTGTGGCTTAATTGTTTAGAAAACCGCAAAAAGCGCAGATCGGCAGGCCCTAGTCGATCATCCTGCGAAACTACTCCGCCCTCAACACCACAAAAGGTTTCTCCCCTAAAATCCGATAGCTGGTCAAAAAACCAGTCACCAGGGTTAAAACGACCGTCGCAGCGCAGCCAAGCAGGATCGTCCGCCATTCAAAGGCCCAGGAAATTTTGAGGAAAAAATGAATGATGCCCCATGAGAGGGCGACTGAAAGCCCACTGCCGATGATCGCCGCAACCAGGCCCAGCAAGAGATATTCAACCGCCATCATTGCCATCAGATCGGGACGGGTCGCACCCAGCGTTTTAAAAAGCACCATCTCATGAACCCGCCTCCCTCGTGTTGCGGCAATCGCCCCCGCCACAACAATTAAGCCGACGCTCAGAGCCATAAGGGCCATGAATTGGATCGTTCTCGAAATTTCCCCCAGGATTTTTGCGATGGTCTGCAAAACCTCTCGAACCGGAATGACTGTGATATTCGGAAAGGCTCCGATGACGGCATTTTGTATGGGCAGGTCTTCTGCGGGGTCGGCGCTCACCGTTGCCACATAGGTTTCGGGCGCACCGCTTAGAGCCAGAGGAGAAAAGATGAAGTAGAAATTAATGGCCATGCTACCCCAATCGACCTCGCGAACGGAGGTAATCCGTCCCTCAACTTGAACGCCTTGAATATCAAAGTTGACCTCTGACCCGATTCCAAGCCCTAAGTGCTGCGCCACTTTCTGCTCAACAGACAGTAGGTTTTTCTGCTCACCCTCATCCCACCATTCGCCCTCTCTAATCTCATTATGCGCCGGAAGCGCGCCTTGATAGGTCAGGACATATTCGCGTGCAAAATAAAAACTATCGGAGGGGTCTGTGACCTCCATCTCCGAAACCTTTTGTCCGTCAATACTATGAAGGCGAGAGCGAACCAGTGCGGTGACTGTGGGTGCTACCTTCAAGTCATGGTCGGCCAAGATTGATTCGACCTTTTCCTTTTGATCCGCCTGGATGTCGATTAAAAAGAGGCCCGGCGCATTTTCAGGGATATTCTGCTGAAGCTCTGCCATTAAACGCTGCTCGACTTGTACCAGAGTGAGCAGGATCATCACAGCGATACCGAGTGACAGAAAGATGGTCATCACCTGTCGTCCCGGTCGGTGCAGGTTGCGGATGCCGTATTTTAAAGTTAAGGATTTAGGTGAAGCGATTTTTTTAATTAATCGAAGCAGGGCAAGCCCCAGGAGCAATAAAATAATGGCGGAGCCGATCACCGCAGCCAGGACGGTTCCACCGAGACGCCAGGAACCCGCCTGCCAGATCGCCAGGGCAACCCAGCCCGCAACCATGACCATGCCGACGAGGAGGGGTTTGATGATGCCTTTTTTGGTTAATTGGTCGAGGCCCATATCGACATCGTGCCGGAAGACCCGGGAAGGGGAAATATTTCCGACAACCC
The DNA here is from genome assembly GCA_029261195.1 of Nitrospirota bacterium. GTDB lineage: Bacteria > Nitrospirota > Nitrospiria > SBBL01 > JAADHI01 > JAJDBU01. Next base: position 15,443 of record JAJDBU010000015.1, on the reverse strand, counting down.
GCAGTGGCCAGAGGGAAAAGAGAAAGGTCGTTAAAAGACCCATTGCCATGCCCTGGAGTGTCGGTAGCAAGGTGAGTTGAAATGCAAACCCTTCAGGCAGAAAGTCTGAAAGCATGTCTGCTAGAGCGCTGTAAATGCCGATGCCGAGTCCGATGCCAAGCACCGACCCGATCCCCCCCAGCATCAAAGCGAGCAGAAGGTAGATGATCAGAATGTTTGAGGCTGTACCGCCGAGGGATTTGAGAATGGCAATGGTTTCGACGCGTTCGCTTAAGAAGGCATGGATATTCCCGGCAACGCCGATGCCACCGATCAACAAGGTCACAAGACCCACCAAGCCTAAATAAGTGGTGAAATTTTCCAGGAAACGGGCCAGGCGGGGCCGGACTTCGCGGTAGGTCTTGATGCCTAAGCTTTCTTCTGCCAAGGCCGTTTCCAAGTAGGATTTCAGTACATCCGGTGTCCAGTGCGCCGTCCCCTTGAGCAGGAGTTTGCGCCTCACACGACTGCCGAGATGGATGAGGTCCGCCCGTTTCAGGGCTTCTTGGGAAAGAAGCACACGGGGCCCGAGACTGAAAGGACCGGCCACGCGGTCGGGTTCCCGTTTAATAATGCCTCGGATGACAAAAGTCGCATCCCCGATGGCGATCTTATCTCCGACTTTCAACTTAAGGTGAATCAGCAGACCCTCTTGAACAAAGACAGAAGAGGGGTCTTGAAAGGGCCCGTCAATCACAGGCTCAATGGAAAGGCGACCATAGAAAGGATAGTCTGCTTCGACTGCCTTCAATTCAACCAGACGGGTTACGCCGCTTTCCGGATTTGCGGCCATTCCGGTGAGTTCGCTCAGACGAATAAAGGCCACTCCCTCTGTTTCCAGTTCGGCAAGAATAAGCTCACCCGCTTCCGACAGCGGACCTTTCAGACGAACTTCAATATCTGCGGCCAGCAGGTTTCGAGCTTCATGGGAGGTCATCGCGTCAAAATTGGCGCCGATGTTACCCACACCGACAATCGAAGCCACGCCGACCGCAATTGAGGCCAAAAAAAAGAGGAAGCGCTTTGATGCCCCTCGCATCTCCCGCCAAACCATTTTCAGAATAAATTTCAGCATTGTTTTTCGTAGGGGCGAATTGACATTCGCCCTCCTTCGTCATTTCCGCATGTCCCTGGCGGGAATCCAGTGTCTTTAATGAGATGGATTCCGGTTTAAATATTACCGGAATGACGGCAGATCGTATCCTCTACAATACTTCCATCATGCAAGGTAATCATTCGGTCGGCCAGCTTTGCGAGCGCTGAATCATGTGTAACCAGGACGAGGGTGCTGCCATGATCCTGATGAAGCTTGAGCAGGAGGTCAATGATGCGTTTGCCGTTTTTTGAATCGAGATTGCCCGTCGGCTCGTCTGCCAACAGCAGGGCAGGTTGGCTGGCATAAGCCCGTGCAACGGCAACCCGCTGCTGTTCACCGCCCGAAAGCTGAACAGGGTAATGTCCACTCCGTTCCGAGAGTCCGACCGTATCCAAAAGCCGTGTGGCCTGTGAAACGGCGTCGTCATCCCCTCGAAGTTCTAAAGGCACCTGCACATTTTCCAAGGCGCTCAGGGTCGGGATGAGATGGAAGGATTGAAAAATCATTCCGATTTTTTCCCTGCGGAGTTTGGCGAGTTGATCTTCTGAGAGCTCGGAAAGAGAAGCGCCATCAATCGCAACCGAACCTTCCGTGGGACGATCAAGCCCTGCGATCAGCGCCAGCAGGGTCGATTTTCCGCTGCCGGAAGGGCCGACAATCGAAATAAACTGCTTGTTGGGCACGAAGAGGTCAATCTCCTTGAGTATTGTCACGCTTCGACCGGCGCTGGAAAGCTGCATGCTGAGTTGGGTTATTTCGATCACCCTATCACCCAAGAGATTTTTGTGGATTTATTATTAGCCTGCCTTTTTCTTTGAAAAATATTTAACACCTCCTAGTGACTTAAAGTCGATGTCTGACGTCGGCGGTTTCAAGGTCGAAGCGCAAGGTGACTGAAATGTTTTTAAAGTCGAAAGATTCAGGCGTGAGTATCTCAACAGGGCATCTGAAGTTCAAGCTTTTTCGTGGACTGGTGTTTAACTCTCAGGCAGGTCAGTCTTCTTGGCTAAATGCTACCTCAAGGGTTCGAGGAAAACTTCGCTTGAATGGTTTTTAATAGAAGCTCAGAACCTCAGGGTGATCCAGGATTTTATTTGTATCAGAATGCGTTATGCGCTATTGTGCCACAAAAATTTTAGGGAGGAATGCACCATGAACAAGAATAGGGTCACACGATGGATCACTTGCAGCATCGCCATACTCGCTATTATTAGCGCATTACTTGTCCAGGCGGAAGCAATGGAATTGACCGTTTCAAAAGACAAGGAGGTGAGCATTGAATATACCCTCCGCATTGAGGGCGCAGTGGGCTTGGAAACCATTGACAGCAATGTCGCAGATAAACCATTGACCTTCATTCATGGGGCGCATACGATTCTTCCTGCACTGGAAAAGGCCCTGAAGGGAATGAAAATCGGGCAGACGACTCAAGTGACACTCAGTCCGGAAGAAGGCTTTGGTCTTGTCAATCCTTCTAAAATTACTGAAGTAAAAAAAGAACGGCTTCCCAAGGCGGCTTTAAAGGTCGGCGCAAAGCTTCAGGCAAAGCAGCCCGATGGGCAAACAACCGAACTCATCGTCACAGAGATCAAAGAAAAAACCGTTGTTCTGGACTCAAATCATCCCTTGGCTGGCAAAAAACTCTATTACGAGGTCAAGATATTGGATATTAAAAGCTCAGCGGGTAAATCTTAAGCTCAAAAAGAGCCAATCAGATTGGCGCTTATTTCATGTCCCGAATTTGTATATGCCAAGTTCTATAGGCATCGACATCTAAATAATATATTCCCGATTTTTCTTGCACTGCGCTTCCCTGACTGCCCGCTTCGACGTTTTGGATAGCGGTACGATAAAAATCCCCATCTTTTTTTCTAATGACAATCTCAATAGGGCCCTCTGCGGTATAAAGAATGACCCAAGGCCCTGATGTCGTAAATGGGACGGTGTCAATGCTCTCATCTCCAGAATATTTTGCTATGACCTTATTTTGATCGGAAAGTACGGAGGAGGGGCAGAAGAATATGGATGTCAATACAAATATTATTGCGATAGTACTTTTCACTATAAATCCTTGTTTTTTCTTTTAAGTTGATGTCCCATTATCTCAATTTTTTAAAAAAAGTCGGCCTGATTTTGAGGGGACTCGTTCTAGTGCGTTTTACATTAACATATTAAATCGACAAGAATAATAAGTTCAGGACTCATCACAATACACCCTGAGAGAGTCGAGTAAAAATAGATACGTTTAGAAGTATCATTCCAATTTTCCCCTGCCGCCTTTTCCTCCTCCTATTTGTCAATTTTCAAATGACCAGCGGCAACTATAATTCCCTCCCGTATTGCGTCGCCTTGCCGCAAACCCTGGCATCTCCATTGACACCCCTTCGAGCCCTGTGGGAACATAGCGCCCTTCTATCGGATCATACGAAAGTCACAGAATACCATGCCGGTTACTATTGCGCTCACCGTACTCATCCTCTTTTACTTCATCGGGTATCGCGGTTATTCAAAAATTATTGCTGAGAAAGTTTTCGGCCTTTCCAGCAATGAACGAACACCGGCGCATGATCCGGCACTTCGAGATGACTACGACTACATTCCGACGAAGAAAGAAATCCTCTGGGGCCACCACTATACCTCAATCGCTGGAGCGGCCCCGATTATCGGCCCCTCGGTTGCCGTCATCTGGGGCTGGCTTCCGGCCCTGTTCTGGATTGTCTTCGGGACGATTTTTATCGGGGCTGTTCACGATTTTGGCGCCCTTGTCCTCTCGGCCCGAAAAGACGGTCACACAATGGGAGAACTTGCCGCCTCGGTTATTTCTCCCCGTGTGCGCATCCTGTTTCAAATCATTATTTACTTTCTCGTCTGGGTCGTTCTCGCTGTCTTCGCCTTTGCGATCGGCATCTTATTTCATCGTTATCAGGCATCAGTCATTCCGGTTAACTTTGAGATCATCGTTGCCCTCATCATCGGGATGGTCTTTCGCAAGAAAAAAGGGGGCATCCTCATTCCCTCGGTCATCGCACTGATTGCGCTTTATGCAATGGTGCCTGTCGGCATTGCCTTTCCCGTTTCGCTCGAATCGATTGTCGGCCCGGAAGGCAATCCGGTGACCGTTTGGGCGGTGATTCTGCTCATTTATGCGGCCATCGCGAGTCTAATGCCTGTCTGGCTGCTGCTTCAACCTCGCGACTACATCAATTCGCATCAACTGATTGTAGGGCTTGTCGCATTGATCATTGGCCTGATTGTGATGAACCCTTCAATGAACGCTCCCGCAGTCAACCTGCACCCAGAGGGAGCGCCCCCGTTATTTCCAATCATCTTTGTGACAATTGCCTGTGGAGCCATCTCCGGATTTCACGGCCTCGTTGGAAGCGGCACCACATCGAAACAACTCAATAAAATGAAGGATGCGCGTGCCATCGGCTATGGTGGCATGCTGGGAGAAGGTGTCCTGGCGATGATTGCAACTTTAGCCATCGCAGCGGGTCTTCCTGACTGGGGAGCCGAATATGCGACTTGGAACAGTTCCGGCATCAATGCCATTGCCAATTTTGTGGTCGGCGCGGGCAGTTTTTTGGAAGCCCTTTACCTCCCCGAAAAATGGGCGCAGGCCTTCGTCGCAATTCTGGCGATTTCCTTTGCGGCCACCTCTATGGACACCGGCGCCCGGATTCAACGGCTTGTCGTTGCTGAAGTCGGAGGCGTTCTGAAAATCTCTCTGCTTCAAAATCGCTATGTAGCGACCTTGCTCGCAGTCGGTCCCGCGATTCCCCTTGTCATGGCCGGACCAAAGGTCTGGCTGCCGCTCTGGCTGCTTTTCGGAACCACCAATCAACTGATCGGGGGCATGACTTTGCTTGTGCTCTTTGTCTATCTCTACAAAAGTGGTCGGCCCACACTGCACATTGCGATTCCGATGGTTTTTCTGGTGAGTATGACAACCGGCGCGATGATTTACAGCATCATCACCTGGATCACTCAGATTGGAGAAGAGGGAGCCTCTGCAAACTGGCTGACGATTGTGATCGGGTCGGCCATTCTACTCTTGGAAATCTGGATGATTGTAGAAGCAATTTTGATTGTTCGGCTTTTACAAAAAGATCGTGCCTTATTGAGGAATCAAAATTAAGGGAAAACGTGTTTTCTTTTGACAAAACGCCACACTCTAATGTAACTATATTGAGACTCGTTCTCAAATTCATAAATTTAAAAATAAGGAGCTGGAGCATGACCGATTCAAAACGATTCTTCATCACCTCTGCGATTGGAATTTTCCTCCTGATCGCTCCAAACCTTTTCCTTTCAGAAACCGTCCTTGCTGCGGATACAGTCGTCATCTACTCCGCCCGCAAGGAACATCTCATTAAACCCGTGCTTGATCGTTATACCGAAGAAACCGGGGTGAAGGTTAAACTTTTGACCGACAAGGCCCCTTCCCTTCTCGTTCGTTTGAAGGCGGAAAAGAAAAATACCCGGGCCGACCTGTTGATTACGGTCGATGCGGGAAACCTTTGGCAGGCCGCGAAACAGGGCGTCTTAAGTCCGGTGGATTCTGAAATTCTTAAACAAAATGTTCCGGAACATCTGCGTGACCCCTTAGGCAACTGGGTGGGCTTGTCGATCCGCGCAAGAACCATCGTCTACAATACTAATCAGGTTAAGGCTTCAGAGCTATCGACGTATGAAGCCCTGGGAGACCCTGTCTGGAAAAAGCGGCTTTGCCTACGCACCTCTAAAAAGGTCTACAACCAAAGTCTGGTGGCGATGATGATGCACACCATCGGCGCGGATCAAACAAAGGCTGTCGTGAAGTCCTGGGTCGCGAACCTTGCGACGACTGTTTTTTCAAGCGATACGGAGGTATTGGAGGCGATTGCTGCCGGGCAATGCGATGTCGGCATCGTCAACACCTATTATTATGGCCGACTGATTAAGAAAAAAGGCAAGCTCCCCATAGCGCTTTACTGGCCGAATCAGGGAGGACGTGGCGTCCATGTGAATATTTCCGGAGCCGGCGTTACCCGACACAGTAAAAACAAAGCGGCGGCGATTCGTCTACTGGAATGGTTTTCATCACCTGCGGCCCAGAACCTTTTTGCTGACATCAACCTTGAATACCCGGTGAATCCAAAAGTAAAATCGGCCCCGGAAGTTGCCGCATGGGGGACCTTTAAGCAGGACCAAACCAATCTCGCAAAGGCGGGAGAACTCCAGAAAGAGGCCATCAAGCTGATGGATCAGGTCGGGTACCGTTAGTGCTGAAAAGAAGGCCTCCCTCATTCTGTGCTTTCTGAGGTGGCATTACCCGGGAAGCTTATTCTGAAAGCCTATTCTATTGAGAACACTTACATCCTTTGCCGTCACGGCAGTTTCCATATCGCAATAACTCTGCTTATTTCTTTTTGCGGATTACAAGGACTTGCCCTGGCGCAAAGCAATCCCGGTCTTTTTCCCCACAAACGTATTTATACGGCAGTAAGAGTCGATGGCAAAGAGGATGCCACAGGGCAAATCAAAATCCAAAGTGGTTTCAAGGTCGAAGTGAGGGACAATAGCGGACTTTTCATTGCCTATAGCATCAAGTCATTACTTGACGTTCAAGAAAAATCAGAACCCTTTCGAGACATCAATCACAATCCGGAAATTTTTTTCGAGATAAAAAGTGATGTCATCCCTTTTATGCACAAAACCTCAGAGTATATTCGAGTGGGCTATGAACATGAATCCAACGGGGTAAATAATTCGAGTGTGGGGCCGGAAGGGAGGGATGGTCGCTCAAGAACCACCCATAACGCAAATATCCAGCCCTATTTTGAGTTGCGAGATCATTTATGGTTTTCTCCCAAGCTCTGGTGGCATTTCCAAAAAATCGGAAACCAGGATATAGAGGAATTTTATGGCAACGTCGATCTCACTCTTGAATACAAGCGGGGCCTTACTTATTCACAGCCAAACTGAGGGGTAATCCTTTCGAAGGAAAAGGGCGGATTGAAGCGGATCTGTCGTTTCCAATGCGTGGTACAAACCTGTTCTGGTTTGCCCAGTATTTTGATGGCTATGGCGAAACATTACTGAACTACAACAAATACACCCAGTCATTCCGCCTGGGCATTATGTTTTCCCGGCAGTAAGACGTTTTGGTCTGTGTAATTGGAAGATCGCTTTATTGATCGGAATCAAAAGCAAAGTCTCTTCTTTGTATCAGAAATCAAAAAAGGCTGTGGGGAAATTCCCCACAGCCTTTTTTAGTGTCTATTGACTCCGGCTTAATTGATATTAAATCCAGAGGAAGCGGTCGCCCCTCGCTCCGAGATCATGTAGACCTTGGTGGTTGGCGGCAAGGGCGTCTTAGGGTCCCGTTGGTCCGGATCAAACTCAGGGATGGTCACGCCTGCAATCGCCGACCGGTTCCCGGGAGACACCCCCCAATTACCCAGGGCATCCACTCGCGTCGTACCGATTAAGCGAGTCAGATCAGCTGCGGTATCATTACCCAGATAGACAGAGATGAGCTGGTTGTCTGCCAGATTGCAGCTTCCCTCTACAATCCATTTTTCTCTATTGACGCGGTATCTTGGTCCGCCTGGTGGATGCAGCAAGCCCAAGGGGTTAGCATCAGTCGCTATGGTACAGGTATCAAGGGGCAGGACTTGCGGCTGCACCATGTTGACCGTGACCATATCCGTATCGGTATTGATGCCGTCGCTGATCATTAAAGTAAAGTTGACAGTCAGTTTTCCGCCCGGAATCGGAGTTGCCAGTGAGGGGGTGACAAAGCTTGTCTGGGCGCTGTTGACCCCGGACAGTCCGGTAGTGGGGTCAATCAGGGCGATTGTCCCCGGCCCATCGTGTGTCCAGGTGTAGGTCAAAGCAAGTGGACCAATGGACTCGGAGCCGGTCAGGATGATCGTCTTTCCATCCGCGATGACATTCTGATCCGGACCGGCATTCGCCAGAATCCCGTTCATGAGGCCACCGCTCGTCGGCATTCCCAGTACGGTGACCTTTGCTTCCGCACTTCCCGCGTAACTCGAATTAACGACGACCTTCATGGGAGGCTGTTCCTCCGCTACGCCTGCCGGGACTGTTTTCGTCCCGGTGGCAAACCCACCTGTTTGATCCGTGAGACCAAAAACAACTGGGGCGGCCTGACCTACAGTGAGTGTTGCACTGATTGTTGTGGGGTCGAGGAGATTGCTGCTCTGAACTGTAACATTCAGGCCCTGACCAACGATGTAAGTTGCCTGTTGAATGATCAATTCATCTGTAATGGCCCTGCTTTCCGATGTTGCCGGATTGTCCGTGGTATTTGTGACTTTGACTGTTTGCGGAATTTGGCCTGCTGGAACGTCTAGGCGGCCAAAATAATTACCTGCAAGGCCTTCTGTTAGATTCCTGGCCGGGCCGCCGTCAACGCTTGCCACCAATGCCTGTCCTTCGACAGTGTTTGCCCAGACGTTGACAAAGATCCCTCCATTCTCTTTGGTGTAGCTTGCCCGGTCTATTTTTGCCCCGAATTTTGTCGCGATCTGTCCCATCAATACAAAATGGAAATTCTCAACGCAATCATTTGGACCAATCGGGTTTGGGCCGAATGGGTCCATCCGATCCGGTGCACATTTTAAATCAGGATAGGTAGTGCCAACGTTTGGCCCCTCAATTCGGAACACGTTTGTATTACGGCCTGTGGTGGCTTCGAGGGGGCTACCTGTGACCCTCACCTCAGTCAAACCTCCGTCGGCAATAAAACCGGCTGGAGGTTGATTAGGATCATCTGGATGCACTCTCAGGAAGGGGCCGATGTCTCCTGTCAGCGGTCCTTCAAAAAACAAGGGTTCAACAAGGCCGATATCTCTTGTCATACTGATGCCCGGCCCTTTTGCTGCACCCGGCCCGGCATCTCCTTCGACATCAAAGCTTTCTATGCCATAAGGGTAGATCACCGTGTATGTCTCTCCCGCCGTCAAACCATCGATCCGGATTCGGATTCTCGACATGACGGCCTGATCATTGGGAATCACCCCGGCATCGCTGAAGAACATGCCTTCCAGAGCTTGAACCAGGACGGCACGCTCCCCCTTGACCGCCCCGGAAAAAATCGACTCTGCGGCATAATAGAAAGACTCATCCGGAAAGTTGGCGGCAGGGTCGTTAGCCGAAGTCGGCATATGTAGCGGCAGTAAAGGGTCGGGTGTTTCCAGGAAACATTTATCGGGATCAAGGCAGAGCTGCAGTTTCAACCCGGTTTTGTCCTCGTACCACAGCGGATAGCCTGTCACCGGATCTCTTTGTCCAACCCGATTCAAGCCTTCAATCTGCGTGATGTTCTGTGCATTTGATTCCGGTGTAGGAAAGAAACTAATGATCATACTAAAAGTAACAAAGAATAAAACGATGCTAAGCTTGTTTCGAAATAGGTTTTTCATTTGATTGAATTCCCTTTCAAGTTTTTAGAAATTTCCCGGTCAAGCAGGAGGAGCCTTTCCGTACGATGGTGAATGCAAGTTACATTTCTTATCGGAAGCATTAAAAAAAACTTGAATCGGGAAATTTGTTCTCCTGAAAAATTCAACCCGGACTTCATCAGGGCTTCTTTAAATCAAAAACCCAAAAAGGCTGAGAATATTTCTATCTACAGCCTTTTTGTTTTGATCTATTCACCGCGGGTACGGGAAAGTTTCAGTGTTTGGATGGATTAGGCCTCACGGCCTCCTCTGCCTCTGTTGCGACCATGCTTTTCTGTAAGCGGAATGATAGGCTCCGGATTTTGTTTGATGAATTTCATGCCTACAAACCTGCAATCTGTCGCCCATCCATTGACTTCGTCACAAAGATCCATTTTAAGACTCGCTTGAGTCGATGTAGGAACAGCAGTATTACCCGTATTACCACCCGCAGGGTTGCTTGTTGAGGGTGATTGTTGTCCTCCCCCTCCTCCGGCACAACCCGATGCGACAGCCAATAAGCTAAAAAGAAGAACGCCTTTAAGAACACTTGCTACCTGGTTTTTTTTATTATTTTTCATGAATGCCTCCAGTAAGTTGTTTTTATATTAATAAAAATAGATACAATATTGACTTAATATCTATTTAAGTTGTAATTAAGTAGTTAATTGTTAATATACCACTTTTTTAGAAATTAGCAAGTATTATTGTAAAATAGTTCGTTTTATTTGAAGTCCTTGTATTGCAGGTTCCCGCCCCTGCGAAGCGGGGGAGGCTTAATGAGGGGAGACTGAATGCGAATGTATTTTTCAAAATTGAAAGCTGAGCTTCCCGAAGTAAATGTTGATTTGCTTCAGAGGTCTGATTATAATCTCCCCGACAAATAGGGAGTATGGGGGTTATATAATGAATTTTGAGGTCTATCACATAGAAGGTTTTGATATCGACATGCGGATGTTCAGTCGTGATATCAAAATTGATGTCGATGAAAATGGTTACAAGGGCCGTGTGGTCTATGAAGGTTTAACCGTGCAATCACATGATTACCCGACCGTTGAAGAGGTCTTGGCAGATGTCACCAAGCGACTTCATAAAAAAGGGTTTACGGAACTGAGGTCCAGACTCAACTTTCGAGAAGATCGCTACCTTGCAGAGCGGGAATCCTGGGTGTATTACAAAAAGGCATCCTAAGATCGCTCCCTCAAAAAATAAGCCGTATTACCGCTTCATTACTGTCCTCTTTTTTTGTTTGACTCTGGCAGCACTTTTTACCTCCGCTCTCCTTGTAAGTGCAGCGCAGCCCCTCGAAACACCTCTACTTCAAAAGCTTCAAATCCTTGCCATTAAACGGGAGTTGCGCGTTTTTAGGGCGGGTGGAACAACACCGCCTCTGCTGTCCTCTATAAAAGACCAATACGAACAAAACAACTTTAAGGCAGTCATTAGGGCCTTTGAGACCTTTTCTAAAAAAGAGAAAGACAGCGATTTTTTATTGATCTACGGAAATGCTCTTTTTTTTCTGGGACGAAGCGAAGAAGCGGTCGCCGCCTATCAGCGCAGCTTTCAGCAGGCGACATCCCCCGATCAACAAGCGGCCGCGATGGCTAATTTTGGATTGATGCTCTCGAAGCAAAGTCAATGGAAGGCAGCGGTACAGTGGATCGAGCGGGCGCTCGAAATCGACCGGGATCAGGATAACTGGGTGGCTCAGGGGATCGGTCTTTCAGTGCTCGGAAACATTTATTTTCAAATGGGGGACAGCGACAAAGGGGCGGCAGCCCATATTGAATCACTGGAAATCGCAGAAATCGTTCCGGTGCCCTGGCTGGAAGGTCGGCAAAGCAACTTTTTGGCGAACCTCTATTATCTGGACGGTATCCTGCACATTGCAGAGGACTACTTCGAGAAGGCGCTTAAGGTTCATCGCAGGCTTGCTGATCCTCTGGGGGAAGCAGCAGCCCTCACCGGCCTGGGTTTTGTTCAAAAAGACAAAAAAATCTTTGACAAGGCCTTAGCACATCAGTCGGAAGCACTTTCCATTTATCGCCGCCTCCATGACAGGGCCTTAGAAACCAAGGCCCTGCTGAATGTCGCTTTAATTTATCGGGACAAAGGGGATTATAAAACCGCGCTTGATTTCGGTGCTCAGGCCTTTGCCATTCAGGAAAAACAGGGCAATGTGCGCGGTATGGCTGAAATAGAAGGGACCATCGGAACCATCTATCAAAAAAGAGGCGACTTAAGCGAAGCCATCCGGCAACTGGAAAAATCACGCCGGCTTTTTCAAAAAGCAGGCGCCTCTCAACAAATCCACATCGTTGATTTAAGAATACAAGCCCTGAAAGATCAGTTAAGGCCGTAATTTAATTTTGAGGGGATTGGCCTTTGCTTCCCTCGTCGGCAGGCTTCCGGCCAATCGATTCATGACTTTTTCTGCGGTTCCACGGTAGGTTGTCAGCTTGCCTCCATAAATCGTCACCAGGCGTGGCTGCTCAGGATCATCGACTTCTAACACGGTTTCACGGGTACGAGCGCCAAAGGTATCCGTCCCACCGGGCAAGACCCGCAAGCCCGCAAAGGCCGATTCGATCTGAGACCTTTTTAGAGTCCGATACTTAGGGAAATAGTAGGCCAGGGTTTCTAGGAGGTAGGCCATTTCGGCTTCTGTCGGATGGACTTTAGAGGGATCGCCGGTGTAGGCGGTTTCCGTTGTTCCGACCATCGTACGCCCCTTCCAGGGGATGACAAAAACAGGCCGTTGATCTGCCGAGGCTTCCAGGTAATAGATGCCGCGCTCCATCTTTCCATCGACAATAATGTGCGTGCCTTGGACCAGAGCGGTTTCGATTTTCAAAACAGGGGGTGTGATTCGCTTCAAAACCTGAGTGAGCCAGGGGCCCGCCGCATTGACCAATGTCGTTGCATTACAGTGCTTTTGACGGCCCTCATGAACATAGCTCAGTCGAAAACCATCACTCATACGCTGTGCTTGTTCGAATTCTGCAGGGAGGCAGAGTGTTGCTCCCAGATCCCGGGCAGATCGCATCACTGCTTGCGTCAGGGCCTGATCATCTGTCTGAGCATCCCAATATTGATAAACGGCGCTTAGGTTCAATGGGTCGATGCCGTCAAGTTTGGACCATTCTAATTGAGGAATGATTTTAAATCGGACATACTCACCCAAACCACCGAGCAGGGCATAGAGCGAGAGTCCGAGGGATAGGGTCAGAGGTCCACGCTTTGAACTTTTGTAAATCGGAATATAAAAAGGAATGCGTTTAACCAGGCCACTTGCCATTCGCAACAGCCATTCCCGTTCTCGGAGTGACTCACGCACCAGGGCAAACTGTGCGGTTTCGAGGTAGCGCAGGCCGCCATGAATCAACTTGCTTGAGCGACTTGAAGTGCCCGAAGCAATGGCCGTTTGCTCAAGCACAAGTACGGAATAGCCTTTCGCCGCCGCAGCCTGTGCGACACCTGCTCCGTGAATTCCTCCGCCGATGATGGCGACATCATAGTGGAAGACAGACAAGAATGACCTCCTTCTTGGTTTTGTTGAGCAGGGAGTCCAAATGTGATTTCTAGATAAATCGATCCACTGGAACACCAAATGCCAGACTGAGCCTTTTTGCAAGCTCTTTACTGATGTTTCGTTTACCATTTTCCATGTCGGATATTTTTTGCCGTGTAAATCGACCCAGTTTTTTACCTAATTCCGTCTGGCTGAGGCCAAGGTTTTCTCTGTAAATTTTCATGGTTTCACCCGGAAGCGTTGAACTCGTCATTTCTTTGTACCACTCGGTGTCACTGATATTGACCAGTTCTTCATCGGCTTCCACCACTTCGATATCCTGATCAAACTTTTCTTTGAGATAAGCCATGACATCAGATGGAATATCCCCTTTGATCTCAAAAAGTATTTTTTCAGTACGGTGCTTTTTCACGACTGCCAACATAATAGACCTCAATAATGATCGTTCCTTTTTCATGTTTCCAACATGCCGCCCAGGATGCTGCAAGATGGCAATGATATTCTGTTTTGCTCAATTTACTGTAGTTCTGCCAATTAGCTTGCTCCGGACCTTTTTCCTCTAGATCCTGAATCAGGGCGACTATTTTCTTTTGAACCCAAAGGGGAAGCTTTTTAAGGCCTTTTAAAATCCTTTTCTTTGTTACGACAGGATAAGTCACTTTCATGAGTGTACCCTATTTAAGGGTACATGTTGAACAAAAAAAGCCCCCCGCCTAATAAAAGACGGCGGGCTTTTTTTCACTTCTTCTCTTCGGTCTTTATTTGGCTTTATCGAGTAAGCTCGCAAGCTTCCCGGACATGCTTGAAAGCTCTTGCGAGGCATCCATCTCTTTCAGTGTGGCTTCCAGTTCAGCCTGTTGCGTAATCACCGACCAGTTCGCCATTGACCCCAATCCCTTCCCTTCACCGTCAAAGCTGGCAGAGGCTGTGAGCGACAGTGTTTCGGATCCAAGTTTGATGGCCTCTCCTTCGGTGGACGCTTTGATCTTTTGAACCATCGTGTTGAGTCCCTCAGAAAGACGACCCAACCTCGGCGCATCGATATCGGCTACCCTCAGGCGCAAGCCCTCGCTCAGCCTGAGCCCCAGACTGTAAAGGACAAAATAAAACACCCGATAACTGAGCCTCTCAGCCATAAGAAAGATCTTCCGGGCTTCCGAAACCGTGACAATATCGGGTAAACGCTGTGCATTGGGCGGTTTGATCAGACCAACCGCCACCCAGGGTTTATGAAGCACATGGGCATAAAAAAACTTGAGCCCGTGTAGGTCGAGCTTGACCGTGCTCCAGGAATGGCTCTCAAGCAGACTTGAGAAATAATCAAGCAACAGCGCTTCAGAGAGATCGACAATCTGATAATCGAAATAGGCTCCGATCCGTCGGATGGCACGAGAATAGGCCGATACCGTCTTGGGCTGAAGCCCTTTCATGCGAAGATGTTTGAGATGTGCTGAATAATTCTTCTTGAAATCTGATTCAGATGATGCAAACATGTGCCTGTAACCCCCACAGATGTGAATGAATGAACCCTCTTCTTGAGGGGCTGAGGTTACATACTAGAATAGTCGGTAATGGGATGTCTTTTCTCCGCGATAGCGGCTTCGTTCAAGTGTGCCACGTAAGTTTCGTGAGAAACTTACACTGTTTATGTGATGAAGGAAGGCCCCTCGGTTGGCATCAAACCGCTTCATGTGGATGAAGTAAAGTGCTTTGGTCGTGAGCGATGAAGAAAAGGCCTTGTTGTAAAAGTCAGGTGAGCGAGTCGGAGGCGAGCGAAAGCGAACCATTGATGAGGTATCGAAAAACCGTCTGATGTCGTCAAAACTGGAGAGCTTGAACATCGCCAGGATAAGCATGAAGGAGATCCGATTACCGATCATGCGGCGGCCGGTATAGAGATGGCGCGAACGACTCACAGGCGTATAAACGGAACGTGGGAACCTGTCGTCCGGGTGTTAAGGGAGAAGCTTGAGATCAAGCGAGAGTACCGATATCGGGCACAGGGGCGGATTGCCTCGTAGTAGCGTTGAATATTCTGTAATGGAATGGGAGCGAAGGGGGCAAATCGTTTGGTTTTACTGTTTTGTCAACGGACAAAGTCCGGAGGAACAGAATGAGTAAAGCAAAGTCATTTTGTTTGACTGAACGATAAGAGCCGGATGAATCGAGAGGTTCATGTCCGGTTGTGTGTCCAGGTAAGGCAAGTATGTTCAGCAGGAGTCAGTCCTGCCAGAGGAAGAATCAGAACCCCTGTAGCTTGGATGGCAGATAGGCGGGAAACCAAATATCTGAAGCCCATCAACAAAGCGATCCTAGGGATCGT
>JAJDBU010000014.1 GCA_029261195.1 Nitrospirota bacterium | reverse complement strand
GGACAAAAGATGCCGCTTATGAGCTTCCGAGTGACATGAGTGAAGGATCAGATCAGAAAAACGTGAGAAATTTTTCTCACGAAATCGCTGTGCTCCTTCTGAGGGGTAAGCGGGCCTGACTTTTTCAGCAAGCCCTAATTAGCAGAAAGAGCAGCACCCAATGAAGATGGAGTGGTACAAAATCAGACTGACGAGTGATCAGGTCAGCAAAAACCAAGGAACCAAACTCCTTGATGAGCTTGAGGAAATCTACGAGGAAGAAGACGAACCGGAGGACCTCGCAATTTTCTCTGAAAACAACGAGACCGGGGGGATAACTTATTATTTCCCTCCGAGTTCGGTGAAATACGCTCTGATTCTCTTCTCGTTTTATCGCGGGACAAAATGTGTCGCACCCCGATTTGAAGAAGTTTCGTTAGCTCTGGGTGACAGCGATGCAAAAGAGCGGTTTATAAAAAAATAGGATTTTAGCTTCGAGCGATTGAGCTGTAGGGGGTAGAGGAGAAGAGTTTTCCATTTTTACTGCCATATTGCCGTGAGAAGTGAAAAATTTTCCATAAGGAGAAAAACTGAGATAGACACAATTGAAAACCCCAAGGCCTCCATGACCACCATTCGATTCCGACGCCGCGACCCAAAAAGTACGCACTCGAAAATGGGACAAGGGGTTGGCTTACAGTTTTCAACATCGCAAGTGATTCAATTCTAGTAGTGATAGCGACAAGACAGTATAACAAGTGATTCTTTTTCAATCTTGTAAACCAAGCGATTTTTTTGATCTATTCGGCGTGACCAGCAACCGGAAAGGCTATGTTTCAAAGGTTCTGGTTTTCCGGTGCCGTTGAAGGGGTCTCTTAAGATTTCGTTGGTAAGTTTGAGTATTTTTGAAGCTGTTCGGTGGTCTTTTTTTACCCAGTATCTCAGGTCATCAAGCGCATCAGGATCAAATACCAACTTCATTCTGTACGTCTTCTACGCTGTCAAACGGCACTCTTTCGGAAGGGTCGCGATTAAGAGCCTTTAAAAGTCGCTCTGCATTTTTAGGAGATGAAAGCAAATAACTGGTTTCCTCCATAGAAGCGTAATCCTGTTTAGAGACGATGACAACATCTTCTCCATTCTTTCTCTCTACGAGAAGAGGAAGATGTTCACTACATACCTTATCTAAAAAGGATTTTAAACTGCCGCGCAACTCACTATATGAAACGGACTGGTTCATCTTGCCTCCATAACGTACAGTATGACTGTACAGTTAGATGCTGGAGGTGTCAAGGAATTCCTATAGCCAAGACATGATCTGCCACTTCAACTCCCCGTCAGGCTACTTCTATACCATAACGTCGTTTATTGGATATAATAGGCCTTCAAAAGCAAGAGGCCCTTTCAATGATCCAAAATCTGCCAATACAACAATCAGAAATTTCTTCATACCCCCCTCTGGACTTAGTCGATCTAGGCGAGTCCGCACAGCGGGCCTTTCTTGAGTTCTTCACCCCTTAAATTAGAAACGCTAATACGGGCCAAGACTATTTGAGAAATGTTTGCCGGTTTCTGGATTGGATCGAAGATAAAGGAGTGACGCTTCCAGAGGCAAGCGATGCACATTCTTCTGCCGATCATGTGGTCCAGTGGAAGCGGCTCTCAGGTGATGAAACGCATCGCTGCGCCGATGTTCTGTGGATTGATCTCTTCGACGATTTTATTGTTGATCGTCATTCCGGTGGTTTTTACGATTTGGAAGGGATGTGGGACAAGAGAAGAGAATTAAGCCATCATTTTTCTTTTGGAAGCACATGGTCGCGGAAAAGGACGGGAGGAAAGTGGTGGTGAGCATGGGGATAAAACAAGTGAGTCCGCTCACGGTACTAATTCCCATCACGAAAAGGTGGGTGACCATGAGGGCGGGCATGGCAATTGACAGAACTTCCTACTCGGATTGCGAGATAAGATGTAAGGCCTCCCAGGCTGAATAGCCTCCCACCAGATCCATGATGTTTGTGCGGCCCTCTTTTTCCAGAAGGCTTGCAGCAATCATTGATCTATATCCTCCCTGGCAATGGACAATCACATGCCCAAACGCAGGTACCTCTTCAATTTGTTTTATCAGTTGATTGAGGGGGATATTGGCAGACCCTTCGATGTGTCTCTCGGCCCATTCATTATGAGTGCGGATATCAATGATTGAGGCTTCTTCCTCAAGATCACGGAGGTCGGAAGCGGTGATTCTTTGCGTCCGTGAAATCAAGTCGGATCGGTCTTTAAGGGCTTCCATGCCATTCTCAAGATAACCAGCCACGTTGTGAAAACCGATTCGGCCCAGCCGCATGATGGCTTCCTCAACATGCTCCGCTTCCGAGATGATGACAATTGCTTGATCTTTGTTTAGAAGGGTGCCTGCCCACGTGGCATATCGACCATCAATACCAATATTCAAAGACCCTCGAAGGTGAGCACCTGCAAAAGCATTGATGGAACGGACATCAAGAATCTGTGTGCCGGTTTTTTGGAGGGACAGAACGGTCTCAAGGTCCAGAGACTTCAAGGACTTCTTCATTGTTTCATCCAGACCCGGTCGTTCCTTTCGGTTCAGTATCGCGTCATGCACAAAATAGGCTGGGGCTTCCGCTTGCTCTGCAAGCATCATTTTGATGAAGTCGGCTTTGGGCATGGTTTGCAAGGCATAATTGGAACGACGCTGTTCATCCAATGTTGAGACGGCTTCGTCACTCAAGGCTTTACCGCACATCGAACCGGCCCCGTGAGCCGGATAAACAAGGGTCTTACCAGGTAGCTTTAGGAGTTTATTGTGTAGCGAATCGTAAAGCATCTCAGCCAATTCGCTGGCTGTCACGCCAATGGAGGCCAAGAGGTCGGGACGGCCCACATCTCCGAGAAATAGGGTGTCTCCTGTAAAGATGGCGTAGGGGTTTTTCTCGTCCGAAGCAGAATCAAAGGCGAGTAGTGTGATCCCCTCCGGCGTATGACCCGGCGTTTCCATTGCTTCCAGGTGTACATCCCCCAAATCAATCGTGCTGCCGTCACCAAGGGCCTCAAAATCAAACTCTGCTTCCGCACGTTTTCCAAGGTAGATTCGGGCACCGAGTTTGTCACGCAGTTCAATATGCCCGGCAATGAAATCGGCGTGAAAATGAGTCAAAATCACATGTTTGATTTTGAAGCCATGTTCCGCTGCATCATTCAAGTAGATCTCAACATCACGTCGCGGGTCGATCACGGCGGCCACTTTTGTTTTTTCATCGGCAACCATGTAGGACGCATGTGACAAACATTCAAGATAGTAGCGTTGAAGAAACATGGTTCACTCCCTATCAGACAAGCTATCCGCGATTTTCTTCCGTTTTCTTTTTCCAGCGATCCCGGAGGGTCTGATGCAGTTGATCATGGAATTTGATGGGCATTTCATAGACCGTGTCGTCCTTATACAGTTTGATGGTAAGACGAATGGTATCGACGACGACTTTGCAAGGATTGCAGTCTTGTAGGTGGCCCTCAAAATCTGTGCAGACATCCGGGTCGATATCCTGGTCTACATAATCATTTAACTGTCGCAAGAGGTCTTCACATTTCATGTCACTACCCTAAGACTCTTTCAGATAACTCTGTAACAGCACTTCGGCTGAGGTCTCGCCGCGTTCATCTCCTTCGTGACGATGTGTCTTCTGTGTAAGCGTTTTTGCGTCTCCGAAGCGGCGGGTCAGTTTTTCACGTAGAGCCAGCCGGGCACGTAAGAGGCGGACCTTTACATTCGCCGTACTAATTCCCAAGGCATCCCGTGTTTCCTCTATAGTCATCCCGATGACATCCCGCAGGACAAAGACAAGACGATGTTTTTCCGGAAGTCTTGCAATGGCCTCATCCAGAATCCCTTGAAGTTCTCGCCCTTCTACGATTTTCAGTGGATCGCCTCGCCAATCGGCAATGTATTCGGGGTGAGGAATGAGGCCTTCTTCATTCTCTTCGGTGATCTCATTGAGTGAAACACTCTTTAAGCCGCTTCGCTTACGCAAAGATTTTAACGCAGTATTGGTTGTTATCCGTGTGACCCAGGTGACAAAGGAGGACTCCCCTCGAAACTGAGCAAGATGTTCCATTGCCTTGATAAACGTGCTCTGCACAACGTCCTCTGCATCTTCCCGATTTTGAAGTATCTTCATCGCATGAATATAGAGTCGCTTCTCATGGCGGTTGACCAAGGCGTCGAATGCCTCAAAGTTCCCTTTTTGGGCCAGAGAAACAAGTTCAGCATCTTCCTTATTTTGTATCGTCAAATCGGATTGGCTCATCACATCAGCGGCTTTTTTCTCAGGGAGAAAGCACCATCCGATTATCCACCTCACAGGACAATTGATCAAGCATCGGTCTTTTATTCTTATTTCAATGGAAGGCTTCAAAAACTCACCCTCAGTGCCGCATAGACATTGTTGTTAAGCTCAAACTGACCAAAGAAGGTGTAGTTTTCTTCGCCGATAAAAAAATTACCTCCGATCTCTCCCGACCAGGAATCGTCAACTTTATAGTCTATCTTTGGCCGGAGATAGGCGTCCCGGTCGGATGGCGAATAGAAGGTGAAAAGGGACAGCCTGAGATCTTGGCTCATAAGAAA
Source organism: Nitrospirota bacterium (assembly GCA_029261195.1). Taxonomy (GTDB): domain Bacteria; phylum Nitrospirota; class Nitrospiria; order SBBL01; family JAADHI01; genus JAJDBU01. The sequence goes on along the minus strand of JAJDBU010000014.1, from coordinate 15,774 downwards.
TCGCGTCAAGCGGAGCGTGAGCACATGTCGGTCTTCATCGGCGATTGGACTACTAGGCGGAAGATTTCCTAGAAAATTGTCGTAGTCTAGCATCTGTTCTAAATAATATTGAAGTCCGACCGTAAATTCCTGAATAATTTCCTGCTCATAACCAAGTAAAAATCGGAACTCACTATTCCGGATGAATGGCCTATCTCCCTTTCGGTCTTCTTTCGAATCGTAGAAACCCAGTTCAAGGTGTCCAATCCCGCGTCCGACCGGACCACGGGCACTCCCTCCATATACTGATAGACGCGGAAAGACAGCCTGTTTGGAGGTCGGGTCAAATCCAGCGGGTGATTTCCAGAATCCCCGGTAGCCGTAGAGTGCCAGTTCAAGCCCTTTGACATTCTGATACAGTCTCACAGCCATTTCATTCTCTTTGAACCCATCCTCCTTTTTTTCGGTCTGGACTACGGCATCTCTCCCGGTCCGACGTCCAAAGGAATTGTTGAAAAATGAGATTCGCCTGCCATCGATGAAACGATCGGCATCAAAACGGGGTGCATAAATAATATCGAAATTTGCCCATGAATTAAAAAAAGAGGTCTTGAGCGCATCCGAAGGGGCTTTGAGATATTCCGTGTCCCGTCCAATGAAGAAGGCATTCCAATCTTTTGGAAAGAGGTCATTGATGAAAATAAGATCCCCTGTGCCCCAGGTCAGAATCTGTCGTCCTATCTTCAGATCAACAAAGGCAAGCGGACTCACCAGCAGACTGGCCTCCCGCAAGTCGATGAATCCTCTTCCTTCTTCCAAGCTGATCTCATGCTCGTCCGAAATGTGATCGTAAATAAAATCGCTTGTGAGCTTGAATAGGGCCTGTTTTATCGGCTGTTCAAACTGAAGTTGTACTCGGGTCTCGCCGATTGAGGCTTCTTTTTCATTCGGATCGCTCTGCGTTCGGGCACCTAATCGCACTTCCCAAAAACCGCTCAATGCAAAGGGAAGATGATCAACGTCTTCGTCCTCGACAGTGAAGTGCAATGTTTCTACTTCTTCGTCTAAACCTTCCGGAAGCAGTGGTCCTTCAAAACCTTCGTCCAAACTCAATCCTCCCGGGAGAGACGGCTCTTCTGTGTCGGCGGGTGAAACATCTTCAAGGCCTAATGGGAGAGGCGACGTATCTTCGGCGTAGAGATGAGGACTCCAGGCAAAAGATAAGAGCAACAGAAGAGGTACGCCCATTTTATAAAAGCGACTTAAGTTCATCGGAGATATTTCCTCGGTGGATTACGCAGATATCGTTCCGTAAAGATCTCCTCAGGAAGACCGATATCATACTGAACACCGGAATAAGCTATGAGGGTTTCGCTCTTTGTCCGTAGGTCGTTCATTCTGGCCTGAGTGATGGTCGGATAGCCCTGAACGGTCCCCACTTTCAGGACTTCGTAAATCCGGTATTCTTCGCCCTTTTTGTCGAAGTAGACAATCTTTACGGGAAGAAAAGTCTTTTTATGAATCCAGGCTTTGTACGATGCAAACTCAACGGATTTCGAATCTTTGGGGCGATTCTCCACAACATAGTAGTTCTCGCTTGTTTCAACAAGCGTGTGGGTGTCTTCATCCTTACCCCTCCCCGAAACATCTTCGTAGAAAAAATCAGAGCCGACAAAGCTGGTCCGCTCGTCACTGGCCGCGATGCGTTTTACCAGATCCAGGGCGGGCAGATAAAGCCAGCGGTCATCGTCCTGTTTGACTTTTTTCCAAACCATGAAGACGGTTTTATTGACATCGGCAGGGCGATGAAAATAAACATAAAACTGTTGATCACCTCCTGGCTGCCTTGAGACATTCCGCCTTAAAATCGTAAACCGGCGTTTTCGTTTTCTATCCTGGCTGTCTTTTATCGTCATAGAAACCTGGGCACGGCCATCCGCTCCGGGGTAATAAGAGGCTTGAATGGTCTTTTTCACAATGGTGTCCGCCGAGAGTGTTTCTACAGCCCGGACTGTTGTTGAGACGGTCAAAAGGGCAAGTGCGACAATAATCCCCGAATAGAATTTTCCGATATTCATCATATTTCTCCTTTTCGCTGGAAACGATTTTTTGTCTGTCTAAGGGAATAGACCCCTGAAAGTGAAGAAGGTTACAAATAAACGAGAATGGCTAGTACGAAAAAGTACATCCTCGCACCGGAAAGAAATGAAACCAGACTTTTTCGCTGGTTTCGTTGAAATTCCTGTGATATACAGGAAGGAGACTCTAATTTAGGGAAACACCATGACTTTACATATTGAAATAGACAGAGATACGGAAAAACGACTTGCCAGTTTCGCGAAAAAAACGGGGCAAAAAATAGATACTCTCGCAAGTAATATACTAAAACAGGGAATTGACACAAAAGAACAAAACGAGCGGGAATGTGCCGAGGATGAAAAAAGCTGGCAGGCTTGCGAAAAGGGTGAATACATCTCAAACGATCGGGTTATGGACTGGCTTGCAAGTTGGGGAAAAGTTGATGAATTACCATGTCCGACTATCAAGTAAAGTGGTCTTTACCCGAAATTCTGTCTCAGGGAAAACGAATTAAAGCTCCTCAGGATTTTCACGCCCTAAAATTCGCATAATTTCTACTGAGCCCCCATCAATCCGATAATAGATCGAATGAACCCCGTAAACACTGCGGCGGTATCCGATACGGATATGCTCAACAGCTTGCCATAGCTTGGGATTCTCAGCCAATTCCGAAAACCGATCAATTAAACCGTCATAATAACGATCTGCTTGATCCAACCCAAAAGAAAGAACGCCATGTTCATAGAGGCGATCTAAATCGTTGTCAGCTTTTTCATTCAGTTTATAGCTGACCAAAGTTTCTTAATCTCTTTTGTACAGTTTGTCTTATTTCGTCCGGTGTGCGGTCACTGAAACCACTTTTTTCGGCCTCAATGAGCTTGGCACGGATTGTCTCTATTTCTGCGGCTTGGCTTTGCTCTCTGCGAATCAAATCACGGAAAATCTCGCTTTCATTACCAAAATCCCCACTGGCAATTTGTGCCTTGATCCATTCATTTTGTTGATCGGTAACGGTAATACTCTTTTTAACCATTGCCATAGTTCTATCCTCCAATAAATGCAAATAATCATGCGATTAAATACTATCATATGCTACTTTTTGTTTTTCAGGAAGAAAAAATGATCTACTGATCTTTGGGGGATGGAACTTTTTGAAGCAGTGTATTGCGCAAGACATTCAACATATCCATCTTCTTTTGGCAAAAGCGGATATGTCGTCCGCTATCGCATTCACAAACAAAAGGACTACGTTCTTCTATAATCAGAAATAACTAATCGCTCAGATATGCCCCAATGTTCACGATGAACATTCATTTTTATCCACTTCTGCCCCGCAAATTTGAGACAGTAGCTTGAGAGTATTGTTTCAATTGTTGAATGGGAAAACTGTAAACTACACCTGAAAATACGGGGAAGGGCTCAAGGATGAGACAGAATTACTATTTCTGTGTCACCGCAAAATTTCAGAAAAATTTAACAAGAGTACATCTACAAGTTAATAGAATTTTGAGGAATACGGAATAAAAGAGAGTAGCCAAAACCGAGGTGGCATTAGATTTTCCTGTTGACAAAGTACAGACTAGCCGCCCGTCAAAAGGACATCGGATCTATTTTTGGGGATTGCTTTCTGATTGTTTTTTCTTTACGCTTTCGATGTGGTCTGGTGAGCTTGAGGTAAGAACAACCTGTAAATACCATCTTACTGATTTGTAGGTCATGTTAATATTTCAGCTAAGTTTGATGATCTCGTAGAAAGTCGGTAAGCCCCGAATTGTCATTTCGACCGGAGTGAGAAATCTTTGTGTTATTAATGAGTTGCAAAATGAAAGATTTCTCCCCTTGGTCGAAATGACAAGCCTTTTGGACTTTTTACGAGTGCATCAAGTTTAGGGCTTTTCAAATGAACTTTCTATGATTTATGAGTATCCAAATAAAATAATTAAAAGTCCTTTACGATATCCTGGAGGGAAAGGAGCATTCTATCCATATTTTTCAGAGTTAATGAGACAGAATGGACTTATTGGTGGAAAATATTTTGAACCATATGCTGGCGGTGCAGGTGTGGCATTAGGGCTTCTTTCCACTAACATGGCTTCAGAAGTAATATTAAATGATGCCGATTATCATATTTATTGTTTTTGGGTTTCTGTACTAGACGAAAATGAACGCTTCATAGAAAAGATTCAAGATACGGCCCTGTCAATAAAGGAATGGCAAAACCAAAAAATTATCTATAAAAATCCAGAAAAATATTCTGTGTTTGAGGTTGGGTTTTCAACTTTTTTTTTGAATCGTACCAATCGCTCAGGAATACTTAATGGCGCTGGGCCTATTGGTGGGTATGATCAGAAAGGGAAATGGCGACTGGATGCTAGGTTCAATAAAGATAGGCTTACGACTATTATCTTCGATATCGGGACATTAAAACACCGTATTACTGTAAAAAATATGGATGCGATAATGTTTTTTTCAACATGTTTACCTCAAGGCAAGAGCCGAGAAATGTCATTGGTATACATTGATCCCCCCTATGTTTCAGCCGGGAACAGATTATACTTGAATTTTTATTCTGAAAAGGATCATAAAGAATTAGCAGGCTATTTATTACAGGAATTAGATTTAAGATGGGTTATTACATATGATAACGCTGACTTGATAAAAGAATTGTATTCTCCATGCCAGAGATGGATATTTCATCTTGGCTATTCTTTACAATCGAAACAGAAAGGTGAAGAATTATTGATAGCTCCAAATTACGTAAAGTTACCTGATCGAAATAAAGTTACTAGCAATCGGTGGACTATTAAAAAGAAGTTGAGGAGTATTGAAATATGAAAACTTTTGGTATATGCCGATTTTGTAACATAGTTTCAGGACAATATCAGCATGCTGATATTGATAGACCTTTTTGTGAAAATGACGCATTTATAGCGGTAGCTTCAATTGGTGCGCTAATAGAAGGATGGTCTTTAATTATTCCAAAAAAACATCAGTTGTCAATGAAAGCCACCTACAATAGACCTGAACTTGAAGATATTATGGATCAAGTCATTCCAAGTATAGTTCGTAAGTATAGACCTTTAATTGCCTTTGAACATGGGTCTAATAGGGAAGGATCAATTACTGCCTGTGGGACTGATCATGCGCATCTCCATCTAGTCCCTTTTAGTGAGTCACTTATTCCAAGTCTGGAAAATTCTAATTTGCATTGGGTAAAATGCCACGCTTCGGAGATAGCTTCAAGAGTTGGAAATAACGAATACCTTTTCTATAGCGAAGTAGGAACAAAAGATGAGTGGAGAAGGCACATCGGCTATCTTCATATTCTTGAACGTCCAATATCTCAATACTTCCGCCAACTTATTGCAGCTCGAACAGGACATTATGAAGCGTCGGATTATCGAAAATTCCCTTATCTAGAAACTTCCAAGCAAACCCGAAAGACTCTTGTTGGCTCAGAAGCTCAAATAGGTGTAGAAATCTAGGAGAAGTATTTTGAATGCAAATACTGGCGATGAGGGCGAATCATCTGAGAATAACGAGTCCAGTAATAAGCAGCACCCCGAAACGCAACCTATCTCTGATCCTAATTCTGGGAGTAGTGACCCTACAGATCATAGAAAACAATATGAATGGAAAACTCATTATCCGCCCGATGCGATAAAAGAAATTTACCAAGAAACTTTTTATCTTTCTGCTATTCTGGTTATTTCTTTTTCTCTTATTTTATTAAATTGGATCGGAGTTTTTGATAGATTTTCTCCGGAAGCGTACACAACATTAAGAAAATATATTTTTTACTCCTCATCCGGGTTACTTGGCGGAATTATTTTTGGACTGAAGTATTTTTATCGGGTAGTTGCAAGAGGATATTGGCATCAAGATAGAAAAATCTGGAGATTGATGTCTCCATTTATTGCGATGACGGTAGCATTTGTTGTGGGTGCAATGATTGACTCTGGCACAATAAATACCGTAAAACCGATTACTACCCCCTCAGTTGTATCAATAGGTTTCATTGCTGGCTACTTTGCTGATGAAGCTGTAGGAAAAATGTATGACATAGCAAGTGTGATTTTTGGTAAGTCTTCTGATAAGTCTTCAATGAAGAAATCCGTGGATGGTGAATAAGCGTACCGGGAATCATGTTGAATCACTAAAACCGTTGTCTCCTGTCTTGCTTGTTTCTGAAAAAGGCACAGAGGAAATCGCCTGTGGGTCAGTTACGATTGATCAAGTGGGCGAAAAAGGGTTCGGATTATCTTGTTTGCCGAGTTCCTGGACCCCTCCCTTTTTTGTTGTTTCCGAAAAACTCCTTTCCCTGAATAAACAAAGTGTCCCAAAAAAACGAAAAAAACTACTAGCCCTTTGGAGTAAACGTATAATCTCGGTAGCATTGTCTATTGGGATAAAGTCTCAGGACAATATTATTATTAGGTCTTCTGCCCATTCAGAAGGTTTAGACGAAAGAGGAAGGTATCATTCTGCTGATGGTTCACTGAACAACTTGCCTCAAACTCTCAATAAATATTTCGAAAAAATAGATTCTGATACTGAATTAGATGATCATCTAATTCCCTTAATAATTCAAAAACATATTAGCCCTGTATCTGCAAAGGGCCACTTATCGAATGAGAGGCGCTTTTATATTGAAAAAAGAGATTGGCTAGTTGAGACAGAAGAAGTTGGTCCAATAGAAAATAATACATTTGAAATACACCTCCGAAATTGGAGGGAGAGATTTAACGCTGAAAAATATGTAGCCTCTTCGCTAGTCTGCAAACTTTCAGCACACATTATTAAGACCCTCAAAATACCTGCCGCTTGGTCATATGAACGAAATTCAAGAATTCATTTTGAATGGGTATGGGACGGAAAGATCATATATCTTGTTCAGGCTGATGTCGCACCCCAAACAACTGGTGTAAACCCCGAAAAAACACATACATTCAACAAGGTTTCACCGAGTGAATTCGAACCAAAATGCCTTAAAAAAATAACTAAAACTCATGCAAAACGTTTTTATAAGATCCGTAATGTTTTCACATATAAAAAATTAGGATTGCCAATTTCGGAATTTTACATTCTTGATGATCAATCTTTAATAGATAAGCTTGCATCTGGAAGGACTATATCGAGTTTGAGGTCAGATATTCAGGAGCTAGTAAAAGGTTCATTAGTGATTAGAATGGATATGGCAACTGAAAATCTTGGTAAACGTCAATTATTACCTCGGACCGAGGAAGTACGGGAGTTTGATAAGGCTCTTGACTGGTTGAAATATAATAGTTCTGAGATCAAAAAGAACAATATTCAGGACGAGGTCGTATTTATATTCCATAATTTTGTACCAGCACCTGCTTCTGCATTCGTATACGCTGAACCAGGGACACGGAAGGTTCAAATCGAAGCTCTCTGGGGTTTACCAGAAGGCCTTTACTACAATGCACATGATAAATATATCGTCGATACGAAAACTCCCCGCCTGGAAGACTTACTGGACAGAAATATTACTAGTTATGACCTTGATAAGTTCTGCAACTTCAAACGTTTTTTTGTATCACCAGATAAGTCCGGAAAATGGGTATCGAAAACCTTGAGGGAGCCTTACGATTGGAAGGGGACTATTCAAAATGATGAGTGCCTTAGGAGGTTGGCTTTAGAATCACGACGAATTGCAGAAGAGGAAAAACGCTCTTTAAGCATTATGTGGCTGATTGGCGTTTCTATTGATGGTGACTCGGATACTATTGTCCCTTGGTACCACGAAGACTATGATTTAAAAAGAAATAGTCATTCACCCTACCATCGGACCAAAACCCTTTTCGATAAATCTCTCGTGATTAGAACAAATAGAGACATTGAGATATTGCGTCAGGAGGCGGAAAATGACCGATCCAGTGTAAGACGCATTCGTATCCAACCACAAGAGGAATGTCTTCTAAGAAACAAAGATACTCTTCGTGATATTGGAGAACTGAGCAAAAAAATCGATGCAGTTATTTTATTAGAAGGAGGCATCCTTTCCCATGCATATTATCAGCTAAATAATACAGGTGCGAATGTGGAAGTGGTGCACCCTTTTAGGAAAAGTGATGATCAGCGTGAATTTAACAAACTCGTGCGCGACAATGTTCCATCAATCATTGAGCGCGGGGGAGAAGCGATAGAAACAGCTAAACTTTCGGGCGAATTTCTACTCACAGCCCTGAAAGAGAAATTAATTGAAGAAGCTTTTGAAGTATTAGATTCAGTTGATCAAGATTCGATGATAGATGAGTTAGCAGATGTAAATGAAGTTATTAATGGGATTCTTTCCCATTTAGGTGCGAATAGAAACGAGTTGCTAAAAAGACAAAGAAAAAAACGAGAAAAAGCGGGTGGCTTTAATGATGGTATTGTTCTTTTAGAAACACGGAATCTACCTCCTTCCCAAAAAAGTTCAGGTTCAGATAACACTTTATTCAATAGCTCGAACAATCAAAAACGAACGCCAATTGATGGTCGAAAAATAATTGAGCTAGGCCATCAAATTGATCGATGGACTGATAGAAAAGTACATACAGCCGAAACTGAAGAATTGATGCGTCTTGTAATCCCTATGGTATCTGATAATTGGACTTCCGTTGCTGGTTCATCTTCTGAAAATAGCGTGCCAGCGAAAATCAAAGGAACGCGCTTGGGTTCAAAACTTCAAATAGAACTCTCTATATTTGTCCAGCCAAAACAATTACTACTATTTGGGCCGGAGAATTCCCCGGAAGATGATAAAAATGGTCCAGGTAACTGATTTTAGAAAGACATCACGATTCAGGTCCATTAACTTCCTGAGCCTTAAGCTTCGTTAGTAACGGATGATACAGGTAAATTAACTATTTCCAGTCCTGGTGATTTCTCAGTGAAAGAGTGTAGTCGATAGTCTGATTAAAACATCTCAAATACAGGAAGAATCTGCCGAAAATTCTTTGTGAAAAATATGATAAAAATTGTAAGCTGAGACAGAATTACTCATTCTGTCTCAGAGGGAAAATGATGTTCAGGCACCATCTTTTCACGCAGAATACGGACGATTAAGACGCCCGTCTTCTCCAGCATGTAAAACACAACATGGGACTGATGTTCGAAACGACGCAAGGCCTTGGCTAAATTATCGGCTTTTCGCCCTAGTCCTGGATTATCAGCAAGGTTGGAAAAACAGGCTTTAAATCTTTCTTTATATCGCCGCGCCTGCACAACACCAAATCGTGAAATGGTATAATCCGCGATGACAGCCAGATCGTTGGCCGCCCACGTTGATATGCGGTACTCAGGCATTCGGAGCTGTATGGCGTTTTTCGACCTCACTCCAAATGTCGTCAACATTCCTGTTACTTATGCCGCTGTCTAAACCTTCTTGAATAGCGGCTTTCAGAGCCAAAGTTTGTTCCCTGTAAGCTTGGTCGTGCCGGATCAGGTCACGGACATAGTCACTTGTGCTGGCGTATTTTCCATCTCTGATCTGACGATCAACCCATTCTTTCATAGGGTCGGGTAAGGATATATTCATGCTTGCCATTCTTCAATGTCTCCAAAACCTATTCTAATCACATAGAACACGATGCCATAAAATGGCAATAATTGCCACAGCTAGCCTCTTCCAATATAAGATAAGTCTGAAGGGAGGGATTGTTTCCAATGAAGAAATCAAAGATAAGCTTGCCGGAACTGATCTTCATTCAAGGGTTCTGAGTTTGTGAATAATAAAATTGAATCCAAGCCATTTTGAATGCAATGTGTGCAGCAATTCTTCCGGCCTTAGGGGTATGATGATGAAATCTGAGAGGGGGGCTTAGCCCCGCCGATTTTCATGGATGTCATCTTGACCAAAGAAAAAACCCTCTTGACGCTTCTTCTCCTTGTTGTGCTTGTTATTTTGATTGTCGCTTTACTTTTTATCAATTGGCAAGGCCTGACAAAAAATCGCGCTGAGACAGGTCTTGATCACCCGAATCCAGCACTTCGGACACGCCATTATCGCCTCTCTGCCGAAACCCTTTTTATCACTTTGGAGACCCTGCTAAACAATTTTCCAAGGTGGCAAATTCTTGAAGCGGATCGACGGACAGGCAATATAATTGCACAACGGAAAACATCCCTTTTCCGCTTTGTCGATGAGATTCAAATCAGCATAAAGAAGATCGATCAGAAGCATGTTGCCTTGAATATCCGCTCTGCATCCCGCGTCGGGAAGGGAGACTTCGGCCAGAATGCCAGAAACATCCAAGAATTACTGAAGCGGCTTGACACGCAGATTGCGTCGAAAATCTATGACAGCCTGGAGGCCTCAGGCTACTTTGAAGGACTCTCAAACAAGCTTTCAGCCCATGTTAACCGTCTTGCCCTTGAGATCGGGCCGCGCCACTTTGCCCGGCAAGCCGCCTATAACAAAGCGGCTGCCTACATTAGTGCAACATTTCACAAGGCCGCTTACACGCCAATACTCGAAGTATTCCAGGTCACCGAAGTGCCCTTGCTGACCCAAGTTCGGACGGATCCTCAGGAGAAAGATTTGCTCAAAGATCAAGACTATCAGAATGTTGTTGCCACAAAAACGGGGGAAATGGATGAGATCATTGTTGTCGGCGCCCATTATGACACGGTCGTCGGAAGCCCCGGAGCAGATGACAACACCAGCGGCGTCGCCGTTCTTATGGAGCTTTCCCGCCTGCTTCAACCTGTAAAACTCTCCCGGACGATCATCTTTGTCGCCTTCGCAAATGAAGAGCCGCCCTTCTTCCGGACTTCTGCGATGGGGAGTTCCCGGTTTTTAAAATTGAAAGATCGGAGGGGAAAAATCATCTCCATGTTCTCCCTCGAAATGCTCGGCTATTATTCCGATGCGCCCCACTCCCAAAGCTATCCCCCTTTGCTGGGATTCTTTTATCCTGATCGCGCAAATTTTATTGCCGTTGTCGGAAACTTTGCTTCCCGGACCCTGGTGAATACGGTGGCGCAGGGCTTTCGAGAGATCGGTACAATTCCGCTTGAATCGCTTGTCGCGCCGCGGATTGTACCGGGAGTCGATTTGTCGGATCAGATGAATTTTTGGAAAGCGGGCATCCCCGCCGTCATGATCACCGACACCGCCTATAACCGGAACCCCCACTACCACACCACAGGCGATCTCCCCGCGACACTCGATTATGAAAAGATGACTGAGGTCACCAAAGGGCTTTTCAGGTCGCTGCTCCAGCTTGGACAGGTGCTTGGTCTGAACGAGGATGAAAGGTTCGCACAAAAATAACTTCATATCATAAGGAGAGCGCCACCTGACTATCTATCCAGAATTCACCGGGAAAAGCCAGGGTTCCATGATTTTAATCAGAGCCGGCAGAATCAGTATTGTCGCCACACCGGCTGTAAAAAGAATGGAGGCGATGAAAACGCCGACAGTCTGATACGGCACCAAGGGTGCTGCCAGCAAGGGGAGAAAACCCAGGCCAACCACGATGGCATTTCTCACGATGGCGCGAGCAGGCTCCCCGAAGACAGCACTCTGAGCCTTTGACCACGAGCCATGTTCCTTCTGAAGACTTCGACTTCGCGCTAGAAAATGAATCGCATAATCCACTGAAAGCCCCAAGCTCAAAGAGGACAGCACAGCAACGGGCATATCGTAATCTTTCCCGATCAAACCAATGACCCCGTAAATCAGACCAATCGTCACGGTCAGCGGCACCATCGCAAGCAGTCCCCAGAGGAAGGATCGAAATAGAACAACCATCATCACGAGCACGATCACAAAACTGCCAACAAAGGCGTAGAGCATTCCCGTCACCATCTTCTCTTGCCAGACCCCATTTATATAGGTCAGGCCGAACCAGCGGTGTTGAAGTGGCATCGGCGGTGGATTCTCCTCAATAAATTGATCGACTGCGACCACCACTTTTTCCATATCCAAATTGTCACCACTTGTCAGTTGTACCCAGAGAGAGGTGGTGCGATAGTCGGGTGTCACGAAATGCCAGAGATCCTGCGGGCGGTGACTGTTCTGGTAAGTCAGGAGGGTTTGTGCCACGGCATTGCTAGAATTGGGAATACGAAAGGCCCGTGCGTCCCCCAGCTTGAGTTCACGGTGCACGGTTTTTACGATATCGGACAGGGAGTTCGATTTTCCGACAATGCCTGTCGTTAGCAGGTGCTCCTGAATTTCGGCAATATAGTTCAGGACTTCCGGTTGTTTGAAAATTTCTCCGCGTTGACGTTCTTTATCGATGAAAAATAAGACTTCCTCCCAGGCTTCAAGCTCCTCATCAGAGCCCGATGCCAAAGCCGTTTCTGCAAAGGTTTCCAACTGGTCAAGGAAGGTGTCTTTCGACTTGAGCGATTGGCCGAGGCGTCCGATCTCAGGCCCTGTTTTTATCAGGACCTCTTTCATAGAAGGGACAAAGTCCTGAACATTTGCGGCATCGGTAGTCAGACGCTCTAAGAGTGCATCCGCATACTGGGCCACATTTTCATCACTCTCCTTTGCTTCCAGGGTGAGGTAGGCCATGTAGGTGCCGCCGAAGTGCTCATTCAAGACCTTGTCTGCGACTCGGATCGGGTGAGAAGACTCAAACCACTTAATTGGATTGTCGTTGATTCTGATCTGGGAAATGCCATAGATGGCGACCAGAGACAGGATGAGCGTCCCGCTTAAAAGGGCCTTGGCATGATTAAAGGTGATTCGCCCGATCCACCCCGGCTTGCCCTCCTCCTGATTCTCTGCCTGTTTCAGCCCGAAGTTCTCCAGAGTCTCCTTTTTAATAAACATGATGGATGCCGGAATAAAGGTGATGGTCCAAAACCAGGCGAACATGACGCCAATGGCGATAAAAAGGCCGAAGGTTCTAACCGGCGGAATGGGCGTGAAGGCGAGCGATGCAAAACCCGCTGCGGTTGTGAGTGAGGTATACAACATTGGCGCAAAAAGGGTTTTCATGACCTGAAGAATGGTCTTCCTCCTATCCTTCGTCTCCTGATAGCGATCAAAGAATTCAGAGAGGATATGAATGGCATCCAGAACTGCAATTGGCATGATGAAGATCGGGATCATGGAACTCATGATGTGGATGGTATTTCCGGTGGCAACCAGGAGTCCCATTGTGGAAAGAACTGAAACGACAGCGACAATCATCGGAGAGATGATCAAGGCCAGTTTTTTGAAAAAGAGGTATAAAAGGATGAAGATAATCAGCATGGCGATGGGTGCGGAAATCGCCATTTGTTTGAACATCTCAATCCCGAAAGTTTCTTCCGCGATGGGCAGACCGGTAATGTAATACTGCTCGTCACCGGTGAAGGTCGCAATTTTTTCCTGTAGGGCAGTCGCAACCTTGTGACTGACTTCTTTTGATGTCAAAGGGATATAGACTGCAACAGCCTTTCCGTCCTCTGAAAGCAGGGTGCCATTTAAAAAAGGGATACGTGCAGCCTTCCGGCGAATGGCCAGGGCTTCGGCATCGCTTGTCGGAGGAGTCGGCATCAGCCATTCAAACTTGACCGTGCCCAAAACTTCTTGTGACATGCTGTCCACCGTTGAGGGTGCAAGCAGGTCGATTTCGACAACACCCACTTGCTCCTCCAGATTGTCCGGGTCTGGCCAGTGGAGGGTCTTGGCATGTTCGGTCAGTTCATAGATTTTTCCCAGCGATGCTCGATTGAAGACCCCTTCAGGATGTTTTTCATTAACGATGCCAAGAACGATGATGTCATTCAAAGAAAACGTCCGCTTCATCTGATTATGAAAAACGCGGCTGGCCTCATCCTCAGGCAGCATGTTTTCCGGATCGGTATCCACCTGAACTGGATGAAGGTAGGGAAAGTTCTCAGGCCAGAGGCTCGGCAATACAGCCGTCAGGGTAAAAACAAGGGTGGTGAAAATCATCAGAAAGGTGACGGTCTTGGGGTAGGTAATGATGCGGTTCATAATTTTTCTCCCTTGCCAATCAGCGACTATTGCGCTTTGCGATCTCCTTCAGGAGGTCTTGTGGACGGAAGCTTGCAAAAACCTTGAGCAGGGACATCAAGCGCGCTATTGAATTTGCTCGACAGGTTTTGGAAGGCGATGAGTCCGGTCAACTCGACAATGCCTTCTTCATCGAAGAACTGCTTTAATCCTTCAATCATTGTGTCTGTCACCTGCCGATTGGAATCGGTCATTGCTTCTGTGTATTCCAAAGCGGCTTTTTCTTTTTCGTCGAAAAGATCACTCTCACGCCATTTCTCGACCGCTTCTACTTTGTCCATTGAGCCTGCGCGTTTTGCAAGCGTTGCAGAGTTAATATCGACGCAAAACCGACACCAGTTAATCTGTGACACTCTGACAGTCACCAATGAACGTAATACCGGACTGATGGGAGAGCCATTGCGATCCAATACGCCATAGAGTGTTGCAACAGCAGCAAACAATTTAGGCACCCTGGCCCAGAGCAATCCGGGTTTTAAAACTTGCCCATATTTCCTTTCCTGGCTCCAAAAGAAAGGAGCTAGAAACCACGGGTAATTATTGAGTTGTTTTTCAGAAATCCTCATCACTCACCATCCTTCATAAGGCATGGGCATAAAATACGGGGTGGCCCGCAAGACAAATCGATGCGGCAGCACCCCGGTCTGCCGGAATCGGGACTACTTTCTCGAACAAGTGGAGAGACCGAAAGGGGCATAGATTGGACACCACCCGATGGAACCGGTCAGAAGAGGGATGGCTCCAAGCGCGCCCCACCAACTCTCAAAATAGATGCCTGCACCAACGATGGCGAATGCCAAGATGATTCTCATTGTCCTATCGACTTTTCCTACATTGCATTGCATGGCCATACCTCCATTTATTAAAATTGGGTTGTTGTTATCTCTTACACCATGGACTGGCCTAATGCCTCTTCTTTACTGCCCGCCACTTTCATTTCTCGGTGAAGACCGATCTTTTCAAGAATCCACATCATCGGGCACCAATTGCTAAATCCCGATTGAAAAAGGTTCAACCCGACAAACGTAGTCAGGAAGAGCCAGTTTTGGCTATGAAACACAGAGAGTGCCAGACTGGCTAATACAACGGTTCCTGCAATCAGCCGAAGGGCTCTTTCGATTGTCATGATATTTACCTCCTTTTTTGACTCGTTTATCGGGTTGTCGATGGACTTTCTTTTTGTCCACCTAAGGAGATAGACCCTTGAGGAAAGAAAAGGTTACAAAAAGGAGTTTGTCTCTTAGTGGAGGGTATTTTCGGAAAAAATACGATACAAGTTTTATCAGAGATTTTTTCCGTAGGTTTGAAAATATCTGAATTTTATTAGCGGTAAATTTGACTGACTGTTTTATGATACTTTAAATATATATCCCGAATAGAGGTCATAATGAAATTGTGACCGATTTGTGACAGAATTGATCGAAACCTATAGAATTCGTTGTAATAGACAGAAACAATATGACGACAATAAGTAGTTGTTTTTACAAGAAAACTGGGGAAACCGACCTAAAATCAAGCCCTTGTAAAAATCAGTCTCTTTTGTTTCGTAATCAGCAGGTCGATGGTTCAATCCCATTCGCCGGCTCTTAGAAAAAGTCCTAAACTTAGTTGAAATTGAGAAATGACCTCCGAGTCAGTATTGTTGGTTTAGCAAACTGCGAAGCCGCAAAACAGACAAACCTAAGCACGGAGGCCACATGAAAATCGTAGAGAAAAAAGGAAGAAAA
>JAJDBU010000013.1 GCA_029261195.1 Nitrospirota bacterium | reverse complement strand
TTTTCTTCCTTTTTTCTCTACGATTTTCATGTGGCCTCCGTGCTTAGGTTTGTCTGTTTTGCGGCTTCGCAGTTTGCTAAACCAACAATACTGACTCGGAGGTCATTTCTCAATTTCAACTAAGTTTAGGACTTTTTCTTTGACAGGCTTCCAAGTCGCAATTGGCGGGCTGAACGGGGAAATTTTCCTCTGTGAGTGCGGTTTTTAAGAGATTTCCGGGGATGCTGTCAACATCAACAAAAAAAGATGATGATCTAATTCGGTCGGTAGTTTTTTCTTCCGCTAGGCACTTTATTCCTCGTTTTTCGCATCCAAGTCTAGATATTGGCTCAGGCGTTCCCTGGATTCCTTGGAGATGGTCACCCGGTCTAAGGGAACAGCGGATTCTTGTGGTTTGTTCTCAGGGTTTTCATGCTTTGGAGGCCTGCGATCGACCTTCGACTTGATCAGATGATCATAGGTCCGCAAAACATTATGAATCTTTAAAACAGTAATCGACATTCAATTCCTTTGTTTAAGAAGGATTGCTACCTTAGTCTATCGGCAGGTCGATTAAAAAACTTTAGCTCCTGGGAAAATTAGAGAAACAAAGTTTTTATTTTTATTTTACTGTTTCCTTTTACGAATTCAATATGTCCAGCATGTTCACGCACACCTCGTTTCAGACTCATTCCTGGCTCAGAAGGGACGTTGATCAATCGCTTTCTAGTGTTTGTGAGCCTTGGCATGACTGGGTAAGGGTGCCATGAAAACCAGGCAGAGCAAGGGTTCAGAGGAGTGATTGGCGACACCGTGGATTGAACCGGCGGGTGCGATGACTGCCGATCCTTTTGAAAGGGTTTCTTCTTCTTCGTCAACCTGGAAAACCCCTTCTCCTTCAAGAACGAGGTAGACCTTGTCTTCTCCCCCATGTGCATGTGGTTTCTGGAATTGTCCCGGCTCAAAGCAGTAGAGATCAGTCAACATGCGATCCGTATTAAAAAGATTTGTCTTCTTCATCTTTTCAGAAGAAAAGGCCTTCATTTTTTCAATGTTTGCAATCTGCATTCAATCCTCCATTTATAAGTAGGCTGCATCAAGCAGCAGAAAAAAGCGTGAAAAGATCTCTCCGAGAATCACCATTAACATGGCGACATACAGCAGGCCGGTTGCCGACATAGTTGCCCGTTCCTTGACGGTCTGGACGATCATGGGTGCAAGGATAACCGGCCCGCAAATGCCGATCAAGATGCGTATCCAGAGATAAAGCCCTTCAAAGGATCTTAAAAAAAAGGCATTCTGCAGGCGTGGCGTCGGGGCAGAAATAATGAGGCTGCTTACAGAAAAAACTGCTTCGATAAAAACGAGGATCATAAAAATCCTGACCAGCTTTTTCAGGGGAACAATTGAAAGGTCGGCGCGAGTGAGGTAGCTATGCCCCAACAACATGCCAAGCACCCCCGCGCCCAGCAAGAGGCTTGAATTGAGAAAATAAGCCGATAGGGAAAGCAGACGAAAGAGGGAACGATCCTGGGGCAGGTAGTACCCTGCAGTCATTAAAATGGCAAGCCCGCCGAGAAGGGATGCGCCAAAAAGCAGGGTAGGGCTGTGATGGGGATGGTGAAACCAGAGCCTGAGGTTATAAAGAAAAAGGACAAGAATAAAGGCGATAAATAGAAGAAAAATGATGCCGATGGTATCGAATTGAAACAGCAGGGTCGCCCAGTTTGACAGGGTGACTGGAAAGAGGGCGATACCTAGTATGACTGTAATCAGAAAGACAAGCCCGTTTATCCGAAAAAACCAGATGCCGACTGAGTCTAAGACAGGAAGGGCCATAAGAAAAACACCACCGACGGCCAACTGCCCGAAGACTAGAAAAATGATTTCCTGAATGCGTCCCATTGCTCTCCAGTGCCCGAGCGGACCTTAATGAAAGGCCTTAAATTATTTTTGTGAAGTACTTTCTATGGATTGATGATGCGATCAGGAGGAGGGGTCCGTTTGGGTATCAAGGGATAGAAGGGGCGATCCGTGGTGGTGGATCAGTTGCCAAGTGTCATCATGGCGCTCAAAGAGATTTGTTGAGATGATCCGTCCATCCACCCACTTGCCTTTATCCTGAGTAGAGATCGATTCGTTGCAGATGGTCCAGCCCAGATTTCCCCGAACGGAAAGATCAAACAGGCAGATAGAAAACTTGATTTTGATCGTGTGGTTAAAGATCAGCACCCAGCTATCGCGAACATCAGGCCAACCGACTTGAATGTCCCATCCGGGATGGACACATTTCACATGGGCTTCCTTGAGCCAGACGGCATCCATTTTTTGAATATCGAGACTTTCAAAAGCTTCATAGAATGCCTTGTTTGCCTCCTTTAAAGTCTCAAGATCCTTATCCACTGTCGTTGTCCTCGTCATGTCTGCCTTACCTTAGGATTTTTCTGGAATTCTCAGGTTGAAATATTCGGAGGCTGATCAATAAAAAGGCCTCTGACAGCCGATATATATAGACTACTTCCTTATAAGAGGTCAAATTAGAAACACAAGATATCCGAATCCCTTATAGGCCATTTTTCGTGAACCCCCTTCCTCCATTTCTACAATTTATTGTTTCTAACTTGAAGGGTAGTATGCTTTGTGACATCATGATTTCACCCTGTTGGTGTCGGCTTGATGGTCGTTTAGGAGTCCTATTTGACCAAACTAACAG
This sequence comes from Nitrospirota bacterium, assembly GCA_029261195.1. GTDB lineage: Bacteria > Nitrospirota > Nitrospiria > SBBL01 > JAADHI01 > JAJDBU01. Next base: position 42,782 of record JAJDBU010000013.1, on the reverse strand, counting down.
GGGGTTTTTGTCTAAAAACCCTTCCAATCGCCGTTCTTGGGAATAAATTCTGATGGATAGGAGGGCGGGACCAGTTGCTGAATAATATGGATTCCGGCTAAAAGATTATCGGAATGACGTATAAAGCTAGACTTATTCCCTTATTAAGGACGACTGTCGTTGTGCGGCGAGGGCTTCGACTTCTGCAATCAGGACGGATTCAAGATCTTCTGAGGCGACTTTGCGGACGACCTCTCCCTGCACAAAAAGCATCCCCCCGCCTTTGCCTCCGGCGATGCCGATGTCAGCCTCCTTACCTTCTCCGATGCCGTTGACGACGCATCCTAAGATGGCGACATCAAGGGGTTCTGTGATGTGCCTCAGTTTATCTTCAAGACGCTTGGCTAATTTGATGACGTCGAACTCAAGGCGACCGCAGGTGGGGCAGGCGATGACGTTAATACCGCGTCGCCTTAAGTTGAGGGATTTGAGGATTTCATAACCGACACGGACCTCTTCGACCGGATCGGCGGCCAATGAAACCCGAAGGGTGTCTCCGATGCCATCGGCCAACAGGATGCCTAAGCCCACAGCCGACTTGACCGCACCGCTTGTGGCCGTACCCGCTTCAGTGATGCCCAGGTGGACGGGGTAGTCCGACTCTTTTGAAAACAATCGGTAGGCTTCTACGGCCAAGCCAACCTGAGAGGCTTTAAGGGAGACTTTGGTTTCGTAAAAATCGAGTGATTCTAGAATTTCGATATGACGCAAGGCAGAAACGACCATGGCCTCCGCGGTGGGATAGCCGTATTTCTCAAGGAGATCTTCTTCAAGTGAGCCGGCATTTACGCCGATGCGGATCGGTACCCCTTGATCTAAGGCCTGCTTGACGATGCGCTCGACCCGCTCACGCGATCCGATATTCCCGGGGTTAATCCTAAGACAATCGACTTTGGCATCCAGAGCCAGGAGGGCAAGCTGGTGGCTGAAATGGATGTCGGCAATGAGTGGAATGTTGATTTGCGAGCGAATTTTTGGCAGAGCTTCGGCGGAGGCTTTGTCCGGCACCGTGACCCGGACGATCTCACAGCCTGCTTCCTCAAGTCGATGAATCTGTTTGACCGTCGCCTCAATGTTCCGAGTGTCGGTCGTCGTCATGGACTGAATCGCGATCGGTGCATCGCCGCCGATCTTGACCGACCCGACAGAAATCTGCCGCGTTTTTCGGCGATTAATCCGGTGGACCTCTGTCATGAACTCGGATTGACGAAGAAGCGCATAATATCGTTATAAAAGGCGAAGACCATCAGGGAGACAATTAGAAAGAGGCCGACCTGTTGGGCGATTTCCCTTTTTTTAATGCTGACGGGGCGACCGATGATCGCTTCGATCCCGAAGAAAAAGAGATGGCCTCCATCTAAAACAGGGATGGGAAACAGGTTGATGATCCCTAAGTTGATACTCAGGATGGCGACAAAAAGGATGACATTTAGGAAACCCTCCGATGCTTGTTGACCGGCCATTTGGGCAATCATGATGGGCCCGCCGATATTATCGGAGGAGATTTTTCCCTGGATGAGTTTAAAAATACCCACGACATTCAGGACGGTGGTGCTGACGGTGCGCTCCATGCCCATGACAATCGCATCGATGGGGCCGTAGCGCTTTGTCATTTGGTCGCCAGTCGGCAGAATGCCGATTAACCAGAGCTGTTTGGGATCGCCAAAGACATCTTCAACTTCCTTCATGATCGGCGCGATGGTTAAATGCGTTTCAGTGCCCTCTCGCATGACCAGAAAGTCGAGGCCTCGACCTCTGCTTGTTTGCAGTGTTGTACGAATATCTTCCCACTGTGTAACCGCCTCACCTTCAATGGCTAAGACCTTGTCACCGGCCAGCAAGCCCCCCGCTTCGGCGGCGGAGCCTTCCTGAACCTCCCCGACATCAGGCGTCAATGCAGGCACACCCACCAGGAAGACACCCGAAAAAATTAAAAAGGCCAGGATGAGATTAAAAAAAGGCCCGGCAAAAACAATGGCGATTTTCTTACTCACGGCTTGAGTCAAAAAGGCGCGGCCGGCATCTTCCGCATCGACTTCTTCATTCGGGTCATCTCCAAACATCTTGACATAGCCCCCGAGCGGGACAATTGAAAGGCAGTATTCCGTCGCTCCCACTTTTTTCGAGGCGATTTTCGGACCGAAACCCAAAGAAAAGGTTTCGACTTCTACCCCACACCAGCGGGCCACAATGAAATGACCAAATTCATGCACAAGGACCAATACCCCTAATACGGCCAGGAAGGTAAGAATTGAAGTCATGTTTACGCTCCTTTCTTTCTAAATTTTAACAAGAGCCAATCTGTTGTACTACCTGCGCGCCTTCCGTGCGTGCCCAGGCGTCGGCTGCCATCACATCCTCAATGGTTTCGGCCTTTTGAGGGAGGTGAGCATCGACGGTCTGCCTGACCACGCGTTCGATGTCGCCAAAACAGATTCGCTCTTCGAGAAAAGCGGAGACAGCGACCTCATTAGCTGCGTTTAAAACCGATGGCAGGGTCAGTCCCTCTTTAAGCACCTCATAGGCGACAGTCAGCAGCGGAAAACGTTCAAAGTCAGGCGCCTCAAAGCTTAGTGTACCCAGGGCAGCAAGATCAAGTGATGGCAGGGGCAGCGCTGTTCTTTCCGGGTAGTTGAGGACATAGGAAATGGGTACGCGCATGTCCGGCAGACCCATTTGGGCGATGACGGAGCGATCAATAAATTCGACCATGGAGTGGATGATGCTTTGCGGATGGATGAGGACGTCAATTTTTCCCGGTGGCAGATCAAAAAGCCATTTTGCCTCGATGATCTCAAGGCCCTTGTTCATCAAGGTCGCAGAGTCGATCGAAATCTTCGGGCCCATCTTCCAGTTCGGGTGGGCCAGTGCTTCTTTTTTTGTGACCTTCTGCTTCATTGCCTTGCTCAATTTCAGTAAGGGGCCGCCCGACGCAGTCAGAACGATGCGTTTGATATCACCATGTCGCTCACCGTTTAAGACTTGAAAAATCGCTGAATGTTCACTGTCAATCGGAAGAATGGGCACGGCTCTTTTTTTTGCTTCTCGCTGTATGATCTCACCTGCCATAACCATCGGCTCCTTGTTGGCCAAGGCAACTGTTTTCCCCGATTTTATTGCACTCAGGGTCGGGAGAAGTCCCGCCGCACCAACAATAGCGGAGATCACAAGCTCTGCTTCCGGAAGACAAGCTACCTGCTTCACGCCCTCTTCACCGGACAGAACCTCGACATTCAGTGAGGCAATCCGACGCTTTAGGGCGGCAGCGGCCTTCGGGTCAGACAATGCAACGACCGCAGGTTTTACGCAACGAATGATTTTTTCAAGTTTATCATCGCTCGATTTGGCCGTCAAACCAAGGACTTGGAAGCGATCCGGGAAGCGGTTGATGATGTCCAGGGTGTTGGTTCCGATGGAACCGGTCGCGCCGAGGATGACGATGTGCTTCATAATGAGGACTTGCCTGACGACAAGGGAATTAGCCTTTGACAAATATAAGATAATAGTAAAGGAGCGGAGCAGCAAAGGCAATGCTGTCGAGTTTGTCGAAGAGACCGCCATGGGCCGGTACGAGGGCACTGGAGTCTTTGACGCCTGCCGAGCGTTTCAGCATTGATTCGCAGAGATCACCTAAGATGCCGAATCCACCTAGGAGAGGAGCAAGGATGATCAGGTCGGCCCAGGAAAAAAGCGGGAGGAAGGTGAGTTTTGCTACTGCGGCTGCAAGGAAGGTGACAATGACCCCTCCGATTGCGCCTTCGACCGTTTTGTTCGGACTGACCCTGGGAGAGAGTTTGCGTTTTCCCATCCCCCGGCCAATGTAGTAGGCCCCCGCATCCCCTCCCCAGATCATCAGTAGGAGCAGAGAGATGAGTCCCATACCGGCGGGGTGATTGCGGATTAAAATCAGGTGGCTCAAGAAACCGCAGATATAAATAATGCCCATGAAAAGGACCGCACTGTCTGCAAAGGCGGGCTTAATATCTTTAAATGTCGAAAGGGTATGTAGCAGGCAGAACATCATAAGCAAGGCTAAAATGCCGGAAAGCGGCGAGAGTCGAAAATAAATCGCGCTTAAAAAAAGAAAGCCCAATCCCAGCCCAAAAAGGATTGCCCCTAAGTTTTCTTTTGGAAGATAGAGCAGATAAAACTCATACTGAACACGAAGAATGACGATTGAGATAAAGAGAAAGAAGCCGAAGGGTGGTAGTGTCCAGATCAGAGTGACAAGAATCGGGAGAAGGATGATTGCAGTAAGAACTCGACTGGAACGGATCATATTAAGCCCTCGATCTGTTTTTCGCTATAGGAAACTGAGCTTTTCCCTGAGACTAGCCCAAAGCGGCGTTCTCGCCCCTGATAGTCAAGTAGGGCAAGCAGAAAGTCCCGTTTTCTAAAGTCCGGCCACAAGGTTTTTGTGAAGTAGAGTTCGGTGTAGGCGACCTGCCAGAGGAAAAAATTACTGATCCGGATTTCTCCGCTTGTCCGGATCATCAAGTCCGGATCAGGTAGGTCGTCAGTATAAAGGTAAGTGGAAAAAAGTGTTTCATCAAGATCTTTCAGTGAAATCTGTTCCTTTTGAATTGCCTCTGCAACTTTCTTGACGGCGTCGACAATCTCTGTTCTGCCGCCGTAACTTAATGCGAGTACGAGGGTCATTTTATCGTTCTGTTTGGTCTTTTCCTCAACCGACTGGATTAATTTGGAAACAGAGCTTTGCAGACGATCAATCTGGCCGATTGCCCGGAAGCGGATACCATTCGACATCATCGTGTCGAGTTCTCTGATCAGGTAGTTCTCCAGAAGGATCATCAATCGGGAGACCTCTTTGATGGGACGGCTCCAGTTTTCATTGGAAAAAGCATAGAGCGTCAAGTGCTTGACTCCGATTTCTCTGGCAAAGGTGATGATCTCTCGAACAGAGCGGATGCCCCGTTGGTGGCCCGATATTCTGGGCAGATGCCGCTTTGACGCCCAACGTCCGTTGCCGTCCATGATGATGGCAACATGTTTCGGAAGTTTGCTCAAATCGATCTTGGCAAGAAGCTCGGCTTCCTCTTCGGTCATTTTTTTTTGGTCAAGTTTCAGTCGCATGAGCGCTTATTTCTTTTGGCGTTGTTCAAATAACTGAAACTGTAAATGTTCCAGGATCAAGTCACTCTCTCTAGACTGCTTAATCAGGACGGAAAGTTTCGCAAGTGTTGTTCCAGTGTAGGTATTTTGAATCTGAAGGTCCATCGAAAAGCGATCGTCCTGTCGGGAGGTTGCCAGTTCGATGTGGTAGAGATGATCCCCTTTACGGGACGCATTTAAATCTGAACCCGGAGACAGTGATTCTATTTTGAACCGTCCTGTATGGGCAAGGGCTAAAACCAACTCATTCATTAAAAAGGGGTGGCCCGTATCGGATGACAAGGAAACCGAAAGGGGAATACGCGTTGCGGTAATGCGGATAAGATCGCCGACCCGAATTTCAGTCTTTGGTGGAATGGGACGGGCGAAGAGACGGGAGGACTCAAAGCGATTGACTTCGAGGATTCCGACCGCATCTTCAAATCGTCCGAGCGGAACACCAGTCACAGGATGGTGAAAGTGCTCTCCCTCACGATAAACGGTCAGGAGTGTCCCACGTGAAAGTCCTCGTTTTCCGCCGAGATCGACCGCAATTTCTTCCTCTTTGAGTGTGATGACCTTTCCCTTAACCTTCGGGAAATAGGTGAGTATCGCCCTGGCGACGTCATCAATATTTCCTTCAATTACATCAGAGCTTTGCACCTTAGGGGCTTGTGTGTCGGCTGCATACACAGCAAGTTGTGATCCCATGAAGGCTTGAAGTAGGAAGATTGCTAAAACAAGCCATGGTCTTAATAATAATTGAGCCAATATTATTTCTATCGGTTGAAAAAAGAGCCTCAAAGTCTATGCTCCTGATTAAAAAATGTCGATGGAGTCGATGCCTTCTTTCTCATTTCCGTCATGCACATCACGGCGGCGATTTTATCATTCTCTAAAGAGGGCTGTCACGGACAAAAAAAGCCCCCCGAAAACGGGGGGCGAAGAGGTTCTTCCTTAAAGTCTAGTACCAATACGGGCTTATTGGACGTTGATCGGCGGATTGATGTTGAGGTTGGCCTGTTCGACTTTTTCTGCATTTTCTCCTGAAGACAATCGTTTTTCAATTGCGTCCAGCAGATAGACAACTGTGTAGCCCACCGGATGTTCAACAGGATCGGCCTTGTCCCATTTTCGTGTTTCATCGTTGTGGATCTCGAATTTTCGAGCGATTGCCAAGTTCACGTTTTTGATGATTTCAACAGCGGGAGCAGGAGGAGCTTCCGGGGGTGCAGCAACGATTTCGCCTTCTGCTGTGCCAGGCGCACTCTCCGTACCGGCATTTGCCGTCGGATCAACGGGTGTGGCGGCAGCATCTAAGGAGCCCGCCGATGCATCTGCGGGAGTAGCGGCCTCTCCCTCTTTCACGGCCTCAGGTTCTACCGGTAAGGGCTTTTCTGTTTCGATGACTTTAAACACGAGCACATATGAATCCCGGTAGTGGTTTTCGACTACGGGTTTGGCGGAAAATATTTTAAAATAACGGTAGACCGGCGTTTTTATCTTCCCCTTCCCTTTTTTTTCTTTCAGTTTTGCTTTCATATTTTTGAGGGGGTGGACCGCCAAACCCTTTTCCGTGAGAACCGCAACCGTAGCGTCAAAGAGGGTTTTTAAGCCTACATCTGAGGGAAAGAGTTTTTCGATTTTCAATTTTGCAGTTGACTTAGGTGCGTCAGCGGCGAATAGCGACGAGTTCGCGGTGAAAATAGCGGCGATGATCACTAAAGAAACAAAAAGTTTTTTAGTCATTATATCCTCCAAAAGGGGGGTCAGGCAAAGGTGGTCAGACAATGGGGCTATTTCTATCCCTTTTTCTCATTTGTGTCAAGAAAAAACAGACCTTCTTTGAAAGGAACTATTGAAATTCCTTTAGTAATGCAATACTCTTGCCGTATCTTGTCTTACTGGCTTTACTCGTTTGTTTGTGTTACGTTTACAGCATGGAAACCCTCAAAATTCAAGTCCGAAAGTGCCTCCTCCTCCTTCTCGCTCTTGGATTCGTTTTATTCCTTGTCTTTTCAGTGAGATCTACCTTGATAGAGAGAACTTCAGTCCCAATGGCGACCCTCTCGAGTAGTGAAGCCGATACCCGGGTTCAGTCTTTCTCCTTTGTTCAGACTGGCGAGGGAAATTCGTCGTGGACGCTGAGGGCGTCAGAGGCGGAATTGTTTGAAAAAATACAAATTGCCCGCCTGAGAGATATCACGGCGACCATGCCTTATGGAAATGAAGGACAGGTCCTGATTAAAGGAGATACAGGAGAAATTTCGTCGGATAAGAAAGATTTTTTTATCCGGAAAAATAAAGGTCTCATGACGATCGAACTTAAAAATCGCTATTCCGTAGAAACATCCGGTTTGAGGTGGAATGAAGGTCAGAGGGTTCTCTTCTCTCAGGGGCCGGTTCATATTTCAGGACTTGGGGCCGAGATTGATGGAAATGAGCTGGCCATCCTGGTCGACGAGGAAGAGATGACTGTTATTGGTGATGTTAAAGCGCTTGTTTATTAGAAAACAGCTTGTTCTGTTGCTTCTTTTTTCTCTTTTCCCCGGATGGGGTCTAAGCGCTGCCGAGATTTCTGTTGCAGAAAGTTCACCTGAAAAGTCACTTGAAAAATCAAATGACCCGCTTTCAATTACCTCGGATAAAATGGTGTTTCAGAATCTCAAAGATAAAATTATCTTTGAGGGAACCGTCATCATCAAGAAAGAAGGCTTGCTGCTCGAATCGGACCGTGCAGAGATTTTTTTGATCCAGGAGACCGCGCCATCGGAATTGGAGAAGGTCAATGGAGCACAACAGGTCTCGAAAATCATCGCCTCTGGGCAAGTGCGGATTAAAAAAGGGACACAGCATGCAAAGGCTGAAAAGGGTGTTTTTGATAGATTGAAGGAAGTGATTATCCTGACTGGAAACCCTGAACTCTGGGAAGAGGGCTATCGAATTAAGGGCAAGGAGATCACTTTTTTTATGGACCAAGAGCGGACCCTTGTTACAGAAAGCGAGGTTGTCATTCAAAATGCACCTGGCGACATCAATCTGCACAACAGGTAACTTATTCACCTGAAAATACCTCTAAATGAGGAAGATTTTGCTCAAAGCAGTCGGTCTTGAAAAAAAATACAATAATCGAAGCGTTGTTCAAGGCGTGAGTATTGAGGTCAATCGAGGAGAGGTTGTCGGCTTGTTAGGTCCGAACGGCGCTGGAAAGACAACCACCTTTTACATGATCGTCGGCCTGACCGCACCCAGCAAAGGCTGTGTGTCGATCAACGGTAAACCGATTACAGAGGTCCCGATGTATCAGCGTGCCCGGCAGGGCGTCAGTTACCTGCCTCAAGAAGCCTCAATTTTCCGAAAACTTACGGTGGAAGAAAACATTATCATTATCCTTGAGACCCTCGGCCTTTCCTCTTCAGAACAGGATACTCGCCTACAATCGCTCTTAGCCGAGTTGGACATCACTCACCTTGCGAAAAACAAGGCTTACACACTTTCAGGAGGAGAGCGAAGGCGGCTTGAAATCACGCGGGCGCTTGTACTTTCTCCGCAGTTTATTCTTTTGGATGAACCTTTTGCGGGCATTGACCCTCTCATCGTTCTTGAGTTGCAAAAAACCATTTCCCGATTAAAAGAAAAAGGCATCGGCATTCTAATCACCGACCACAACGTCCAGGAAACGCTTGCAATCACAGATCGTGCCTATATTATTCATGAGGGAAAGATATTGGTTTCAGGTACGCCCGCTGAAATTGCGGCGCATCCGGAAGCGAAGGCGCTCTATCTGGGAGAACGTTTCCAGTGGCAGAATCAGTCGGAAGAAATCTTCAGTTCGTCTTAAGAGGAATAAATTTTCATGGTTGATATGCGACCTCGCCTTGAACTAAAGCTGGCCCAAAAGTTGGTGATGACCCCCCAACTCCAGCAGGCGATCAAACTCCTTCAGCTCTCCAAACTCGAACTGGATCAGGTTATTAACCAGGAGATGGTCGAAAACCCCGTCCTTGAAGACCCGGGTAGCGAAACGCCGGAAGACGGCGACACCCGAACAACGCAAGAGGGTGACCTTGATCGGCAAGAGGGGGGACTTGATCAGGTGGATGTTGATCAAGTCAAAGAAGAGAGGGTGGAACAAAAAGAGGACCTTGATCTGAAATGGGAAAACTACTACCTGGATGACGGTCGAGATGAAGGGTGGAGTTCCGCAAGTGCCGCCCCGGATGATGAACGCCCCTCCTTCGAACAAACCTTGGCCAATACGACGAGCCTTGTCGATCATCTGCTCTGGCAGTTGGGCCTCTCCAATATGACTGAAAAGGAAAAGGAGATCGGTACTGCCATCATCGGAGAAATTGATGACAATGGCTATGTTAAGACATCTCTCGAAGAAATTTCCGGCTCTCTAGTCGGCTCTCTAAATGTGCCAACCAGCGTCGTGGAAGCAGTTTTGAGAACCGTTCAAGGCTTTGACCCGGTTGGCGTCGGTGCCAGAGACCTCATTGAGTGCCTGCTTATCCAGGTTGAACAGCTTGAGCTGTCCGGTTCTCTGGTGGAAACCATCATTAGCGACTACCTGGGTGAGCTGGAAAGAAAACGCTATCAAACCATCGCAAAAGACTGCGGGGTGACGGTAGAAGAGGTACTGCAAGCGGCAAAGGTCATTGAACATCTTGAACCGAAACCCGGGCGGCCCTATTTCACATCCCAAAATGCCTACATTACCCCTGACCTTTATGTGGTTAAATCGGAAGGTAAATTCGTCATTATGTTAAATGACGACGGACTGCCGAAATTAAAGATCAGCCCCTATTATCGAAGCCTGCTTCGACAAAAAGGGGCCATCACAGACTCAACAAAGACCTATCTGGAAGAAAAGTTCCGCTCGGCGCTCTGGCTCGTGCGGTCTATCGAACAAAGAAACCGGACGATTCAGCTGGTCGGAGAAAGCATCGTGAAGTTTCAGCAGGAATTTCTGGAACGCGGGGTTCAATATCTGAAACCCCTGATCCTGAGGCAGGTCGCAGACGATATCTCAATGCATGAATCGACAGTCAGCCGTGTGACGACTCAAAAATATATCCATACACCTCAGGGCATTTTTGAGTTAAAATTCTTTTTCAACAGCAGCATTCCGGGTACAGGTGGACAGCTTGAAAGCCGTTCCTCGGTTGCAGTACGAGAGGTGATCAGAAAAATGGTTGCCGATGAGGATTCCGCTCACCCTTTGAAGGATCATGAAATTGTCAATAAATTGAGGGATCAGGATATCAAGATTGCAAGGAGAACAGTGACAAAATATCGAGCATGGCTCAACATCGAATCGGCAAGTCGGAGAAGAAAACCCTGTTAAATTTCTGGAAGCTCGGACAGATGTCCTCGGTCTGAGCTTCGTCGAAAGGAGATGTCTATGGAAGTGATGATTACCGGAAAACAATTGGATATTACCCCGGCCCTCAAAGAGTATGTCGAAAACCGGGCGGAAAAAATTAAAAAATACACCTCTAAGGCGACACAGATTACCTTTACCTTGAAGGTGGAGAAGTACCGCCACCTTGCGGAGGTTCTGCTGAAAGTCAAAGGTTTTATCCTGCAGGCTGAGCACGAAACCGATGCCATGTATGCATCGGTTGACAAGGCGATGGCTAAAATTGAACGACAACTTAAAAAGCATAAAGAAAAACTCTGTGATCATCGTCTGCACAACGAGACGATCAAAGACGAAATTGCACCAACAGAGGTATGGGACGACTCAATTATCAAGAAGCGGAAGACCTTTTCGGTCAAACAAATGACTTTGGAGGAAGCCGTTTTTCAAATGGAACTACTCAAAAAAAGCTTTTTCCTTTTTGCCCACCACGAAAACAAACAGGTCAATGTCTTGTACAAGAGAAAAGACGGCAGCCTGGGATTGATTGAGCCGAGCTAGAGTTATAGGATGTCTGGTAAGGAAAAGGGGGTTCGGCTTGTTATTATCAGCGGCTTGTCCGGTTCGGGCAAAAGTTGCGCAATAAAATGCTTTGAAGACCTGGGCTTCTTTTGCATTGACAACCTGCCCCCTCAACTCCTACCGAAATTTGTCGGACTCTGTCGGCAATCTCGCAATGAGATTTCTCGCGCCGCAATCGGGATCGATATTCGAGAGCGAGCTTTTCTAAGAGAATTTCTGAGCGTTTTTGACCGATTAATTGAAGAAGGTTATCAGGTTGAGCTTCTCTTCCTTGAAGCACGCGACGAAATCATCCAACGCCGCTTTTCAGAAACGCGGCGCCCTCACCCCCTCGCAAAAGAGGGGCCTGTAGTCGATGGCATCAATCAGGAATGGGACACGCTGCGAGAACTTCGGAAACGGGCGAACCGAATTATTGACACCTCTGATTTTCATGTTCATAAATTAAAAGAGCTTATCAGTCACTACTACCTGGAGACGGCAGCAAGCAGACATCTCAATCTTTCTCTCACCTCATTCGGATACAAACATGGTATGCTGCCCTATGACCTTGACCTGCTCTTTGATGTCCGATTTTTGAGCAATCCTTTTTTAATTGATGATTTAAGGCCGCTTTCTGGAAATGATCAAGCCGTACAGGACTATGTCAAGGCCTTGCCTGAGACCGGACTTTTTCTGGAAAAGCTTTATGACTTTCTCGATTTTCTCTTCCCGCTCTACGAAAAAGAAGGAAAAAGCTATTTGACGATCGGAATCGGCTGTACAGGCGGACGGCACCGTTCTGTCACCATTGTTAACCTGCTTTGGGAGCATCTTCAGGAGCGTGGCATTCTGGTCCACCGCCAACACCGTGATCTTGACGTGAATACAAGGGTTTGAATACCAATATGTCTTATGTCATTGCGATTTCAGGAGCCAGCGGGGCAGTCTATGGTGTCACCCTGCTGGAATACCTGCTACGTGCGAAGCATCGGGTTTACCTGCTACTCTCCCGTTCGGCCCGACTTATCATCCGGGATGAAATGGGACTTGAATGGGGAAGTCATTTTTCAGAAAGCGCTGAAATCCTTGAAAAACGCTATCGAGAATATGACTTGATCCTCTGCAATGAAGACGATATGACTGCAGCCATTGCCAGCGGATCTGTCCTAACGGCTGGAATGATCGTCGCTCCCTGTTCGATGAAAACCCTGTCCGGCATTGCCCACGGTTATTCATCAAATCTGATAGAACGGGCCGCAGACGTGAGTTTGAAAGAGAGACGTCCGCTGATTCTGATTCCGCGTGAAACCCCCATGAACCGTATTCATTTGAAAAACATGCTTGCGGCATCGGAGTTGGGCGCGACCCTTCTTCCGGCAATGCCTCCTTTTTATCATCACCCTGAGACCATAGAAGACATGGTACATTTCATTGCCGGACGTGCCCTCGATCTGCTTGGTCTCAAAAATCAACTCTATAAACGCTGGTCTTAAACGATGACATTTCACTTTATGACACCTCCTTTACGCCGTGCAGTCCTTTTTATCGCCCTTAGCTCCCTCCTGTCTCTGGCATCCTGCCAAACCCTCCCGGAGGATGCCGGTTCGGGAAGCTGGGCCAATGTGACACTTCATGTCACTGGCATCGGAGCAATCAATGCGGATTGGACGATCTCTGAACGTATTCAGGCCATTCAAGAGGCCAAGGTCGATGCCTATAAACAGTTAGAGTCTCAAATCATGGCCCTTCAGACGAGCTCAGGAGACAAAATTTCCGATCTTTCCGCAAAGGATGACAGCATGCAAAAAAAAATTACCGCCTTTGTCCGCGGCGCTAAGATCATCCGTACCGAAAATGATCCGAAGGGGGTTAAGATCCTTGCACAGCTCTTTTTAGGAGATAGTTTCAAAGCGACAATAGGACTCGCCAAGAAAAAACAACAGCAACTTTCCAATCCGAATGCGAGAGATTCTTCTTCTCGATATTAAAAACGGGGGTTCTTCACAGGGATTCCCCTCTTCTTGTTTTAACTTCCTCCGAAAAAATCTACGAAGCTGAGAAATTTTCCGCCAAACCTTGACAGTCATTTAGTCCTAAGTATACTTAGTATCATCACTCTACCCTTCTGGTATACTGGAGTATTCTCCGCCATGCCCAAAGAGAAACCGGAGTACAAAACGAATGAGATCTGTGCCTTGTTTGATATCTCTAAGGCGACCTTATTCCGGTGGGAGGAAATCGGCTTAATTTCAAACGTCGGGAGGGATTGGCGGAACTGGCGACTCTATTCGACACAAAATATCCAGGAGATCAAAAAGATTATCTCTTCAAGGTCAGGTAAAAAAGTCGGAGTCTTAAAAAAGGATAACAATCTGGAATAATGGGCATTCCCTTTTTCCCTAAAAAAAAGCATCTGGCCGGACTCGATATCGGTTCGGGGGCAATCAAGCTCGTTCAATTGGAGCGGTCGGGTAAAGGCTATCAACTCCAAAAATTCGGGGTCAAAACACTCGACTCGGAACTGATTGTTGACGGAACCATTATGGATGCCGGTCGAGTTGTTTCAATGATCAGGGAACTGACAGAAGAACAGGGCCTTAAAACGAAGGATGTTGCTTTTTCTGTTTCAGGGCATGCGGTTATTGTAAAAAAAATCCAAGTCGCGTCGATGTCAGAAGATGAACTTGAAGAATCGATCAAATGGGAAGCGGAACAATATATTCCATTTGATATCAATGATGTCAATATCGACTTTCACGTACTGGGGACACCTGAACTCGAAGAAGCGAGTGGGCAAATGGATGTCCTGCTTGCGGCTGTAAAAAGAGAAAAATTGTCCGAATATTCGGGCATTGTCAGGGAGGCGGGTTTACGACCGGTGATTGTCGATGTCGATGCCTTTACGCTCGAAAATATGTACAACATTAACTATGAGGTTAATCCTGAAGAGCTTGTTGCCTTGGTCGATATCGGTGCAAGTGTGATGAACATCAGCATCCTCAAAGGGGGTCTCTTTGCCTTTATGCGTGATATTTCCATCGGCGGTAATCGCTACAGCGAGACAATACAAAGGGAATTTAATCTTAATTTTGAGCAGGCTGAATTGCTTAAAAAGGGCGAAGCCCCAGGTGGGGTAGCAGAAGAAATCGACGCAGAGGCACTGATCAATATCATCGACCTGCTCAATGAAAAAATCTCCACCGAAATATTGCGGTCTTTTGACTATTTCAGGACCACTTCGTCGAATGAAGCCATTGATCGCATATTGCTCAGCGGAGGGGGAGCCAAAGTGAAGGGTCTCATCCCCCATCTTTCAGAAAAGTTAAATCTCCCCGTTGAAATGATAAACCCCTTCAAAAACATCGAAGTGCCCGATACCCTTTTTGACCCTTCTTTTGTTGAAGAGATGGCGCCTTTGGCATCTGTCGGCGTCGGTCTGGCCCTCAGGGTGGAGGGAGATCGATAACGCTTATGATCAAGGTCAACCTTCTCACCTCCGAAAGGCCGAAGAAGAACAGGAAAAAGCTAAAGCTTCAGTCGCAGGTTTTCTGGTCTGGCGCAGCCGCTGTTGGGATGGTTTTCGCTTGGTCTTTCGCCTGGAGTCTACTCAGTGATAAGGTCGAGCGTTTGAGGACAAATCACTCGGAGCTGACGATTGAACTTTCCTCGCTGAAGCTTAAGGTTGAAGAGGTTGAAAATTACGAGACAAACAAAAAAAAGGTGAATGCAAAAATTGAGATTATTCGGCAACTCCGGAAAAACCAGTCGATTCCGGTTCGTCTGCTTGATGAGGTCAGCAAGCGTCTTCCAGACCGGGTCTGGCTGCTGAGTCTGAGTGAGCAGTCTGGAAGCGTTGATCTAAGCGGCAAGGCGACGAGCAACAGCAAAATTGTCGAGTTTACTAACAATTTAAAAAAAAACATCTCCTTTGAAAATATTCAGATATTAGAAACAAGACAGAAAGAAGAAGAAGACGTTACCGTCTATTCCTTTCGTCTCAAGTGGACGATAAAGGCTTAGGCGGACAGTTTTTAGAAAAGACAGGGTTGATAACTTCAGTTTATCCGTCTGTATGTATTAAGGCTCCGGTGGACCTCGATCTCGAAACACTCAATAACCTGACAAAGACTCAAAAACTCCTCATATTTTTTCTGGCGGTCGTTCTTGTTTTCGGTGCTTTTATCTGGTTTGTATTCATACCAAAAAGTGATCAGATTGCCCGGATTGAGAGAGAAATCGTCAAGCTGAACGACGAAATCAATGTGAATCGCGTCAAGGTGCGTCGACTGGATATCCTGAGGCGCGAGAACCGTGTCCTGCAGCTCAGACTTGCTGAACAGAAAGAGCAGCTTCCCGGCGAAGCGGAAATCGACCAACTTTTGAAACAAGTCTCTGAATTGGGAGGACGCAGCGGACTTAATTTCAAGTTGTGGAAACCGGGCCCCCGGAAAGAAAATGTCTCCGGCCTTTATCTGGAGATTCCAGTTAACATTGAGGTCTCCGGGGGATATCACTCCGTTGGTGCGTTTTTTGACAAAATCAGCAACCTCAAACGAATTATCAATGTATCGAACATCAAGATGGTCTCTGCAGTCTCTGCAAAGGGAGGAAAGCCCCGAACGATGATTCAAACCAGTTTTTCCGCAACGGCATTTGCCACGATCACAGAGGCCGAGTCTTCTGAGGAGAAGACCTTAAAATGAAAACCAAGTCCTTCTCCCCCTATGCGGTCTCTGCCATTTTGTTTGTTCTTTTATTAAGTGCCTGTGATACCCCTGACACAGAAAGAGCAAAGAAACCTTCTCCAGTGCTCACTGTGAACAACAGGCCACAGCCGATAGAGCTTCCCGAAGCCTCAGAGATTGATCCGCTTACCGAGATCGTCGAAGAAAAAGAGATGATTCGTTTTCATTATGATGCCAAAGGTCGACGTGACCCTTTTCAATCTATTGTCGTTTCAAGTCGCTTGCGCAAGCAGCCCCGGATGTCCGGGAACCTCCCGCCATTGCAAAGAAAAGATATATCAGATCTAAAGCTGATCGGTATTGTCTGGGGCTCCTTCGGACCTCGGGCCATGATCACGACCTCCAGCGGTAAGGGGTATCCCGCTTACATCGGAACACGGATCGGCATCAATCATGGGATTATCCGGGAAATCACCCAGAATGAAGTAGTTGTCGAGGAGAGCCTGATCAATATATTTGGTGAACCTAAAAAGAGTGAAGTGGTCATGGTGCTTCATTCCGAGAAAGAGAGGGTAGAATGATCGCTCAAACCACCCGTGTTATAGCAATTATATTGATTTCAGGTTTTCTCCTTTCGTGTGCCGCTAAACCGCTACAAGCGCAACAGGATGCCAGCCGATTGCATGAAATTCAAGATATCCGTATTACGGAAGGAGAGAATAATTCAACGATTGAAGTTGAAGGTGAAGCAGCAATGCTCTATACCACCTTCCAATTGACCGATCCGAACCGACTCATTATCGACATTGCAGACATTAGTCTTGGCGTGTTTGATCAAGAAATTCATTTAAAAAAAGGACCGATTCTCGCCATTCGGCCTGTATCCGGTGGCGGGAGCAATGTTGTCCGCCTGGAGCTACTTCTGAACGAAAAGGTTGAAGCCGATGTCAGAGGCGACGGATCAAACTTGATCATCAATGCTTCCGAGGCAGGACGAATGAAAAGCAAGTTCGTCTTTTTTGATGATGGGACAGCACCTTCTGCAAAAGCAACCGAAGAAAGTCCTGAAGAAGCAGTAGGTGTCGCGCCCGAAAACAAGGAAGGTTCTGAGGCAGAAACAGATCTGTCTCTTGCTCCTTCTGAGGAACAGCCCGGCGACCCTGAGACGGACGATTTATCTGCCATGACGATGGATGAAGCGCCTGAAATTTCAATTGAAGCGCTAGCCGGGGTCGAGCAAGGCACAGCTGTGTTGTCTGAAGGACTTACCGGGAGTACTACAGAAACCACCGCGTCGTCTTCAACTGAAAAGACCTTTGCAGACCCTTCTGAACCGTCTTCCGAACTGTTCATCATAGAGACTGGGGAACTGCCTCCACTTGTTCCGATGCCTGATCTTAGTGAAGGAGAGGATACGGAACCGGAACCCTCTTTGGACAAAGCAATTGAAGAAATACTGGATACCTTAGTTGAAACCTCTGAAGATCCACTGGAAGTCTCAGATATTCCGGATTCACTGGTAGAAATAGGTGAAGTCTCAGCTACCCAAGAAAATCCGACAGAAATTCTGTTCACTGAATTTCCTGCAAGCGAAGAAGCCCCTGCAATCGAAACTGAAGCCTTCGTCGAAGCACCTGCGTCAGAAGAAAAACCGCTATTGCTTGCAAAACGGGTCACATCGATTCGATTTGTGAAGGACGAGGCACTGCGGCTGATGATCACAGCAGACGGAATTTTAGACCCAAGTATTTTTCGCGTCGATAACAAGCGAATTGCCATTGATTTACCTGGAGTGAAAACAACCCTGAAACAATCAAGGGTCTTCGCGGACGATCCTCTGGTTAAACAGGTCCGTATTGGGAACCATGCGAGAAAACTGCGCCTTGTGGTCGACCTTGCCTCCGTTGTGTCCTATACCTGGCAACAGAAACGAGGGAATTTAGAGATTATTTTCAGAGATCCGTCGGTCCCGGTGAAACGATCAGGGCAGACAAAAACCGCCACTGAGGCCCCGAACTTTATAAACACACCGTCCCCCAGACCTTCAGTAGACCCAGAGGTAATCACTCCCTTATTTCCGCCTTTACTTGTCGATACAGAACAAAGGCTTGAAGATCCGCAGGATCAAACCATAGACACCCTGATTGAGGGAGAGGAGGAGGCGCTTGCGCTAATGCCCCTTGCCGTTCCGCTTTCTTCAAGTGCCGAAGAAGATGCTGCGCTAGAGTCTCCGGATGAAGAGGAAAATACCTCAGAAGAAAAGCATAAAAAACAACACAGAAAAAAGACCTTTCTTCGCCAGAGACGAGAGAAAAAGACCGGCCAGGGAACAAACCTGTTTGTCCAGAAACAGAAAGCCAAGGAAGCAATGCCAGATGCTCCTCAGCCAAAATATACAGGGAAAAAGATCTCGCTCGATTTTCAGGACGCCGAAATCATTAATGTCATTCGTTTGCTTGCCGATGTCAGCCATCTGAACTTTGTCATGGGAGAAGACGTCAAAGGGAAGATTTCCCTTAAGTTATCGAATGTGCCCTGGGATCAGGCCCTTGACATTATCCTGGAGATGAACAGCCTGGGAAAAGTCCAACAAGGGAATATCATCCGAATCACGACACTCGCCAACCTGGCGAATCAAAGAGACGAAATGGCACGGGTGAAAGAAACCGAGGTGAATTCCGCCGATCTCTTGACCCGAGTCATCTATGTGAACTACGGGAAAGCGGCTGAGGCAGAAGCGCTCTTGAAAAAGCTGCTCTCTCCACGTGGTGAGATCATGGTCGACAAGCGGACCAACGCGATAATCGTGAAAGACATAGAAGAAAACCTGGAACAAATCGAGCATCTGGCAAAAAAACTCGACACGAAGACCCCGCAGGTCTTGATTGAAGCCAGAATTGCCGAGGTCAAGCCGAGTTTTAAAAAGAGCCTCGGCGTTCAATGGGGCGCGGACTTGAAAACGACTCAGGGCGGCAATATTCTCGGACTGGGAAATGCGGCATCCGGCTCGGCCTTCAACGCACCGACCCCGGATTTTGCCGTCAATCTGCCTGCAAGCGACAATCTTGGCGGAGTTGGATTTACATTTGGCCGCTTTACCCAAAGTCCTTTTGCGCTTGATCTTCGCCTATCGGCGGGGGAAGTCCAGGAAACGACCCGAATCGTATCGACGCCAAAGATTATGGTACTCGATAATCATGAAGCCCTGATCGAACAGGGAGAGTCGATTCCCTTCCAAACTTCCTCCGGCAATGACGGAACAAAAACGCAGTTTATTGATGCCAACATGACCTTGAAAGTAACACCTCACATCTCACCGGACGGGGGTATTTTACTGGATGTCCTTCTCACAAAAAATGAGCCTGCCCTGACAACGGAAGCCGGTGCGCCGGGCCCTCGAATTTTCAAGAAAGAGATCACAACCAAGATTTTACTTATGGATGGGGAAACCGTCGTGATCGGAGGGATCTATGAGTCGAAAAGCTCGGAAACAGAAAGCGGCATCCCCTGGTTTAAAGACCTTCCCATTATAGGATGGCTCTTTAAAAATGAATCAACAAGCAAAAGCATTTCAGAACTCCTCGTCTTCATCACCCCGACAATAATGGACTGATCCTGGTGAAAAATGTCGTGTTGCTGGGTTTTATGGGAACAGGGAAAAGCATTATCGGGAGACGCTTAGCAGTGGAGCTTCAATATCGTTTTATCGACACCGACCATTTGATTGAAGAGAGAACGGGCAAGAAGATTCCTGAAATCTTTTCGGAAGAAGGAGAGGCTTACTTCAGGTCACTGGAGTCAGAGACCGTGGCCGAAATCGCCAGTTTACGTGGATATGTCATTTCGACCGGAGGCGGTGTCGCCTTAAATGCTTTGAACCTGGAGCGATTGGAGAAACAAGGTATTTTAGTGTGCTTGATCGCGCGGCCCGAGGTCATTTTAAGACGGGTGCAAAGACGCTCCGGACAGCGGCCACTCCTAAAAGATTCCGATCCGCTCAAAAAAATCAAGACACTTTTATCCGAGCGGGAAGTCGCCTACAATCGCGCCCGGATCAAGGTGGACACCTCTGACATTCCGATCAAAAAAAGTGTGCAACGCATATTAAAGCAGATTTCAACACTTATCGGGGAGCAGGTCTAATGACAGGTTTAGCCGCATGACAGATTTGATCCGAAGACACCTTGATCTTGGCGAAAGAAGTTATGATGTGCTCATTGCCGAGGGAGGCATTGAGCATTTGGGAGAATATCTTCAAAAAATTTCAATCAAGGGTAAAGTGGCTGTGGTAACAAACCCTAAAATCGACCGACTTTACGGTGAGCGGGTAAGGACCAGCTTGCAGGCCGCAGGATTTGATCCATTGATGATTCATGTGCCTGCGGGAGAACGCTATAAGACCCCCCGACAGATTGGAAAAATCTATGATCAATTAATTTCAAACCGCTTTGAGCGAAGCGACACCCTCATTGCCCTCGGTGGTGGGGTGATCGGAGACATGTGCGGCTTTGCTGCGGCGACCTATCTCAGAGGGATTGCTTATGTCCAGTGCCCGACAACGGTTGTTGCACAGGTCGATGCAAGCATCGGCGGAAAAACAGGAGTGGATCACCCCGAAGGGAAAAACCTGATCGGCGCTTTTCACCAGCCGAAACTCGTCTGTTCCGATCCAACCGTACTTAAAACGCTCTCAAAACGGGAATATCGTGCCGGTCTTGCAGAGGTCGTCAAGTACGGCGTCATTGCAGACGCGTCTTTTTTCTCTTTCCTTGAAATAAACGCCAAAAAAATCCATGCCCTTGAGCCGGAATCCATCCTCCATTGTATTGATCGCTCATCGGCGCTCAAAGTCGAGATCGTTCAATCGGATGAGCAGGAATCGGGGCGGCGCAAGATCTTGAACTATGGCCACACCTTCGGCCATGCCATCGAAACATTGACCGGGTACAGTAAATATCGGCATGGGGAAGGGGTCGCCATCGGAATGGTCCTTGCGAGCCGACTGGCCGAGCGACTGGGCCTCTTAGACCCAGTGGCGCTCAAGAGACAGATCGCGCTTCTTGAAGCATTTGGCCTTCCCACTGATTTACCGAGCCTTGCGCCTGAGGATATGCTGAGGGTGATGGCCTCCGATAAGAAGGTCGTTGGCGGGGAAATCTATTTCATATTACCTGAGCGGATCGGGGCGGTTCGCATCATGCCGATCAAGCGAAAAGAGCTGTCTGCCTTCCTTAAGTCCCTGCATAGGAGTCACTCATGAAAAAAATCGCCGTACTCATTTTTGCGTCTTTATTCCTGGCCGCCTGCGGCGACCGCGCACCGGATGGTGCCGTCGTGACTGGGCCAAAAGATTCTACCGCGAAGTTTCCCCGTCAAACAGACCCGCTTCCGGTCACATTCGCACCCCTTGATTTTGTTGTTAGAGACGGAACAGATGAAACCGCCCACCTCTTGGGAGACATTGAGATCGAGTTTTTTGCAGGAGGTTCAGCTCGTTTGTCCGATTTTTCAGGAACCCCGTTGATACCACCATTTGTGGTGAAAAATAAAACAGATGATCGAGGCCGGGGGAGAGTCTTTGCTACGATGTTGATTCCAGGATGTACCGGAAACACTGATTCTACGGTTTCCGGTACGGTTCTTGCTACGGTGGGGACGGCCTCGGCACTCTGGACTGGCACGGCTACGATCACATGTGCCACAACGACAACAACCACGACTCCTTAGAAAATTAAAACAATTTTTAAAAGTTCAACTTTTGCTATAGATGGCGACAGACAATCTTACAAGCCTTGTATTGTCGATCAAAATTCCAATCCCAGGTGGCGGCGATAACAGTTTTGGAATCATTGAATAAAATGATATTGCTAGATCGCCTATATTGCGAATCTCATTCCGACACAGATAAATCCGCACCCGTCTCTTTTAAGGTATAGAGGTGATAATAAAGTCCGCGTTTTTCAATAAGCACTTCATGTTTTCCCTGCTCCACAAGCGTCCCCTTGTTAAAAACCAGAATCCGGTCGGCCTTTTGGATCGTTGAGAGCCTGTGGGCAATCATAAAAGTGGTCTTCCCCAGCATCAGTCGATCCAGGGCATCTTGGATCTTAAGCTCTGATTCGTTGTCTAAAAATGCGGTGGCTTCATCGAAAATCAGGATCGCGGGATTTTTTAAAAATGCCCGGGCGATAGCAATTCTCTGACGCTGCCCTCCCGAAAGCGTCAAGCCCTTCTCGCCCACAAGGGTTTCATAGCCATCGGGAAAAGACATGATGAAATCATCGGCATGGGCCGCCTGAGATGCCGAAATCAAAGCCGCTTCGGTCGCATCCAGTCTCCCGTAAAGAATATTCTCTCGAAGCGTCCCCGCGAAAAGCACGACTTCCTGAGGCACATAGGCAATCTGGTCGTAATAACTTTTCAATTGCACTGACCTCAGGGGCTGACCGTCAATTAAAATACTTCCCGATGTCGGATCGTAAAAACGGTGTAAAAGATGGACAAGCGTGCTTTTTCCCGCGCCGCTAGGACCTACAAGCGCGACCTTTTCTCCCGCTTCGATCGTAAAATCTATCTCATGCAACACTGGTTGGTTCTTGAGATAATGAAATGAAACATGCTCAAACCGGACCGCACCTGCAATTTCAGGAAGGGGCCTGGCATTTGGAAGATCAGCGACTTCGGGCTCCGTATCAAGCAATTCAAAGATGCGACGGCTTGCGCCCAGACCCTCTTGCAAGCGTGAAAATAGGCGGGCAAAGCTCCCGACGGGTCCGGTAATGATGACGGCGTACATGATGAAAGAGATCACCTCACCGGCGGTGATTTTACCCAGCTGAACCTCCTTTGCCCCATACCAAAGCAGCCCGCAAACGGTACTTAAACCCATGAAAAGCATCAGGGGGCCAAAGGCGGTTGAGATCTTGAGCCGCTTTAATACAACTTGAAGGGTTTGATTGCTCTGAAACGCAAAACGATCCCGTTCATAGCCCTCCCGACCGAAGGACTTGATCGTCCGGATGCCGGAGATCATCTCTTCCATCAGCGTGGTTGTTTCTGCCAGTTGATCCTGCACCGTGGTGGAGAGCGCCCTTAAGCGCCTTCCAATGAATCGTGCGACGAGGACCACAACCGGAATCAGCAAAAGAGCAAGCAGGGTCAAACGCCAGTTCATGTAAAAGATAATCCCTACACCACCGATCAACACCAGTGCTTGCCGGATGAAGTTGACCGGCATTTCCGTCGCCATCGTCTGCAGCACACCGAGGTCGTTCGTCATTCTGGAAAGCAGTTCCCCTGTCCGACGACCCGTAAAAAAAGGGAGCGACAGGGTCTCAAGGTGTGAAAAGAGCTTCACGCGAAGGTCGGCAAGGAGGCGTTCTCCAACCGAGTCGGAGAGATAATTGTGTGCGAATGAAAAGAGGGCCTGGATCATAAAAAGGAGGATCAGCCCAAAGAAGGTCGCAAAAGACGGAATCTCACGCTTCGTCAGAATGAGATCAATCGGTTCCCGGATCAACCAGGGGATACTGAGGCTGATACCGGAGGATAAGAGAAGGAAGAAGGTCGCAAGGGCCAGGATACAGAAATAGGGCTGCGCCAGTTTAAAGATTCGCCGGGTATGTGAATCGTCAGGCATTCGGTATCCGTTCGCAGAGAGTGCAGTTGTCAGGGTGCAGAAAAAGATTAGCTGATCTTTCGACCTTGCTGCACCCTGAACCCTCCGTAAAGGGTTATCGTTTACGGATTATTTTGTTTTGAAAACCGTTTTGATTTTCGGATGAGTAATCCGATGATGACAATTGGGGCCGTGGGAAAGAGCAGAAGACGAAGCAGGTCGGAAGGGAGGCGAATGTAGACCGGTTTCAACTTCACGGCAGTCTTCATAGAGATATGGTATTCAATTTGTTGCTTATTCAGGGCATCTACAACCAGTTGGTTCTGGCTGTTTTCGACACGGGCCTCGGTTTCATCCAGGCTGGTACTTTGAAGCGCCTCATAAAGGTCCGGCTGCCAGACAAAGGCACCAAGGGAAAGGAGGAGGGAAACAAGTATTCCGACGGCCCAAAGCACAGCAAGGTCTTTACGGTCGATGAATTCTTCTGAGGGTGTATCTTGAGACATTTTTTCCATTTTCTAATTCACCTTCTATCAAATCATGCGGCGGGTATCATAACGACGTGTTCCTGAAAAAACAAGAACAATTGTTTCACCCTTTAGCATTGTTTTGCGTGGCCGAAACGCTCCATTTTGAGACCTTTGAGACCTTAGTCCTCGGCGGCATTTGTCATCACTCGATCTGCTGCAACTAATGCCGTCCCGGCCATGCTTCGGGCAATGCTCAGGTGTAACGCGCCGAGTGTTCGTAGGGGATGTTCAGACAATGCGGTCATCAATTTGATGGTCACCATCGTCTGTGACGGCTCAGCAAACAACGCATTTCTACCATCGTGAGGCGACTGATCACAGCATCTTTTACGGTCCTTACATAGCCGGAACCAGGCTCGTTAATATACCACTTCGCCAGGGTGCTCGTATCAAAATAAACAGACACTCTCTTTAAGGCTCTTCTCGATCCAGGCGAAGTAGTGGTGGGAAATTATTTTTTGAGGTAGGTTCTGGATAGATCGACATAGTTTTGTGCCGATTGGGCCAGAAAAGCAGACTCTTTTTCTGTTAGAGGACGCTTGACTCGGGCGGGTGCGCCAAATGCCAGTACGCCGGAAGGGATCCTTGTTCCTTCCGTGACAATTGAACCCGCCCCGATCATCGAGCCTTCAGAAATGACGGCGCCATCAAGGATAACAGCTCCCATCCCCACGAGAACACGGTCGTGAATCGTGCAGCCATGCAGAGTCACATGATGACCGATTGTGATTTCATTACCGATAATTAAAGGGTGAGTCTGTCGTGTGACGTGTAACATGGAGAGGTCTTGAATGTTTGTGCGTACGCCGATTCTGATGTAATGAACATCTCCTCTGACGACAGAACTGTACCAGATCGAACTCTCTTCTCCGATTTCGACATCACCAATGATATCGGAGGATGGCGCGATAAAGGCGGTGGGTGAAATTTTGGGGAGGATGCCTTTGAAGGAGTCAATCATATTACAGAATCTCTGAACAAGTAGGTGGTTAACCTGGCAAATCACCTAGTTGTTCAGAGATTCCTTAGCTAAAAGACTGTCCGCAGCCGCAGGTTGTTTTTGCGTTGGGGTTTTTCATCGAAAATCCGGAGTCCTGAAGGTCATCTTTGTAATCGACTTCGGTTCCAGTCAGCATCGGGACGCTGTAGGGATCGATAAAGACATCAATCCCGTGCATTGAGATCACGTCATCTTCCTCGTTGGGCTTTTCCTCAAAGGCCATTCCGTATTGAAATCCGGAGCAACCTCCGCCCTCAACATAGATTCTGAGACCATAACCGGCCTTGTTTTCATTTTCCATCACTTCTTTTAGTTTGGCTCCAGCCTGTTCTGTAATGACAATCATGCTTTGATTCCTCCTGTAGTGATTATTTCTTATTTCTACTCATTGAAGCAAATAGAGGTCTCGCTTGTTCCTGGGAAAGTTAAGTGAAGGAACAACCTCCTGCTTCAACATGGCGATCAAATTCGGGTCGGAAATGCTCAAAGATGCTTTCGACTGCAATCGCCGCACCAGTCAACAGAAAACACTGGCCTCTCCCCTTCACCATGTCACAGACCTGCTTGACCTGTTCTATGTCTTTTTCACTGCCTTCTCCTGCTTCGATTTTTTCAAGAATTTCGGCAAGGTGAACTGTTCCGAGTTTGCAGGGTGGGCATTGACCACAGCTTTCTTTTGCAAAGAAACGAGCATATTGTATTGCCTTACCCAGCATACAGGACTTGTCTGACATGACAATCACGGCGCCTGTTCCTAATCCCGAACCTGCAGCCTTCAGTGAATCAAAGTCGAGCGGGACATCGATTCGGGATGCGGGCAGGACGGGCGTCGAGGGGCCTCCGGGAAAGACGGCCTTCAAGGTGCTGCCATCGGTGACCCCGCCGCCACAGTCGATGATCAGGTCTCGAAGTGAGGTGCCAAGGGGACGTTCATAAAGGCCGGGGCGACTGACATCCCCCGTTAGAGTAAAAATCATTGTGCCCGAAGCGCTTCCGAGACCTATAGCCTGAAAGGCTTCTCCTCCCTCGCGGAGGATATAAGGGAGATTAGAAAGGGTTTCGGCGTTATTAACTACTGTCGGTTTTCCGAAAAGCCCGTGCATTGCAGGATAATAGGGGGGTTTCTGCCTGGGTGCCGCGACCTTGCCCTCAATGACTTCTAGCAGCGCGGTTTCTTCTCCGGCCACATAACTGCCCGGACTCGGACAGATCTTAAGCTTGACATTCGCCGGAGCCTGCGCAGATGAATCGCCCCAGTAGCCTTGGATTTTTGACTCTTGAAGGGCCGCCTCCATAAAAGCGATTTCTTCCTCATAACGACAATTGATGAAAAGCGTTGCCTCCTGTGCACCGATGGCATAGGCGGCAAGAATCACCCCCTCAATTAATTGGTGGGGGTTGGAACGGAGAAGATACCGGTCTTTGAAGGTACCCGGCTCATCCTCAGCGGCATTGCAGCAGAGATAGCGTTTTTTCTCCCGCTGCCGAATGACCATGTCCCATTTTTTCCATGTTGGAAAACCAGCCCCGCCACGTCCACGGAGGTTTGCGGATTGAACCGCCTCTCTTACACCGGACGGCTCAAGAGCGTTTCTTGCTCTGTCTAGGCTCCCATAACCTCCCCGTTCACGATAAGCGGTATAGTCAATCGGCTCTACCACCAAGAGGTCCTTCAGGGAGATGTCCCGTTCCGTTAATATTCGTGCAGGCTTCAACAATTGAGTCATTATTTTTGGACCGAGGCGAAAAGGCCTCTATTAATACATTCCCTTTTAATGAGACATCAATTTACGGTTTCTTGCCTGCAAATGAGGTCGGTGTTTACGATTTGAGGCGATCTGAGGATCGACAATTTCTCCGCAGGACATGCAACGATAACCACAGAAGCTGAGCGTCCCTGTGTCACTTTGTAAGTCTTGGAAAGATTCCGGGATCATAAAACCACTGCACCTTGGACAATTCATTCACTACCTCCTTAATTGTTAGTTCATTCTTGATGGTACCTAGAACTAAGCAATATATAGACCAATTCAGCACAACAAGTAAACATGAGGAAAAACACATGCTTACCAATATACACTGTTTTTTAATCTAGACACAATGATTCAAAAACGAAACAAGTGAAACCCTTTAGCGTTTCACTTTGAAACTCCAAAGGGTTTCGACAAACCATAGCGTTTCAATTTTCTCCAGAGGGTCGTTCGGCTCATTTTGAGTTTTTCTGCTGTTTTTTTATAATTCCATTGTGTCTGCTCGAGTACCTTCGCAATCAGTTCCTGCTCCATCGCCTGCATCGGATCCTCCCCTTCCACAACGGTCTCGATCACATCTATGTGGGTGGGTTGAATGTCCTTTCGAAGATGATCCGCCTCAAAGACATCCCCCGAACAGAAGACCATGACATGTTCGATCATGTTTTCGAGTTCGCGAATGTTGCCTGGAAAATCATAAGCCATCAGCATGTCCATCGCTTCGGGTGCAATCCGACTGACTTTTCGTCCCATTTCTTTGTTGAAACGGTGAATGAAATGTTCGACAAGGAGGGGAATGTCATCCTTTCTTTCTCGGAGGGGGGGGAGATTAATCGGGACAACCCGCAAGCGGTAATAGAGATCCTGCCGGAATTCGCGTGCCGCAACAGCCTTTTTCAGATCTTTGTTGGTCGCCGCAACGATGCGAACATCGACTTTAATTCGCCTTGAATCACCGACCTTCTCAATCTCACCTTCCTGAACGGCTCGAAGGAGTTTCACTTGGGTCACCAGGTTGATGTCACCGATTTCATCCAGAAAGAGCGTACCTCCGTCGGCCAATTCGAAGCGTCCGAGTTTGTGCGTCACCGCACCGGTAAATGCTCCCCGGACATGCCCGAAGAGTTCACTCTCAAGCAGGCTTTCCGCTAAAGCAGCACAATTAACTCGAATGAAAGGCTTGTCCTCTCTTGAACTATGTTGGTGGATGGAGTGCGCAACCAGTTCTTTCCCTGTCCCGCTTTCTCCCTCAATGAGGACGGTCGCGTTCGTTTTTGCAATTTTGGGGATAAGGTCGTAGATCGTTTGCATCTTGACATTTTTCCCGACCATGTTCTCAAAGGAATAACGGGCACGGATGGTTTCAGACATCGCCTTGCTCTTAATCCTCTCCTCAATTAACTGCCACATGAATTTTGCAGCTAGACCGCCAATCACCTCTACGTCAGGGTAATTTTTTTCCAGGACCTCACGTACACCGCTGTTTCCGGTCACATCAATAATGAGGTCAACATCCTTTTTTAGTAATAACCGATAATCGGTGGCCGTCGGGATCTTGTAGCGTCGTGCCAGATCAAGGCCGGGGGTCTTCTCATAGACATCGGCAATGCCAACCACTTGCACGAGGGGGTCTTTATGCAGGATTTCAATGAGGGCGGCACCGCCTCGCCCGGCACCGATAATGACAACTTTTGTCAAATGAATATCTCCAGACAGGCAGAGTGAAGGCAAGTAGATGTAGACTGAAAAAGTATTACGACAAACATCAAACTAATTATAAAGTGCTTCATCAACGGTAAGACAAAGGCTTTGAACCGTTTCTGCTGAGGACTGAAGGGCTTTTTGCTCATCGGCCGTCAGTACGACTTCAATCATTTTTTCTATCCCAGCCTGTCCAAGTTGAAGTGGAACGCCGATAAAAACATCATTGAGGCCATATTCTCCCTTGCAGAGGGCTGAACAGGGAAGGATCTTGTTTTTGTCTTTCATGATGGCTTCGACCATTTCAACGGTGGCCGCAGAGGGGGCGTAGTAAGCCGAGCCTGTCTTGAGGAGCTTCACGATCTCTGCACCGCCGTCACGGGTTCTCTGGACAATGGCATCCAGCCGCTCCTTTGAAATTAAATCCATAATCGGAATACCTGAAACTGTCGTATAACGGGGAAGCGGTACCATGCTATCGCCATGCCCTCCCAAAACAAGGGTTTGAATATTTTCGACCGAGACATTCAATGTAATCGCAAGAAAGGAGCGAAAGCGTGCCGAGTCGAGCACACCTGCCATTCCGATCACCCGTTCTCGTGGAAAACCACTGGACCGATAGGCCACATAGGTCATCGCATCAAGTGGGTTCGAAACAACAATCAATATGGCATCGGGCGAGTGTTTGACTGCCTGTTCTGTCACTTCTTTGACGATCCTGGCGTTAACCCGAAGCAGATCATCCCGGCTCATTCCCGGTTTTCTCGCAATGCCGGAAGTAATGACAACAATGTCGGAACCTGCAGTGGCTTCATAATCAGCCGTACCGCTTAAGCGGCTATCATAGCCATAAATCGGGGCTGACTCCCAAAGGTCGAGTGCTTTTCCCCTAGGCATATCAGGCTCAATGTCAACCAAGACCACATCGGCCAGGGCTTTTTCTACGAGTCGTTGCGCCGTCGTCGCGCCCACATGCCCGGCCCCGATAATCGTTATTTTTCTTCTCCTACTCATCGTATTCATTTGTCCATTACATTGTTTCTAATCAAAAACCACGTCGAAAAAATTTTGGAAATTCTACGCGAAAACGAAAATTGAAGCAAGATAAAGCCTCATCCAACTCTGAAGTGACGCTGATCCTGTTCATATTGGAGGTGTATGAAGACCATTATGAACGACACACAATTAAAACCGGGGCTGTCCTAGATAACAGAGAAAAAGTGATGTAGGTCAAGATTAGAAAAAGTCGTATAAGTCATGATCAACGACAATTATAGTTCTCACTGGTCAGAAGATATCAGGCTGTTTTCGTCCGATGGAAGGTGCTGATGTCTTTGGCCGAATCTGCAACTATCTCTCGGTTTGCCGAAAAAAACATGAACCCAAGCGAGGCCTTGAGGTTATTGTTTACAGGTGAACTGCCTGGCTTTATCCTTGAAAGTACAAGTTAAACTCAGTCACTTCCATCTCGGGCTTCCACAAACTTGAGGCAAGAATATTTAAATAAGCAGAGGACAACACTCACTTACTTCGTTGAGAACGCTAACTGAATTTATGAAAAACAATATAAATCTTTGAAATTATTAATAATATCTGAGTAGATATATCGAGTCGCAATTCGGAAAGACGACCGTTTCAATTTTAGGTGGCGTATCTAAAATTGATTTTTGAAGTTCAGGAATTCTGTTTTGACTTGTTCGAAGTCGGACCGAAGTTGTTTCAACTCGGCTTGAAGTTCTACAAGTTTAGGACTATCGGATCTTACTTCACTGTTCAGTTCTGGCTGTGAAGAGGCATTGGGATAAGCTTCGTTCTGTGTTAGGTCGGCAAACAAATGCATGTAGCGCAACTCCTTGTGACCGGCCTGACGGGGAAGCTGCTGAATAAAGCCCCACTCAGAAAGGTTGCCCAGGACCTCATGCAGTGCTTCCAGATTTTCAAATGCGTGAACCCGTTCAGCACGGACACGAAGCGCACCGGGCGTTTGTGGCCCCTTCAACATTAAAAGCGCCAGGATAATGCCTTCGCGCGGCATGAGATTTTCTGCCTTGCTTAAACTTTCCCCGTACTTGATGACCCGGCCCGATTGGCTGTCCCTGACCAATTTTTTGTTTTTTAAGAGATCAAGCACCTTTTGTAAGGTCTCCTCATCGTAGGACACGATGGGGTCGCGGTTGCTTGTCTGATTGCAGGCATTTTTAAGTGCGTTGAGGGAAAGCGGATAATAATCGGGGGTTGTCAGCGCTTTTTCGATTAAAGCCCCGAGAACACGAATCTCTTCCTTGCTCAGTTGAAGATCAATAATATGACTTTCCCTTCTTTTCCCTCAAGCATCGAACTTTAAGAATTTTTTAACGCGTTTTTTCCACAACAGGCTTTTAAGGGTCTCAACCGCCTCTCTTGCGGCTTTCTCCCCCCGAGCCATGGCATCCTCAAAGCGCCAGAAATCAGACCAGTGGATGTCGCCGACTTTGGGGCGTATCACGAAATCGGCCATCTCAATTTGTTTGTTGGATAGGATACAGCGTGTAATCTCATTCGCCCTCAACACGACATCCACGCCGCTTTCGAAGTTTTTGGGCCCTTGCTCCTCTTCCGAGATGGTCACCGCCATCAAAAAATCGGATTTAAGATCGAGCAAGGGCGAGACCGGAGCCTGATTGACCCAGCCTCCATCAACCAACTGGAGGCCATCTATACTAATCGGGGGAAAAACACCGGGAATGGCGCAACTGGCTGCAACCGCCCTCCGTATAGGGCCCCTGTTCAATATAATCTCTTGACCATTGGTCAGATCGGTGGCAACAGCACAAAAAGGGATGCGCGTTTCTTCGATTTGGCCGTCATCAAGCACCTCGTCGATTTGTGCTAAAAAATTGGCCTCCGTAATGAAAGAGGTTTTCTGGAGGGAGACCCCCCAGAAAATCCCCTTTTGAAGGTAGGACTTCACATTAGTCATGAAGCTCTTGTTTTTTTTCTCTTCGAAATGCCGCTTGATAAAAAAGATTTTTGTGCGACGAAAGGCCGCGCTGTCTAAAAAATCAAGCACCCGATGCTCCAGTTGTCGGGCATCAGGGTTCTGAGCATACATTGCGCCGACGATTGCGCCGAAACTGGTGCCGGAGATAGCATCAACCTGAATGCCCTCCTCTTCCAGGACTTTTAAAACACCGATGTGGGCAATCCCTCTTGCGCCACCGCCACCTAAGGCCAGCCCAACCTTCATTGTACTCAGCCCTAAGCGGCTTTTTCCTTTTCAGGTTTCTTTTTGGCTTTTGCGGCGACCATTTCTGCTTTTGCTTTTAGTGTCGTTACTTTGCGCTGTGCCCGTTTGAGCAACTTTCGCAAAGTGCATGTTTTGAGATCGTCCTTGTCACTTCCCTTCAAGGTCGCTTTTAATTTTGTAATTTTTTTTTCAAGTTTTTGTGTGTCCATCTTTGTTCTCCTATTGTGATTATTTTTTAAAACAAACCAAGTACTCAATATTTCCTTTTTGACCGGTAATCGGGGAGGCTATCAGAGCGATTTGCTGAAGTCCCCAGTTCGTACTCAGGGCGCAGATGCGATCAACTGCTGCCTGACGGATTTGCTCATCCCTGACAATGCCTCCTTTTCCGACGGCCCCTTTGCCGACTTCAAACTGGGGTTTGATCAAGGCGATGATCAGCCCACCTTTTTTTAAGCGAGTCAGGACGTGCGGAACGACCTTTTCAAGGGAGATAAAAGACACGTCGATCGTGACCATATCAAGCGGCTCGTTGATGGCGTCATCGGCAAGATATCGGATGTTCTGTCGTTCCAGAACAATAACCCGGGTATCATTGCGGAGTGACCATGCGAGCTGTCCGTAACCGACGTCAATCGCATAAACACGCGCCGCACCCCTCTTTAGGAGGCAATCGGTAAAACCGCCGGTTGAAGCGCCGACGTCCATCACGACTGCTTCACTCACATCAATGTCGAAGGATTTCAATGCCCCCTCCAACTTCAAGCCGCCACGACTCACAAAGGGCGGTGCGGCTTTGAGCAGGACAATCTCTGCATCCAATTTGACCTGGCCGCCGGCGCGCTCAATCTTGACGCCATCCACAAGGACAGAGCCACTCATCACCAGGGCCTTCGCCTTTGAAGTACTTTCTGCAAAACCACGCTGAACAAGGAGATGATCAAGACGACTTTTCATTTTTTTTTCGGCGGCTTGAGCCTGTTGCGCAAGATTCAGAGCGGCCTGCATCAGCGAACAATCTTCACATGCACGGAAGGGCTAATCTTTGAGGTTTGTTTAAAAGATGAACTTTTGGACTGTTCTCCGGCAAAAAGCAGGGCCATCTTGGCGATGCTCTCGGGATCAAGCCCGATTTCTTTTCTAATGACTTTTTGGGGGCCGTGTTCGAGAAAATAGTCTGGAAGACCCACTCGGCGGACAGAAACAGCAGGAATATTGCCACTGACTCTTTCTTCCTCCAATACCCCGAGTACCGCATCGCCAAAACCACCGGCCAAAGCCTGTTCTTCCAGAGTGACAATTTTAGAACAACGTGCGGCAATGGAGACAAGCAGCGCCCGGTCGATCGGTTTGGCAAATCTCGCATTGACGAGACCCACTTTAATGCCCTGTTCTGCAAGCGCCAAGGCCGCGATTTCTGCGGGCTGAACCATGTTACCCATCGCGATGAAGGCAAGATCCCAACATTTACTTTCGGCGCCGTAGACAATCTCTCCCTTGCCGACGGGAAGTTCTACTGCGACCTCATCAAGCGAAACGCCTAAGCCCGATCCTCTCGGGTAGCGGATGGCGACGGGACCCTGCTGTTTAAGGGCCGTTGCGAGCATGTGTTGAAGTTCATTTTCGTCCTTCGGGGCCATCAGGGTCATATTCGGAATGCCACGAAGATAGGAGATATCGAAGGCTCCGGTATGTGTTGCGCCGTCTTCTCCGACAATTCCGGCGCGGTCGAGACAGAACACAACGGGGAGGTTCTGGATGGCCACATCGTGAACAATCTGATCAAAGGCACGCTGTAAAAATGTCGAATAGATGGCGACGACAGGGCGGAGTCCCTCTGCGGCCATGCCTGCCGCCATCGTAACGGCATGTTGTTCTGAAATACCCACATCGTAAAATCGATTCGGAAAGACTTGGCTGAACTGAGTTAAGCCCGTTCCCTCCGGCATCGCAGCGGTAATGGCCACAATATTCTGATCTTCTTGTGCGAGTTTGATCAGGGATTTTGAAAAGACTGAGGTATAGGACGGTGGCCCTTTCGGAGCTTTTTTCGCTTGCCCGGTCGAAAGATGAAAGGAGGGCATACCGTGAAAGCCGACAGGATCGGCCTCTGCCTGTGCATAACCTTTGCCTTTTTTTGTGACGACGTGAATCAGGATGGGGCCACTGAGTTTTTTGATATTTTCAAAGGTGGTCAAGAGGTGGTCTATTTCGTGTCCGTCGATCGGACCGATATAACGAAAACCAAGTTCCTCAAAGAGAATGCCCGGAACGATCATGCCCTTAACCGACTCTTCAGCACGCCTGGCCACCTCTAACATCGGCGGCCCGATTTTCGGGATGTTTTTCAGCATGCTCATCGTTTCACTTTTGAACTTGGTATAGAATGGGCTGGTTAAAATCCGATTGAGATAGGCCGAAAAAGCGCCGACATTTTTAGAAATCGACATTTCATTGTCGTTAAGTATAACAATCAAATTTCGCTTCAAGGCGCCCGCATGATTCAGGGCTTCGTAGGCCATGCCTGCCGTCATCGAACCATCACCGATGATGGCAATAACATGATGGTTTTTCCCCTGTTGGTCTCTCGCCTCCGCCATGCCTAAGGCGGCTGAAATGGAGGTTCCGGCGTGACCTGCCCCGAAGGCGTCAAATTCGCTCTCGGAGCGAGAAAGAAATCCGCTGATCCCTTTGTGTTGTCTCAGTGTTGCAAAACGGTCCCGTCTTCCGGTCAGAAGTTTATGAGGATAGCCCTGATGGCCGACATCCCAGATAATCCGGTCTTTCGGGGTGTCAAAGACACGATGGAGAGCAATTGTGAGTTCGACGGCCCCCAGGCTTGCGCCGAGGTGACCACCGCGTTCGGAGACGGTTTTTAAAATCACCGCCCGAATTTCTTTTGCGATCCGAGGCAAATCTTCCAGAGGGACTTTTTTCAGGTCATCGGGGTGATTAATCTGGTTTAAAAAAGAATCCATTATGATTTTCTATCCGTGATAAAAGAGGCAATCTGTCTCAGGGGATCGGCTTCCGGCCCGAACGACTTGATCACCGCCAAGGCCTCTTCGACCAGTACCGACGCTTCCTTTTTTGCACGTGAAAGGCCGATGAGAGCAGGATAGGTCCATTTCCCCTTCGCCTCATCTTTTTTTACCGGTTTTCCGGTCACCGCTTCACTGCCTTCCACGTCGAGAATATCATCGGCGATCTGAAAAGCCAAGCCGACCTTTTCACCGTAGACCGTCAAATTAGAGAGTTTCTTGGGTCCGGCCCCGCCCAGAATACCGCCAATGCGGACAGAGGCCCGGATCAATACACCTGTTTTTTGCGTGTGAATTTCTTTTAGCTTTTCAAAAAAAAGACCGTCTTTCCCTTCGGATTCAATGTCGTTGAGTTGTCCTCCGACCATGCCTGTGCTTCCGGAGGCCGAGCCCAGTTCCAGAATCACCCGAAGGATCTTTTTGTGGGAAATCGCAGAGGCCAGACCTTTTTCGGCCATGAGGGTAAAGGCTGCAGTCAGTAAGGCGTCTCCTGTCAGGATGGCCGTGCCTTCTCCGAACATCTTGTGGCTTGTGGGCTTCCCGCGACGGTAGTCATCATTGTCCATGGCAGGCAGGTCATCATGAACCAGGGAGTAGGTGTGGATCAGCTCAATTGCCGCAGCAAAGGGGAGCGTCGCCTCAACCCGGCCTCCGACCGATTCACAGGCGGCAAGACAGAGGATGGGACGAATCCGTTTGCCTCCGGCAAAAAGGGAATAGCGCATCGCCTCATGAATCAGGGGCGGTTCACATGTAGGGCCCGGCAGGTAGGATTGTAAAAGGCGATCCACTTCTGAGCGCCTGTGGGCAAGGTAGCTTTTGAGTTCCTGCATATCCATATCTCTATACTTTCATTAGAAGGCCTATTTGGGGCTAAAGGGTTGTCGCTTCATTTTTCCGTCTTTTCCTTCAATCAGCATTTCGACCTTTCGCTCTGTTTCTTCAAGGGTTTTCAGGCAACTTTTAGAAAGACGCACCCCCTCCTCAAACACTTTCAAAGCCTCCTCTAAAGGGAGGTCGCCCTTTTCAAGGGATTGGACTGTGGCTTCTAGACGGGAAAGGGCGGTGTCAAATTTCAGATGGGCCACTAAGACTCCGGTACAGATAAAAATTAATCACCGATTATTATACAAAAGACCCTCACAAGGTCAAGGTCTTTTTAGGGCTTTGCGCACTGGAGTTGTCGGGAAAAGAGGTCTACAATGGCCGCCATGAATTGCTTGTTCAAAACAGGTCTTCGCATTCTCTTGACTGCGCTCTCCCTGATCTCCGGATTTGCTTCAGCCACTCAGGCGGCAAAACTTCAGCGTTTTGATGAGGCAAAATGGATACAAAGTCAGGCAAACGACGGCGATAGTTTTTGGGTGGATATCGGAGAAAAGCAGATCCATGTGAGATTTTATTTCATCGATTGCCCCGAGACCCTTGCTTCTCGTCAAAGCGATCTGCGGCGTCTGCGAGCGCAAACCCGTTATTTCGGTTTGAGTGAAGGCGCCGAGACCCTCCGTTTTGGTCAGCAGGCAAAGACCTTTGTTGCAAAAATCCTTTCCAGACCCTTCACGGTACACACCGCCTTTGCAAACGCCTTGGGACGATCAAAAAAAGGACGGGTCTACGCATTTGTCACAACAGCGGATGGCGAGGATCTCGCAGCGCTCCTGGTTAAAGAGGGTCTTGCGCGCACCTACGGCGTGGGGCGGAAGGCTCCCGATGGCAGATCTCGAAAGGAAGTCTTCAAAACATTACGCGACCTTGAGGCTGCGGCAATGTTGAAGCGAGTCGGCATTTGGGCTGCAAGTGACGCGGAGAAGATTGTGGCCTATCGAGCGGAGGAAGGTCGTGAAGAGCGCGAACTGGCGGCATTTCAGGATCAAAGCCAAGCAAAGCAGCGCGAAAAAAAGCTCGACCTCAATCGCGCCACAGGAGAAGAACTCCAATCCTTAAAAGGGATTGGACCGGCACTTTCTAAAAGAATCATCGCCGGGCGACCTTATAAAACCATCGATGACTTGATCAAAGTCAAAGGCATCGGCAAACGCACATTAGAAAAACTACGACCCTTTATTTTCGTTTTAAGTGAGGCACGCTGAAACGCTTAATACCTTAAGCGTCATTCCCGTACGGTTCCATCGGGAATCCAGTGGCGGTAATGATAGGGATTCCGGCTCAAGGAGACAGACACCCTCGGCCATGCATAAAAGTGGAAGTGGAGATGTCCTCCCAATCAGGAAGCTGTGGTAAAACCTTGTTTCACTTTCGCTGATGCCTCCCTTGCCATCATCGGCTCTTACCTTCCAAAAATAGCTTGTGCCTCGCTTTAGATTGGAGGTGGGAAGGGCCATGTCGGCAGTCGGAGGGTCGCTTACTGGAGGGTCACCTTGAGGTGGCGTTCCACCACCTCCTCCTCCGTCACTACAGGAGACGACGAGGGAAGCTGTCATAATAAAGCCTATCATGAGTAGACCGATTTTTCTCCGTCCTTTGTTGACACCTCCAATCAAGACAAACCCGAAGACCAAACCCACAAGACCCAGTGCCGCATAATCAGTGGATTTCTCCAACACTCTGGCGACGATAGTCGGGCTTGCACCCTGTAAAAGTAGAATCTTCACAGACGATTAAACCATAGCTTACTGTGTCCCCATTCGGATCAACTGACTTATTCCATCCAAAGGTGACGGGAATTTCCAGGTTGCTTTCTCCATTGGCAGGAAATACCAATTCCGGGGGGGGAGGTGGTGCAGAAGGAGGTTCTGCGGCCTGAACTCCGGTAAAATGGTTGAGCTGAATTTCAATCGTTGGCGGGCTGGTTTCCGGATGATTGATTCGTGAGCCCGGCACCATCCAGCCAGCGACGCCACTTGCCACCCGCTCTCAGGGGTGAAGACATATACTTTCAAGAGAGAAAGGTCGCTTACTCCCGGTGCCGGGATAAAGAGTGTGACCGAGTTGTCAAATACGGTTGGCGGTTCCAGGTTGAGGGGTAAGCCCACGCCATTCGCCACCGTTAATGGCGGGATTTCATTGACCGGTCCAAAGCGAGGACTCACCGGCTCTGCGGGATTAAAGAGGATTTTAGCCCCTGCAATCGGCGTCCCCTGGACCGCCTCAATCGTTGTCATCCCCGTCACAGGATCACTGCTTGTGGTGACGGCAGGCATGGCCGCCAGAGCCTGGTCATGTTCCTGTTGAGACTCAATCTTAAAACTAAACGCGTAGGGATTCATTGCAATTCCCTGGGTATCACTGAGCTCTATTCGGACATTAATTTCTTGATCAAAGGCAAACTCGTAGCTGTCCGGCTTTCCATCACTATCGGTGTCCGGGTTTGTTGTATCGTAGATCACCCAGATATCGGTGAAGCCTGCGCCATTGACCGCCTTTGTTCGAATCCTGTTCTGAACCCCGATCCCTTCCACGGTCATGACAATGGTGTTCGGATCGATCCCGTCATCCTGATCCTTGATTCGTATCGCAATGGAGCTGTCGATCGGCACACGTTGAGTGCCTGCTACGACTCCCTGGCCATCGTGGGGGGAGGTCTCTGCAACAAAAGGTCGGATCGGAAGGCTTGTGGAATCTCGCGGGTCGGTGCCTCCCAGGAATTCTTCGAGGTTGGTATAGTTGTCACCATCCGGATCAAACAGGGCATCCAGAGGATCATTCGGGTTGAGTCCATGCGCGAGTTCAAAGCTGTCTGGTATGCCGTCGTTATCGCTGTCTGCTGTCGTTACAGTCAGTGCCACAGGAATCGTCAGAGGGGTATTGGTGGCCCCAGGTGCCGTGACGGTGATTGTGGCATTGTAGTTCGCAGAGAGAAGCCCCGCCGTATTTACTGAGACCGTGACACTATCCGCCTCTCCGGTGGATATCCCATTGGAAGGACTCACAAACAACCAAGCGGCATTATCCCCCACTGACCAGTTTAAAGCTTCTCCGCCGGAATTTTGAATGCTCAGGGTCTGACTGACAGGGTTCGCACCGCCTTCTTGCCCTGTAAAGCTGAAGCTAGAGGGATTTCGGCTGATGGTCGGTGAGGTCGATACTGTGATTTGTACTCCGGTTGAACACTGATTTGTGGTGTTCGACTCCCCACTGACTTCAAGCGCACAGGCTCCGACCCAATAAGTTCCAATAGCCATCGGTGCAGTACTGGAGAAACTTTCAGGCGAGGTGGCATTTGGTGAAAGTGCCGATACTGTACCTGCTCCCAGTAGTGTGTCACCCGTAGAAATACTTGAATCAGCTGATCGGTAGTAAAGCAAGTTTGTGGAGGATGAGGAAGCCGTTCCCACATTCTTGACTGTTGCAGTGATCGTAAACGACTGACCTCGTGTCAAATTGGAATCGCTTACACTCGGGCTGATCGTGATCAGATCCGGTGCGGGTGCTGTTGCAAAGGTCACCGAGATGGTATGGGCGGCAGTCACATTTGTGAAGGTATGCGTTGTCACTGCACCTACAGATACCCCGTTTACTAAGACGTCTGCGACATGGTAATTGGCTGCAGGCGTCATGATGAAGGTTTGATTTGCACCGTGATTCACGGGGACAACGCCCGAAAGAGAGATGCTCCCGTTAGCGCCCGCACTCGCGGTGATGTCATAGGTATTCGTGCCCACCGTAATCGGCACACCGGTCGAACACTGATTCGTGGTGTTCGACTCCCCACTAACTGCAAGCACACAGGCTCCAACCCAATAGTTTCCGACCGCCGGTGCAATGCTGGAGAAA
This sequence comes from Nitrospirota bacterium, assembly GCA_029261195.1. GTDB lineage: Bacteria > Nitrospirota > Nitrospiria > SBBL01 > JAADHI01 > JAJDBU01. The sequence continues at coordinate 3,416 of JAJDBU010000013.1, read as the reverse complement.
CTTTCAGGTGAGGTGGCATTCGCTAAGAGTGCCGAGACGGTATCAGTCCCCAGTGGTGTATCACCTGTCGTAATGGTGGAATCGGCTGAACGGTAGTAACGCAAGGTGGTGGCATTTGAAGAAGTCCCGCCCACATTTTTTACCGTCGCGGAGATTGTAAACGACTGTCCCGGCGTTAAGGTGGCCGCACTCGTAGCCGGGTTGATTACTACAAGGTCCGGCTGAGGCGGTGGTGGGGCCAATACCCAATTTAGAACGATATCGCCCGATACTCCACTAAAACCGTCTACTGCGATTTGATACTCGTTCCCCGATTGTACAGAGAAAGCCACACCACTGTTATTGTTACCGCTTCCGTCATCATCGTTGGATACAATCTCTGTCAAACTGCCTATGTTAGTACCGGTATAGACAGCAAGAAGTGTGTCAAAATTGCTCCCGTGCGTATCTACCGTGACCAGGCCTGAAATCGGTGCAGTCCATTTCCACCATACTGATTTTCCGCCAACATTTCCTGCATGATTCGGCTCTCCGGTTTCTTTTGTTGCACTTACATTCGTACCGGTTTCGTTGCCAAGTAAACCGATAAGTTCAATCCGGTTGGCAAAGTTATTGTTGTCGGAGGGTGGCAATTGGTTGATGGTAAAGGTTTGAGCATTTGAGGTTCCACCTCCCGGTGCAGGATTGAACACTGTAATCTCAGCTGTCCCTGCGGTGGCGATGTCTGATGCAGGGATCGTCGCCCGTAGCAATGTGCTGCTCAAAAAGGTCGTGAGACGATTAACCCCTTTCCAGCGAATCTCTGACCCGGAGACAAAGTTGCTGCCGTTGACCGACAAGCTGAAGGCTCCACCTCCTACTGCGGTATTGCTTGGGCTCTTAGAGAGGTAACTGATGGAACAGGGTTGCTCGGCGAGTTAATTGTAAAGACCCGAGCATTTGAGGGTCCACCGCCGGGCGCAGGACTGAACACTGTAATCTGGGCTGTCCCTGCTGTGGCAATGTCTGATGCGGGGATCGTTGCCCGTAGCACTGTGCTGCTCACAAAGGTCGTGAGACGATTAACCCCTTTCCAACGAATCACTGAGCCGGAGACAAAGTTGCTACCGTTGACCGACAAGCTGAAGCCTCCACCTTCTGCTGCGGTATTGCTTGGGCTTAGAGAGGTAACTGATGGAACAGGGGTCGCACAATCTAACGTAGTAAACGTAAGGTCATTGCCATTGGTCGTTCCTCCTGCATTCGTCGCTCCCACTCCAAAATGATATAAAGTTCCACAACTTAGACCACTTATATTCTTTTGAACAGGTCTTCCGAATGGACCGGGAATGAAACTCTCCCCGGCTATTGATTCCCCATAGGCTTCTGTCAAGCCATAATCATAAAATACACTTGTCATGGCTGCGGAGGGAGACACTACTCCGTGAAGGGTTGCCCCCGTTTGAGTGGGTGCAGTCGCACCCTGTGTGATTACAACTGGTTTGTCTACCGTAGGGGTTGTTCCTGGCACTATCAGGAAATCGCCACAGCTCCAACCGCTTGTGGCTTCCGAACTAGCAAGAAGATGAATTTGATACCAGTTACTTGAACAATTAGAACCAGCTTGAGGTGTCCCAAATGTAACAAATTTTTGTCCATCGTAAATCTTGTCATGTTTTAAACTACTCCCTGGCGAAGGTCGGACAAATAAGCCGCCACCGACACCAGCTTGTTCTACTTCAACCTGAGTGGCAGTGGGGTCTTCCGTCGCGCATATACCTCCGGTACAAGAGCTATCTGTCTTAGCTATCCATCCGGCACAAGAGTTCTTTTCACAAGGAAGATAAATACGGTACCAATTACCACTTTTGGCAAAGGCAACAAATTTTTGATTAACATTTAGAGTCGTAAATGCCTGATAATTTGTACCGGGGCCTCTGCGAACATTTAAGCCAGCTTGATTAATACTTACTGGGACAGGAGTAATGCTGGTAGTTGAAAAATATTTCCATGGATCAAAGTAACCGTTAACGTCTGGGGGAGTGGTGGTATATCCAGCCCCTAATGTACCAACCTTCTTGATCTCAAAATGGAGATGCAAACCCGTTACATTCCCTGTATTACCCATAACTCCTATTTCCTATCCCTGAGTTACCGTCGGGCCGACTATACAGGGATAGGAATGCTATCTTTTTTTAAATGGGCGTACAAACTGTATAAGTTGGCACCGTGTTGAATAATTACTGCATTTCCAAATCCGCCGTTACACAAAGAAACCCCAGAGTCACAGTCATTTTTCGTTAAAACTACTGTCCCGGCCTCAGAAGCATAGATACCTGTTTCGACAGAGGGAAGGAGCGTCATGTCAATACCGGCGTGATACTTAATATCGCTCACACAACCATCGTTGGATGCAGTGTTACCTTTACATGCATGGTCCTGAGTTATATTAGGGACCGTAGTAAATGGGGATAATGGCCATTGAAATGTCTGGGCATTCGCAATGCTGGCATTAAGCGAGCTAATAGCCAAAACCAAGAAAGCCAAAATACATTTTTCTTCTTCCCGTACTTCTGTTTATTCATCACAGTGTGTCTCACTTTTTACGAAAATTTAACTGTAGGAATTGACCTTCTGGCTTTCCTCACCAAGACTTAAAACTGAACCATCACTTTTTCATCTTTCAGGGGCGCACTGATCAAAACCGCAATATCTGCTTTCCGGCTGACCTCCTCCATCAAAACCCCAAGCGCAACACCATCGGCCTGAACAGAGAGTAAACCTTGATTAAAACGGACATTCGTGTTGTGGGTCTTTTGGCTTACAGGCGACGAAGGCGAAGCGAATGCAAACTGTGAAAACAAGAGGGAGAGAACAAAAGAAATCAGCAGAGCAATCTTAAGGCAAGGCCTGACAGAGCAGGAAGGCACCAGTACTCTTGCCTGAAAAGAGTATCGTTTCTCAGATGATGGTAAACCCATACAAACACCTCAAGCCCGGTTTGGAAGGGCAGGAAATTTCGGGTACATCTATAATTTATGGGTATATCGTGAAGCGGGCTAAAACGCACCCGTGTTAAGCGAAGCTATCAGCCTTGTATCCATTTGTCAAACAAATAAATCCCCGCAGCAATCAAGGTTGGGGATCGAGGGGTCGAACATCCAGCTTTCCCAGTATCTTGAAATTTATTCTACTTAGGGCTTGCTGAAAAAACGATAAGTTTTTGATTTTAAAAGGTTTTAATCTGTAGTATCCTGCTCCAAGTGCAAAGAAAAAGACCTTTAGCCTCTAAAAAGCGTGCACCAGGAGCCTCCATGTATCGAAAAAGTAACCCGAATCAGCTGTCCTTTGAGAATTTTCATCTGCCCTTCGGGGGGAAACTTCGGAGTGATAAGCGCTGGGTGATCCTCTCGAAAGAGATCCCCTGGGCCGAGGTC
>JAJDBU010000012.1 GCA_029261195.1 Nitrospirota bacterium | reverse complement strand
AACGACATCGTAGCGAGTTCCGGAGCCAATGGCAGCATCAGTCCCACCGGCGCGGTGACCGTGAATTACGGAGCATCTCAGATTTTCACAATGACACCCGCTGCGAACCATCACGTAGTAGATGTTCTGGTGGACGGCGTTTCCGTAGGTGTCGTGACAACGCACACCTTCACGAACGTCACCGCCGCGCACACGATCTCCGTGAGCTTTGCGATTGATACGAATGGCGTTACAGCGAGTGCCGGCGCTAACGGGAGTATCTCTCCCTCGGGCCTTGTTCCCGTGGCTTTCGGATCAAACCAGCTCTTCACGATGACGCCTGCTGCGAACCATCATGTCGCAGACGTGTTAGTGGATGGCGTTTCCGTAGGCCCAGTGACAACCCATACCTTCACGAACGTCACCGCCGTGCACACGATCTCCGTGAGCTTTGCGATTGATACGAATGGCGTTACAGCGAGTGCCGGCGCTAACGGGAGTATCAGTCCAAGCGGTATAGTGCCAGTGAATCACGGCGCAAATCAGATTTTCACAATGACGCCTGCTGCGAACCATCATGTAGTGGATGTTCTGGTGGACGGCGTTTCCGTAGGTGTCGTGACAACGCACACCTTTACCAATGTCACCGGCCCGCACACGATCTCGGTGAGCTTTGCGATTGATACAAACGACATTGCGGCGAGTTCCGGTGCCAATGGCAGTATCAGTCCCTCCGGCGCGGTGACCGTGAATCATGGTGCGAGTCAGACCTTCACGATGACACCCGTCCTGAACCACCATGTGGCAGGTGTTCTGGTTGACGGGTTTTCTGTGGGAACGGGAACGACACATACCTTTAAGAATGTCACCGGCCCGCATACGATCTCAGTGAGCTTTGCGATTGATACGAATGGCGTTACAGCGAGTGCCGGAGCCAACGGCAGTGTCAGTCCATCCGGTGAGGTTCCAGTGGGTCATGGAGAAAACCAGCTCTTCACGATGACACCTGACGTGGGCTACCAAGTAGCGGATGTTAAAGTGGACGGAAGTACTGTAGGAGCGGTAACGACACATACCGTTACCAATGTTACTGCCCCACGTAGGATTCATGTGACCTTTGTGTCCCTCGTATACACTATTACGGCGACTTCAGGTGAAAACGGAAGTATCTCTCCTACCGGGCCTGTCAATGTCACTCATGGTCAGAATCGTGAATTTACGATGACACCTGCAGCAAACTATCAAGTTGCGGATGTGGTGGTGGATGGCACTTCCGTGGGTAAAGTGACGACGCATACCTTTAATGGTGTGACAGCGGACCATACGATTACGGCCAGCTTTGAGGTGATACCTTCGAGTCTTGCACTTGTGTTCCCGGGAGAAGGTGATCAGGTGGATCCTTCGACTGTTTCATTCTCATTTATTACAACGACCGATCCGACGGTGAACATTCAACTCTGCCTGAGACCGGGAGATAATGATTTTGATCCTGCCGACTGTAAGACCGTTTCCGTCCCAACAGCGACTGCTATGCTGAAAAAAGACGTGATGTCTGCGGGTGCGGGTACAACAGGAATCGGATTTTTATGGTTAATGGGATCCATTTTTGGAACCTTCATCCGGCGTTCTAAAAAAATGACACTGGCGCTTTTTGTGGTGGCGGGTCTCTTACTGTCTTCTTGTAGTGGCGGCGGGGGAGGCGGAGGAGGTAGTACACCAGGGCCAGGAACACAAGAGGTGAAGCGTACCCTTGGGGAGTTATTAGGAGAAGGAAAGACCCTGAGTCCGGACACGATTTATTTCTGGAAGCTCATTTCTACTGATAGCCAGGGGACGAAAAGGGAAACTGCGCCAAGAAGCTTTAAGACCTTGTAATAGATCAGGGCGCATTCAACTGATTGAAGTTCGAGCGCTTGGGGTTGATTGCTTTATCAGTCCCAAGCGCTCTTGTAAAAACAGCTTTTCAAATCTGTTGTTTTCAAAGCAAGCCCTGATTAAGTCCGGGGTGAAATTCCAATAGGAAAAAAGCTTCGATTCAATGCTCAAATCATAGGGAATAGGTCTTTATTTCCCACGATTGGTAACGAAGAAGAGGGGCATTGTCGCACCCAAAAAAATCATGCCTTGATCAGTGCTTCTTGAAGCTGTAACAATGGGGTCACCCCTTTAACAGGGGAGGTTAACTCCATTTATTCATGCCCATGTCGGGCCTCTACTCTCATCGCCCATTCTTTTGGTCTGTCGGCACGATGGTTTTTGTTTTTTTCGTTGGGCCCTCAGTTTAGCTCAATGGTTATCCGAGGAAGGATATGCGTGAGTAGGATTCAAGGTATCGATACGATCCGGGTTTTTGCAATACTGGCTGTGATTGCGATTCATACTGCCCCTTTTGGGGGTTCAGACTATACTGGCGCATACCAATACTTACATATTGCAATCACTCAGGGAGCACGATTTGCGGTTCCATTCTTCTTTGTCGTATCAGGCTATTTCTTTGGTATTAAAGTAAAAAAAAGAGATTCAGTGCTTCCAATATCATTGGATATTGTAAAACGATTATTTCTGATATGGGCGTTTTGGTCTTTAATATACATATTGCCATATGACCTTTTCTCTGCATTTAAACAGGGCTTGCTAGGGCCGCTAAAAGTTGTTTATTTAAATTTGATCGGTATTGCCAACAATCCGATACAGTTTCTGTTTGAGGGAAGCAAAGTTCATCTGTGGTTTGTGGTCAGTCTTGCTTTGTCTGTCATGATTACTGCCGTGTATCTGCGCTTCCGGCAGTCACGCTCCATAGTCCCTCTCGTGATATTTGCAATATTACTCTATGTATTTGGTTTGTGCGCAAAAGCATATTCAGAAACGCCAATTGGTATAAATATTGAGTTCAACACAAGGAAAGGGCCATTTTTTAGTACAATATTTTTTGTTACTGGCTATGCTTTGTCTCAATGTAAACTGGAATCCAGGCACTTTTCGTATGGCTTAGTCGCTATGGCTACTGGCTATGTAATACATTTCAGTGAAATATATTACTTAAATTCGGTATATCATGTTTGGCCCGCGTTGCACGATTATGTATTTGGAACCTACCTTGAGGGCTTGGGTGCAGCCTTAATGGCCTTCTCGAACCATTCCTTATTAAAGCTGGATCATTTATCAAGGATTGGGAAATATACACTGGGTATTTACGCGATTCATTTTATATTTGTCGATATACTGAAGCATTTCGATAAACAGATATCAAGCCCGTTTTGGGAAATAGGGTATATATTTCTTGTGTTCATCTTGTCCGTGGGCAGCACACTTGTTCTATCTAAATACAAACCATTGGAAAAAGTATTTGTCTAAATCCTGAATGGCCTATGGAGGTCATAGAGTCACCGGTAAATAAACCGTCCATTCGTTCAAATAGTAGCTTTTACGGTTCTTATAGTGAGAATCTTCCTAGGTCCCTTTCATCCACAGCTTGAAGAAGTCTTCGTTTCTGAAATACAGAGATTCAAGACATCCGACCCGCTTCGTCCTTTGCTCATCCTTGTGCCATCCGCCCTGATCCGTCGCAGACTGCTTATCCTCCTGACGCTTGAACATGGTCTGAACCTGATTCATTTTTCTATCTTCACCTTTCATCAACTCTCAATGAAGCTTTGTGAAGAACAAGCGCCCACAATCGATCTCAGTATACAAAATGACCTCTTTTTTGAGGAGGTCTTGCGGCTTGAGATTCAGCAATCATCAAAGTCTCATCCTTTCTTATCCCGACTTGAAGAGACGGAAGGGGGTAGCGCCGCGCTTTGGCAATGCCTTCGCGATCTGAAAGATGGTCTTGTCGATGCGGAGGTGCTGCTGTCGGCTTTAAATGAGGGGCATTTTGGTTCAGGAGACGGAAAAAAACTTTCCGTGCTATTTAACATTTACCGCCAGATGCAGAAATGCTGTGAAGAAAAAAACCTACTCAGCTTTGGCGATCTCGCGATTCGGGCGACACAGGCATTGCCAGGGTCCCCATTTTTAAATGGCTTTGGCGGTATTTTTTATTACGGCTTCTACGACCTGACGCAGGTTCAGATTGATCTCTTTCACGCAGTGACCCGATCCTATGACACAAGCCTTTTTTTCCCTCTGGTTCGAAAAAACTCCGGATGGGATTTTTCAAATCGTTTCTACGAACGCTATGTCGAAGGCCTTGTAAGCGATGCTTCTCAAGTCTGTGATCTGAGTCTTGAGACATCTCAGCGCCATAATTTTTTTGACGACGCAGAGCAGGAAGTGGCATCTGCACCGAATAGAAAAAACGCAGCCCTAGGGACGACGATTATCAATTGCTACGACATCCGGGACGAAGTGCTTGTTGCAGCCAAAGAGATTGTGCGCCTGGTCTCCGACGAAGGGATACAATTTCATGAAATCGGCGTTATTGCCAGAGATCCTGCCCCCTATCTGCCCCACATGCTTACTCTGTTTCAAAACCACGCTATTCCAATAACAAGCAATTGTCAGGAGCCGCTTCTGCAATATCCCTTTGCCTTGTACACCTTACTTTTTATAAGGCTAAGGCTTAAAGATTATCCTCGATCTCAATGTGTCGATCTCCTCTCATCCCCCTACTTTGACACTGCACAATTTCGTGACGGCGCCAGTGTTCCGGACAAAGCGCTTTGGGATCTTCTCACCCGGCAGGCCGGAGTGGAGAAAGGCCATGTCTCCTGGCAGAGGCTTGCAACAACAGAAGGCCTGAAATCCGCCTCTCCTGAAGAGGCCGCACTGCTTCTGAAGATCTTTAATGCCCTGCATGATGATCTGCTTTCCCTGCCGCTAAAGGCTTCGTACTCAGATTATGTCTCTCGTTTTCAATCCCTCCTCAAGACGTATCTGGGGCTTGTGCCGCCGGAGGAAAATGAATCGGATCCGACACAGGAAGATCGCGTCAAAAAGGGCGTAGCTGATATTTTGGATTCACTTGCCGGTCTCGATTGCATGCAAATAGAGATCTCCCTACAAAGTTTCATTACAACTTTTGAGCGCTGGCTGCATCGTGCCACGATCCCGGTAGGGGATCGAAATGTTGCCGGTGTCTCTGTATTAGGTGCAATGTCCGCTCGTGGACTCCCTTTTCGTTTTATTTTTCTGCTGGGTTTAAACGAAGGGACATTTCCTCGAAGTATCCGAGAAGACCCCTTCCTGCCTGATCGTCACCGCCGTGTTCTGGAAACCGTTCTCGGATACAAGGTGGGTGAAAAATTGGCCGCTTATGACGAAGAGCGACTTCTTTTAACCCTCATGGTCGAAGCGGCCGGAGAGCGACTTTTTGTGCTTTATCATCGCCTTGGCGGTGAAGCCGGCATGGCAAGTCCATCCTGGTATCTAACCCTCCTTACAGGACTGCCCTCTCAAGAGGAGAGTGCTTTACAAAATAAGTCTGCCTGGACTGAACGAAAGATCTCAAGAAGCCTTCTGGAGAGACAAAACAGCTCACCCTTTAATCGCTTCGATTTGCTTCTTCCTTCAGAGGCCGCGCTTCTATTTTCCCTCTCCCGCTGGCGCTTAGACCCGCTCTTGAAGACCCTTCCTTTTTCAAGGGCGCTTTATCAGCAGGGTCGTCATGCCTTGCTGAAACTTGAGTCCAGTGGTGGATTAACGCAGTTTGACGGTCTGTGTGGCGTCATCTCCGGGATCACAAATACAATCAAAAAAGAAGGGATGACGCCGACCCGTTTGGAAAATTATGCCCTTTGTCCCTTCCGGTTTTTTGCGTCTAAAGTTTTAAAACTCCGTCCGCTTGAAGACCCGGAAGATCAAGTGAGTCTGCCGATGTCGGATGCCGGGCAACTTTGTCACGCGATATTAAAAGCCTTCTATTCCCGTCTCGACCGGAACGGTTTTTTCGAGGGGGCTCAGCTCGCACTTCCTCATCAAATCCTTTTAGAGGTCTGTAGCACACACTTTCAGGCATTTGAAAAGAGCCGGATAATGAGCTATCCACTTGTTTGGGAAGAAATGAAGCAGCAAATGACCGCCATGTTGAAACAAGTGATTACGCTCGATCTCCTTGATCTTTCCCGGTCGGGTTATCGTCCCGTTGCCTTTGAGGTAACCTGTCATGGCGCACTTGAAACGAAATGGCCGGAAATGTGGGGCCGTCTTGACCGGATTGATTTTAATCAGGAAGAGGGCGTCGTTCGAGTCGTCGATTACAAATATACCCTGCGCAAACAGCCCAAACCCCACGAGAAAAACCTGGCGCTCTCCGCCATTCGAGGCGAAGGCCTGCAAGCCCCGATCTATCAAAAACTGGCAGAAGTGTATGGCGATGAGGACGACAGTGGAGAGGGCCGGGAGGGCAGCGGCACGCGCTCGGCCTTTTACTTTCTTGTTCCGAATTGGTCCGATGGTCCACTCGTTGTCCGTGAATTTCCAGAAACGGGATGGGAGGGTGAAACAGGGGTAGTTTTGAGGGAAACCATTTCCATGCTTTTAGAAGGGATAGAGAAGGGACGATTTTTTATGATGCCGGGTGAGGCCTGCTCCTACTGTGAAGTTGCAACAGCCTGCCGCTTAAATCATTTACCTTCCCGCCGCCGCCTTGAACAGGATGATCACTGGGAAGCCCATAAAAAGCTCCGAAAAAAGAAATTGCCGAAGAAACCGGGTAAATAAGCTGAAGACGATTATAGGAGCCTCTGATTAAGTCATGACTTGTTTTTTCAAGGCAAAAATTCCCAGCTTCTGCGTTACAAATCTTAAAAATAGCGAGCTATTCTCTACAATTTTCGCCCTGAGTCAAAACCGCTGCCTTTTCCCGCCCTCCCTCAATCCTCTATAATTTTCCCATGCCGCTGTCACCATTTCACCCCATCATTGCAGAGTGGTTCACCAACCGCTTCGGCAAGCCGACTGAGGCGCAGGCTGAAGGCTGGCCTGCCATCCTTCAAAACAAAGACACCCTGATTGCCGCACCGACCGGATCGGGTAAAACCCTTACGGCCTTTCTGGCCTGCCTCGACCGCCTCATTCGTGAAGGCATCATCAATGATCTGAGCGATCAATGCCGTGTCGTCTATGTCTCACCCTTGAAGGCCCTCAGCAACGACATCCAGCGAAACCTGGAAGAGCCCCTTTCCGAAATCCGCGCACTGGCAGAAAAGCAGGGCCTGATGTTGCCGGAGATCCGCGTCTCTGTCCGGACGGGCGATACCCCGCAATCGGAACGCCGGGCCATGCTAAGAAAACCGCCCCACATCATTGTCACCACGCCGGAGTCGCTCTACCTGCTTCTCACGGCAGAAGCAAGCCGGAACATGTTGAGTAGCGTCGAGACGGTCATCGTAGATGAAATCCATGCCGTCGCCCGAGACAAACGCGGCTCACATCTGGCCCTCTCCCTGGAGCGTCTGGAACAACTCTGTTTTACACGGCCCCTGCGTATCGGCTTATCCGCCACACAACGACCGATGGCCGCCATGGCCCGTTTTCTGGTGGGTGCGGGACGGAGCAACTCAGAGGGCGATCCCGCCTGCACGATTGTCGATGTCGGCCACCTGCGCGAGCTTGACCTCGCCATCGAAACCCCGCTGATCCCGCTTTCCGCCGTCTGCTCCAATGAACAATGGAAGCAGGTTTATGAACGCATCGGGGCCTTGATCCTGGCGCATCGCAGCACCCTGGTTTTTGTGAATACGCGACGGCTGGCCGAGCGGGTCACCCATCACCTCTCCGAAATCGTCGGTGAGGCACATCTCAGCTCCCATCATGGCAGCCTATCCAAAAAGACCCGCTTAAGTGCCGAGCAGGGTCTGAAGGAGGGGAAACTCAAGGCCGTCGTCGCGACAGCTTCCCTGGAATTAGGCATCGACATCGGTCATATCGACTTAGTCATCCAGATCGGCAGCCCCCGCTCCATTGCGGTTTTTTTACAGCGCATTGGTCGTTCCGGTCATGCACTCGGCCTGATTCCAAAGGGCAGGTTTTTTGCGCTGACACGAGATGAACTGCTGGAAGCCATCGCCCTCATTCGTGCGATTCGGGCCGGACGCCTCGACCGGATCATCATCCCCCAGGCACCGCTCGACATCCTGGCCCAACAGGTTGTCGCTGCCTGCGCCTGCGAAGAATGGACGGAAGAGGCGCTCTACACGCTCTTTAAAAAAGCCGCCCCTTTTGCAAAACTGACCCGCGTGGACTTTGACGAGATTATTGAGATGCTGAGCGAGGGCATCCCCTCCCGAAACGGGCGCGTGGGGGCCTATCTCTATCGGGATCGCAGCTCCGGGCGAATCAAGGCCCGCAGAGGAGCGCGCATGCATGCCCTGGTTTCCGGCGGGGCCATCCCGGAACTCGCCGATTACAAGGTGGTTGTGGAACCGGAAAAAATCCGGGTCGGCTCGGTCGATGAAGATTTTGCCGTCGAAAGCATGGCGGGAGATATCTTTCTACTGGGCAACAACTCCTGGCGCATCCAGCAAGTCCGCTCCGGAGAAGTCGTCGTGACCGATGCCCACGGCGCACCGCCGACCATCCCCTTCTGGCGGGGAGAAGCCCCCTCTCGTACTATCGAGTTGTCACAAGAAGTGTCCGTGCTTCGTGAAGAAATCGACCGACGCCTGGACGATCTGAAAGCAGCGACAAGCTGGTTGATGACTCAGGCGGTCTTCACAGAGGAAAACGCCGCGTTGGTCGTCGACTATCTCAAGATCCAAAAAGAAGCGGTCGGCATGATCCCGACACAGCGACACATCCTGTATGAACGCTTCTTTGATGAATCCGGCGGTATGCAGATGGTCATCCATACCCCTTTTGGAGGTCGGATCAATCGCGCCTATGGACTCGCCCTAAGAAAACGCTTCTGTCGCCGCTTCGATTTTGAGCTTCAGGCCAGCGCCGATGACAACGGCCTCGTGCTCTCCCTAGGTCCCCAGCAGGGTTTTCCCCTGGAGGAAGTGGTTAATCTCATCCGTCCCGATGCGGCCCTGGAGATGTTGGAACAGGCCCTTTTGCCTTCCCCTTTTTTTACAAACCGCTGGCGCTGGAATACCACCCGAGCCTTGGTGGTTCTCCGGCAACGCGCCGGTAAACGGGTACCGCCGCCCCTGCAACGATTCCTTGCTGATGACCTGCTCACAAATGTATTCCCGGCCCTGACCGCCTGTCCCGACAACGGCGCCTATGTCGGCAACCTCGACATCCCCTCTCACCCCCTTGTCCGGCAGACGGTTTACGATACCCTGCACGAGGCGATGGATGTGGATGGCTGGCTTGAACTGCTGGAGGACATTGCATCAAAAAAGATTGAAACCAGCTTTATCGATACACGGGAGCCTTCGCCCTTTTCCTACCAACTCTTAAACGCCCAGCCCTATGCCTTTTTGGACAATGCACCCTTGGAAGAACGGCGTGCCCGAGCAGTCGCAACACGACGCACGCTTTCAGTCGCCTCCCTCAAAGACCTCGGTACGCTCGATCAAGAGGCCATCAAACAGGTCCGCAAAGAAGCCTGGCCCCTCGTCCGGGATGCCGATGAATTGCACGATACTTTGTTGTCTATTGGCCTGCTGCGCGAAGCGGAGGGCAAGCGTGAAAAGTGGTCAAACTGGTTTAAAATCTTGCTTGATTCTGGTCGGGCGACACGGGGGACGGCAGCGAACTTACAGCATTATTGGATTGCGACAGAGCGATGGCCGATGGTCCGTGCCGCCCGGCCCGATCTGACGATTAACCCTAAAGTTACAGTGCCTGCCGGTGTGCGCGAAGAATGGGATACGGGGGAAAGCTGGGTGGCCCTCATTCGTGGACGCATGGAGACCATCGGCCCGACGACGGCTGCATCTCTTTCCGAAGATCTGGATCTACCACGAAATCAAGTAGACGCCGCGCTTCAGGCCCTGGAAGGGGAAGGTTATGTGCTGCGAGGCCGCTTCACTCAAGAAGCCACTGCCCGACAAAAAGAACAGGGTGGTGAAGAAAAGGAATGGTGTGCCCGCCACCTGCTTGCGCGCATTCACCGACTCACTCTAAATCATCTCCGCCGACAAATGGCCCCGATTACAGCGGAAGCCTTGATGTCTTTTTTTCTGGAGTGGAATCACCTCTGTGGTGAAAAAAAATTGCACGGCCCGCAAGGTGTGATGGCGGTGATTGCCCAGCTCCAAGGCAAGGAAATTCCGGCCATTGTTTGGGAACGCCAGATTCTACCGACCCGTGTCGAAGGCTATAAAAGCGCTTGGTTGGATGAGCTGGCGCTTTCAGGTGAAGTGGTTTGGGGAAGAGTGAAGGTCGGTTCAAGTCGTGGTACAACAAAAATCCTGCCGATTTCTTTGATGCTCCGGGAAGATTTAGACTGGCTCCGCTCAAATAGTACAAAGCCGGACGATGTAGAAAATGGTGCTGACCTGGCAGGTTTGAGTGGGGATGCACAATTGCTTTATGAGGTCTTGGAACGCCACGGCGCTCTTTTTTCCGGCGACTTAGGCGCAAAAACGAAGTTGCTCAAGACGCAATTGGAAAAGGCCCTATGGGAACTCGTCGCGGCGGGGCGACTCAGTGGTGACGGCTTTGGGTCCATTCGTTCCCTGACGACGCAAAAGCGGAAAGAGACAGACATTCTAAGACGACGTGCCAAGCGATATTGGGGTGGAAGGCAAGCCCCCGCAAAACGATCAAACAATGGTCGTTGGTGGCTCATGCCGATCCCGGAATCTCCAAATGGAGGAGGCGAAAATGGTAATGCTTCAGGGAGTGATCCTATCGTCGAATGGGCTTGCCAGCTCCTGGATCGTTACGGGGTCTTTTTCCGTGACCTCTTGGTGAGGGAAAATGCCGCACCCCCCTGGCGGGCGCTCTTGCCGGTTTATCGCAGAATGGAAGCACGGGGAGAGATCCGGGGTGGACGATTCATCGCCGGTGTTGCCGGAGAACAGTTCGCCCTGCCGGAGGTGGTCCCGCGCCTAAGAGAAATCGCCCAAAGAGAAAAAAAGAAGGACCTCGTTTTTATCTCAGCCACAGACCCGATGAACCTGGTTGGCATCCTGACACCGGGACCCAAAGTCACATCCTCGGCCTCAAATATCGTCGCCTATCTTGGTGGCTTGTGTGTCGGCCACCGACAAGGGAAAGATCGCTGGATTGAGGATGCGCTGGATGATGAAATCGCTAACCAGGTTTCACAGGGCCTAGCGCGGTTTTAGGGGATTATTGAGCGCCTTAACTTGTATATATGCCGGAGGGGTGGCGACAATCTTGATTCTTCCGGCTCTGATCAAGCTTATGGAACCGTGGCTCTTTCCGGTGAATTCGAGCCGGTGAATTCGAGATAGAGAAGCAGAGGGTGTTTCATTGCACGTGGAAACTGTCTAAGATGATGAGCCTCACCAAAATGAAAGTATTGCATATCATAAAGGAGAAAACATGAGTGAAGAAATTATTAAAAACCTGGGTCCATTAGCAGCATTAGCAGGTACATGGGAAGGCGATAAAGGCATTGATTTTTCTAGAATTCACGGCAAAGAACAAGAAACAAAGTACCGTGAGAAAGTTATTTTTGAACCGCTTGGGCCAGTCATAAACGGTCCACAAAAATTGTATGGTCTACGTTATTCAATGACGGCTTGGCGACTGGGCGAAGACAATCCATTTCATGAAGAGCTGGGGTATTGGCTTTGGGATGAAGGCAGGAAGCAGGTCTTACGTTGTTTTATGGTCCCCCGTGGCGTTCTGATCAATGCAGGTGGAACTGTCGAAGCTGACAGCCAAAGCTTTCATTTATCTGCAGAAGTGGGTTCAGTAACATACGGGATATTATCAAACCAATACTTGGATGAATCCTACAAAACCAGGAAATACATCCTGGATATCAGAATTCACGATGATGGGAGTTTTAGCTACAAAGAGGATACACAGTTATGGATTCCCGTAAACGAGGCTATTTTTCACCATACCGATGAGAATACTTTAGAAAAAGTCTGAGACAGGTCTTTTCAATAATGTCGGGTTACACGATCATTGAAGCTGATTCAATGGAGACGGCACTGAAGATTGCAAAAGCTTGCCCGTTTCTTGATATTGGCGGTTCGCTTGAGGTATCAGAGTTAATGCAGATGCCAGGCTATAATTAACATAATGATCGCATTTACGCGGACTGCAAAAAGCGTCGTTTGTACCTCGCTCTGCTTTTGGTTTCCGGTGGTGCGGGCCTTGATGAGAAGAGAGTGTAAGTAAGACTTAATCCTTCTTGGGTTTAGTAAATATGAAACCTAAAGTGGACTCCTCACCCTCAGGTCCTTCCTCTATTGTTGATGATTGATTCACTTCCATTTAGATAGCCGTTCAAACGGAAATCTATAGCCGGATATCCCCGGAAAAGGGTGAGCTCTCTTGTGTTTCGGACTACCCCGTATATTTAAATGTGTTATTGGAATATATTAACTTATCGGGAGAGTGTAGACTGTTAAAAGCGATGAGATAAAAACCTGGGCGATTTAGTTACCTATCCCTTTTTAAGGTGATATAAATTTATGCGTATTGCAATGCTTTCACCCATCGCGTGGCGGACGCCGCCCCGCCATTACGGTCCCTGGGAAAGTGTGGTCTCACTATTAACAGAGGGCTTAGTCGCCAAAGGGGTGGACGTCACGCTTTTTGCCACCGCCG
>JAJDBU010000011.1 GCA_029261195.1 Nitrospirota bacterium | reverse complement strand
CAAGGGGGCTAAAAGTGCTCTTTTTTCTGCTAATTTGTCTTCACCTTTTGGGTGAGTCATTTTCAGAGAGTTTTTTGTCTTCATCCCTCATAATATCAATACCTTACAGACTCTGGCCAACTTTTAACTGATTTTTTTAGGCTGAATGGTAACCAACTTCAGCCGAATGATCCGCTAATGCATACCAGTGGAAACTGCCTCGTAATCACTTCAGCTAAGACCGTGAGAGCTTTACCCTGTGTCACTTAGATGCGAGGTCGCAAAGGGCAGAGATGTCTTTGAGGGGAGTAAATTCTGTCGCTTTTTTGAAGTCTGAAGTTAAAATCTAAAGAAAGATCTTAACGGAATCGATTGCGGCCCGGATGATGGGCTCTGGGTAGAGACCTAATAGAAGCGTCATCCCAGCCGTAAAACCCAAGGCTATTTTCATTCCTGGAGAAAAGGATAGAGCCAAATCTTCAGCTGGCTCATCCATGTACATCACCCTCACCACCCTGAAATAATAATAGAGCGATACGGTGCTGTTGAGAACACCGATGATGGCCAACCAGTAGAAGCCGCCTTGAATCGCAGCATTAAACAGGAAAAGCTTGCCGACAAATCCCGCTGTCGGCGGGATACCAATCAAAGACAGGGCAAAAAGGATGAAGGTTAAGCCGACAAAAGGATTGGTTCGTGCCACCCCGGCCAGATCGCTGATCTGATCTCCGCGATGATTTTTTCGGCAGAGAAGGACAATTACGGTGAAGGCTCCGAGGGTCATAAAGGCATATCCGACCAAATAGATCATGATGCCTGCGTAGCCTATCTGTGAGGCTGCGATCAGGCCCATTAAAAGATATCCCGCATGAGCAATTGAGGAATAGGCGAGCATCCGTTTCAACTTAGTCTGAGTCAAAGCAACCAGATTACCGAGGGTCATGGTCATGACGGCAATAATCCACAGGATCTGCCACCAGCTACCGCTGTTTAAGTCAAAACTATTAATAAAAACACGGAGCATCACTGAAAAAGCCGCCACCTTTGAACCCGAAGAAAGGAAGGCAGTGACCGGGGTCGGCGCGCCTTCGTAGACATCGGGTGCCCACATATGGAAGGGCACCGCAGCAATCTTAAATCCGAAGCCGGTGATCATCAGGATAAAAGCCATGATGAGGGATGGACTGGATCCGATCTCCTGCGTTTTAATAAAGACCGAAATTTCACCTAGATTGGTTGTTCCGGATGTCCCATAGAGGAAGGCAATCCCATAAAGGATGATTCCTGAGGCCAGAACCCCGGTTAAAAAATACTTGATGCCCGACTCGACCGACTTAGGATCTTTCCGCATAAATGCAACCAGAACATAGAGAGACATCGACATCAATTCAAGAGAAAGGTAGAAGGAGAGCAAATCATTTGCGGAAGGCATCAGCATCATCCCCACCGTGGCGAAGAGAATTACCCCGTAATATTCTCCGAGGTTGATGCGCTCTATTTTGACGTACTCAAACGACATCAAAATGATAATAGCGGAAATTAAAATCAGAGCGGTCTTAAAAAACAGGGCGTAGCTGTCAAGGACAACCATCCCGCTAAATGTCGAGATTTCTTTCCCCCAAAGCGGAATGGTCGACAAAAGGGTCAGGGCCAAAGCGCCGATGGCATAATAGCCGAGCTGTTCTTTTTTTTCTCTCTGAATAAAAGACTCAGCAACAAAGAGTCCACAGGCCAAAAGGGCCAGAATGATTTCGGGGAGAATCGCAATCAGTTGGATATCGGGTAAAATCGGATCCATTTATTCGCTGATGCCTCTTTTTGAATCAATCTGTGATGCCATCATTAAAGCCTTGTCTTCTGATCCAGGCTCTTTTTCTAATTCGACGGTCTGAATTGACTGAGGAAAGGTGACATTGACGAGCTTCCTTCCGGCCTCCACCCGTTGCAATATTTTCGCAACTGCTGGCTCAATCACCTGAATAAAGGGTCTCGGGTAGAGTCCGATCCAAAACATAAATAAAACAAGTGGCGCCATATAGGCAATTTCCCGTCCATTCATATCATTCAGCTTCTGATTTTCAGGTTTATCAAGCTTCCCAAACATCATCCTCTGGAAAAGCCAAAGGCTGTATGCTGCGCCCAGAACAACACCCACAACGGCGATTCCGGCAAACACTGTATTGGCTTCAAATACTCCAACAAGAATCAAAAATTCCCCGACAAAACCGTTCAAGCCCGGAAGTCCCATTGAAGAAAACATGGAGACCGCAAAGAATGCGGTGTAAACAGGCATACGGTAGGAAAGCCCACCAAAGTCTGCAATCAATCGGGTGTGGCGACGCTCGTAGATCATCCCGACAATCAAAAAGAGAGCGCCGGTTGAGACCCCGTGATTGATCATTTGAAGAATGCTGCCGCTAATGCCGTGGGTATTCAGAGCAAAGATGCCGAGCATCACAAAACCCAAATGGCTGACCGAAGAGTAGGCGACCAGCCGTTTGACATCTTTCTGCGCCAGGGCGACTAATGCGCCGTAGACAATGCCTACTAAGGCAAGCCCCGACATTAATGGCACAAAATACACACTTGCTGCAGGAACAATCGGTAGACAGAAACGAACAAAACCGTAGGTGCCCATCTTCAACAAAACACCCGCTAGAATGACACTCCCCGCTGTCGGGGCGTCAGTGTGTGCGTCTGGTAGCCAGGTGTGAAAGGGAAACATCGGCACCTTGATGGCGAAACCTAAGAAAAAGCAAATGAAGATCCAGTATTGGTAGGGATGCAGCGGCAGGTTGATATTCTGAAGGGTATCAATGGCGAAGGTATATTGCCCATTACCATACTTGGGGTCGGCATTCAGGAAGTAGAGAGCCAGGATGCCCAACAACATAAAAAGGGAGCCGAAAAGGGTGTAGAGGAAAAACTTAATTGCGGAGTAGAGTCGCCTTCCACCACCCCAGATCCCGATCAGAAAATACATCGGAACCAGCATGACCTCCCAGAAGATGTAAAAGAGGAAGAAATCACCGCACATAAAGACGGCGAGCATGCCCATTTCTAAAAAGAGAATCGAGACATAATATTCCTTGATGCGCTCTTGTATTGCTGTGTAAGAACTGACAATCGCGATGGCAGTAATAATCGTGGTTAATACAATCAGGAGCAGGCTGATCCCGTCAATGCCAAAAAGATATTGCACGCCCAAGCTCGGGATCCATTCATGGCTTTCAGTAAACTGCATCTCGGCTTTTGTCGAATCAAAACCCGGTATCAACATAAAAGAGACCAGCATCGTGACAATCGAGACTCCGAAGGCCGATTGCATGATCATCTTTTTATCGTCTTTATTTAAAAAGAGGATCCCGATCGCCCCGATCAGCGGAAGATAGGCCAGCAGTGATAGGATCGGAAATCCGTAAACGTTTGAATCCATGAAGCCTCCTAGTCAATTTGTAGAGACAGGTCGAACTCTGCCACTACAACAACTGTCAAATTACAATCAGTGCAACAATGCCCAGTACCACAACCCCGACGATCATAGCCAGTGTGTAGTTCTGGATAAATCCGGTTTGAAGCTTACGCAGCCGTTTTGCGCTTGCCTCAATAATGGTCGGCGCACTCGTCACGGCCCCGTCGATCAGGTGCATGTCGAACATCTCAAGAATTTTGCTTTCAATCCGGGTCGACCATCCTGCAAAGTTCACTACACCGTCAAAGACCCAGGTATCAATAGTCCAACCGATGCGAGAGAACTTTTTCACCGGCTCAATCAGATGGCTTTTATAGACTTCTACTGCTCGGGTTTCCCACCAGACCACTGGCTTTTTAACAAACCAGGTAAATCCGTGGATGGCCTTTCGATACGTCCAATCTGTATCCATACTGATTGTCTCGTCGGGATCAAGCATTTTCAAGAGCATGAAGAAACCGACTCCGGTCAAAAGCAGAATCTGATAGGCCCCGATGACATGCCCCCAGGTATAGGGATGGTAGTCGCTATCAAATGGCAAGGCTTGATAAAGGGCACCCGGGAAGAGCCCGATAAAGGTGCAGGCAAAAGCGGCTAAGGCCATTCCCCAAATCATATTTTTCGGCGGATCTTTTGCCTCAATTTTTTTCTGATCCCAGTCTTTCCAGAAAAAAACGTAGTAGGGCAGCTTCAGGCCTGTATGAAGGAAAGTCCCGGCGGATGCAAGGGTTAACAACATCGCCACCCAGGGCCGGTGCAACTCTTGAGCGGCAGAGATGACCATCGATTTACTGACGAAACCGGAAAAGAAGGGGAAACCCGAAATAGCAAAACCGCCGATCATGTACAACATAAAGGTCCAGGGCATATATTTATAAAGTCCGCCTAGGTCAGTGAGCTTTCTCAAGCCGGTCATGAGCATCACCGAACTCATACCCATCATCAAAAGCCCTTTATACAGGATATGGGCGAAGGCGTGGGAAGTGGCACCATTCACTGCCATTTCCGAACCCATACCCGCACCCGCAACCATGTAACCGACCTGAGAGATGATGTGATAGGCAAGCAAGCGGCGAATATCGTTTTCAATCACGGCATAGACGACCCCGTAGAGGGCCATGAAAACACCCAGAGGCACCAGGATTTCTGCCCCGGCAAATCCTCTGAGCAAGACGTAGACAGCCGTCTTCGTTGTGAGCGCGCTCATAAAAACGACGCCGGTAATCGTTGATTCGGGATAAGCATCCGGCAACCAGGCGGAAAAGGGCGGGACTGCGGCATTGAGAAGGAAACCGCAGAGAATCAACATCGGGCCGACTCCTTCATGGGGCAGGGCATCAAATACTGTCGTCCCTGTTTCACCGACGTGGATGAAGATACCGGCCAGGAGCAGTAGCCCCCCGAAGATATGGACATAGAGATAGCGCATACCCTTTACGGCAGCGTCTTTCCATGGCGCGTAAAAAACCAGCAGCGCGGAAGAGAAGGCCATGATTTCCCAAAAAAGGAAGACCGTTAGCAGATCACCGGCGAAAACAGTTCCGAGCGCCGAACCGGCATAAACCAGCCCCGCCATATGCTCTTTGTCTTCCTTCACATGGAGGGAAAAGACCATGCCAACCAGGGTTGCAATCGTGATGACATATCCAAAGACGAGGGACAGCTTATCCACCCGTCCGAAGATCATCTCGGTTTGGCCCATCAGGGAAAGAACGCCGTGGCTCCCGTGGGACACGAGGAGCAGGGATAGAAAGCCTACAACAGGGACAGTCAGCTTAAAGATGCTCTTCCACTGCGTCTTGACAAAGGGCAGTGCAGCAGCAGCCAAAAAGAAGAGAAAGCCCGGATGAATCCAGAGATCAATCATTATAAAAATCCTCTGGTTTCATCAATAACTCATGGCCGAGCCATTTTGAAATCACAATAATCAGGTAGGTTGAAAGAATGCCATAAAACGATGAGAACCCTGGAATCCAATCCCAGAAGAAATAGATATGCACCAAATGTAACTGCGGGATATGGATAATGATATCCACAACGACCAATGCAATCCCGAAGTAGAGGAAGTATTTCTTGGTCTTTTTCATTTCTTCCGGATGTTCAATAATCTTTTCGAGGTAGTTAATAATCCACATTACCCAATCACCAATTTTGCAAGGTTAATAAAAAGGTTGGGGAAAATACCCAAGAGGATCGCAATGACAGCGGTCACACAGAGCGGCGCAACAAGAAATTTGTGATCTGCCTCATTGATCTCATGATGCTCATCATGGCTGCCACCGTCCTTGTCGCCCGCAATCGCGTGTGCTGGCTCCTCATCTGGGGCCTTGAAAAAAGCATTATAGATAATTGGCAAAAAATATCCGGCATTCAAGAGCGTACTCGTCAGAAGCACAATTAAAACAGGAATTTGATCAGCTTCAATTGACCCCAAAGCCAGGAACCACTTCGAGGTAAAACCCGAAACCGGCGGAACACCAATCATGCTGAGCGCACCGATGGAAAAGGCAAGCATCGTAAAAGGAAGCTGTCTACCGATGCCTTTCATCTGAGAAATATCCGTTTTGTGCGTAATAACATAAATCGATCCTGCGGCAAAAAAGAGGGTGATTTTAGAGAAGGCATGGTTGGCAATATGAATAATGCCTCCGGTCATCCCCGAGACCGTCAGGAGGGCACCGCCGAGCGTAATATAGGAAAGTTGGCTGACAGTGGAATAGGCAAGTCGTGCCTTCAGGTTATCTCGAGTCATTGCAAAAAGGGAGGCCATCAAAATCGTAATGGAGGTAAACACAATGAGTCCCGTCCCCAGGTGCAGGGACTTCATCAAATCCACACCAAAAACGTGGAAGATGATGCGAAGAACTGAAAAAACCCCTGTGTTTACGACAGCCACGGCGTGAAGTAAGGCACTCACAGGCGTCGGCGCCACCATCGCAGCAGGCAACCAGGCGTGAAAAGGCATAATCGCCGCTTTGCCGACACCGGCAACCAATAGAATGAAAATGATGACTAAGACGGTAGAATCGGCACCTGCGGGGAAAAGACCGCCATACTGAAAATCAAGATTGCCGGCAATCGCATAAGTAAGCAACATGCCCGACAACATAAAGGCCTTGGACGTCCCGAGCAGGTAGAAAAAATATTTATTCGCCCCGGCATAGGCGACATCCGTTCCTTTATGGGCAACCAGCGGATAGGTGATCATGGACAAGAGTTCATAGAAGAGATACAGCGTGAGCAGGTTACCCGAAAAGGCAACCCCCATCGTCATGGAAAGGGTCACAGCGAAGCAGGCATAAAACCGGGTTTGCGCATGTTCCTTCGTCGGACGCATATAGCCGATGGAGTAGAAAGAAGTGATCACCCACAGGGTCGAGGCGACCGAGGCGAAGGTCATGCCCAGAGCATCGACTTTTAGAGTAAAAGAGACTTCCTCCAAAAAGGTAAAAAGGGTAAAGTGATAGGTATTGCCCTCAAGCACGCCCGGGATCATGGACATGACCAGGGAAAACATCGTTAAAGCCGTTGCAATCGAACAGGCCTCTCGCTTATTCGGATTGTTCCGATTGGCAACAATCAAGCCCGCGCCGATTAGGGCAACCAGCATGACTAAAGCAGGTCGAATTGACTCAATTTCCATTTATGCTTCCCTGTTCCTGCAAATCCGAATGAATTGGCACAAGCTATCCGGCTACCATTTCATCAGGTTAATTTGATCGACATTCAATGTTGATCGCGTACGGAAGAGCGCAATCACTAAAGCAAGACCCAGCGCGACCTCTGCGGCCGCCATTGTCATGATAAAAAAGACCATCATCTGACCGTTGATCGACTGGTGATAGTTTGAATAGGCCACAAAGGTAATATTGGCCGAATTCAAGATCAACTCGATTGAAAGCAGCACCATGATAATATTTCGACGGACCAAAACGCCCGCAACACCAATCGCGAAGAGAAAAAAACCCAATGTGAGATACCAATCTAAAGGGATCATCTTCCGACTATCACCTCCTCTGGTGTTTCTGATGATTTCTTTGGAAGTTTGTCTCTGTATGAGAGGTCAATCCGCCCTGCAGGTCCTTTTTTGCGATGGACGCCGCGACCCGCCAGTACAATCGCTCCGAACATCGCCACGAGAAGGATCAAGGAGGCCACCTCAAAGGGAAAGAGATAGTCAGTAAAAAGGGCGTTTCCGATTACACGGGTATGGCCCATCTCTTTTACAGCTTGAGCGGTCAGCGGACCTCCCTTTCCAATGATCTCCGTCTTATAACCGGCAAAAAGCATCATAAACAAAACAACCACTCCGAGAAAGATCCCGACCTTTGCTTGCTTATGCAGGTAAAGTTTCTCTTCGCTCGGATTAAAGAGCATTAAAACAAAGAGATACAAGACAAGGATGGCCCCGGCATAGACAAGGATTTGCACAGCTGCGATGAACTCGGCGTTTAATAAGACATAAATTCCCGCGATATGGATGAAGGCGACCAGCAGAGAGAGGGCACTGTAGACGATGTTGCGGGAAGTCACCGCAACGATTGCGCCGGCGATGGTCACCCCTCCGAAGTAGAAGAAAAGAAGCTGCGCGGCCATCAGGCGGCTCCTTTCTTTGCTATCGGAACATTGACCACCGGAACATGGGCTACTGGAAATCCAGATGCTTTGTTCTGCTTAAAAAAATTAAATCGATCTTCGGTGTATTGCGGTCGTTTCTCTCGAATTGGAAAATATTTGTCACCGAGTTTCAGCAAGTCATCCATTTCCATTATGAGTTCCCGCTTGTCGGTTGTCGCTAATTCATATTCCTTGCTGGAGGCAAGGGCAGTCACCGGGCAGGCCTGAACACAAAATCCGCAAAAAACGCATCGTGTCATATCCAGCGTATATCGCTTGGAATATCTTTTTTGGGGCATATCTTCTCTTTCGGCACTTTCAACCGTAATGCAGTGAGAAGGACAAGCCGCTTCGCAAAGAGCGCAGCCGACGCATTTTTCCGAGCCGTCGTCGTAGCGAAGCTGAACGATCGCCCCGCGCCAGCCATCGGGCAAGCTCGGCTTTTCCCGAGGATACTGCTCGGTCATGGTCTTTCCAAACAGCATGTGTTTGAAGGTCAAGCCCAGACCTTGCAGGATCTCATAAAAAACAGCCTTTTTAAATAATTCTTTACCCGTCATCACGGTCTCATTTCTCTGCCCACTGGTTCAAAAAATATTTCACGATTGATGTCAGCAATACATTCACAAGCGCAATCGGCAGCATCACCTTCCATCCGAAGGCCATCAACTGGTCAAAACGCAGTCTCGGAACCGTCGCACGAAGCCAGATATAGAAAAAGAGCAGGAAGTAAACCTTCGCCAAAAACCAGACAATCGGAGGAATAAACTCAAGAGCAGGCAGTGGGGCCTGCCATCCACCCAGAAAAGCGACGACAGCGATACAGGAGACCAGAATCATGTTGGCATATTCAGCGAGGAAGAAGAAGGAGAAGCGCATGCCTGAATATTCAGTAAAAAACCCGGCCACCAGTTCGGATTCCGCCTCTGGCAAATCGAAAGGCAGACGGTTCGTTTCGGCAATTGCGCAGATCATATAGATGACAAAGGCTACGGGCTGCGACACGATAAACCATCGCCAGATGCCACCCCCCTGCGCTACCGTCATATCGGTCAGTGATAACGATTCTGAAAGTAGAATGGGACCCACCAGGGCCAGGCCCAGCGGCAGTTCATAGCTGATCACCTGAGCAGCAGAACGGAGTCCCCCGAGGAGGGAATATTTGCTGTTCGAGGCCCAGCCGCCCAGTAAAATGCCATAGGCCCCGAGAGAAGAAAAGGCCAGGATATACAAAAGCCCGATATTGATATCAGTAATATAAGGTGTGATCTCAATCGCCCCGATCTGAAGGGAATCACGACCAAAGGGAACGACGGCGAAACCGATCAGGGCCGGAACAAGAACCAGAATCGGTGCGGCGGAAAAGATGATTTTGTTCGCTCCCGCCGGAATGATATCTTCTTTGAAAAAGAGCTTCAGCCCGTCGGCAAGAGGCTGGAGCAGACCGTGCGGTCCCACTTCCATCGGGCCGAGCCTGTCCTGCATGTCACTTAAAATCTTCCGTTCTGCATAGGTAAGATAGGCGACATGAGTCAAAACAACACCCAGAACGGCTGCAATTTGTAGAACGGTGACCAATATCGTAATTCCCAGTTCCATCTTATCCCTTTACTTGCGTAGAGGCCGCAACCTTTGAAAGTTTCACAGGACCCCGGTCCCCATAAGGGACTTTGCTTTCACGATCTATGGTCAGGGGCAAGAGACCTTTGACAGACAATCCGAAATGTTCCGGGACGAACAAGGCCCCTCTCCCTTGCTTTTGGCTCAATTGAATCGGAAGTTCGACAGAAGCGCCGGACAAGTGACTCGAAAGGCGCACCCGCTCACCCTCCTCTAATTGCAAAGCCTCTGCATCATCGGGATGAATCACAACGCACTCGCAATCAAGAAGTCGATTTAAGCCCTCGGCATAACGTGAGGTCGTACCCGCATGGTAACGGTTCTGCCCGAGTTGCAAGTCCATCACACCATTTGAAGCCCGAGGCGTCTGCAGAGCATATTGAATCTCCGCGTGCTCCGCATAGGCAGCGACATGCCTTGAAATGGCTTCCTTGGAATTCTGCTGCCAGTCATTCGGCATCGCCATCACAGCTTCTTTCCAGACCTCATCGGCAGAACGATACCCCACCAACTTGAAATAGGGAAGCGTTGTTTCTTCTTTTATTTTATTTGAGAGGATGGAAAAGATCATCCAGTCCGGCTTGGCTCCCCCGACCGGTTCGATCGCCTGGTGTCCCTTCTGAACGACACCCTCATGATTCGTATAGTGTCCGGATTTTTCGGCAAAACTTGCCGCCGGAAGCAGAATATGAGCGTGTGCATTCGTTTCCGTCGGAAAAAGATCCTGGCAGATCAGCAAATCCAGATTGCTCAAGGCGTCTGCAACCTTTTTCTGGGGCAAGTTCCGGAGCGGATCTGCCCCCACTAAATAAAGCGCCTTAAGCTTCCCTTCTGCCGCCGCATCAATCATCTCAAGCAGGGTCAAAGCTTTCGGTTTCGCCTCTTGCCGTTTCAAGCCAGGCAAGTACTCAGAGGAGGCACCCGACTCGACAACACCAAAGGCATTATTCTCGCTTGCGAGGGGAAGGATACCGGCACCCTCACGACCCACCTGCCCGGCGAGAATCGAAAGCTCCTCAAGTCTCAGCATGTTTTGATAGCCGCCCTCGCTCTGTATAACACCTCGACCCACAATCATCACGGCATGCTCGGCACCTGCGTAGGTCTGCGCCGCCCGGCGATAGCTATTTTCCGTTAGACCTGTGGTCGCCTCGATTTCAGCAAAAGAGATGACCGCGACCTTCTTTTTAATCTGGTTCACCAGCTTCCTTGGGGCGGAAGATGCGATACCCTTGTCAAACAGGGCCTTGACCAGACCGATGATGGCGCTCTGTTCTGTTCCAAAACGAATATTAAGATGTTGTGTGGCCAAACTGGGCAGATGGCTGTAATAGGTATCTCTCTCAGGGGAGGAAGCATCCAGTGTAATCAACTGCGCCCCGGCCCGGACAGCATCCTTAACCTGTATTCCTGCAATCGGGTTGCTTTCAGCCATGTCCGCACCGACAACAAGGAGTACGTCCGCCGAGCGGATGTCTTCATAGTGACTCAGTCGGGCCGTTCCGAAGACCTCATTCAGCGCGCTTAAGGCATTGATATAACCGTAGCGCGCCGTGCTGTCGACGTGAGGTGTCCCGATCACCTCCCGCATTAACTTCTGAAAAAGATAAGCCTCTTCATTGCTGCAATGCGTCGAGATTACACCGCCAACTGCATCCGGTCCGTGCTGTGCCACAATTTTTTTCAGATCTTCCGCTGCCTTGTTGAAGGCCCAATCCCAAGTGACTTCCAGAGTTCTACCCTTCGTATTCAAACGAGGGCGCGAAAGACGGTCTTTGTGATTGATTGCGCCGTATCCAAAAAATCCACGGGCACAGAGATCTCCCCGATTCCTGCCTGCCCCTGTTTCGGAACTGACCCGCGTAATGTCGTCCTTGACGCCTTCCAGGATTAAGGAACAGCCGTCCCCGCAATAGTTGCAGATAGTGTCAGTTTTCTTTAACTGCCAGGTTCGGTTTTCATACATTGAGAGACGAGAGGTCAGGGCGCCCACCGGACAGATCTGAATACAGCCTCCGCAATATTCGCAGTCCAACTCCCCATGAGCGAAGGTGCCAATCTGCGTTCCGTTACCCCGGTCAAAAGAACCCAAAGCCGTGACACCCATCACCTCGTCACAGTAGCGGACACAGCGCAGACAACTGACGCAACGGTTCATTTCTTTTTCGACCAAAGGCCCGAAATATTCTTTTGGAAAAACCCGTTTTTGTTCAAGGAAGCGGCTGCCTAATTTAGAATGCTGGTGACCAAAATCCTGAAGCTGGCACTCCCCGCCCTGATCACATTCAGGACAGTCGAGCGGATGATTACCCAGCAGATACTCCATGACACCATTTTGGGAAGCAACAACGGAGTCTGAGGTGGTTTGAACCACCATACCTTCGGCCACAGGCATCGTACAGGCTGTCTGCAGCTTTGGCATTTTTTCAATTTCGACAAGACACATGCGGCAGTTCGCATCCGGTTTTAAGCGGGGGTGATAACAGAAATGCGGAATCTCCACACCTGCCTTTTTGACGGCCTCAATCAGTAGCATGCCCTTTGGAGCGCTCACCTCAATGTCATTGACTTTAAATGTAACCAATTCGCTCATCGTTTTTAGTGGGCCATCGCCAAGCGTGCTTTCGGACGCAAAGGACAACACTTCTCTCTAATATGGTTTTCGTACTCCGCCCTGAAATGTTTAATCGTGGACAGGATCGGACCGATTTCAGCGTCTCCAAAGGCACAAACTGTATTTCCCCCGATCCGTCCGCAAAGCTCTTCAAGCAAGGCCAGATCGGTCTCTTCGCCAAGACCGTTTTCAATCCGACGCAGGATCTGGAGAATCCAGGCGCTGCCTTCTCTGCACGGGGTACATTGCCCGCAAGACTCATGATGAAAAAATTCCATCAGGTTCATGGCAGCCCAGACGATGCAGGTCGTTTCATCCATCACAGTGATCGCCGCAGAACCCAGCATCGAACCAATGGCCTTGATGGAATCAAAATCCATCGGCGTATCGATCTGCTCCGGCGTCATAAAGGGGGCCGACGCGCCGCCGGGAATCACGGCCTTAAGTTGCTTGTCGCCTTTGATACCTCCGGCAAAATCATAAATAATTTCTCGTAGCGTCACGCCCATCGGGGCTTCAAAATTGCCGGGCCGTTTCACATGGCCGGAGACCGAATAAATCTTGGTGCCTGTACTCTTTTCAGTTCCGATGCCGGCAAACCAACTCGCCCCCTTATTGATGATGTGCGGTATATTCGCCAAAGTCTCCACATTGTTAATGACAGTGGGTTCCTGGTAAAGCCCATGAATCGCGGGAAAGGGCGGTTTAATCCTCGGTTTCCCCCGTTTACCTTCAATCGACTCCAAAAGAGCGGTCTCTTCTCCACAGATGTAGGCACCTGCCCCTCGATGAACAACAATTTCCAGGTTAAAACCGGAGCCAAAAATATCCTTTCCGAGTACCTTTGCAGTGCAAGCCTCATCAATCGCGTCATTCAGGATTTCTGCACCGAGATCAAACTCGCCGCGAATATAGATATACGCTTTTTGGGCACCGATGGCGTAACAGCAAATTGCCATCCCTTCCAGCATCTGGTGCGGATCACGCTCCATGAGTTGGCGGTCTTTATAGGTACCCGGCTCACTTTCGTCAGCATTACAGCAGAGGTAGCGAGGCCCCTTATAATCTTTCGGAATAAAGCTCCACTTCAGACCCGCAGGAAATCCTGCCCCACCCCGACCACGCAAACCGGACTTTTTCACCTCGTCAATCACATCGGCCGGAGAAAAATCACTCAGCACCCTCTTAAGTGCAGCGTAGCCACCTTCTTGCTGATAGGCCTTCAGCGAACCATCATAGCCCGTTTTTGCCATATTTTTAAAAAGGATCAATTCGTAATCAGCCATCGCTTCTATCCCTGCATCACCGGCAACATAAACGGCCCGGTTGCTAAATCGCTCGTACCGTATTTTTTGAGATCACTGAGAATGCGATCCACCCTTTCGGGGTTTAAGCCCTCATAATAGCGATCATTAATCTGCATCATCGGCGCACCACCGCAGGCCGCCAGACATTCAACCAGTTTCAAAGTAAAGAGTCCGTCCTGCGTGGTCTCGCCGACGGCAATCCCTAATTTTTCTTGAAGGTAGTCCACAATCGAACCCGCACCCACAAGCGAGCAGGCGAGGGTTTTGCAGACCTGGATAAAATATTTGCCAACCGGTTTCAAATTGTACTGACTGTAGAAAGTCGCAACCTCATAGACCTGGATCGGCGTCAAGCCGAGCAGGGTCGCGATATCTGCCATCGCCGACTCCGAAATATGGGCATTATCTTCCTGAACGATCCGAAGCGCCGGCAGCGTAACAGAGCGCTTGTCCGGATATTTCGTATACTCCGCCTCAATGCGTTTGACGGTTTTCTCTGAAAGGGTTTTTAATTTCAAATCTTTTCCTTGTCTTTCCAAATCAAAAACTGATTAGCGGTCGCACTCTCCCATGACAACATCGTAGGTCCCGAAAATCGTCACAATGTCGGAGATCATATATCCCTTTGCCATATGCTCAAAAGCCCCCATATGGATAAACGAAGGCGGGCGTATTCTAAGGCGATAAGGCCGGTTCCCCCCTTGACTCTTGATGTAAAACCCAAGCTCGCCCTTCGGACTTTCAGTACCACAGTAAATCTCCCCTTCCGGCACATCAAAACCATCCGTGGCGATCATAAAATGGTGGATTAAACTTTCCATTTCAGTTTGAATTTTGTCTCGCGGCGGATAGGCAATCTGCGGCAGATCCGTAATAATACGCCCTTCTGGAAGCTGATCAAGACACTGCTTGATGATCTTCGCGCTCTGTCGCATTTCTTCAACGCGAATCCAGTATCGATCATAGGTGTCACAGTTTTTACCCAGCGGCACCTCCCACTCCACCTTGTCATAGGCACCGTAAGGCTCCGCCTTGCGAATATCATAATTCACCCCTGATCCCCGGAGCGTCGGACCGCTCAAGCCGAAGTTGATTGCATCTTCCGCCGAAATCACCGCGACATCACGGGTTCGGCCAATCCAGATCCGGTTTGTTTCAAGTAGAGTATTATACTCATCAATCTTTTCAGGGAAGGTCTCTAAAAAAGCGTAAAGTTTGTCAATGATTTCCTGCGTGAGATCACGATCTACTCCGCCAACCCGGTAATAACTCATGGTCAGACGAGCCCCGCAGAGCAATTCAAAGAGATCCAGCAGCACCTCCCTTTCACGGAAGGTATAGAAGAAAACAGTCATCGCACCGATGTCGAGGGCCTGTGTTCCAAGCCAGAAAAGATGACCCGCAAGCCGCTGCATCTCGGCAACAATCGTGCGCACATATTCGGCCCGTTCCGGAATTTCAATCTGAAGCAACTTTTCAACTGCCCGGACAAAGGCGTAATTATTGGTCATTGAGGAAGTATAGTCGAGACGGTCCGTCAACGGGATAATCTGATTATACGTCGAGTTTTCAGCAAGTTTTTCAACCCCCCGATGAAGATAGCCGAGATAAGGCGTCGCTGAGACGACCGTCTCTCCTTCAAGCTCAAGCACAATCCGGAGTACACCGTGGGTGGACGGGTGCTGAGGTCCCATGTTCAGAAGGAGGTCTTCAACCCGCTTCTGAGTCCCTTCGGTTGCGATACCGCTTTCGAGTTCATCTTCACCGTAATGGTCGTAAGCACCGGCCTTTTCCTGAAAATCGCTCATAAGGCTTATTCGGTCTCCAGGGTTTCAAATTGATCCCGCCAGCCACGACCTTCAACAGGAAAATCCTTGCGGAGAGGGTAGCCTTCTTCATAATCATCCGACATCAAAATTCTTCTCAAATCCGGATGATTGTTAAAGCGAATGCCCATCATGTCATAGACCTCCCGCTCCATAAAGTTGGCACCCTGCCAGATGGCGACGACTGAGTCAATCACGCAATCTTCTTCGGGAACACGGGCCTTCAAGCGGATACGATGGTTAAGCTTAATCGAATAAAATTGATAAATCATTTCAAAACGAGGTGACTCGTTCGGATAATCGACCGAACAAATATCGGTAATGAAATCAAAATCGAGCTCTGGTTCGTCATGCACATAGCGGCAGACTTCGAAGATCTTGTTCCGCGCAATGACGACGGTCAGCTCACCGAATGCTTCGAAATAAGATTCAACGGCATCGGGAAGCGCTTCTTTAATATTAAGGGCTATCTGATTCATTCTGACCGCTTTACTCTCGCCTTATTTCCTGAATACCTTCTGTGTCATAATTTTCTCCTGCAAGCGAATGATGCCAGCCAACAAGGCTTCGGGGCGGGGAGGACAGCCGGGAATATAAACATCAACCGGAAGAAAACGATCAACCCCCTGCACAACGCTATAGCTATTGTAGATGTTGCCGGAGGTCGCACAGGAACCCATAGAGATCACATACCTCGGTTCCGGCATCTGGTCATAAATCCGGCGAATGACCGGTGCCATCTTGCGGCAGACTGTCCCGGCCACAATCATCAAATCAGCCTGTCGGGGAGAAGCTCGAAAAACCCCTGCACCAAAACGATCCAGATCATAGCGGCCTGCGACAACGGAGATCATCTCGATCGCGCAACAGGCCAGCCCGAAGGTCATCGGCCACAAGGCCGATTTACGCGCCCAATTCACCGCAGAATCCACCGTCGTCGTGATGACATTTTCTTCAAACTGCCGATCAATCAGTCCCATTCGAGCGCCCCTTTCCTCCAGGCATAAAAATACCCGACAAACAAGATCAATAAGAACAAAACCATTTCGATCAGGCCGAAAAGCCCGAGCTTGTTAAAGCTGACGGCCCAGGGATACAAAAAGACCATCTCAATATCGAAGAGGACAAAGAGCATTGCGATGAGGTAATAACGAAAGGGAAACTGCATCCGTGCATCGGTGTCAGGAAGGATTCCGCTTTCATAGGCGTGGAGTTTTTCGAGATAGGGTCGCTTCGGACGGACCAGATAGCCCATCAAAATCGTCACGACTCCGAAGGCCAAGGCAATAAAAAAGAAGACCAGGATGGGCAAATAATTAGAAGGTAAATTGACTGCTGACACCTAAAAATTCCCTTCCATAAGCCCAAAGAGCGCACATGATAATGTATAAAAAAAAGAATGTCAAGTTGAGAAATTAAAGGATTCAGGGCAATAAAAACAAGGGAAAAACAGGGAGGTTTGTCTAAGCTAAATGACTAAAATATAAAAGATAATCACCTTTGATAATACATTTTGTTTCCCATTCGGATGATGACCCTCACGGTCAAAAAAGTTGGTTCAGGAAAGCGAGCACTCTATCTATTACCTCGTCAAGGCTTCATCGACAAAAAGTGACTTGGCGTTCTCTCTAGTCAAGGGTCCGGAAGCGCTGCATTCGGTCGACTATTTTTCCAGAAATCCCATGCCAGGACTGAAATGCACCAAATAAAAAGGGCTGCCAAGTGGCAGCCCTTTTTATTGTAATTTCATGCTTTCTTTAGATATCGTAATACATGGCAAACTCGTAAGGGTGGGGTCGGACACGGATGGCATCGACCTCCTTTTCACGTTTGTAAGCGATCCAGGTATCAACGATGTCCTTTGAAAAAACATCTCCTTTCAGAAGGAATGCATGATCTGCCTCCAGGGCATCCAAGGCTTCTTCAAGAGTTGCCGGCATGGTCTTGATGCCGGCGGACTCTTCCGGAGCCAGATCATAGAGGTTTTTGTCCATGGCGTCGCCCGGGTCAATCTTGTTTTCAATGCCGTCCAGACCGGCCATTAACATGGCGCTGAAGGCTAAGTATGGATTACAGGTCGCATCAGGGAAACGGACTTCAATGCGTTTCGCCTTCGGATTGTTGGAGTACATCGGGATTCGGATCGACGCACTCCGGTTCCGGCTTGAGTAAGCCAGACTGACCGGCGCTTCGAATCCGGGCGTCAGGCGTTTGTAGGAATTGGTTGTCGGGTTGGTCAAGGCCGCTAGCGCCCTGGAATGCTTCAAAATCCCTCCAATGTAATATAGAGCCGTCTGACTGATACCGGCGTATTCATCCCCCGCAAAGAGGGGTTTACCGTCTTTCCAGATGGACTGGTGGACGTGCATTCCGGAACCGTTGTCATTAAAAATGGGTTTCGGCATAAAAGTGACTGTTTTGCCATTCCGTTTGGCGACATTCTTGACGATGTATTTGTAGAGGACCAGTTGATCGGCCATTTTGAGCAAGGAGCAAAAACGCATGTCGATTTCGGCCTGCCCTGAGGTGGCGACTTCGTGATGCTCCTTCTCAATGATAATCCCCGCTTTTTGCATCTCCAAGACCATTTCTGTTCTGAGGTCCACAAGGCTATCAACAGGAGGCACGGGGAAATATCCCTCTTTGTGACGGGGTTTGTGACCTAGGTTGTCACCCGTGCTTCCAGTGTTCCAGGCCCCCTCTTCCGAGTCGACAAAGTAATAGGCGGACTGGGCGGTTTGATCAAAGCGAACATGGTCGAAAATAAAAAATTCCGCTTCCGGGCCGACGTAGGCGGTGTCTCCGATTCCAGAGGCCTTCAGATAGGCTTCCGCTTTCTGGGCGACATAGCGCGGATCTTTATCATAATTCTTGTTTAGAATCGGATCCTTGATATTACAAATGACTGAGAGGGTCTGCGCTTTTGTAAAGGGATCCATAATGGCGGTGTCGGGGTCGGGAATCGCCAGCATGTCACTATCATTAATG
Organism: Nitrospirota bacterium; assembly: GCA_029261195.1. Classification (GTDB taxonomy): domain Bacteria; phylum Nitrospirota; class Nitrospiria; order SBBL01; family JAADHI01; genus JAJDBU01. The sequence continues at coordinate 35,414 of JAJDBU010000011.1, read as the reverse complement.
GCCTTCCATCCTCGAATGCTTGAGCCGTCAAAACCGGAGCCTTCCGTAAAAATATCCTCGGTAAATTCCGAGATCGGCGTGGCAAAATGCTGCCACGAACCGAGAAAATCAACAAACTTAAAATCAACCATTTCTGTTTTATTTGCCTTCGCAAACTCTAAGACTTCTTGTGGTGTCATCCTGTTTTTCTCCTCTTTTGTTGTTGTTTCTGACTTGTGTTTGTTTCCGGATCATAACGATGAAAACTGCGGTACCGATTGGTAATCGGCATTCTGCGATCTTTACCGAGCGCCCGGGCGGTGATTTTGATGCCGATGGGCGCCTGCCTTCGTTTAAACTCAGATGCGTCCACGAGGGCGATGGTACTTGAAACGGTTGCCGGGTCAAATCCTAAGGCAACAATTTCTTCAAAAGACCGATCTTCCTCCACATAGGCCTCTAAAATCGGGTCTAGAACATCATAGGGAGGAAGGCTGTCTTGATCTTTCTGATCGGGACGAAGCTCTGCTGATGGCGCTTTTTCAATAATGCGTTGCGGAATCGGTGCGTCTGGACACATGTTGCGCAGACGGGATAAACGGTAGACCGCTGTTTTCCAGAGGTCTTTAATCACGGCAAAACCACCCGCCATGTCACCATAAAGCGTCGCGTAGCCCACACTCATCTCGCTCTTATTCCCAGTGGTCAAAGCCAGCCAGTTGAATTTATTGGAAAGGGCCATCATGAGATTGCCTCGAATCCTGGCCTGTAGATTTTCTTCTGTTTGATCCGATGCTCTCCCTGCAAAGGTTTCCGAAAGAAGCGAGAGAAAAGATTCAAGGGGCGCGGTAATGGGAAAAGTCAGGAGCTGAATGTCTAAATTTTTCGCGAGCAGGATGGCATCTTCACGACTCTCATTCGATGTGTAGCAGGACGGCATGAAAACACCGGTAACATTTTCTTTGCCTATTGCATCCACCGCTAGGGCGGCAGTCAGTGCCGAGTCGATGCCACCCGAAAGGCCGATCACTCCTTTTTTAAATCGGTTTTTTGAAACATAATCAGCAAGTCCGAGCCTCAGGGCATCATAGATCTCTTCATCATCCGATCTTTTTTTTGCTATCACCGGGAGACAAGGGGGTCGGTTTCGTGCCTCTTTGCTACTCTCCAGTTGGATTGTCGTGACTTCCGGATTAGCCCGGTTCAGTGGATCTGCTGCTGGACGATGCTTTCCAGCCCTTTGATTCATCCTCAAATCAAAGACCATTAGCGTCTCTTCAAAATGTTCGGCACGCGCTAGAAGTGAGCCTTGTTGATCAAAGGCAAGACTGCCACCATCAAAAACCAGTTCGTCTTGCCCTCCGACCATGTTGACATAGGCGATGCAGGTGCCGTTCTCCCGTGCACGTTTCCTGAGCAAGGCTTCGCGTTGTTTGCCTTTATTCGCCTGAAAAGGAGAGGCGTTAATATTGATAATGAGCTGTGCCCCGCAGGCCACCTGAGACTGTATCGGGCCGTCTTTGCTCCAGATGTCTTCGCAAATATTGATGCCGAGCATCACTCCATTTAACTGAAAAACGGGGGCAACTACACCGGGAGAAAAATAACGATTTTCATCAAAAACACCGTAATTCGGCAAACGCCACTTATGGTAGCTGAGGACCTGTCGTCCCTTGTGAATCAGTGCAGCAGCATTATATAGACGGTCTTGCTCCTGCTCGATACAACCGACAACAACAGCCAAATCTGTGCTTTCCCTGATGACCTGAGCTAGCGCTCTGCGATTCTCTTCGATGAATTGGGGTTTGTGCAGAAGGTCTTCAGGGGGATAGCCGCTAATGGCCATTTCCGGGAAAGCGACCAGATCGGCCTCCCGATGCCTCGCAGACTTCATCGCGGCAACGATCTTTTCTGTGTTTCCGGAAAGATCACCTACCGCAGGATTAAGCTGGGCCAATGCGATCCGAAGTGTGGGCAATGGGGCCATCACCTTAAGTTTTAGTCACTAATAAAAAAATGGCGTCTTCCCCCAATGGAGAAGACGCCATTGTCTTCTTATAAGATCACGATCAATAAATGTTGGGACATTTTTCTCATATCCAATTAATACTTGTCAAGAAAAAATCGGGGATGGGAGACAGGGAAGAATTGAAATTAAGTTGTCGCTGTTAGTCGCTTCATGGCCTCTACATATCGCTCCTGAGTTTGTAGAATAATTGCCTCCGGTAAATGGGGTGGCGGAGACGAGCCCTCCCATTTTACTGAGAGCAGGTAATCACGGACAAACTGCTTATCAAAGCTCGGCTGGGCACGTCCGGGCGAATAGGCCGAAGCAGGCCAGAAGCGGGAAGAATCCGGGGTCAGGAGTTCATCAATTAACAGTAGCTCGCCTGAGGCTTCATCCAGTCCGAACTCCATCTTAGTGTCCGCAATGATAATACCGCGTTTTTCCGCCATGAGACTGGCTTTTTTGTAGATGGAAATGCTGGCCTTCCGAACTTTTTCAGCCAGTTCAGAACCGATTTCAGAGCACATCCGCTTAAAACTGATATTCATATCGTGCTCACCTTCGCCAGCCTTGGTCGAGGGAGTGAAGATGACTTCCGGCAGACGGTCTGACTCAAGCAATCCTGTGGGAAGCCGTTCTCCAGATATTGCGCCGTTTTTTTTATAATCTTTCCATCCGGAGCCCGCAAGATAACCTCGTACAATACATTCCACTGGAAGCGGCCTGGCTTTTCGAACCACCATGCTGCGTCCTTCCAAAATATTGCGATAGGGATGGCAGACTTCCGGGAATTCGTTAAATTCAGAGCTGATCAGATGATGTCCCGGCATCCCGTCCAGCCTTGCAAGCCAGGTAAACCAATAAGAGGACAGCGCTGTCAGAACAGCGCCTTTCCCGGGGATGCCTTCCGGTAGAATCACATCGAAGGCGGAAATTCTGTCACTTGCGACAAAAAGCAGGGTTTCACCAAGATCGTAAATGTCTCTGACCTTACCTTGATTCACCAGCCGCAAATTAGAAAAATCACTGTTGATCAATGCTTTGGACTTCGTATTCATCCTGTTATCATCCATTAATATATCGCTAAAGCGGCCTCCCTAAAGTCAAAATGATTTTAGGAAGCACTCACACCTTCCTTAACAGCATTTACGAGCCGAATAAGCGCATCGGTAAACATCTTCAGTGGGACAAAAACAATCTCAATCGTACCGAAATAATCAAGCAGCGAAAGGATGACCATGACAAGGGCAAGAAAGCCCACGAATCGAATCACTAAGTTAATTCTCCATATTCCACATAAGTAGGCACCTTATCACAAACAGGAACAAGATTAATTCAGGAATTAGGAAGGCATAGGAATGAAGAGAGGACTATAGATACTCCCTACAGTCCCCTCTTCATTCCTGCAATTCGGATGAAAAATCAAGTGGCGCTGAGTGCTAAGCGCTATATTTTCGCCACTGATTGTAAGCGACAAGACCAAGCAAGCCTGTCATCATAAGAAGGAATGTTCCCGGTTCAGGGTTAGGAATTGTAGCAGGTGTATCCAGAGTTGCGGCGATACGCCACTCAAAGTGATTGCCCTCATTACCCTGTGGCCATAGCCTATCCTCAGCAAGCAAGGTCCAGTCGCCAAAGATATCCATTCCATAAAACACCGAAAGAGGATTGCCTAAATCCACCGTAAATGACTCGTGCGTGATTGAAAAACTAATATCACTAGAGAACGGGCCTGTCACTTCAAAAGACAGGTCTAAATCAGTAATAAAACCATGATCCCCAATAGTCAATATCCGCGAAACCAAGTCCGGCCCACCCAAATGATCAATATCTCCACCTGGGCCGGACTCGCAGATGTCGGCAAGACAAGGAGTAAATGGGACTGCCGACGCCACTGCGGGACTCACCAAAATAAAAATCCAGGATATAACTACAATAATTCGATTCATTATCGCCCCCTAGCTACCGATTTCATTAAAAATGTCGTAAAAATGAATGAGTAAATATCAACACTTTCTACTTATACGCAATACAAATACCCAAATGCAAGGCAATAATTCCAGATAATTCAAAAAATAATATTTTTTATTAAGCCCTTGAAAAGTATACTTTTTCTGCATTAAAACGACAGAAAATCTGTTTCAAAAAGTGTAAAGTCTTTTTGAAGACAGGACACAGAGGAAATAAACATTAAAAACTTAGGTTTGACAGTTTACTAAGCGGCTCACGCCTTCTCGAAATTTAAGCGCGCCGCCGTAAGCCGGGTGTCGAACTCGGGTATGATGTATTCCCAAAGCCTCTAAAGAGGCGCTGGCTGTTTTTCCAAGCGCTACGACCTGTACATTGGAAAAAAGACTCAGAAAATGTTTCAGGTAGGGTCGCCCTGTTTCTATTTCGTTAGACCTGGGTGTACGGTTTGAGAGTGGCCCTCTCTCCCCGCTTGGATGCCAGGGAACTGCATTGCTTAGAACGGCATGTTCTGACAAATTAAGGGCATCAAGGGTTTTCCAGACAATTGTTGCTGAAGGCTCACTCCAGGGTCGATTCCGGACTGAAATCCGGGTGCTCAACAAGGGCATCCTTGGAATACCTCCCTCTAAGAGGAGTCTCTCCGAGGTAAACGGGATGCCGCTAAATCGGCATCCCTGATACCCTGCAGCCTCTCCAATCAATAGAATCTTCGGGTCAGGACAAGACAAATGGAGGCGCAAGCGCTTTCTCCGGGCCAAGAATCCCTCCGGATTCAGCTCTGTATCAGAATTCTCGGACCAGGGATTAAACATGCCTGAAAATCGAGGTTCTGAAATCAACTGAATAAAGGCATCAATTTCTTCTTCAGTCGGGATGCTTACCATCGCTACTTCTCTAAAATCCCTTCGACTTCCAAAGCAATCTTTACGGTGTCCCCAACAACAAGGCCTCCGGTTTCAAGCAATTTGTTCCAGACAATCCCGAAATCCTTCCGACTGATTTCAGTAGTCCCGGTCAATCCTGCTCTTTGATTTCCCCAGGGATCTTTGACCTTTCCCAGCAGTGTCATATCCAGAACAACTTCCTTGGTGACGCCGTGAAGATTTAAGTCCCCAGCCAAGGTGTAACGGTCTCCCTTTCTAGACAGGGTCCGCTTATAATTAAAGGTCATGAAGGGATATTTTTCGACATCAAGAAAGTCCGGTCCGCGTAGATGCTTGTCTCGCTTTTGATGTTCCGTATCGATACTTGCGGCCTTGATCTCGACAGCAACATGCTTAATATTACCTGCTTTATCTGTTTCAATGGTGCCAGCAAACTCATTAAAACGCCCTAAGACATTTGAAATCACCATATGTCTTATTGAAAACCCGATATGGGTATGGGAGGCGTCAATTGAATAAATATCAGCAAAACTCAGCCGGGGAAAAATAGTGAGCATAACGATTGCGATGAAAATCTTTTTAAACATAATGTCTCCTTATTGTCGAGGTTTAGGTCCCATGATAATCACAATATCTACACGATTTTGCTGAAAAGAAGCGGAGAATGTTTCCGTAAAATTTTTCATTACATTCGGGACACCTTCTCTCAAAGGCAATCACAGCGAAGCCAAGCATTATTGAGGATGGGACTAGCATCAAAAAAAGGGGGAAAACAGCACCTTTTTCCGATGTATGCCAAATCATTGCCGTATAAACAATCGCCCCGATTGCCCAGACAAAGGCCGTCACGACGCGTAGCCGCATTATCTTTTTATAAAGCTGTACTCGGCAGTCTGCATTCATTTTTTTCTACGACGAAATTCAAGTTCCGACTATGCCTTAAAAGTTTAGATTCGGTCAAGTGAAGATCATTTGTCACCCCTCTTCAGCCCGAAACGATCTCAGCCTGAGAGCATTCGTTAAAACACTGACAGAGGAAAGCCCCATAGCGGCGGCTCCAAAGATGGGTGACAGCTGAATTCCCCAAAAGGGATAGAGTACGCCTGCCGCAACCGGAATCAGGATGATATTATAGATAAAGGCGAAAAAGAGATTCTGTTTAATGTTCCGTATGGTCGCCTTTGAAAGCCTTAGGGCCGTGATCACCCCCCACAGTTTGCCCCCCACCAGGGTCATGTCGGCGGCCGCAAGGGCAATGTCGGTTCCCGTTCCGATTGCCATGCCGATGTCGGCTTGAGCAAGGGCAGGGGCATCGTTGATCCCGTCGCCGATCATGGCCACGCGACACCCTTCCTTTTGAAGTCGAACAACTTCTCCCGCTTTTTCGTTTGGAAGCACCCCTGAGAGGACTTTTTCAATCCCGACCGAACGTGCAATGGCCTCAGCCGTTTTTTTCTGATCCCCTGTCAGGAGGATGACCTTCATTCCTAAGCGATGCAAGGCAGAGACGACTTCTTTAGCCTCTGCTTTTACGGTATCGGCGACGGCAATGACACCGATACAGCTTTTGTCGATCGCAACAAACATCGGGGTTTTCCCTTCTTCCGACAGCCGATCAGCCGACAGTTTGAATCCTTCGAGTACAATGCCCTGTTCTCCAAACCACCTGGCCGTTCCAAGCTTAACCGACTTGCCTGCAACCTGCGCACGAATCCCTCTTCCAGGCAAGGCACGAAACTTTTCAGGGTCGGCCAAGTGAAGGCCCTCCAACTCCGCTGCCCCGACAATCGCCCCGGCAAGAGGATGTTCCGAACCCCGTTCGGCACTTGCGGCATAATAGAGAAGCCTCTTCTGTTCCTCTTGTTGTCCTTCTTGTTGTTCTTCTTTGGAATCGCTTGTTCGCATGGCATCGTCTGTCTGACAAATCAGATCGGTCACAACGGGTTTCCCATGGGTCAAGGTGCCGGTTTTGTCAAATATAATGACATCGATTCGGCGGGCCTCCTGCAACACCTCGCCACTTCGAATCAGGATACCGGTTTCGGCTCCCCGGCTGATTCCAATCATGACTGAGGTCGGCGTTGCCAAACCCAGGGCGCAGGGGCAGGCCACAATCAGGACAGAAATCGCAGTGAAGAGGGCATGCGTCAGCGCCGGCTCCGGCCCGAGCAAAAACCAGATCAAGAAGGAAAACACCGCGATACCGATCACGGCGGGAACAAAAATGCCGGCAATTTTGTCCGCCAGCTTTGCAATCGCCGGTTTGCTGCCCTGCGCCTCTTCAACGAGTCGAATGATTTGAGAGAGGGCCATCTCAGACCCGACTTGTTTCGCCTCAAAAACAAAGCGGCCTGTTTGATTCAGTGTGCCGCCGACAACCCGATCTCCTGTCCCCTTTTCAACAGGAAGACTTTCGCCTGTCAGCATCGACTCGTCAATTGATGAATAACCCTCAAGAATTTCCCCATCAACGGGCACCTTTTCTCCCGGTCGAACAACCATATGATTGCCAACCACAACGTCTGAAAGTGGAATGGACCGTTCTTCTCCATTTTCTCCGAGCAGACGTGCTGTTTTTGCCTGAATGCCCATCAATTTCTGAATGGCATCAGAGGTCTTCCGCTTCGCCCGACTTTCCAGCAGTCTGCCGAGCAGGATCAGGGTGATGATGGCGGAAGCGGTGTCATAGTAAACGTCGGGCGCGATCCCGCCCGATGCAAAAAATCCGGGGACGAAGGTTGCCGCAAGACTATAAAAATAGGCGGCAGAGGTTCCGATGGCAATTAGGGTATTCATGTCTGAACTGCGATGTAAGGCCGCACGCCAGGCCCCTCTATAAAATTGCAGACCGGCCCAGAATTGAACCGGCGTTGCCAGAAGGCATTGAAGCAGTTTGATGGTGGATGCGCTCAAGCCAAGAAAATCGCCACCATGCATGATGGCGAAGATTACGAGTGTCAGTACCCCCGCACCGACTAACTTCTGTTTTAATGCTTTTTCAGGACTTTCTTCCTGTTTCTGCTGAAGTCCGGATGCCTCTATTTCGGTCCGGCCCTGATATCCGGCCGATCGAATCACAGCGCTTAAGGCAGCCGGATCGGTCAAAGTGGGGATGTATGAAATCGATGCCTTTTCAGTCGCCAGGTTGACCGAGGCCTGAAGTACCCCGATTGTTGCTTGCAAATATTTTTCGATCTTAGAGACACAGGAGGCGCAGGACATCCCCTCAATTTCAAACCTTAACTCTTCGCGCTTCACCCCGTATCCGATTTTCTGAACCTGCTTAACCAGGGCTTCAATCGGCTCAGACCATTGCGCTTCCGGGACGATCTGAATGGTGGCTTTCCCTGTGGCAAAATTAACAGTCGCATCAATAACAAAGGGCAGGGACTTGAGTCCCTTTTCGACTCTCGCCGAACAGGCCCCGCAAGTCATCCCCGTGACCGGGAGGTCGATTCTCATGTAAGGCTGTGTCATCAATTCTTCCTTCGAAAAAGAAATTCCGAGGGATAATACCACTTAGCAAGGCGGTTTGGAGAAATGCCTATAAAGTAGAGACAAAGAAAAAGGGCATTCCAAGCACTATTTAAATAGATCCCTTTTTCCTTCCAACGTCGGGCCGAAGTCAGCACGGCCTCTTTTAATAAGACCGTTTCCCCCTCTTTTTTTAGTCTTCTGAAAAAATCAACGTCTTCCATTAAGGGGATAATCCGGTACCTGCCCATGCGTTCAAAAACATCTCTCCGCACGAAATATGCCTGATCTCCATAGGGAAGCCCCCAATATTTTGAACGGAGGTTCGCCGTCAAAGTGATCCATTTTAAAAACCAGTGTCCACTGTCAATCTGTAGGCGGAAGGCCCCGCCCACGACATCCGAGGACTTCATGGCTTCTAGAATGAGAGCAATCCCGTCGTTTGGAAGCGCAGAATCGACATGGAGAAAAACAAAAATCTCCCCCTTCGCCCAAAGCGCCCCCTCATTCATCTGGCGGCCTCTCCCTCTCCCGGAGGAAGTAACGATCCTACTCTGTGCAGAGCTAGCGTCATTCGACCACTGTTTGAGCTGTTTCAGGCTCTGGTCTCTGCTTCCTCCATCAATACAAACAAGCTCTTCGATCCCGAGTTTTTCCAGATGAGAAAAGAACGCGGGAAGATGTTTCTCTTCATTGTGAACGGGACTAATAATAGAAATCTTTTGCAATCGACACCTGCCACATAAAGTTTGATTTTCGTTGAAACAATTTGACACTTCTGATTATAATATCCTTTTTTTTTATCTGTAAAGGAAGCTCATTCATTTTGCTTTCTTTAATGAAAGGTTTTTGTGCTGGTTGCCCGGGAGGAAGGGCAGGAAGAGGAAGCCCTACTTTCCTCGGTCCACCCCAAAGCAAATAGTCTTAACAGGTTTATCGCGAAGTTTCTGGATCTCCTGATTGTCTCGGCAATTGGCCAGATCCCGCTTAAAATCAGTTTTCTCGCCGCGCTTTCCTACCTTCTATTATCGGACGGCTTTGCCGAAGGCAAAAGTATCGGGAAACAACTGATCGGCCTTCAAACCGTCAGCTCTAAACCGGAGCAGGAAATCTCTTTCAGGGAGTCCATCATACGTAATATTTCTCTCGGCATTGCCTATCTCCTGTCGCAAATCCCTTTCGTAGGCTGGCTCTTAGCCTTAGGCCTTATCGGATTCGAATCCCTCCTCTTGCTGGGTAATACAAGGGGAAGACGGATTGGAGACGAGCTTGCCGAGACACAAGTGGTTGACCAAAATTTTAATCAATCGAATGCTTAACTCAAAAACAAAGTAAGTCGCGGAAGGGATATAAAGAATAAATGGGCATTACAAGTACGATCTTAGGGTGGTTTTCAAATGACCTGGCAATTGATCTCGGTACGGCCAACACCCTGGTCTATGCCAGAGGCAAAGGGATCGTGATTGATGAACCCTCGGTCGTTGCCATTGAGCGAAAATCCGGAAATGTTGTCGCCATCGGAAAAGAAGCGAAACGCATGCTGGGTCGGACACCGGGAAATATCGTCGCCATCCGGCCCATGAAAAACGGGGTCATCGCCGATTTCGAAGTCGCAGAAAAAATGTTGAGCTATTTTATCCGAAAGGCACATAACCGGACGACTTTCGTCCGACCGAGGGTCATTATCGGCATCCCAGCCAAGATTACGCAGGTCGAGCAACGTGCCGTCCGCGATTCTGCCGACTTAGCCGGGGCGCGGGAGGTCTACCTCATTGAGCAACCCGTCGCTGCGGCCATTGGTGCGGGCCTGCCCATTGCGGAACCGTTTGGAAATATGGTTGTCGATATCGGCGGCGGCACCACCGACATCGCCGTCATTTCACTTGCGGGAATCGTCTATTCCGAATCGGTCAAGACTGCGGGCGATAAATTAGACGAGGCCATCCTCAGCTACATCAAGCGGAAATACAACCTCCTGATTGGTGAGCACATGGCGGAATCGATCAAAGTCGAAATTGGATCGGCCTACCCGCTCCCGGAAAAACGCACCTTTATGATCAAGGGTAGAGATCTGATTTCCGGGATCCCGAAAACCCTGGTGATTGACGATAGTGAAATACGGGAGGCCTTAGCAGCCCCCATTTCCATCATCATCAATGCAATCAAAATCGCCCTTGAAAACACCCCTCCGGAATTAGCGGGAGATATTATTGACAGAGGAATCGTCCTGGCTGGAGGAGGCGCACTGGTGCAAGGGCTAGACATCCTCGTGCGAGAAGAGACCAACCTGCCGATTATCACGGTGGATAACCCCCTGACTACGGTTGTACTCGGAGCTGGACAGGCCCTGGATCAATTGAGTCTTCTCAAAAAAATTGCGATCGCCTCCCAATCGAGCCGGTGAAATGCCAGCCGGACTTCAGTTCTATAAAAAACCCATTGCATTCTTTGTACTCCTTACCCTTGTCATTCTCCTTCTTGTCTCCGGGCGTCAAAAGAAACCACTTGCATTACTTCGACTTCCCATTGATGCCGCCGTTTACACGATACAGCTTGGGAGTTTTTCCCTTTTTGACGGTATCGGAAATATCTGGCAAAGCTATATCAACCTCATTGACGTTCAAAAGGAGAATGACATCCTGCGACAACGTGTCGCAGGGTTGGAAGGAGAAAATACACGGCTTCAAGAAAAGGGAAGATTGGCTGAGCGCCTTAGAGGCCTTCTTGATTTCAAGGAACAGTCGCGCCTTGACACAATTACCGCGACCGTTATTGGACGAAAACCGACGCAGTGGTTTGAGACCATCATCATCAACAAGGGACGCTCAGACGGTGTCGAAATCGATATGGGCGTCATTGTGCCGCAGGGAGTTGTCGGTAAAGTCATTCATGCCAGCACGCATTTTTCCCAGGTACTCTTGGCATCTGACAGAAACAGCGCTATCAGCGCAAGGGTACAGCGAACACGAGAACAGGGCATCGTACAGGGAGTCGATAGCGGGTCGGCCCGTCTAAAGTACTTTCCTCATGATGCAGAAATCGAAGTCGGCGACCTGCTCTTGACTTCCGGCCTCGAAGGCAGTTTTTCCAAGGGCCTCAAAATAGGACGGGTGGAACAGATTCTAGGACGAAAAAAAGAACTCTTCCTCAGAATCGAGTTGAGCTTCGGTCTGAGTTTGGAAGCGGTTGAAGAGGTTCTGATCATTCGCTCGATTGAAGATCAGTTGTAATCCGGCTTTGTCATTTCGAACGAAGAGAGAAATCTTAAGATCTCTCCCTTTGGTCGAGATGACACATAAACATAAAGGCTGAACGATTAAGGTTAAAACGATTTGATCTGGTTATTACGAATTTTCATATGCCTTGCAATTATCCCCGTACAGACGATTGTGCTGGAGCGGTTCCAGATTTTTGGTGTAAAGCCGGATCTAGCACTGGTCATCGTTTTTGTACAAGGCTGGTTTTGGGGAACGCCCAGCGGACTACAATGGGGCGTGGCACTAGGTGGCCTGCTTGACCTCTTTTCAGTTGGAACCCTGGGTCCGGGTTTCCTTCTGAAAGCACTTGCGGGTGCGATTGCCGGACTCTTCGGGAAATCTTTCCTCCATCTTTCTACACAGGTCTATGTTGCCATTTCCCTGATCATGTCCCTCCTTCACGATATCGCAGGCACTCTCATTCTGCATGGTTTTGGCTCAGAGGGTTTTCATGCAATACAGACAGGAGATATAATCATTCGAGCGCTCTACAATGGCGCACTCAGCATCGCAGCCGTTTTTTTGATCAACAACAGAGCGAATAGACAGGAGATCCAAAGTTATGGGGGAACGATTTTTTCCCCAGGAAAAAAATAAGGTCTTAGAGCGGAAGATCTACTGGTTTTTTGCAATCATTACCGGAGTCCTTTTTCTCCTCCTGCTCCGCGCATGGGACCTACAGGTTACAAACGAGACCTATTACCTCAAACTCTCGGAAAACAACCGCCTCCGGATGGTTGAAACCCCGGCGCCTCGTGGACGCATTTATGACCGTAACGGGGCCTTGCTTGTAAACAATGTGCCTGGGTTCAGTCTCTACCTTGTTCGTGCAGACATGCAGGATCAGGAAGCGGTCATAGGACGACTGAGTCAATTTACTGAAATAAAAATAGAGGAGATTCTCGATAGCCTAAAAAATGAAATCGGGGATCCTTACCGACCCATCAAGATTAAGAGCGATCTTAGCCTGAAGGAAGTCGCCCAAATCGAAGGGCACAGCCTTTCACTACCGGGGGTCAAGATCGAAGCGGAATTTAAACGCCATGCTGTTTCGGGATCTCTGGCGGCCCACCTGCTTGGATATGTCGGTGAAATTACCCGCAAACAGCTTGAGAAAGAACAGTACAGTGACATCAAGTCAGGTACTATTATCGGCCAATTCGGAATTGAACAGAATTATGATGCTTTACTGCAAGGTGTACCGGGCACGAAACGGATTGAGGTCGATGCCTTAGGACACGAACGGCAGGTCGTGAAAGAAGTCTTTCCTCAGCAGGGAAATGACCTCTTTTTGACACTGGACCTCAAACTTCAGAAAGCAGCCGAAGCTGCGCTTGCAGGCCGTCCCGGTGTAATCATCGCCCTTGATCCACATAACGGGGAGGTCTTGGCAATGGTCAGCCATCCCGCATTCGATCCAAACCTCATTTCAAAAGGAGCCTCATCAACACTCTGGCAAGCATTGCTCAATGATGAGGCAAGACCCCTGACCAATCGTGCCATTCAGGGACAATATCCTCCAGGATCAACCTTTAAAATTGTAATGGCCTCTGCCCTCTTAGAGACACAGTCCACAACAGCCGATGATGAAATTAACTGTCGCGGTTCACTTCAATCCGGAGAGCGGCATTTCAGAGACTGGAAACAAGGCGGGCATGGTCCAGTCGATCTATACCGTTCTCTTGTTGAGTCCTGCGATGTTTATTATTACATTATGGGCCAAAAGCTCGGTGTTGATCGGATTGCAAAATATTCAAAACTGTTCGGCTTAGGCCGAACAACCGGCATTGATCTGGCCTTTGAAAATAGCGGGTTGATCCCGACCAAGGCCTGGAAGAAAAAGACTTTGAAGGAAGCGTGGTATACCGGTGAAACCCTTTCAGTTTCGATTGGACAGGGCTTCGTCACCGCAACACCTCTACAGCTCGCCACGATGGTCGCGGCACTTGCAGCAGACGGGCATTGGTACCGTCCACATCTATTAAAAAAAACACGAGATATTGCCACGGGAGATTTTACGACAATGAATGCGGAAAAAGGACATCGCCTGCCGGTCTCAAAAGAACGACTTGCAGTCATTCGCACTGCTTTGGCGGGAGTGGTCACCGACCCTTTAGGCACAGCAAAAGGTATCCGATCAAACATTGTTTCAATTGCCGGAAAAACGGGAACGGCCCAGGTCATCGCAATGAAAGCAGACGAGGACATCATAGAGGGTGGAGAAGAAGAAATTCCTGAGGCCTTTCGTGATCACGCCTGGTTTGTCGCCTTTGCGCCGGTCGAAACCCCCAGGCTCGCCATCGTCGTCCTCCTCGAGCATGGCGGGCATGGAGGCTCTGCAGCAGCCCCTTTGGCTAAGGCGGTTATTGAAAGCTATTTTGAAAAAGATGGACGGCCGGGTCAAGGGAATGAGACTCAGGAAGGTAATGACCATGGTTGACCATCGCATGATTTCCGGTTTCGATCGGGTTTTGTTTGTCGTGCTTTTTTTTATTTTGGGCATTGGTGTCCTTTCGATCTATAGCATGACCGGAGGCGTCTCCTCTCCCGGCAGGACAGCCCTCTATTTAAAGCAGATCTACTGGATCATTTTAGGTTTTGCCGCCTTCCTCATCATGGCCTGGATAGACTACAGAGAGATCGCGCGCTTCGCCTATCCGATCTACCTGCTCACCCTACTTTTTCTCGTACTTGTATCCCTCATCGGACGAACCGGAATGGGCGCGAAACGATGGCTGATGATCGGGTCTTTTTCATTTCAGCCTTCGGAGTTGGCAAAAATCGGCATCCTTTTAGCGCTTGCAAAATTCTTTTCAGAGGACAGCCCGAAGACCGGGCTCGGCCTGAAACGGCTACTCTTCTCCGGAGCAATCCTCCTCCTCCCCTCCCTTTTTATCTTAAAGCAGCCCGACCTCGGCACGGCCTTGTCGATTTCGACAATCTTACTCAGTATGGTTTTTGTGATGGGCTTGCGTTCACGTTTCCTCATCTATTTTGTCCTCATCTCCGGTATGATCTCTCCTTTTGCCGGACAATTTTTCTGGAACAACTTGAAAGATTATCAGAAAAAGCGGATAGTCACTTTCATGAATCCGATGGAAGACCCGACCGGCACAGGCTATCAGGTCATCCAGTCGAAAATTGCAATCGGCTCAGGTGGTTTTTTTGGAAAAGGCCTTTTTGGTGCGACACAGAGCCAGTTGAAATTTCTGCCGGAGAGACATACCGACTTCATCTTTTCCGCATTCGCGGAGCAATGGGGTTTTATCGGCGTTTCTGTCCTGTTCATCCTCTTTTTTATTGTCATTTTCTGGGGGATTGAAGTCGCCACCCACTCGAAGGATTTACTCGGATCTCTAATCGCCGTCGGGATTATCGGTCTTATTTCATTTTATTTTTTTGTTAATGTGGGTATGACCTTAGGAGTCATGCCTGTTGTCGGTGTTCCACTGCCACTCGTCAGTTACGGCGGCAGTGCAATGGTCACAACACTCGCAATGCTAGGGCTTTTGTTTAATATTAAAGTAAGAAGAATGATTCACTAAATATAACCTTACTCGTGATTCCCGCATGTTCCTGGCGGGAATCTATCGCCTGAATAATATGAATTCCGGCTCTTGGATGACCGGACTGACAATTTGAAAAATGAGGATTAAATGAAAACTGAAATCATCATCAATTCATCACGTGAAGAAGTGCGTGTTGCCTTGATTGAAAACGGAGTGGTCACAGAAATTTATCTCGATCGTAAAAAAGAGCGTGGCATTGTCGGGAATGTCTACAAGGGAAAGGTCGTCAAAGTCCTCCCCGGCATGCAGGCGGCCTTTGTTGATATCGGCACCGAAAAAGCGGCCTTTCTTTATGTCGCCGATATCCTCATTAATAAAGAGCCACCGCCGGAGCTCACAAACGAGCAAACTTCGGAGTCGGAGACTAAAAATACCGGCGAGATTTCTGATCTGTCAGAAAATCCGGAGACTTCTGCACCTGACGACCTTGAAGAAGATGGCTTCGACCTCCAAGAGGACTTAGATGAAGAAGAAGTAGAAGAAAGTGAAGAACCGACCCCCGTTGCCAGACGCTCTAAAAAACGCTCGAATCAAGCGATTGAAAATCTCTTGAAAGAAGGGCAGGATATTGTCGTTCAGGTCACAAAAGATCCGATCGGAACAAAAGGCCCTCGAGTGACGACCTATGTTTCCCTTCCGGGACGCTACTTAGTCTACATGCCGATGGTCAACCATGTGGGCGTCTCCCGTAGAATCGGGAAGGAAGACGAACGCCAACGTTTGAAAGAGATGATCCGGCGTCTCCGAAAAAAAGGGCATGGTTTTATCGTTCGGACCGTGAGTGACGGCACGACAGAGGATGAATTTAAGCAGGATATCGATTTTCTGGAAGGAATCTGGGAAGCGATTTCAAAAAACAGCGAAAGTCGACCCGCCCCGACCTTGGTCCATAACGACCTCGACCTCATCTTCAGGACGGTTCGTGATCTCTTTACAAAGGAGATCAACCAGCTCACGATCGACTCAAAAAAAGAGTATGAGCGGATGAAAGAATTTGTGGGCACCTATCTTCCGACTTTTCTCCCTCGTCTTAAACTCTGGGCGAAAGATGAGCCGATTTTCGATGCCTATGGCATAGAGCTCGAAATCTCCAAAGCAACCAACCGCCGTGTCTGGTTGAAATCCGGAGGTTATATCGTCATCGATCATGCCGAGGCCCTGACAGTCATTGATGTCAATACGGGACGTTTTGTCGGAAAACGAGACCTTGAAGAAACCATCTTTAAGACGAATCTAGAAGCCGTGAAGGAAATTGCCTGTCAGATGCGTCTTCGAAATATCGGGGGGATTATCATCATCGATCTCATCGACATGGACAAGGAAAAAAATCAGAACAAAGTCATGAAGGCACTCAATGAAGCGGTTTCAAACGATAAGGCAAAGATGCAGGTGCTGAAAATTTCAGAACTCGGCCTTGTTCAGATCTCACGAGAACGGACACGGGAATACCTGCTCAAAATCCTCTCCGACCCCTGTCCCTATTGTGACGGCACAGGGCATACCAAGTCGCCCGTGACGATGTGCCACGAACTCTTCCGTGAGATCCGACAGATCGCCTCCTCTCCTCGGGATAAAAAGGTCATCATCGGCGTCCACCCCTCAGTTGCTTCCCTGCTCTACGATGACTTGCGGCAAGACGTGGAAGCCCTTGAAAAAAAGTATAAGAAGAAAATCATTATCAAGGCCGATTCCAACCTTCATATTGAGAAGTTTGACATCGTCACTCTATAAATGAAACAGCTAAGCCCCCCCCTAGTCCTTTCCATTGCAGGTTCCGACCCGGGAGGTGGAGCCGGTATTCAGGGGGACATCAAGGCGATTCATGCCAACGGGGCTTATGCCTTATCGGTCTTGAGCGCCGTCACCGCTCAAAATACGTTTGAACTGACCGATTCTTTTGAGCTTCCCCTTTCACTTATCCAGGCACAACTCAAAGCCATTTTTGATGACTTTAAGGTCTCGGCAATCAAAACAGGCATGCTGGCATCAAAAGAAATCGTGCAATGTGTCGCCGGTTATTTGAGACAAGCAGCACTCAAACAAACCTTTACTCCGCTCGTCGTCGATCCTGTCATGGTGTCCACGAATGGCTATCCCCTGCTTAAGCCGGATGCCCTTGAGGCCTTAAAAAAGGATCTCATCCCCCTGGCAGCCCTCTTAACACCCAATATCTCAGAGGCAGAAATCCTGTCGGGCATGAGGATCACAAGCCGAGCAGCAGCTGAGTCTGCGGTAAAAAAAATCTATCAATTCGCTTGCGGGGCCGTACTGCTTAAAGGGGGGCATCTTGTCGAAACACCCGGCTGCGATCTACTTTATGACGGACAGACTTTGGCCTGGTTTGAGGGGGAATTGATTGAAACACCCACTACGCATGGCACGGGCTGCACCTACGCAGCCGCAATCGCAGCACATTTGGCGCAGAATAAGCCGTTGCCGCAGGCGGTGGCGGACGCGAAACACTATGTGACGGAGGCCATCCGATACGGGCTCGACATCGGTCAGGGCCAAGGGCCGACAAACCATTTTTATTTCATGAAGCCTTTCAAGTAATGCCCGTGTCTTTCCGAAGTCGATAGATATCAAGATCAACCAGGTCGCCCTTTGAAAAAAGTCGCGTCTGAACACTTTCTTCCTTTTTCATCCCCATCCGTTTCAGCAATCTAATAGACGCACGATTATTTGGCAGGGATCTGCCTTCAATAATTTTCAGTTGAAGTTTGAGCCATCCAAATTCGATGACTACCTTGGCGGCCTCAGCCATGTATCCCTTTCCTCTATGGATATGGGACAGAATAAAGCCGATCTCCGCAAGTTGAATTGAATGCTCCCAACGGATATAACCAATACTGCCAATGGCCTGGGCCGCCTCAGACCCCTTCAAAAAAAGCGACCAATTACTTGGCAGACCGGGAGGGAGATCATTTTGATCGATTTGAAGTTCTGGTCGAAGGCTATCGACCGGAGCATAGAGTTCCAGTCTATCCGTGGAAAGTCGCGGTGGCGTCCAGAACTCAGGCAGTGACATTCTTTGTACTGACCGTATTTTACTTGCCTTTAGAGAATCGCTTGACATAAAATGCCTCCTGTTTTTCTTTACCCATAAGAAGATTTACTCTCAAAGGAGATATTCATGGCAGATGTATTGATCGTCAGTTCCAAAGTTCGGAAGTTTATATCAGAAAAAGCAGAGTTCAACACTTCAGCTGAATTTCTTGAGGCCTTAAGTAAACAAGTCGAGACGGTCTGCCTCAATGCAATTGAACAAGCAAAAGCGGAAAAGCGTAAAACAGTCAAGGCTCGCGACATTTCTTAAGCCCCTCATTACGCAATATACGCGGGCTTTCCCGGCGTCCTTGCTTCAAGACTTTTGTTGTTGGTGTTCATCCTGGTGTTTAATTTTCGACACGAGGTCATCGCTCGCACAGCGAAATCCGAAGCCTTTGTTTTTAATCTCCGGTGTAAACCGGCTTCGATTATAAACAGGTGCCGAAAGCCCGCAGCCGTATGACATGCAGTCATACCAAGAGCCCCCCCGCAAAACCTTATTTCTTTTCCCATAATGCACATTCGGCCACTGGTTCCCAGTGTAGGGAAGATACCAATTGCTAACCCACTCATAGACATTACCCGCCATGTCATAGAGTCCGTAGGGGCTTTTTCCATTTTCAAAACTTCCGACGGGCAGGGTACTTCCCTGCCAAACATCTATCCCTTTCGCAATCCAATGCTGAGGGGTGTTGGCCTTTTCATGTGAAAATTTTACGCCCCAGGGGAAGTTTCTCTGGTCATCGCCTCGAGCTGCTTTTTCCCACTCCTCTTCATTCGGGAGACGCTTTCCAGCCCAATTGCAGTAGCCCGCTGCGTCATACCAACTGACATAAACAACCGGATGGTTTGTCAATGCGGGCGGATAAACCCCTTCTCTCCACAGGAGTGGCGCCTTTTTCCCAGTCGATTCAATATAGGCCTGATAATGCGCGTTCGTCGTTTCGTAGAGATCCATATAGAAATCCGTAACAAAGACCTCATGCGGTGGCCCCTCATCTTCATTGCCTTTTCCTTCGGCCGCCGGACGCCCCGGACTCCCCATGACATAGGAACCCGCCGAAATCAGTACCTGTTTCTGTTCGATGACTTCGATCTCAACAGGGGCTTCAAGCGGCAAAAGTTCAACCGGCAAAACCTCAAGCGGTAGAGAAGGCTCTCCATGACATTCCTGACATTCGGGTTTGGAAAGATCTTGATCTAATGTTGATGTCTCGGCGTGGCAATGCAGACAGCTTCCTTCAATCCTGGCTTTGGCCGTCACATTCGCATTGGATTCTTTGCGGGAATGGCTCACTATTTTTTCTTGATGTGAATGAGTATTGGCGATCACGGACGCATAAGCGCCCCTGAATACGAGGCCCAAGGAGATTGTAGAGATGATGCTGATTCCAAGGATCAATCTGAATGGCAATTTCATGAGTCGAGACCCAATTCATGCCACATTTCATCGACTCTTTTGACTACATCGGGATCCATTGACATCGACTTTCCCCACTCTCTATGGGTCTCAGGCGGTATTTTTGCTGTTGCATCAATGCCCATTTTTGAACCCAAACGCGGTTCCGGAGAGGCAAAGTCAAGATAATCGATCGGTGTCCGCTCCAGGATAAAAGTGTCTCTCGCAGGATCAACCTGTGTCGAAATGGCCCAGATCACATCGTCCCAATTCCGGATATCAATGTCCGGATCAACCACGATAATAAATTTAACATAGAGAAACTGTTTGAGAAAACCCCAGATCCCCATCATCACCCGTTTGGCATGACCCGGATATTGCTTCTTCATTGAAATAACGGCAAAGCGGTAAGAACAGGCCTCCATCGGAAGATGAAAATCTATGATTTCAGGGAAGTGCTGTTTTAAAAGTGGCAGAAAAATCTGGTTTAAGGCCAGACCGATGATGGCATCTTCTCTCGGCGGTCGGCCCGTGGTCGTTGACTGGTAGATTGGATTTTTACGATGCGTAATGCAAGTGACGCGAAAAATCGGGAAAGGCTCAACCGAGTTGTAATATCCGGTATGATCGCCGTGAGGCCCTTCGTCGGCCATCTCTCCAGGATGGATTTCCCCTTCAATAATCAACTCACTCGTGGCAGGGACTTCCAGATCAACCGTCTTACACTTCACCAGCTCAACCTGTTTTTTACGAAGCAAACCTGCAAAATGAAATTCCCCAATCTGCTCCGGCACGGGTGTGACGGCTGCAATCGTCATGGCCGGGTCGCATCCTATAGCGACAGCCACGGGCATGGGTTTGTCCTGCGCCATCCACTGCCTATAGTGATCGGCGCCACCGCGATGACTCAGCCAGCGCATGATCGTCCGTTTTTTGTCGAGCTTCTGCATTCGATAGATACCGACATTATTTTTACCTTCATGACCAGGTGCCGGTTTGGTAATGACTAGGGGCCAGGTGATCAGGGCTGCGGCGTCGTCGGGCCAACAATGCTGAATCGGTATTGCATCCAGGTCGGCATCATCCCCGGTTAAAACAACTTCCTGACAGGGGGCATTCTTAGTCTTTTTGGGCGAAAGATGTAGAATCCTGGCATAAAAAGGCAAATGTTTTACGGCATCCACAAAACCCTTCGGGGGCTCCGGATGCTGGAGAAAAGCAAGAAAGGCCCCGATCTCCTGTAGGCCTTTTTCATCTGTATCCAGTCCCAGGGCCACCCGTTCCACCGTTCCAAAGAGATTCACCAAAACCGGCATCTCTGCGCCTTTTGGATTTTCAAAAAGGACGGCAGGGCCGCCTTTTTTGATGAGACGCTCATAAATTTCAGTCATTTCCAGATAGGGATCCACCTCCTGTTTTATCCGAACAAGATCACCTTTTTGTTCAAGAAAGGAGATAAATTGTCGTAAATCGTTATAGGGCATTATTTAGAGTCCTCAGCAATTTTGTTACGATTTGTTTGCCTTTCCTGACCTCTCCAGTACCTGTTGCAACTGCACCCGCTTCCGGGCCCGCACTTTTACGCGGACCGGCACGCCCCAGAAACTGAATGCTTCCTGCAATTGATTCTGGACAAAACGCAAATATTGATCAGTCACACCGGCTGAAATGTTGCAAAAGATGACAAAACTCGGAGGCGCAGTGCCAACCTGTGTAATATAAAAAAGGTTGATCGCCTTTCCTTTGTAGCTTGCAGGGGGATGTTTTTGAATCACCCGTTCAAAAAATCGGTTGAGTTGGCCGGTTGGGACCCGTTTTGTATAGGCATCGTAGACCTCATCAATCTTTTTAAAAAGGCGGGTCATGCCCTTTCCGGTCAAGGCCGAAACATAGATCTTGGGCATATCATGTACAAAGGAAAAACGGAAGCTGTATTGTTGCTCAATTTGATCCCGTTCCTCCTGCCCTTCCAGCAGGTCTGATTTATTCACGACCAGGATTAAGCCTTTGCCCTGCTCAATCACCATGCCGGCAATTTTTGTATCCTGCTCCGTAATTCCCTCAGAGGAGTCCAGCAACAGCAGGGCGATATTTGATCGCTTCAATGCTCCCTTTGCACGAGAAATACTGTACTGCTCGACACCCCATGTAATCTTGCCCCGCCGCCGCATTCCGGCCGTGTCAATAAATATATAATTCTTATTGTTACGTGCCACAGGCGTATCAATGGTATCGCGCGTTGTTCCGGCAATATCACTGGTCAGCAAACGTTCTTCTTTGAGAATGGTATTGATCAGGGTTGATTTTCCAGCATTGGGACGACCGATCAGCACAATTTTCGGTGGCGTTTCCTCAGGCGTTTCGTCCAATGGCGCAAGATGGGGGTAGAGTGCGTCGAGTAAATCAGAGAGGCCGAGGTTGTGTTCAGAGGAAATTGCAAAGAGTTTGTCGGCACCCAATTCGTAAAATTCCTCAACCGTGTCAGCCCCCTTGCCTTCCGTCTTGTTGATGACGGTGTAGACCGGTTTTCCGCTCTTTCTCAAAAGCGTTTGAACCGCATGGTCTTCCGCCGTCACCCCCTCACGGGCATCCATCATAAACAGGATAATGTCTGCTTCTTCAATCGCCAACTCCGATTGCCGGTGGATCGCCTCCGAAAAAGAAGCGCTTGTATCGGAGAGCAGGCCACCCGTATCAATCAAGGTAAACTGACGGTCCCGATAGGTGCAGAATCCTTCATTCCTGTCTCGCGTCACCCCGGGCAGATCCTGAACAATCGCTTTTCTCATGCCAGTCAACTTATTGAACAGCGTCGATTTTCCGACATTCGGTCGACCGATAATCGCAATCACCGGTCCCTTTCTTATCCCCATCGACTACCCGCCTTCTCGGATTCTTCCGCCTTGTTTTTTGCAACAATCTCCCGCCAAATCTCGGGGACGGATTCCTCTTCAAGCTTCACTCTGAAATTGTGTGTCGCAATAAAAGTGAGACCGTTATAAAAATTGATCTTGTATTTTCCACGACCGTAGTGTTTTTCAAGATAGGCCAGGAGTTTTTCTTCTTCCATCAGATCAGTCAATTCCGAAGTCTCGCGGCTTTCAAGCTCATTAAAAACCACGATCATCCCGACCTTTTCTTCGACCAGAATCATAATCGATCCATTAGGAAAAATGGCCTGATACTTCTCTTTAATCATTGAAAGCTCCGGGGCGCCCGTCGAGGCCGTTCGCTCAATCTTACGGATGTACTCTTTGAACATCTCCCATAGCCAACCTTTGAATTTTATTTCTTCACTCATTGTTTTACCTTTCTAATACAGGGTGCAGATATTTCAAACCAAAACACGACACGATGTTTCCCAAAACACCTAAGCTATTTGAGGAGTTTGTCATATTCTGCATGGCTTCCAATCCAAAACCAAAGCAAACCTTCCTTGACCTCGACTGCTAAGGCCCGGTAGTGAATTCCTACGCGTATAGACCAATACCTTTTTATTTTCTTGAAATGCAGGGATGGATGCTTTGGGTCTATTTTAAGCGTTTCATAATTGCGATCAGCAACTTGTTTCACTGACGATGGCAATGCCTCATAAGCTAACCAAAACGATGGACTGGTAAAGTGAGTCACAGTTTTTTAGTTTTTCCCAAATGATGGTCAGCAATTGCTGTTTTAGCAAGCGCACCTAGTTTACCCGACGCAACATCTTTTTCTATTTGTTCATCCCATGCTTCTGAATCAAATTTACCGTACCAATCACGAAATTGCCTCAGTTGATCTTCTGGCAATTGCGTGATGGCATCTTCAATTTCTTCGACAGTTCTTGCCATTTTATGCCTCCTGGTTTTTTCGTGGTTATGCCTAATTCTACATCGTCAAACGTTTATAAATCTGTGGCAGTCGAATCGGGAGTTTTTCGATGTGATCAATCACCATGTAGGCCACATCACCGTACATGCCTTTAAGATAGCTGGCCCCTTCCCGATCCACTGTGATGCAGTAGGGATGGATGCCGCGCCGCTTCGCCTCCTTAAGCGCCATCTTCGTATCCGCCGTGGCGTATGATCCGCGATAATCGTCGTCAAGCGGTTTGCCGTCGCTGATTAAGACCAGTGTTTTGATTTTTTCAGATTGCGCAGCGAGTTTGCTTGTGGCATGTCGAATTGCGGCCCCATCCCGGTTTTGAATCGCAGATTCAATGTGGGCAATACGATGATCTATCGCCGCGTTATAGGGTTCATCAAAGTCTTTGAGTATAAAAAAATCGACAGCATCTTTTCCTCGTCCCGAGAAGCCGTAGAGGGCGAAACGGTCGCCAATGGCATCGACTGCCCGTGCCATCAGAAGAAGCGCTTCTTTCTCAACTTGCAAAATGCTTTTGTTTTGATCGGGAAGCTGTTGCTGGGTTGATCCGCTCAAATCAGCCAAAAAGGCGACCGCCACCGAACGCTCTTTTTTTTGTCGGGAGATGTAGATGCGATCCGATGGACTTTGCCCCGACTTGATCTCAACCCGGGTCGCCAAGAGGGCATCCAGATCCAGTTCATCCCCTTCCCGATCCCCTTTAATCCGCTTCAGGCCCACCGGCCGGAGCATCTGAAAGGCCGAGGTGATGCTTTGGCTCAGGCCCTGATATTCGTCTAGTAGGGATGAAACATTTGAAGTCAGCGCAGAGGACAGGTCTTTTTCGACCACCTTGCACCAGAGTCGACGGTAATCCTCCTCAGTACAATCCCATTCGTCATAATAGTAGATCCGTTTACCCGTGCCGGTCTTGCTCCCCTTTTCGGCCACCTCCAATTGCTCGGCTATGCGATCGAGCTGCTCATCGGGATCTCCTTCCCGGAAACTGTCCAGCGAGACTTCACCCCGTTCAACGGATTTTGAAATCGCTGACTCAAGCGTTTCACTTGAGACTTCTACACCCGCCTCTTTTAATTTCTCGATCAGGCTGTTGGTATAGGTCTGTTTTACTTTTTGAGCTTCTTCTACCCGCTTGGGGTCGATGGACCCTCTTGGAGAAGGATGCAATACACCACTCTGCTCGCCCGAGCCTTTCACTTTAGTTCCCTCTTCCTCGAAGGCCTCCATCGGACCTTCGGTCGCTTCCGGCTTGTCATCCCCTTCATCCAGGTATTGATAGACGTTTGCTGCGGCCTTCATCGAGGTCGCCACCGTTGCGGGCGCTTCCTGAACCACACCTAAGAAGCGGCAGACATCAAATAAGATGCTTTGCAGCTGTGCAGGAACCGGCTCTTTTGTTTTGCCGGACAGAGATATTTGCAGCAGAAGTTCCAATACGGTCCCACGAGGTGTCAGACCGCTTAGTCCGGGCCGCTGGTCGAGGTCGAATTCCCGCATCCGTCGCATGGCCTGACGCAAACCGGGATATTCCCGACGGAGAAAAAATTCAATCCGCGCTCCCTCTGAAATCTCAAACAATTGACGAATCAGGCCAGGTTCTGGAAAAAGATTAAAAAAAGAGCTGAGGCTGCTTAGCCCTCCCCGTCGATGATAGCGTTGCTGGAGACTTTCGATCAGATCGGCGGTTTCATTGATTTTTGGAAAGAAAGTGGCAAATTCAAGATAGCCTGCCTGATAGGCCGTCGCCACCTTATACCATTCATAGTTAAGCGCATCTGTTGCAAAATATCCGACATGGGGAGGCAAGTAGATGGTTTCACCATCGCAGGTCGGGAAATCGGTCTCTGCTTCCGGTCGATCATTTTTTAGATCCGTCGTCGGCTTAATTGACACCCGTCTACCGGAAAGCGCTTCGGCAAACAGTTTCAGGGTGCGGGAGATCTTTGAAAGTGAGACTCCCCCGCGCAAACGGTCGATCGCCACTTTGCCGACTTTCCCCTGCAAGAGAAAAAAGCCCTTGGCTGTTTGCGAACCTTTTTTCAAAAGTGCAATACCTTCATCAACCCACTCCGGAAAACGGAAGGCCACCTCATCCATCTCGGCCAGGACTTTTGGGGCATTCATAAAAAGTGTCGCGGCCAGATCCCCATCGAAACGCGCGATTTCCATTGCCTTTTCCATCAAAACGGCATCCATTTTTTTTTCTCGAAAAAGGCCCAAAACAGAAGGTGCTTCCTCAAAGAGCTGTCCGGCAAGCAAGGGCTGTTGCTCTGCGACTTCGGAAACCAGTCGGAGCAATGCGTCTTTTTCGTCATTTGAAACCAGCTTTGAAAAGATTTCGGGACTGATCCGGACAAAGTGGATCGCGGGCAGCAGTTTTTCCAGGGCAATTTTTTTTGCGATGACAAGCCAGGCCGGGATCAGGGACATCGGAAGATGCGGCAGGAGCTTCGGAGTTTCCCTGAAATATTCGACGGCCAAACCGTAATCGGCTCGACCGAGCACACGCCCTTCGGCAAGCCATTCAGAAAAAGACGCTTCCGACATCCGTTCTGATGAAAGCAGTTTCGGGGCGTGAAGATAATATTCAACCGCAAGATTGATATCGGCATCGGCAAGTGAAAGACCCTGACTCAAAAATGCTTTGCGAAGTGTTTTTGAGTCGATTTGAGAAAAAACGGAGGGACCTTTTTTAAAAAAACGGATACCCGCTCCGGCAGATTTTTGAGCCACCTTAATCCCCATACCCACCCAGGGGCCCAGTTCATCCGGACTTAAGTAAGGGAGAACCTCCGGCAGGACCTTAAAATAGCTCGCTGCAGCCTTCATTGAATAGTCGGAAAGCAGAAGACCGATATTTATGCCTGCCGCCTGCGCGTGCGCAGGAACCGTTTCAAACGCCGAAAGAATTTCCTCGATCTCGTCGCTGTCGCAAGAGGCCTCAAAACAGCTTTGCAGTGATGCAATGTGGGCGGAGGGATGCATTATACAAAGAAGCTCTGGATAATTTCGATCAGGCTCAGGCGCATATCGGCATCGTCGGTCATGGCGTCGGCAATCGCGGCCTGGCAGGCCAGTTGGGGTGCGACACCCTGTCCGATCAATTGCGCTGCGTAAATCAGAAGACGGGTGCTGACCCCCTCTTCAAGACCATGATTTTTAAGGTTGCGGACTTTTTGGGCAATCGCCACCAGTTGCCCGGCGATTTCTTCAGAAATGCCCGCCTCACGCATGATAATGGCGATTTCGCTTGCGCGCGGGGGATAATCAAAATTCAGTGCAATAAAGCGTTGTCGCGTGCTTTGCTTCAGGTTTTTCAGCAGGGATTGATAGCCGGGGTTGTAGGAGATGACGATCATAAAATCATCGGCGGCATGGATGACTTCTGCCTTTTTTTCAATGGGGAGGATGCGCCGATCATCGGTGAGGGGATGGATGACCACGGTCGTATCATTTCGGGCCTCAACGACTTCATCCAGGTAGCAGATCGCGCCATGTTTTACGGCGAGCGCAAGCGGACCGTCCGACCAGAGGGTTTCATCGCCTTTCAGCAAGTAGCGTCCAACCAGGTCGGAAGCCGTCAAATCTTCATGGCAGGCAACGGTAATGAGCGGACGTTTCAGGTGATAGGCCATGTGCGCCACAAAACGGCTCTTGCCGCAGCCGGTAGGTCCCTTCAAAAGCACAGGACGCTTTGCATTGCAGGCCGCCTTAAAGAGGGCCACTTCCTCCCCGACCGCTTGATAGAACGGTTCTTTCTCAATATAGAATGACGACATCACTGATTCGGTATCCATTGTTCTCCTTCACTATTAGGCAAGATCCGGCGGAATTATAACCCCTCAGACAGAATGAACACAATTTTTCTGTTGAAAGTCTAAGCTATTTAACAAGTTGACATCTTTCAAATATTGGATAAGATTTGTTGGGTCGCCATACACGATTCAAATGAAAGGTATTTTATATGCTTCAGCCGAAAAATTTTAAAAACCGACGAAACTATTATCGCATCCTGCATGTCCAGCAGGACGCTCCCATCGAGGTGATCAAGGCCAGCTATCGAACCATCATGGGGGAATTAGGCTCCCACCCGGATATGGGGGGCACTCACTCCGAGGCAATCGTACTGAATGAGGCATACCAAACACTCTGTGATTCTAGAAAGCGCGTCGAATATGATTTTCTATTATCTCTGAGGCAAAAAAAGTCGCATAAAGTATTTGCATCCAGAAAAAATCGATCGAATCAATCGGGAGACAAGAGCGCCCCGAAGCCCCCTCCTCAAACAAAATCAAAGGACGATGATCAAAAACAGCACACAAAGCCTTTTAATCTTGAGAAAAGAAATATCAATCGGATGAAACAGCAGGGCAATATGTCGTTCACTCTTCCCCGCTCAGTGCATTATCACCAGGGGGAATTGGTCGATCTTTCTCCACAAGGCATGCAATTCATTTCAAAAGAAAAGATTGATCCCGCAAGTCGTATCAAGGTCAAATGTCCGCTTCTATCCGGCTCTGCAAGGGTCACGAATTGCCGTGAGATCCGGGAAGGTAAAGCTCGGACCTACATGATTTGTTTAAATTTTATGAAGGTTGAATTCAATCACTCATCCGGCGCTTTTCTCTCCGTAAAAGGATAGTTTCCCATTCTCATATTGTGCTCTGAGGTATTTTGAGGTAAGCTTTATAACACCTTATGAGACAACTCTATGGGGCTTAGAAACAAACTACTTCTCAGTTTCATACTGACCACCTTCCTGCCCATCCTTGTCATCGCTACGGGGTCTTTTCAGAGATTTAAAAATGCCCTCCAAGTGGATCGCATTGAAGTATTAAGAACCATTGCGGATGTGGCGGTCGCCAGGATTGAGACCTTCTTTAAAGAGCGCAAAAACAATATTCAAACGATCCAGCAGGATGATCATATCATCGAAGATTTTCAGGCGCTCCTCCAATTCAAAAATAATCCGGACAGCATTGAATATCGTTCAGCAAAACTGAGTCTGGACACTCACTTAGGCGTCGTAGAAACAGTCTATGGCTATATCGATGTGATGCTCGTCAATACGGAGGGCCGAATTGTTTATGTCAGCAACCCTGAACATATGGAAGTCGATTTGGAATACCCCCTTCCGGACCCGGGGAACAAGTCCTTTGAGAATGGACGGCGAGGCATTTTCCTTTCCGATCCATTCATGGATGACCGGGAAAACGATATCCCTGCGATGCTACTGACGGTGCCCCTTCACGAAACTTCCGGTGAGTGGATCGGCCTCATTGTCTTTGAGATGAATATGGCGCCCATCTACGACTTCATTCAGGATAGGAGCGGCCTAGGTCAGAGCGGTGAAACCTTTATCGCGAAAAAAGAGGGAGACAGCGCACGCTTCCTCAACCCGCTTCGACACAATAAAACGGCCATTTTACAAATGAAGGTGAAGTTCGGCAGCGACACTGCTCTCCCGATACAGAAAGCGGTTCAAGGCAGGAGTGGCCAGGGTTTATCCCTGGATTATCGCTCGAAGGAAGTCATCGCTGCATGGCGCTACATTCCTTCTCTCAATTGGGGATTAGTGGCGAAGATAGACAGCGAAGAAGCCTTTCAAGAGATTGAAAAAGAAAAAATGTTCATCACGCTTGTCGCTCTCTTGTCCCTCATCCTGGGAGGAGGGATTGCCATTGTCATCTCCAAATCCATCACCCAACCCATCAATAAGATTCAGGAAGGTATGGTAAAGGTGAAACAAGGGCAATTGGAGCATCGGATTGCAAGCGATGTCCGCGGTGAAGTCACGCCTCTGGTCCACCTTTTTAATGACATGATTGCTGAAATCAAGGTTCGGAACAAGGATCTAAATACCTTTAAGCATGCGATCAATGCCGCCGCAATTGTGGCCATTACCGATCAAAAAGGGGTCATTCTTGTTGCGAATGACAAGTTCTGTGAAATTTCAAAATATCGCAGAGAGGAACTCATCGGACAGGATCATCGCATCGTCAACTCCGGAAGCCATTCAAAAGCCTACATCAAAGAGATGTGGCACACCATTGCAAACAAGAAAGTCTGGCGAGGTAATTTAAAAAACAAGGCAAAAGATGGCAGCATCTACTGGGTGGACACGACGATTGTGCCCGTTTTGAATGAAGGGGGAAAGCCTTATCAGTATCTCGCGATCCGCTTCGACATCACCCGGAGGAAAAAAATTGAAGAAGAAGTCTTTCATCTGGCCCACTATGACGATCTGACGGGCCTTCCGAACAGGCTTCTTTTTAAAGACCGGCTTGACAAGATCATCAAAATAAGAGGTATGGACAAACGCCCTTTTGCGCTAATGTTCCTAGACCTGGATGAGTTTAAACTGATCAACGATACCCTGGGCCATCTCGCCGGAGATCAAGTGCTGCAGGAAGTCGCAAAGCGCTTGAAAGAATGCCTTCGGGAGGAAGACATCGTCTCCAGATTAAGTGGTGATGAGTTTACCATCTTCCTTCCCGCCATAGGGGAGAAAGAGGATGTTTTTCTTGTAGCGCGCAAGTTAATCCAGGCGCTCAAAATACCGATCGATATTGCCGGAGAAGAACTGTTTGTCACCTGCAGCATCGGAATAACGCTCTTTCCGGATCATGGGATCAGTCCCGAAACCTTGATGAAAAATGCAGATACCGCCATGTACCGTGCCAAAGAGAATGGCCGGGGGATGTTCAGCTTTTACTCTCCTGTCGAGGATTTTTCACCAACGACAAGGCTGTCTATGACATCAGCCCTCTATCATGCAGTCGAACGAGAAGAGCTTGAACTGCACTACCAACCCATTGTAGACCTGAAAAATGGAAAAATAACGGGCATGGAGGCCCTGATTCGTTGGAGGCGTGCAGACGGGGACCTGGTTTCACCCGCAGATTTTATTCCTCTGGCTGAAAAAACCGGCTTGATTTTACCCATTGGAGAATGGGTTCTGGAAACAGCCATGGCACAAGCACGATCCTGGCGGGAAGCGGGTTTTTCCGGTCTGGTCATGTCTGTGAATGTGGCAGCCCCCCAATTTCAAGAAGGTCATTTTGTCGGGAGCGTCATAGAAATGATGCGCAACCATGGAATCGAGCCCGGTGAATTAAAACTTGAATTGACAGAATCCATCCTTATGAAAAATCAGGAAATGGTGGTCTCAAAACTCAAGCAATTAGAAGCGTCCGGAGTAAAGTTTTCAATCGACGACTTCGGCACAGGCTTTTCCTCACTCAGCTACCTGAAACGTTTTCCCATTCATACACTCAAGATCGACCAGAGTTTTGTCAGAGATCTTCCCGAAGATCGAGAGGATGCCGCGATTACAAGAATGATCATCGCGCTTGCCGAGCAACTTCAGATTGATGTCATCGCAGAAGGCATTGAAACAAAAGAACAATTGAGCTACCTACAAGCGCGTCATTGTGCCTTTGGACAGGGCTACCTTTTCAGCCGCCCGGTCCCGAAAGAAGCATTTACCGCACTGCTCCACTCAACAGGCGAAGACAAGCGTATCCAGCATGAATTGTTTGATCATGCCTAAAGGTGAGTCAAGGACAAGTCAGGAAAAGCCTTAGCCAAAGAAATGAGGCACGCAGAGCAGAAGGACGCCAAGCAGCGCCAGAATAAGGCTTAGTGGGAGAGTGACGGCAGCGACCGTGTCATAAGGCGGTTTTAATCTGTCTTGTCCCCAAAAGCCGTAACAGATGCCTCCAATTCCGCCTACAAGCATCAGGGTATAGATGATGACCATTTTAGTTCCTCATGCCCTCATCATGCCGATGATCCATAGTGCGTAAAATAAGATCACGACGCTTCCCCAGAAAAGCCCCGGCTTCAGTTTGATTTTCACGCTGCCCTCATAAAAAGCCCGCCAAATAAAAATCAGTACAGCCGAAACCCATCCTAGAAATCCGATGACAACAACGATGGACCAGGAGGTGTCCGGTTTCATGGGTCGTCTTAAAATCGCCAGGGCCTCCTCCGTTTTTTGTTCCAGGCTCTTTTGTCGGTCTGCTTCGGAATAAACGGTCTGCTCCGCCATCAGGACAGCGATTTTTTCTTCGGCCCGGGCAATCCAGACCCGGCCCGGCGTATAAAAACTTCTCGCTGCAATGAAGGCGCTACGCAGGGCACGATAGGCGTTCAGGGCAGCCTTTTTATCCTCAGTTTCTAAATGCCCTGCGATTTTCCAGAGGGCTTCGGCGGATGCTTCGGCATAGCCTCCGATAGGCAGGTACCAGAGGATGGCCCGTTCGTAATGGATCACTGCGCCGCTTAAGTCGCCATTTGCGGAAGCCTCCTCCGCAACATGAAATTCACTCCTTGATGAAATAAAGACTTTTAGAACAACGAGAGAAAAAAAAAGGAGCGTACATAGCGTAACGGTCTTTATTATTTTTGATTGTTCGGCAATCTTCATTGTGGGACCCATTATTTAAAATCCCTTCTTTCAAAACACAGCACAGCAAATAACATGACGATCATAATGTAGAGCAGCCCATAAAGTATGCTGAACAGAAGCTGACCGATTTCAATGGGGAGATGGTAAACGGCATGTGTCTTTAAGTTGAATCGCTCCAGATTGGGAAGCACGTAGTATAAAAAATGGGTGAATTGTTTGATGATGGCGCTGCCAGAACTGGCTCCGAAGTCTTTCAAAAAGCTTGTTAAGTGCCCGATGACGTAGACCGAAAAAGTAAACATCCCGCTTAAAACGGGCGTCGAAAAGGACGAGAAAAAAATAGCGACGGCTGCAATGACAGAGAGTTCCACAAAGATCATCAGGATGGCGATCAAGAGGTAGGAATCAAAACCGCCTTCGTAAAGCCAGACGAGTAAAAAAAAGAAAAATGACATCAAAAGGATTTCAATAACGAGGGTCAGGAGAATGCCAAGATATTTTCCAAACAGGAAGGACGAGCGTCTAACCGGTTTTGCCAGTAGAGGGTGGATGGTTCTCTTCTCGATTTCTTTGTAGACCAGACTGATACCAACGACAATGGCAATGATGACCCCGAAGAGGTTAATGCTCGCCAGCCCGAAGTCTTTGATGATTTTATTTCGCTGGCCGATGGTCGCCTGATCAAGCACGAGAGATACGGCCATCATCAAAACAGCAAAAAAGATCAGGTTGTATAAGATTTTATTGCGAACGGCTTCCTTGAAGGTATTGATAGCGATTGCCTTTATAGCGCTCACCCCGGCATTCATGCCCCTCATCATGATTGCCGCCCCCGGATTTCTTCCATGAAAATATCTTCCAGGGTCTCTCTGTGAGGAATGATTGATACAATCTGCACCTTCTCAGCCTGGAGCAAAGCCAAAAGTTTTGGCAATATGCCTGCGTCATCGATCCTCAGGACATAGCCCTCGTCTGCAATTTTTGTGGAGGAGGCCATTGGCTTAAACAAAGAAAGCGCCGATTCGGAAACGCCTTTAATTGAAACCTCAATTGAGCAGGTCTTCGGGCTTAAAAGCGTTTCCAGGTCTCCGACACTTTGCAAGCTTCCCTGAACAATGATACCGACTTGATCGCAAATCATCTCGGCATCGGACAAAACATGCGTACTGAAAAAGACGGTTTTCCCCTGACCTTTTAAATGAAGAATGATGTCCCGTACCTGCTTGCGACCCATGGGGTCCAGACCCGACATGGGTTCATCCAGAATGATCAGCTCCGGGTCATTGATGAGGGCCTGAGCCAGTCCAATCCGTTGAAGCATGCCTTTTGAATATTTACGAAGTTGCTCTCCCGCTTTCTCTTTGAGTCCGACAAGTTCGATCAGTTTTGTAATTTTTTTATTGCGTGCCGCTCGTGTCATCCCGAACAACTCGCCGCAGAAATGCAGGTATTCCGTACCACTGAGATAGTCGTAAAAATAAGGCCGCTCCGGGAGAAATCCAATTTTCATCCTCACAGAAATATCAGAAACCGGCCTCCCGAAAATAAGCGCTTCTCCCGATGTGGGAAAGCTTAATCCAGTCAAGAGTTTAATGGTTGTTGTTTTTCCTGCCCCGTTCGGCCCGAGAAATCCAAAAGCCGTTCCCGGTGGAATGCTGAGGTTTAAATCGGACAACGCCATCACTTCTTTCATCAAAAAACCTGAGCGAATTTTTTTTGTCAGA
Organism: Nitrospirota bacterium; assembly: GCA_029261195.1. Taxonomy (GTDB): domain Bacteria; phylum Nitrospirota; class Nitrospiria; order SBBL01; family JAADHI01; genus JAJDBU01. The sequence goes on along the minus strand of JAJDBU010000011.1, from coordinate 1,824 downwards.
TGTTTGATTTCAATGGCCGGTGTCATGCTGCTCTCTTCTCGACAAAATTTCTTCTATTTTGATTTCAATCTTCTTTTTAATCAAAGCATCACTTGTATTTTGATGAGCCTCTCGGAAGAATTTCAAGGCCGTCTCGTCGGCTCCCACTTTCATATAGAGGGTACCGACAAGAGACTTGACAAACTCAGGAGATCCGGGGAGCTTCGCGGCCCTTTCAATATAGGGCGCTGCCCTTGCCGCATCGCCACGATGATAATAGTGATTGAAGCCGATGTAGAAAGGGTATTCCCATTTTTCCGGATAGGCTTCAATGCCTCTTGCCAGAATTTTGTTGGCATTTTCAGCCTGAGCGGCTTCTAAGGACAAGACCACGCCACCGAAATAGTATGGAAAATCAAATCGGGGATCGAGGTCGATGATGAGGCTCAAGATGTGATAAAGCCAGGGATATTCACCATCGCCCATAAAATGACTTCCAAAATAAGTGATGGTCTTGATCCAGAGCATGTCGGAAAGCATGAGTTGATAGCCTAAAGAAAGGGGCTGAAGATATTCTCCGGAAGGCAGGTAAAGCAGGGATTCGACCTCTACGCTTTTATACTGATCCAGCTTTTTTTGTATGCCCCACAGAGCAGCGCTGAGGAGGATGAGCAGGAGAATGACCGTCCTTTTTTTCATGCTTTACTCTGAGAAAAAAAACTCCAAACCAGTACGCTCACAAGGCAAAGAGCCTCAGCGGCGATCCACCAAAATCTTGAAACCACAGAAATCCATATGGCCTGATTTGTACTTAAAAAAAACCCAAGCAAGTAGACCAGTGCGCCCTCTCTCACGCCGATACCGGCCGGCATAAAAAAAACCAGTTTTCCCATCATCCACGCGAGCGGATAAATCCCGGAAAGAATCAGCGCCATGTTCGGGGAGACCTGCGTCATTGCCGTCGTCAAATAATAAAATCCAAGACCCAAACCCTCCCAGAAGCAGACATAAATCATCAGGATAAGACCTAATTTTTTAGGCTTGAATGCCAAATCAAAATGCAGGCCGAGGCGACTTAAAACCGGCGAACTGAGATTCTTGAAAAAGGGAAACATGGCGCAGAGGGCAAATGAGAAGAAAGCCGCCAAACCAAGCATCCAAACAAAACCGGGGAGCTGCCTCCAAAAATAGGCTGAAATCAAAAAGCAGAAAGAAGCGCTGAGGCATAAAAATAGCGTTTCCATCAAGGTAATTGCGAAAGCGCTTCTTTTGTTAATCCCTGCCTTATGAAAAAGGTAGACTCGACCGACATAGGCCCAAATCCCTCCCGGCAGGTATTTCCCGGCTTGTGAATAAAAATAGCTTTGAAAACTCTTTTTCATCGAAAGATCGACATGAAAGAGTTCGGCAGTCAATTTTGAAGCGACCGGAAGCAGGGGGAAAGTCAGTGCCAGAATCAGCATTGCAAAGAGGAATACTATCCCATCAAAGTGACTGAGAACGGCCTGATTTTCTGCCCAGCCGTCGGATAGTTTTTGGCCGAAATAGACGATAACGCTAAGGATAAGTAGGCCCTGAACCCAGGGCCACCCTCTTTTAAAAGGTCCACGCTTCGTTTCCTGTCGTTTGTTCGATGTCATGGATTGAGTTAGGACATTCATATATTTTTTTAGTATATCAGACTGTGGATAATTTGAAAAAATAGAGCCTCTTCCAATACAAGATGAGTCTGAACTGAGGAGTTGTTTCTAACGCAAGATGAGTCTGAAGTAGTCTGATCCTGTTCATAATGGAGGGATGAAGACCATTATGAACGACACACAATTAAAAACCATTGAAGAAATC
>JAJDBU010000002.1 GCA_029261195.1 Nitrospirota bacterium | reverse complement strand
GGACAAAAGATGCCGCTTATGTGCTTCCGAGTGACATGAGTGAAGGATCAGATCAGAAAAACGTGAGAAATTTTTCTCACGAAATCGCTGTGCTCCTTCTGAGGGGTAAGCGGGCCTGACTTTTTCAGCAAGCCCTACATATGCCGGTTTTCCACTCATTGCCGCAGGTAGGGGAATACCCAGACTTGCCTTTGGCCGATTCCCAGCGTAGGGGATAAACATCGGTGCGACCTCGGAAGAGACGGCGGAAGAGAGTGATTTTTTCCTTAGTGGAAAGTTGAGGAGCCGGTAATTCCGAAGTTTCCGGGATCGATTTTTCCGTTGAGGCTTCTTGGGACGCTTCCCACCGAATACCGTGCCCGCTCAATAGCGTCTTGAGGCGTATGTTCTCCTCACGCAACTGTTCTAACTCATTGTTTGGCGCAGAGGCTGGTGCTGTGAGTTTTGGTGTGAGTTTGTCCCGACTCATGTCATGGCTTGCTGTTGCGGCATGTCATACCCCAAACAATTTTTGAGTCTGGCAGTTGCTAAGGAATCTCCGTATGACCGTAACTGTGATAAAGGGATCTACGGACATTTGTAGTGTAATTCTCCGATACCATCGTGATGAAATTTCAAACTAAGCCGCTTCCACATGGACTGTCATATTGATCTTTGCTTTTCTCAATTGATCTTCGAGGCAATATTTAATCGCCATGTCCTTTGGAAAACCTCCAATTTTAGCAATTTTCATGGCAAGGGCTGGACTGACCAAAACTCGCTCTTTTTCAATATCGCAAATCATAGATCGGGACACCTTTAGTGACCGAGCCAATCCAGCCTGAGAAATATCCATGGAATGGCGAACACCGACCAAAAAGGTGCCAAAAGTCATAGGCCCCATTTCATTTTCAAAAAATGTTTCCGCTTTTACTTTAGTAGTCATGTTTATGAATCTCCAATACTATATACAGTAATGATTTTTGAGGAGGGTTCCTCTTGGTAGATAACTCGGTATCCCTTGCTAAGCCTGGAAGACCTCTGATTGATCCGTTGCCCTTTTAATGGCTCATCATGATACCCGGAGACTTTACGCATTGATTCAATGCCGTACGCATTTATCAAATTAGCCCAAGTACGTAAGGCCTGACGTATGTGAATGGGCAACTTTTTGAATTGTTTCTGGGCTTGTTTTACGAGATAAACTTCATATTGTTTACTCATTTGAAAAGAGTACTGCTATTTAATGTACGAGTCAAGAGTCCGTGAAATAATAATAACCGTTTGAAACCTTGGATGTTTTAAGAAAATTGCGATGTGATGTTTACAATCTAAAATCTGACGAAGGGCGGTCGAAACTTTGCGTAGGAGGAACTATATCAAAAACCAAGGTTTCAGGAAGCTATGAGTGTTTTCTTGCTCCATCTACGTGTCAATAAATTTTTAGGTTTTAAAAATCAAGGAATACTGTAAGGAAAGAGAGGTTTTTTCATTATTTTTTGGACTCGTATGTACAACCTTCAATTCGTGTCCAGACGTGCCCACAATTCATGTTCGTATTATAAAGGCGAGGGTCATATTTCATTATGGGTCTTGCGCAGTTTTTCTAAGGGGTAAGTAGATAATCTGAATTCTGCTTTAAAAGCAATCAGATGAAACGTTTACTCTGGGTAAAAAGAGGTCAAAGACATTTCACAAATATATATGATAGGGCCGAACAAAAAGGGGGAAGTTTGACATCTTCTGCGAAATTTATCACAATTTTATCACAATGCAGTGAATGCTAAGGTAATAAAATATCCTAAGTTATTGATTTATTGGAGCGGGAAACGGGATTTGAACCCGCGACCCTCGCCTTGGCAAGGCGATGCTCTACCACTGAGCTATTCCCGCGTCTTTGAAAGGTGGGCGGATTCTAGCCTACCCTTCGGATCGCTGTCAATGAGATTCACATATTCTGCTTACCAACGATGCCATGTTAGAGTACTTGATAATTCGGCCAAAGGATTCGTCATTATTAGAGGTATATTAATGATGCCCCTGACGACCTATTTGGACAAGAAACATGAACTACGGACTCAATGAATCGCAAATACAAAAACATTGACTACATTCTGAAGCGAAGTCGTCGCAAGACGGCCTGCATTCAAATCGACCGGAAAGGCTGTGTTTCTGTCCGTGTGCCGAACCGGACGACGATGAAGCAGATTGAAGGTTTTATCGAACAAAGAGAAACTTGGATCAAGCGGACTTTGGAGGCATGCCAGGAACGCAATACCAGAAGAATCGAACGCTTATATGAAGATGGAGAAACCGCACTATACCTGGGAAAATCCTATCCCCTAAAAATTGTACCGGTTCTTGAGCGGCCCTTGTTGTTGAATGGAGAAGGTTTTCAGCTCAGTGCTGAGCACAGTGCACCGTCAAGGGCACGCGAGGTCTTTCGTATATTTTACCGGGAAAGGGGGCTACATGTGATTGGTCCTCGCGTGGCGCACTTTCAAACTCTGATGGGTGTGGCGGCTAATAAAATTAGGATGTCGGATGCACTTACCCGATGGGCCTCCTGTTCCTCAAAGGGCAACCTGAATTTTCAGTGGAAATGTCTTATGCTTCCGACCTCCGTACTCGACTATATTGTGGTGCATGAGCTGGCCCATCTGATCCATATGAACCATTCCCCGTCTTTCTGGGGCGAAGTCGAAAAAATTCTGCCCGACTACAAACAGGCCTACAAGTGGCTTCGAACAAAGGGAGCTGATTTGAGTTTATAGAATTTAGAGCAAGACTCTTTATTTTCTTCCGGTGATAAATACTTCGGTGTAGCGTGCGGCTTTTCCCGCGTCCATGTTGCCCAGAATTGCGGCGGAGATTTTGGGCTTGATCCTTCTCAAAATGTTGGCTCCGGTGGATTCCTTCAGTTTTGAAATTCGAATTGCGGCCTCTTTCGCTTTCATGGACTGGTAGATCTTGGCAAGCAGATCAAGACGTGCTTCCTCCTCTTTTGCTTGATCGTTTAAGCGATCGGCCTCTTTTTTTGCAGCCTCCTCTTGTAACTTTTTATAATCATCGACCATTTTTTCATAATCGGTGACCATCTTTTGGTAATCGGTGACCTTCTTTTTGTGGTCCTCAAGCATGGAGAGAATCTCGTCTTTGAGGAGTTTCAGTTGTGACTCCCGTTCTTTCATCCGGCTTTCTCGTTGATCAATGGCAACATGTCTCTGATTGAGTGCCGCAATCATGGCTTTTGGCGTTTGTAGTGCTTCCGGTGTTTCCTCCTTTTTCCCGAAGGCGGTCCCCTGAATCAGGAAAATCTGTATCAGAAGGATCAAGCCGACAAAATAGCTGGCCTGATTGAGAGATCGCTTCATGACATCCTCCATTTCATTTGTCCGGCTACTTCATCAAGCAAGGCGGATTCTTTTTTTCTGAGCCCTGCCATGTATGCCTGTTTCCGTTTCTCTTCTATCTTTTCAACCATTACTTTTTCCTGTGTCGCGATTTCAAGGGCCTGACGCTTTTTTTCATAAACCGCTTCCAGCTCGGTGAGCAAGATGCGCTGTGCCTGAATTTTTTTCGCCTGCGATTGAACAAACTGATAATAAAGGCCGATTTCAGAGGGTGTGCCGCCTGATTGCTGGCGTTTGCTCAAACCATCCATGGCCGACTCAGAGGCATCAATCCATTGCTGTAATCGGCCTTCCTCCTTAAGCAGTCGGCCTTTCTGCACGGCAAGTTCACGCTGTATGATTTCCTGCCGTGTTCTCCGGGCATTGATCACAACTTTTAAGTGAGATTCATATCCGGCCATCAAGTACTCGACACAAGCGCATGTTCATCCTGATCCCCGAAAAGCAACGTTAAGGCTTCAATGCTTTCTTTAAAATCGGAGGCGTCTGCGGTGTCCTGCTTCAGGTAATATTCAATTGCGGGCTTCATGGCGATGCTCTTGTCGATCTTCGCATTGCTGCCTGCTTGGTAGGCCCCGATATTGATCAGATCTTCCGCTTTTTTATAGGTAGCCAGCATCTCCGCCATGGCCCTGGCGGCAGCCACATGCTTGGTATCGACAATGTCGATCATGACCCGGCTGGTGCTGTTTAGTATGTCGATGGCGGGAAAGTGATTTTCTGCCGCAAGCGCACGGGACAAGACAATATGTCCGTCCAGAATGGATCGAGCCGTATCCGGAATCGGATCATTCAGGTCATCCCCTTCGGCAAGCACGGTGTAGAGTCCGGTAATTGCGCCCCTGCCCTCTGCTGTCCCCGCCCGTTCCAGGAATTGCGGCAGGATTGAAAAGACAGAAGGCGTATAGCCTTTGGTGGTCGGGGGTTCTCCAATGGCCAGTCCGATCTCCCGCTGTGCATGGGCTAAGCGGGTCAGAGAATCCATCATAAAGAGGACCTGCTGTTCCTGTTCTCTAAAGTATTCGGCGATGGCGATGGCTAAAAAGGCGGCGCGGCGACGGATGAGCGGCGGCTGTTCAGAGGTGGCAACGATGAGTACCGAGCGTTTCAGGCCTTCTTCCTGTAATTCCTTTTCGATAAATTCTTTGACCTCGCGGCCTCTCTCTCCAATCAGGGCGATGACATTGACCTCGGCCGAGGTATAGCGCGCAATCATGCCCAACAGGACGGATTTTCCGACACCGCTGCCTGCAAAGATGCCCATGCGCTGACCCTTTCCGCAGGTGAGCAGTCCATTAATGGCCCGGATGCCGAGATCAAGCGGTTCGTGAATCCGTTCCCTGGACAAAGGGTTGGGTGCAGTTGCATAAATGGGCCGGGTCTCTACCGTATTCAGTGGTCCTTTGCCGTCAATGGCATTGCCAAGGCCGTCGATCACCCGACCCAGTAAGCTCGGACCCACACAGGCTCTGGCCTGATCGCCTCGACTGACGATGGGGGACCCGGGGCCGATCCCTCTTAATTCACCGAGTGGCATCATTAAAACTTTGTCTTCCCGAAAACCCACCACCTCTGCAAAGAGGCTATGACGGGTTCTTGTGGAGGAGATGGTACAGATTCCCCCGATAGACGCTGTCGGCACATGCCCTTCCAGTACCAGTCCGATGGCCTCCGAAACCTTCCCTCTGGCCGGGAGAGTATCAACGCGTTCGATGCGCTCTAATACGTCGCTGATTGTCAATTTAGATCTCTTTCTTTTAAGGCTTCGGTAAATAGAGCAATTTGGCTTTCAAAGCGGCCATCGACCATGCGATCCGGCCCCTCTACAATACATTCTCCCGATGAAAGACCGACATCGGCTTCAAATTTCAAGACAGCATTTTCCTTAAAAAGAGCAGAAAGGCTGTCGTTTTCTTCAGAAAGCCTGTTGAGATCAAGGGGCGGTAAACGCACGATAATTTTTCCTGAACCCCCGACCTTTTTAATGGCCTTTGCGATGTGTTCCACAATCGCTTCCCGACTGGCTTCCGCCCCCTGACCGAGAATGCGCCTAACAATGGCAAGGGCAATAGCAAGAATATCTTCCTGAGCCTCCTGAAGCCGCTTTGTTTTTAATGTTCCCACTTCATCCATCATTGCGGACAGAGTTTGGCAGACTTGCTCATTTTTCAGGCTCAGGGTGCTGCGGTAGTCCTCGTTTTCTTTCGCGGCGAGTCTCTGTGCTGTTTCCTCTCCTGAGGAAAATCCGCGTTCGTAGGCTGCGCGCTCAATGTCAGCCAGTAGACTGCCGAGTTGCCGGATACTAGCGGTTTCACTCCAGTCCGGATCCAGGACGACATCTTCCAAGCCATTGGATGAAATGTCTTCTTCGACACCCTTAATGCCGTTGATGCCCTTGATGCCATGCTTCCCCTGTTTTCTCCCGTTTTCCAGGGCCTTCATAGGAAGAAGCAAAACCGCGCTTTGTTGGCGGGAGGCTGTTTTCAGAATTCTAGATGAGCGCTTCACCACCGCCTCCACCACCACCCAGTGATAATTTCCCGTCTTCTTCCAGCGTTTTTGCCACCTTCAGGATTTCCTGCTGGGCGGCCTCCACCTCGCTGACTTTGACCGGCCCTTTAGACTCCATATCTTCCTGAAGCATTTCCCGGGCGCGCTCCGACATATTCCTGAATACCAAGTCTTTGATGTCATCCTGAGCCGCTTTGAGCGCCAGAAGAAGTTGTTCCTTACTGACCACTTTAAGCAATTCCTGCATGCCCCGGTCATCCATTCTGTTCAGATCATCAAAAACAAACATCAACTTACGAATATCCTCTGAGAGATTCGCATGATTTTCTGAAATGGATTCCATAATCGATTTTTCAGTGGCCTTATCGACCTGGTTCAAGATATTGGCCACCAATTTGACGCCACTTACCTTCTTGCTGGTGGCCGTTTTACTCGCAGAGCCGGCCTGGCTGAGGTCATTTTGAAGTGCAGTCCCGATCTCTTTCATCACGCCGGGCGGGATGTCTTCCAGGGTTGCCATTCGGATCATGACATCGCCACGCAGCGCGTCCGGCAGTAAAGGGAGAATCTCGCTGCCCTGGGCCGGATCAAGATAGGTCAGGATGAGTGCGACGGTTTGAGGGTGTTCCCCCCGAATCAGGCTGGCCACTCCTTTTGCGTCCATCCACTTCAAGGTATCGAGTCCACTCTCTTCGGTTTCAATCATGTTTTCGATGACCCGGTCCGCTTTGTCTTTGCCGAGAGCCTTTTGCAGTACGTTTTTCATGTACGATTTGCCTTCAACACTGATCCCGGACGATTCTCCGACAAACTCGGCATATTCTTTGAAAACGACTTCAGACTCTTTCTGGGAAATCTCTGTCATATCGCTGATCTTACTCCCGAGTCTTTGCAGCATTTTTGGCGCGAGCGTCTTCATTACATCTGAAGCGGCATCCTCTCCGAGACTCATGACCAGGATTGCAGCTTTCGTATACCCGTCAAGCTCTTCCATTTTTTGTGCCTTTCATTACTCCTAGGTCATTTCTACTCAGGGGATCTATCCCTCTTCGATCCATTGTTTAACCAGCTGGCCTGCGGCCATGGGATGTTCTTCCGCCATTTTAACGACGTCTTCCTTCGTCAACATGTCGTTTTCCGGATCCAGGATGCCTTCCCCCTCCAACATTTTCTGTGCCTGTTTCTCTAGCTGTTCCGTTTCCCCTTCAGAGTCTGATTTTGATGTGCCATCGGATAACGCCTGAGAGGCTAAACCCTCCGCCGACCCTGCGGGCAGAGGAACAAGTTGCTGTGGTGGCGTGACCAGAAATTTGATGATCGGTCGCATCACTAAGAAAAGAACGAGGAGAATCATAAGCGGCCCCGTGATCTGGCGAACGAGGGGGAGCCATTTTTTGATTTTATCTGCCGTCGATTCGCTAAGGGCCCCTAAGTCTCCATCTGGAGCCGCCTCAAAGGGGATATTCACCACCTCGACCTGATCCTCTCTATCAGAGGAGTAGCCCATTGTCTTTTTGACGATGCCCGTCAGTTTCGCCATATCCGCTTCGCTCCTCGGAATATATTTTTGGGTGGTCAGCCCTTCTTCATCGGTGAGCGATTCATAGCTTCCGTCAATCAAAACGGCAACGGAGAGCCGTGTAATTTTTCCAAAGGGCTGGACAATTCGGCTGACCGTCTTGCTGATTTCATAGTTGATCACTTCGTTAGTGGTTTGGGAGCTGTTTTGGTCGTTTTTTTCTCCCCTTTCAGCAGGTGTGCCGGAGGGAATATTCGAGGCCACGCCGGGAACACCTCCAGGAGGCTGAGACTGAGATTTGCCGCTGGATTGTTCCTGGGAACTCTGTTTGCTTCTGGCGACCTGGGTTTCGGGATCGAAGCGTTCTTCCGTCAGTTCTACTTGTCTGAAATCCAAGGCGCTTGAGACCCGGACCACGGCCTTATTAGGTCCGACCACCCGTGCCAGGATCGTTTCGATCTGATTTTGCAGCTTCTGATCCAGATTCTTCTGGTATTCAAGCTGGGATCGACTCTGCTGGAAAGAAGAGAACTCCTCCGGGTCCTTTGTTTTAATTTGTCCTTTACTGTCAACAACCGTAACGGCATTCGTTTCCAGTCCTTCGACACTGCCTGCAACGAGGTGGGTAATACCTTCAATCTGAGTGCGTGAGAGTTGTCTTCCGGGACGGAGAGAGAGGACAACCGCCGCCCGGGTTTCCTGCTGTTGCTCTGAAAAAAGGGATTTTTCCGGGATGACCAGGTGGACACGTGCTTTGATCACTTCTTCCAGTTGTGTGATGGTTCTGGAGAGTTCTCCCTGAAGGGCTCTGCGGAAATTCAGTTTCTGGGCATACTCGGTCGTGCCGAGTGCGCTTTGGTCGAAGATTTCAAAACCGACCTCGCCGCCATGAGGCAGGCCCTGATTGGCAAGTTGTAGCCTAAGCTCATGCACCTTTTCTGTAGGCACGAGGATGCCTGAACCCCCGCCTGAAAATTCATAGGGCACTTTCATTTCCTTTAATTTTTCGACGATGGCCCCGGCATCCTCAGGAGAGAGGTTGCTGTAGACCACCTGGAATTCCGGCTTTTGCGTCCAGAGCCAAAGGACGGCAATCACAGCTAAACCGCCTGCGAGTCCCATCATAATGAGCAACTTTTTGGTCAGGGGGAGTTCTGCGAAACGATTCTTTAGTTTCACCAGTTCCGGAACATCCTGCGTTTCTTGAATATCTGATTCATCAGGGGCTTCTGAGGGATCAGATAGATCAGGTAAATCTGCCATTTTTTAAACCTTTTTAAAGAAAAACTATATCTGCATCCGGCTGATTTCTTCGTAGGCGCTTAGAATCTTGTTCCGCACCTGCATCATCATCTGAAATGAAACATCGGCCTTTTCGATGGCAATCATGGTCTGATGAATCTCCTGATTTTTCCCGGTCGTCAGATCGCCCACTGCCGTGCCCGCGTCTTTTTGCAGGCTGTTCACTTGTGCAAGAGATTCTTTCAGGGTTTCGATAAAGGGTTTCCCCTCAGGCTTCTGTTGCAATGATGTTGCTTGAGCCGAAGCCCCGATTTTTCCCGGTCCAATTGCTTGTATCGCCATTTAAATCAACCTCCTTACAAATGATGGGGGAATTGTAGGGGCACGGCGTGCCGTGCCCCTACTTCAGTTCGTTTATCTCCCGATCTCCAATGCCTTTGCCGCCATGCTTTTGACGGAATTAAGTACGGTGACATTAGCCTCGTAGGAACGCAGCGCCGAGATCATGTTGACCATCTCCTCCATCGCATTGATGTTGGGATAGAGGACAAAACCTTTGTCATCAGCGCCCGGATGGTTCGGTTCAAAGACCTTTTTAAACGGCCCCGAATCCGCAACGATTTCACTAACCTCAACGCCCTGAATCATTCCCAGTTTTTTATCCAGCATGGCCGCAAAGGGACTGGCAAGCGGCTTGGATTGAAAGACAACATCCTTTCGACGATAAGGCCCGCCTTCAGTCGTTTCGGTCGAATTGACATTGGCCAGATTACTGCCAATGACATTTAATCGCTCCCTCTGAGCCGAAAGCCCCGAGGCCGGAATGGAAAACATTTGTTCAATATTCATCGATTATCTCCCCTCGGAAATGGCATATTTCAGGCCTTTGAATTTTCCGGAGATCAATTGTGCGGTGGCCTGATACATGAAAGTGTTCTCCGCAAGACGGGTCATTTCCTTCTCACCCTCGACCGTGTTGCCGTCAAGTTTTGTTGTACGACCTGTTTTGGAGACTTTGATCTGATCAGAGATGGGTTCTTTCGCCGGAATTTGAGGCGACAAATGATTTTGATTGGTTTTTTCAAGGGCCATTGGCCTCTCTCCGCTTTTCGCAGCCGTCAGTGCGTCCTTAAAATCAAGGGCCTTCGCCTTATATCCGGGGGTGTCTTGATTGGTGATGTTGGTCGTAATGACCTGGTGGCGCTTGCTTCTGACATTGAGTGCCTCTTCCAGGCGGGTCATGGATTCGTTGAACAGATTGACAATCATGGTTTTCTCCTTATCATTTTCTCTTTTTTTTTCTCTTTCTCATGGTTCAGTATCATGGTTCAATTCTCATCGTCTCTGCATTTTCACAGTCTGGATCAAGCTTGTGATACTCCCGCAATTTGTTCCGAAGGGTCCGGATACTGATGCCTAGTATGCGAGCCGCATGGGTTCGATTACCGGAGACCTGGGCCAGGGTGTCGAGAATCAGTTTTCTTTCCGTTTCCCGAACAGTCGTTGTTCTTGTGCCAAGACTGCTTGCAGTGGAATGATCCGGTACTTCGTACATTGTTTCTGCGAAGAGCAGGTGTTCAGGCTGGATCACATCCCCCCCTGCCAGCAGCAGGGCACGCGCCATGACATTTTCAAATTCTCTCACATTCCCGCGCCATGACATCTCTTCCAACACAGACAGGGCTTCCGTTGAAATTGACGTAAGTCTTGACTGGTTGTTTTTTGCACTTTCTCGGATAAAATGATCGGCCAGTGCCGGGATATCTCCCAGCCGTTCTCTCAAAGGGGGAATTCTTAAAGGAAATACATTTAAGCGGTAGTAGAGATCTTCCCGAAACTTTCCCTCTTTGACGGCAGCAAGGAGCGGTCGATTGCTGGTTGCGATGACACGGATGTCGATGGGAAGCGGAGCCTTGCTGCCCAGTACATCGACCTCTCGCTCCTGCAATACCCGAAGTAGTTTGGCTTGCAAAGAAAGCTGCATTTCGCCCACCTCATCAAGCAGGAGCGTGCCGTTCTGTGCCAGTTCGAAGCGACCGGCTTTTTTTTCTAGGGCGCCGGTGAAGGCCCCTTTTTCAAAACCGAAAAGTTCACTTTCAAGCAGGGCTTCCGGCACAGCAGCACAGTTGATCGCCACAAAGGCCTGATGGGCGCGCGGGCTACTGTCATGAATGAAACGGGCGAGCAGTTCTTTACCGGTCCCGCTTTCGGCTTCAATCATCACTGTGGCCTGACTTGCCGCGACCACTCGGGCCATCTTGAGCATCTTCAGCATCTCAGGATCTTCCGTGATGATGGGTCGGTCGGATCGGGCAATACGGCCTCGCCGTTCCGGTACTGCCTCTTTGCCGTAAACGGAAAGCCCCTTTGCAACCGCCGCTGAAAGGGCCTCTTCCGAAAAAGGCTTCACCAGATAATCCAGCAACCCGGCTTTCATCGCTTCAACGGCCTCTGGAACAGTACCGAAGGCAGACATCATGATGATGGGAATAAGCGGCCACTCCGTTTTTGCCTGATGGAAAAACTCGATTCCGCTCATCCCCGGCATCTTTAAATCGGTCAGAACCAGGGCAATCGGATCTCTGCTGGTGTGGCTTTCCAGAATCTGAAGCGCTTCCTCTGCATTGGCAGCGCTTAAGATGCGAAATCCGAGTGCATCCAGTGACGCGCTGACTGCCAGGCGCATCGAAGGTTCATCATCAACGATCAGGATCAATTGGCTGTCTTTATTCTGCATTACCGTGCCTCCGGTTGTGAGGGAAGATGAAGGATGAACTGTGTTCCGCGTGCTGTGCTTTCAACTCGAATGCTGCCTCCGTGGGCGGCGACGGCATTCTGTACAATAGAAAGCCCAAGGCCGGTACCTGTTTTTTTTGTGGTGAAAAAGGGATCGAAGATATGGGGAATCCTCTCTTTTGGAATCCCGTCTCCGGTGTCGGAAATGATGACGAGGATTCCTTGCCGATTTTGCCCTTGTCGACGTCCTGGCGCTTCTTTTGCCGAAAGGTTCAGACATCCGCCCCTCGGCATGGCATCAATGGCATTGATCATGAGGTTGAGTAGTACTTGTCTCATTAAATCCTCGTCGCACCACAGCGGATACGAGCTGGCGTGATCCGGCTCAATTTCATTCTTGCAGATGATCTGATGCTGCTCTAATCGGTGAGCAATAAAGGGAAAGAGTGTTGCAATGAGTTGGCTCAGGTCGACCTTCCGGCATTGAGCTTGAGGTTTTCCAGTGAAAAGCAGCAGGTTGGTGAGTGCGTAATTCATTGAGGCCACCGCTGTTTTGAGATGGTCGGCCCATTGTTGTTTTTCCGGATTTCCTGAAAGCTCTTTTCGTATGAGGGATGCAAAAAGCTCTATGCTTCCGAGTGGATTCCTGAGTTCATGGGCCATCCGTGAGGCCATCTCTCCGACCACTGCCAGCCTGTGATTGCGCTCCGCCTCTTCGCGAAGGCGTTCTTTTTCAAGTTGGCTTTCACTGAGTTCCTGTTTTAAATGCCCGACCTCTGCTTTTAAAAGCCGATAGCTCTGTTCAAGTTCTGAGGCGCTTGTCGTAAATTGGGTGAAGGCTTCCTTTAAAATGCCTAGATCTTCGGTCATCTCGATGTTATTTTCTGCGACTGTCGCTTGAAGTTCACTCATAACGCTTTACTCCGGGATGGCTGTTTTTTGCGCTGCAAAACCTTTGATGATCTCGTCTTCCGACTGCTTGAGTAATTGTGCAAAAAGATCTGTGCCTTGTTTTGTTTGTCCGAGCGCTGCATAGCTGTTGGCGAGCTGAAGCTGTACCCATTCTTTTTCCGAACCTTCTTCGCCGGCTTCAAGGATTTTTTGGTAGTAGATTTCTGCCTCTTTATACTGTTTAAGCTGGAAGTAGAGATCAGCGACCTTGATGTGCAGCCTATCGCTCCTGTCTCCTTTTTTTTGTACTAACTTCAAATAGACCGTAAGGGCTTGATCCAGTGCGCCATTTTCTTCATAGGATCGGGCCAGCGCCAGCCGGACTTGTTGTGCCCGTTTGTCTTCAGGATATTTCACAAGCCACGCACGATATTTTTTGATTGCTCCGGAAATATCTCCTTCATGTCCGGATAGCTTTGCAGAGATCATTTGGAGGTCTGCACCTCTCTGATTTTTCGGGTAGCGCTTCATGTAACTAAGCAGGCCCTGCTTTGCCTCAGGATATGCACCGAGTTGAACCTGCGATTGAACAAGATAATAAAGGGCCTCTCCCGAGACCTTCTTCTCTTTTGGTTCCGCGACGGGTTTCAAAACGGTTATTGCCTCGTCATAGAAGCCTGCCTCCGTGAGGCGGATGCCAATTTGAAGTCCGATATTTCCCTTTAAAATCTCTTCGGAGAAATGGGAACGATAGCGAAAAAAGACGGTGAGCACGGCAATAGGGTCATCTCCTGCGAGCAACTGAGTGCCTGCCTTGATCACCGTTTCGGGGAGTGTCGCCTCAAGTTTTTTTCGGGTGTTTTTGTGAATCTTTTTCTCAAGAAGCTGTTCTTTAAGTTGTAGAGAAAGTCTGGCGGCTCCATGTTGATCCAGGGCCACGATTGACTGGAAGAGTAAATCTTCAATGAGTTCCAGCCGGATCTCCGGTTTCGGATTGTCAAAATTGGCCAACAGAAGCCTTGACTTGAGGCTGATCCTCTCAAGTGCGGCCAATCCGGCCTTGCTGCTTAAGGGCTTCATCCTTTTGCAATCGGCTTCGCTGAGCAGGATCGGTCTTGGCTTACAGCCTGCCAGATGAAGTGATCCGACAGCCTCTGCGATCTTGGCGAGCTGGCCGTCTGTATTACGTTTATGGGCTTTCCTAACTGTTTTATAAATATTTTTTGCCCGATGACTCATGCCCTGTAAGCGCCAGGCATCTCCAATTCGGACCAAGGCCAAAAGGGTGTCGGGTCCGCCGGGATAGCGGTCTTGAAGCAGGGTAAGCAGTTTAATGGCAGGGCCATAATCTCCGGCGCGAAGTGCGGAGATGCCGTACTGAAAGATTGTGGCAGGATGTTTTGCGAGAACGGGATCATCGACAGGAACAAGTTTGTAATAGCTATAGGCCGTATTCGCCATATTCAGCCGTTGGTAGGTATCCCCGTAACCGAAGAGGAGGGACATTTGTTCATCGGGTTTCAGTTTCTTAGGATCGATCAGGTCATATTCCGCAATTGCCTTTTCGTATTTTCTCCAGGTGAAATAGATTTGTGCTTTTCCGAATTGAGCGGGGATCACAAGCGGGTGCTCGGGGTGGTTCTTAATGACCCGATTAAAGGAGGCGAGGGCTTCGTAGAAAAGGCGCTGCTTTAAGTAGATCCTTCCAATTTTCAGGAGGGCGGCCACGGCCTCTTCAGAATGACGGTAGCTTGCCCGAGCCCTTTGAAAGGCCTGGATTGCACGTTTATATTCTAAGGGTCGTCCTTTCTCGGCCATATTGAAATAGAGGTCTCCGAGTAGGAAGGCGGCCGATTTTCCGATTGTTTGCTCTCTCTCCCGCACAATCAGCTCTTTGGTGAGTTTGATTGCCTTTGGAAAATTAAAGGCCTTGTAGGCCTTATTCACTCCTTCAAAGGCGGGATCGTCTGGAATAAATGCGTTTTGATGGGCCTTTGGATGCAGGGTTTGTGCATGAACCAGCCCTGAAAAAAGGATGTCTCCGAAGAGCAGACTGATAATAATAAAACTGAGACGCATAAAGACTCCCAAAGCTGTTGTCCCAGGTATAAAGCAAATTCAATGCCGCTGGATTTCTGGTGATTTAAGGGGAGGGTCGGGGCTTTATTGCTAAATAGATCGTCAATGCTTTGACGATGGAGTCAAGAGCTAAGGGAATTGGGCAAAGTCTTCATGACTCGGGGACGATTACCGATGCCGGGCACAAAAAAAAGCCCCTTCCCTCAAAAGATGCTTCGAGGGAAGGGGCTTTTTTTTGTGCCCGCGCTTATAAACGCAAACCGCCCTTTATCTGAGAACGACTGTGACTGTTTTCGCCTCAATCGTCTGTGTGGCATCCCTGTAGTGACCGCGTGCATGGAGTCGGCCCATTGTTGCGTCTGCATCCAGGCGACTGTTTAAATCCCGCACAAATGCTGCGAAGTCATGATGGATGGTTGTTGTGCGGCGCTGCCGAATGGCATACCGCCCATGATCGGCAATCGGGAGGACCTGAGGTGCAGGCTCTGCTGTCAAAACAGTCGCAACACGGGCTCTGAGCACATGATGCCGTCCGGCCCCGGTGAGATCAATCGTCAAACCCGAATCTGAAGTTGCTTGAAAGGGATTCGCGGTGGCGGGTTGCCAGGCGATGACCATGAGGGCCCGCACACTGGACACATCCATGATTGTGCTCGCCATAAAATCCGGCGGCGCCTGTCCGAAAGCGGTGACATGTCCCCGAAGCCGAATCGGCTGTCCGATTTCGACACTCGCAAGTGTCATCGTTCCGGTCCCTATCTTATAGTTGGCCGGATCACTTCCCGTACCCGAAAAATCAAAGAGCGCAATACGACGCCCGTTGATCGACTGAAGATTGACCACCACTTCTTCCAAAGCCCTGGCGACAACCGTGCCAGTCACGTTTGTGAAGAGCATCCGAACATGTCCCTCACTTGCATCAATAGTCAGACCATTCGGAAGCGTTCCGCTGATTGCGCCGAAAACAGTGATGCTTTGCCCGACCGAAATATCGTCTTTGCCAAAGGCATTGGCCGCATCGCGATGCTCTCCCTGCTTTGTCACCTTTGTATTCTCTCCAAGCAGGACGGTGACATTCGTGTTTAATATCACCCGACCGCCACCTCGGTTCACCGCAGCGCCTCGCACCGTCAGGCTGTCTCCAGAGCGCGCAATGACCGTCCCACGCAGGGCATCCTGGTCTCCACCCGGCACGCTTGTTCCGGCAATCACCTCATGCGCCCGGAAGAGGCCTTCCCTTAAATTCATATTCCCGAATACAATCACCGGAGTGAAGCGGGCTTTTGCAGCGAGGAGGGCGAGTCCTTCTGCGCCTAAGGCCGTGACGCCATCGACTTCAAAAACAGTCGTATCTTCTGTAGCAACGTTCAACGGTCCAAAGTCTCTTTCTCCGTCAATGCGGTGGTCGATGCGATGATGGAAAGGCCTCAAAGCAATCTGAAATTTCTGAGTATCCTCACTGACGCCCAAGAGTGGACCTCGTGCCCGTCGAAGCTTTGGCTTTTCGAGATTGACGTCCGCAAGCAGCACCGGCTCAACCCTGACGACCGGCGGCGTTGAAACGGTATCGACCTGGTTTGAGACTTTAAGATCAAAATCCAGGGTCAAATGTGAAGGGATACCGGGCGAAATCACAAGATTGCGTTGCTCGTCCAACTTCACCTTCATTTCGATTGTCGTCATTGCATTGCCATCGACATCTTGAATAATGGCCGGGACCGGAAGGCCCGCTACTTCGACCGTAACATTGGGATTGCTGTAGTTGAGCACCAGAGAGACATCGGTATAAATCCCCTTAGGAAGCATTACCGTTGTAAGCACTTCCTCCAAATCGACATATTGCGCAAAATCAATTCGGGCGGTTTGCGGCAGAACCTCTATCCGGGTGCCGTCTTTCCTGGTGAGTTTGAGCGAACTGACATCGACCTCATAGTTAATAAAATCACCCTCAGCATCAGTGAGGCTAATCAGCACTTCACCCGAATCACTCGCGCTGCCACCGGAAGTACCGCAAGCAAGCAGAGTCGTTGCTAAAAACATCAACAAGGGCACAATGAACAGGCCCCGGTTTGAAATCCACTGTCGTATCATCTTCATTTTTTTCTCCTTTGTTTGATCCGTTTATATAAAAACACTGCCTTCATGTTAGCTCTAACGCAGCAAAGAGAAATCGGTTGACACAAAAGAAATCATCCCGCCTTGATCTGAATAAGACTGCTCTGATAGCATCGTTCCAATTAAGGACTTAGGGGCGAGCGGATGGATAACATTTTTTCACAGCAGGCATTATCGGACTATATTTTGATCTGGAAAGAGATGAAACAGGGCTTGCCCTGCGATGGCAGTTCAGAAGAGGTCGTCTCAGTATTAAAGGAGCACCCTGAATTTGACCCGTATTGGGAACAGGGTGAAGCAGCCCTTCACCCCCAGGAGGTCGGCGATTTTGTGGTCAGCCCGCTCATTCATGCCCGGCTGCATGTGGTCATTGAAACACAGTTGTTAGAGCAGGACCCCGACGAGATTATTACAGCCTTCAATCTTCTGATTAAACAGGGAGAGACCCGCCACAAGGCTGTCCATCGCATCGCCAGTATTTGGGGCGATATCTATTTCAGATCCATCCGGGAAGCCACACCGTTCAGCGATTGGGCCTATGTTAATGGGCTTCAGTCCCTCATCCGGGAGTTAAGTTCCTAGGAGTCTGTCGGACTGAGGTGTATCATCTCGACCCCCATCACTCACCCTCCGGATTTCCAGCTTTGCGGGAATGCCTCTGTTTTCTCAGCTCACCGGAAAAAACCGTAACCGCCTGTCCACCCAGAATTACTCGATTTTCAAGCAGACGCAGACGAATTATCCCGCCACGCGCTGAGGCTTGATAGGCCAGTAGGCTATTCCGGGCAAGCCGTTTCTGCCAATAGGGGCCGAGGCAGCAATGGGCGGACCCGGTGACCGGGTCTTCATTAATGCCGGATGCGGGGGCGAAAAAGCGGGAGACAAAATCATAATTCCCGGAAGAGGCCGCTGCCGTTACGATGACTCCCCGCGCAGGCAGCGTTTTTATCAATGC
Organism: Nitrospirota bacterium; assembly: GCA_029261195.1. GTDB lineage: Bacteria > Nitrospirota > Nitrospiria > SBBL01 > JAADHI01 > JAJDBU01. The sequence goes on along the minus strand of JAJDBU010000002.1, from coordinate 2,427 downwards.
CAGGTCAGGCTGTAGTGACCTGACTTGTTTTTCGGAATCAAGGACAACAAGATAATCAAAACGGTTTTTCCCCACATTATCCCCCGGTTTCAAGCTCAAGGCACGGCTCAGGGCGTCGGGAACTGAGGCCTGCATTTCTGCAGGTTCAGCCGGAAAATCAAGCTCGATCCAGTCGCCTGTTTTTTCCGCAGTCAAAAGGCCGCTCCGTGTATTAAATCGGGCGCTTTGGTCAGCGGAAAGTAATCCGACCTCCCATAAAACATGGGCTGCGGCCAGTGTTGCATGGCCGCAAAGATCGACTTCCAGCAAGGGCGTGAACCAGCGCAAGTGATATTCATCCCCTTCCGGCAAAAGAAAGGCGGTTTCCGATAGATTCATTTCCGCCGCGATATTCTGCATCCATTGATCTGTCACTTTCTCTTTTAAGAGGCAGACGCAGGCGGGGTTTCCACTAAAAGGGCAGTTGGTGAAGGCATCGACTTGATAGATTAAGATTCCCAATAAACAAGGCCCACTGTTTGATAAAAACAAGTCATGCACAACAAAAAATATCATAGCGAAAAAAACAAAACAACAAAGTAGTGTCTGATTCTTTAACAGGACAAAGGTGACTTGTACGCCGACTCCCAGCGCCACTTATGGGAGTCGGCGAAGCAGGCATCTGTTTTTCAGTGACGTCCTATCTACCCTTATTTGCAGATATCTTCCATCGGGAATGCCATATCTAGGGGGGGGGGATTTAGCAGGCGCTTATGATCACAAGTTATTCAGAGACCCACAGATTGAAATTGAATCGATGAAAGCTCTTCGGCAGAGGCTCGGGAGGAGACATTCAGAAGCTCTATGCCGACAACCTGATCGTCCTTGTCGAAGTCGAGTATCACTCGCCTTATCTACTTTTACTCGCATATTTTTTCCTCAATCGACGATTGGGCATTTTGGATGTCATGAATGATGGTATTGGAGCTAAAGTCTTGTTCATTTGGCCACATAATACCGTGATGTGCAGGGCGAACGAGTTGGAAATATGATGAGTTAGCAAGTTCTTTAAAAGAACTACCCTTTAAATAGGGTTTCACATCAAATATGCCTGAAATACCACTACTCGTCACCACCTCGATCTTAAAATCTTCAAGAGGAATTGTTTTAAGAATCGTATCTATAAATGACTCCCCTTTTATTTTAGAGGTTGCTACATGTCAATAAAGAGGTTGTCCATGCGTAAAACGAGGATACGACCACATCTTTAGTTCCTGCTCGTCTCTGAACAGCCAGGGAAATGGAGACCTGCCCTGTGATGTAAGCCCTGGCATTCTATCCCGATTTCTCAAAACGGCAGGTTTAAGCTTAGGGGCTTTGCTTGCTCAAAAATCGCCTGAAAGGCTCAGCTTATCCTGTTTTTTCGATGCTGGGATTGAAAGAGAATCGAAACAGACCTGCCTGCTGGCAAAGCTGCTCCTGAAATGCCAGCATGACAAACCCGCTTCATTAGATATTTTCTTATACGACGACCACAGCATCAGCAACCGGGCTTGTACAACAACCGGTTCAGATTGTGGTTCGTTCCTCACACAATCTAACCTTATTCGTTAGGCCGATTTTCGAATGACACTTGTCGTAAAATTGCCATTAGGTATAAGCACCAATTCTGCTTCCGTCTGGAGTGTCACATATCTCAGGTTGATATCAACTACTTTTCCCCTGGTGCCAGCCATATCAATTGTATCTTCCAGGTCAAAAGGCGCATAAACGACGATCAATAGACCCGCAACAAGATTGGAAATTGCATCTTTTAAAGCCAGGCCGAGGGCAAAACCGGTCAAGCCTAAACCCGCAACCAAAGCCGTTATATTAACACCCAAAGTACCCAACGCGGTGATCGCGCCTGCGCCTAGGATCACTGAGTTAATGCTGCCGGCGATAAGTCGGTAGACACGGTTTCGCTTCAATGATTTGTGCTTTCCGAGTCGTTGAACCATAAAAGAAAGTAACCACCCGACAAACACAAAAACACAAAGAACAAACAACGCGAGAAAGATTTTTTCAGAGTAATCTAAGACCAGTTTCTTTATCATTCTATTTTATCCTTTGGGCCAGCCCTTTCATCTAACATAAAATTTATCCAACAATTCAATAAGTTGAAAATATTTATTTTTTTATAAATACCCCCAAAAACCAACTTCTTAAAGTTAGTTTTCGTTGTTTTCGCCCCTGGAGATACCCCGCTTTCATCTAACATGAATTTAATGAAGCGTTAGAGAGGTTCGCATCTGGGGTTGTAATCAGTTGAAAACCAAACTGCTTTGCCCGGTTTTGAAGATTGCGAATGACCCGCTCTTTGTACCTTTCTTCATAATACGATTGCCCCAAGTCAACATAGGCTTTCTTATATTTCAACATTGCATAAAAGATCCGAGCCATTTTATG
>JAJDBU010000001.1 GCA_029261195.1 Nitrospirota bacterium | reverse complement strand
CTGAAGCAGTTCCCGGTCTGTGACTCGGAGTTTCTCTTTCAGGATCAATGCGCCAAAAGCCATTCTTGATGACTTGCCCGGTGAGCCCATGTCTTCTTTTGAAAAGTGTACGATATATTCTTTCTCGACCTCGGCCCAGGGGATCTGTTTCGAGAGGATCACCCAGCGCTTATCACTCCGAAGTTTCCCCCCGAAGGGTAGATGAAAATTCTCAAAGGACAGCTGATTCGGGTTACTTTTTCGATACATGGACGCTCCTGGTGCATGCTTTTTAGGGGCTAAAGGTCTTTTTCCTTGCACTTGGAGCAGGATACTACAGATTAAAACCTTTTAAAATCAAAACTTATCGTTTTTTCAGCAAGCCCTATTTAAAGAATGGATTATTCGCATTTTCTGCTCCGACAGTCGTGACTGGCCCGTGCCCAGGGAACAGTAATGTTTCCGATGGAGAAGACAAGATGATATTTTTTACGGAGTTCAAGAGGGTCGGATAGCTTCCTGGTGACTTTGCACGGCCTATAGAACCAGCAAAAAGGGCATCACCGACAAAAGCGATGCCTTTAGACCTTCCCGATACTGAATCGATAAAATAACTCGTCCCGCCGTCGGTGTGTCCGGGTGTCAACCTTGCCGTAATTGTAAAGCGACCCAGCGCTATCGCCATTTTTTCTTTAACGAGAATTCTCCGCTTTAAGCCGATATTGCCGGGTATTTCATCCCTATGAAGATAAACGGGTGCGTCGCTGTGGGATTGAATTTCTTTTATGCCGCCAATATGATCCGGATGTGCATGTGTCAAACAAATCGCAACTAACCGAAGCGCGTTCTTTTCCAGAAAGGCAATGACCTTGTCCGGGCTGTATCCGGTATCAAAGAGGACAGATTCCCGACTTTTCCAATCCGTAAAAAGGTATCCATTGACCGGATAGCTCCCGATTTTCCCATCAATAACATGGACCATGTCATTTGAGACCGTTTCTCCCGGATCGACAACATAGGGCGGCTTGAGATTTGGCGCCCAGGCAAGGTCGGAGCCTACCTGGAGTTTTTTGACATCAAGATCAAGCGGCGCCCCAATTGATGCGACTTCGCTTGCTGAAGGTCTTGCTTCCGCTTCCAGGTCCGCAATCCTTGATTCTGAAATCATCGAACGATTTGCCAACTCGAAAAGAGACCATCCCTTTCCAAAACGGGCTTTTCCTATAATGTCTGCGAAACCATCTTCAAGCACCATTTTCCCTCTCAATTGGCATTTGTATCAATCACCTTTCTATTTCGTCCCGGACTCAAGCAGTTCAATTTCATAACCGTCCGGATCATCTATAAATGCCATTTTATGGCCCGTGATGAATGTCTCTCTCCAGTTTCCGGGCCAAATCTCGATACCTGATTTTTCGAGAGTGTCACAGCTGGCGATCAAATCAAGGACACCTATCGCAAGGTGCATGAGGTCTTCCGGAACATTCAAGATATAATCCGCCGACCAAGTCAGCTCAAGCAAGTGTTCGTTTCCAGGCAGTTCCAGGTGGACAATGTGATTACCGGAGGGAGATTGATCGGATCGATTCTTGACCTGAAAACCGAAGTGTTTGCAATAAAATTCGATTGAGCGGTTTAAATCACCTACACGAATACGGGTATGAAGAAAACGGTTCATTGTGACTCCTTTCGCCAGGAAAATTGGTTTTTCTAGAGCTGGGGGCTCCCCTCAAGACAGCCGGTAAAGTTCGGCATACTTTTTATACAAAGCCTTCGTAAAATAATCCGGATTGAGCGGCTCGCCGGTGATCCGGTGGATCAGTTCTTCACTTGTATATTGCCGGCCCCAGCGATGGACTTTTTCATTCAACCAGGTTTTAAGAGCGAGTAAATCTCCCTTTGCCATCTGAGCGCTCAAATCCACAATCTCCGCTTTCGCCTGATTGAACAATTGCGCCGCATAAAGGTTACCCAGAGTGTAAGTTGGAAAATAACCAAATGCCCCTCCGGCCCAGTGAATATCCTGCAATATGCCTTCTGCATCTGTCGTCGGTTTTCTTCCAATGTAGCGCTGCATCAGTTCATTCCATCGATCTGGAAGTTGTTCAACCGGCAGATTATTTTCAATCAAATCCCGTTCGATTTCAAAGCGCAGCATGATGTGGAGATTATAGGTCACTTCGTCTGATTCCACACGGATAAAAGATGGTCTCACACAATTGATACCGGCATACCAGGTCTCAAGGTCAAGGTCCTTCAAAGGTCTTGGAAAGGTCTCTTTCAAAATCGGAAAAAAATGTTTCCAGAAGGAGCGTGATCGACCGACGCTGTTTTCCCAGAGCCGGGATTGGCTTTCGTGAATGCCGAGAGAAATCGCTTCTCCAAGAGGGGTACCGAAATATTCTTGTAACAATCCCTGGTCATAGATGCCATGCCCTCCCTCGTGGATGGAACTGAAAAGGGAAGAGAGCAGGTCATGCGTATCTACCCTGGTGGTCAGTCGGACATCGCTCGGGTGAAAAGAGGTTGTAAAGGGATGGGTGGAGAGATCCTGTCGCCCCGTCTGAAATGAAAAGCCCATCGCAGTCAGCACTTGTTCTCCAAAGCGAATTTGTGCAGATTCATTGTAAAATTCATCCAGAAAATCGGTCCTGGGCTGACGAGGTGATGCTGCAATCTTTTCAAGCAACGGCAGCAGTTTATCTTTAAGGGATGAGAAAATTGGAACAAGCTGTGCCACCGTCATGCCCGGTTCATACTCGTCCAGCAGGGCATCGTAGGGCGAATCTTTATAAGCTAAATACTCAGCCTCTTCTTTTTTGAGCGCCACAATTTTTCGTAGACTGGGGGAGAATTGGGAGAAGTTGTTATTTTTTCTGGCCTCAATCCAAATGGGATGGGCAAGGGCGGTTTCTAAACTCAAGGCCCGGACAAAGTCGGAGGGAAGCTTTGTCGCACGGTCATAATCGCGCCAAACCTCTCGAAGAAGCGCAGGGAAAGGTTCAGCCGTCTCAGAGACGAGTTCACCTGTTTTGAGGTCAATCAACTTTGAAAGTCGCTCAGACATTTCCCGTCCAACCTGCCGGTCATGCACCAAAGCCATCAGCCCGGAGAGCTGTTCCGCCCGAGCCTGAGAAGACCCGCTCGGCATGTAAGTTTCCTGATCCCAGGAAAGCAGAGAAATCGCGCTTTTTATATGTTGAGTTTCTTTTAAGTAGGTGATGAGGGGTTTGATCTTGTCCGGGGTCAGCATTTCATGCTCCTTGTTTAGTATTGGCGAACATTATAACAAGGCCTGGAAATAAAGGAAGCTTTGATTTTTTGATCGTTGTGAATTTCTCGATTTTCCCTTATTCTTCGCGTAATGAACATCGAAAAACTCGAAAACAAACTCCAGTCGCTTGTTGCAAATCTTGAGGAGCAGAGCTTCATCTACGATCTCTTGCTGGCCTACGGGCAACCGAAAGCCTCCATCACCCGATTGCAAAAAGGGGATTATAATCTCTCGAAAGCGCCGGGCGAAATCCTCTGGAAAAAGAAGCTCTTTTTTAAAAAAGAATTCACTTCCGATCTCCATCATCTCATTGACCGTCTGAAAAATGACCTCGTCATCAACAAGCATCATCCCCGTTTCATTATTGTAAGCGATTTCAAAACCCTGCTGTCACTGGATACCAAGACGCAAGACACCCTGGATATTCCGGTTCGGGACCTGGCGAAATATTTTGATTTCTTCCTGCCCTGGGCAGGGATGGAAAAATCACAGCTTTCCAGCGAAAACCCGGCGGACATCAAGGCGGCAGAGCGCATGGGGCGGCTCTACGACCTCATTCTGGAAGACAACCCTGCGATCAATGAGGGGACGAGGCACTCACTCAACATTTTCCTCTCCCGCTTGCTCTTCTGTTTTTTTGCCGAAGATACGGGCATCTTTGCGGAGGATCAGTTTACGAATGCCGTGGCCTCCCATACGGCGCAGGATGGCAGCGATCTGCAAGCCTATTTGCAAAAACTCTTTGCCGTGCTCAACTTGCGCGAGCGATCGAGCTATCCGCAATTTCTCCAAGCCTTCCCCTACGTCAACGGCGGCTTGTTTGCCGATGACGCTCTCGTCCCCAAATTCAGCGCTAAATCCAGAAAAATCATTGTGGAATGCGGGGCCTTAAACTGGAAGGAGATCAACCCCGACATCTTCGGTTCCATGATTCAGGCCGTAGTCCATCATGACAAGCGCGGCAGCATGGGAATGCACTACACCTCAGTCGTCAACATCATGAAGGTGATAGAACCGCTGTTTCTCAATGATCTTTACGCCGAATTGGAGCAGGCGGGAGACAACGCGCTTAAGCTCAAGAAGCTGTTGGCACGACTCTACCTCCTGCGTATTTTTGACCCTGCCTGTGGCTCAGGCAACTTTTTGATTATCGCCTACAAATTACTTTGCAAGTTGGAAATCGAAATTTTTAAACGCTTGCATGGCGATCAACGCTCGTTTCGATTCCAAAGCCATATCCAACTCACCCAGTTTTACGGCATTGAATTGGACGACTTCGCCCATGAAACCGCCAAACTCTCCCTGTGGCTGGCCGAGCATCAAATGAACCTGGCTTTCAAGGAGGTCTTCGGGGAAGCAAAACCCACGCTGCCCTTGCAGGATGGCGGGCATATTGTCTGTGACAATGCAACGCGACGGAATTGGGAGACGGTGTGTCCGAAAGATGAAGGTGTTGAGATTTATATTTTAGGGAATCCGCCGTATTTGGGTTACAGTCTGCAATCAAGAAAACAAAAATCGGATTTGGCCGCAGTCTTTAAAGATGTCGAAAGACATAAAACCTTGGATTATATTGCCTGTTGGTTTTTTCTTGCTGCAAGATTTATTAAAAATTCAAATTCTCAGTTTTCTTTTGTTTCCACCAATTCGATCTGCCAAGGAGAACAAGTCGCTATAGTGTGGCCACATCTCTTTGAGTTGGGACTTGAGATTAGCTTTGCACACCAATCATTCAAATGGACAAATAACGCCAAAGGAAATGCCGGAGTAACTTGTATCGTTGTAGGACTGAGAAATGTATCTTCAAAACCAAAAATGCTCTTTAGAGGAGCAATTAGTCATTATGTAAAAAATATCAATTATTATTTAGCAAATGGTAAGAACTTGAGTGTATCAAAAAGATCTTCACCTCTTTCGTCTATCCCATTGATGTTGCGTGGAAATGGTGCTGTTGATGGAGGAAATCTATTGTTATCTCAACATGAGAAAGATGTACTAATCTCATCTAATTCGGAAGCATCTGGGTTTATCAAGAACCTTGTTGGGGCATACGAATTTCTGAATGGTGCTAATAAATATCGTCTTTGGATAAATAATGACCAATTAAATGAGGCCCTGAAGGTCCCTGAAATTGCTTTACGAATAAACAAAGTAAAAAATTCACGATTGTCTAGTAGAAAAAAAGCTACTCAAGAAAAATCTGGAGTAGCTCATCAATTTGGAGAAATCCGATACAACGGAAAACCATCGATTTTCATCCCATCAGTCTCCTCAGAACGAAGAAAGTATATTCCCTTTGGTTATCTGAACTTCGACGACGTTGTTGTTGCACCAAATTTTGCCATCTACGACCCACCCCCCTACATCTTCGCCGTCATCTCATCCCGAATGCACATGACATGGGTACGCACCGTGGCGGGCCGCCTGAAAACCGATTATCGCTACTCCTCGTCACTCTGCTACAACACCTTCCCTTTCCCCGAAATCACCGAGGCGCAAAAATCCACCCTCGAAGACCATGTTTTCAAAGTGCTGGACGAACGGGAACAACACCCCGAACTGACCATGGCCCAACGCTACGATCCGGACAAGATGCCCGAGGGCCTGCGCCAAGCCCATCACGCTTTGGATGTGGCCGTGGAGCGTTGCTATCGCCCCCGCCCCTTTTCCAATGACGAAGAACGCCTTGCATATCTCTTCAATCTTTATGAAGAGATGATTCAAAATGAGGTAAAATGACCGCATGACCTACGCTAGGTTTGAATAAAAATGAACTCAGGTGACAACAAAAAAATAATGATCATTGCAGGGCCTAACGGTGCAGGAAAAACAACCTTCGCCGGAGAGTTTTTGCCCAACGAAGCAGCCTGTCCCGTTTTTATCAATGCTGATTTGATCGCCGCCGGACTCGCACCCTTTGAACCAGAGCGTGCAGCATTTAAGGCAGGGCGTTTGATGTTGCGTGAGATTCACGCCTATCCGTATAAAAATGAGAACTTTGCTTTTGAAACCACCTTGAGCGGTCGCACTTATGCCCGAATGATTCCCAAGTGGCAGAAGGTGGGGTACCGCGTGAAGCTGTTTTTTCTTCGCCTGAATTCACCGGAACTGGCGATTGCCCGTGTCCACCAAAGAGTCATGTCGGGTGGACACAATATCCTAGAACAGGTAATAAGAAGACGTTTCGAAGTAGGCCTATACAACTTGGAAACTTTATATAAACCTCTTGTTGACGAATGGGCGGTTTATGACAATTCCGGGTCAATGCCACTATTTATTGAGGAGAGCATGACATCATGAGTATAAATAAATCTGATCAAAGTAAGCCGCAACATCAAAGAGACCCGGATTTGGTCAATGCAGAACTTGCGATGAAGCGGGCAGCGATCAAAGCGCGTGAAGCGGCACGCTTGACCGGTACTGCGGTTGTCATTATGGAAAATGGGATCATCCGGGAGGAATATCCGGATACTTAAACTCACTGATGACCGAAAAGAGAGAATCGATAAATGCCCAACCTCGTTGATGTCTGCTACGCTCAGACCGGCCAAAGCGCCGCCACCGACCACATGGGCATGCGCGAGATGCAGGCGCGTGCCTTTGAATCACGAAATGTACAATATCTACTCCTGAAAGCCCCACCCGCCTCGGGAAAATCCCGCGCCCTGATGTTTTTAGGACTGGACAAACTCTTCAATCAAGGTCTAAAAAAAGTCATCGTGGCCGTACCTGAACGCGCCATTGGTGCGTCTTTTGATTGCACAAATCTGACTCGCCACGGATTTTTTGCCGACTGGGATTTCAAGGCCGAATACAACCTTTGTACGCCGGGTGGAGATGCCGGCAAGGTTGCCACGTTTATAAAATTCCTCAGAGACCCCAGCGCAACGATTTTGATTTGCACCCACGCCACCTTGCGTTTCGCCTTCGATGCGGTGGAAGAATCGGTCTTCAATCAATGCCTCCTGGCGATTGATGAGTTTCATCATGTTTCCGCCGATGCTGAAAACCGCCTGGGTGAAGTCATGCGATCTATCATGAAAAAGACCACGGCACACATTATCGCCATGACGGGTTCCTATTTTCGGGGAGATAGCGTACCCGTGTTATTGCCGGAAGACGAAGCGAAATTTTCCAAAGTCACCTACAACTATTACGAACAGCTCAATGGCTATTCCCATTTAAAAACCCTGGGTATCGGCTACCACTTCTATCAAGGCCGCTACTTAAGCGCCATTGATGAAGTGCTGGATACTGACAAAAAAACCATCCTGCATATCCCCAATGTCAACGCCGGTGAATCCACCAAGGACAAACACAAAGAAGTCGATACCATCCTGGATATGATTGGAACGGTGACGCACCAGGATACTGAAACCGGCGTGCTTTTTTTAAAGCGCCATCATGACGGAAAAATCCTCAAAGTGGCTGATTTGGTGAACGATACCCAAAAAGACCGGGATAAGATTGTCGCCACTCTGCGCCACATGAAACATGCCGATGACATGGATCTGATCATTGCCCTGGGCATGGCAAAAGAGGGTTTTGACTGGCCGTTTTGCGAGCATGCGCTTACTGTCGGGTATCGCGGCTCATTAACGGAGATTATTCAGATTATCGGTCGAGCCACCCGCGACAGCCCGAATAAATGCCATGCCCAGTTTACCAACCTGATTGCCCAACCCGATGCGGCGAATGACGAGGTAAAACTCTCTGTCAACAATATGCTCAAGGCCATTACGGCCTCCCTGTTGATGGAACAGGTCCTTGCCCCGAATTTCATCTTCAAAACACGGCACTTCGATCATGAAGCACATGAAGAGGGAACGATTAAAATTCGCGGCTTCAAGGAGCCCAGTTCACAACGGGTGAAGGAGATTGTGGCATCCGATCTCAATGACCTGAAGGCGGCCATCCTGCAAGACCACAAAATGCTTCAAGCCCTGCCGGGGGAATTTATCGACCCCGAAGTGATCAATAAAGTGATGATCCCCAAGGTCATACAGATCAAGTACCCTGAACTCAGCGACGAAGAAATCGAAGAAATTCGGCAGCATGTGGTGGTGGATTCGGTCATCAAGAACGGAGAAATTAAGGAAGTAGGCGGCCAACGCTTTGTGCGCATGGCCGGGAAATTTGTCAACATTGACGACATTCACATTGATTTGATTGATCGCGTCAATCCCTTTCAGAAGGCCTTTGAAGTGCTTTCAAAATCAGTCACGGCAAAGCTTTTGAAGGTGATTCAAGACACCATTGATGCCGGTCGTATCAAAATGACAGACGAGGAAGCGGTGATTCTTTATCGGGACAAGATCGGACCCTTTATGAAAATTCATGGACGGGAACCCCGGCTACAGTCGTCCGAGCCCTTGGAAAGAAGACAGGCGGAGGCCCTGGTCTACCTCAGAAATAAGAGACGGCAACAGGCCAGCGGAAATCAAAAATGATTGATTTTGAAAAAGAACTTTCGGCCATTCTGAAAACCGACCCCTTAGGTTTGCTGGAGACAAAACCAAAGGCATCATCAGTGCTGAGCGCAGACGAACGGCTGATTGCTTCTTTTGAGGAGATCAACCTTTTTATGCGAGAGCATGGGCGTGAGCCTGTCGCAAGTCGCGATATCACTGAACGACGACTTTATAGTCGCCTCCAAGGTCTAAAAAAGAGTCCGGAGAAAGCTGCCGCATTGTTTGAGATTGATGTCTTTAATTTATTGGCTGATGTGAAAATACCTGCACCCAAAGAGATTAAAACGATTGATGATGTACTGGAAGAAGATGCCCTGGGTTTGTTAGGAGACGACGGACGCGACGCATTTCATCCAAACGATATTTTCACCCTTAAAAATATTCCGAAATCGAAAGACACACCCGAGCATATTGCCAATCGAAAACCCTGCGAAGCATTCGAACAATTTGAGCCGCTATTTAAGCAGAATCAAGTTAGACTGGCTTCAAAAACAAAAACGATAAAACCGTTCACCAGCGAAGGACAAATTACAAAAGATGCATTTTTTATTCTGCAAGGCATGATGGTTTATGTCGCGAATGTCGGCAAATGGGAAAAGAAAAACTTCGGCAACCGAGACAGGCGCCTTTACTGTATTTTCGAAAATGGCACCGAATCCAACATGCTGTTACGCTCCCTCGCTTCAGCACTCTGGAAGGATGAGTACAGTGCTCAAATCGTGGATGCCAATCAAATGGAACTTTACAAAAATTCAGAGGAGATCACAAAAGAAGATGAGGCAACAGGCGCAATCTATGTTCTGCGCTCTTTGAGCCAGGATCCCAAAATCAGGAAGATCAAAGATCTGTACAAAATCGGTTTTTCCGGTCAAGCTGTCGAAGAACGTATTCAAAATGCGGAGAAAGACCCCACCTACTTGATGGCCGATGTCAGGCGGGTCACTGAGTTTCAGACATACAATCTAAATCCACACAAATTGGAAGGACTTTTACATACCTTTTTCGCAGAATCATGTTTAAATCTTGATGTTTTTGATGGTGCGGGAAAACGGCATACACCAAGAGAATGGTTCGTTGTGCCATTGCATATCATTGAAATAGCGATTGAGCTTCTGATCAATGGAGAGATTGTAAATTATCGCTATGACAAGCAGCGACAGGAAATTTTGGGAAAGTGAAAATGCAAACAGACAAAGACCTTCGGAAAGACCTATGCGCGCTCGAAGGCCGAGCTTACAAAGCCTACAAGGCAATTAAGGGGCAATATGCTTTTTCGGAATTTACCCTTAAGATCGACTATGTTCAGGGGGACCCCTTTTCTAGTCCGAGTCGCCTCCGCATTGAAATGCCGCAAACCATCGCCCTTTTCCCGGACTTTTTACTCAGGACAGCCATACGGCGCATCGCCCTTGCCGATTATCTGACACGTCAGTTCGACCGGGAGGCAGGCCGCGTTTCCAAAAGAAGCGGCACAGGCAATAGTGGCTTAATTGCAATTGACCGGCCCGCACAGGAAGTTTTGGAGCGGACTTCAGCTTCAATCAATGCCGAGCGAGTTGAACTCCGTTTTTCTGTCGGCCTTCCCGCTCGTGGCCGGAGCATCCTGGGTAATGAGGCAGCACAGATTATCAATGACAAACTGCCCGCCATAGTCGAAAAAACACTCAAATTTTCTGAGCTCAATCAAGCGGATGTGCAATCATTCGTCGAAACGATCGATGATGCCGAAGCAATCCGTTCTCAACTTCGAGATCGCCACTTAGTCGCTTTTATTGCGGACGGAGCCGTCCTGCCCAGAAAATCTGGCATCGACCCACACCCCTTAAAATCGGAGGCCATCCCTTTTCGACATCCCCCCTCACTTCGTCACACCTTTGAACGACCCAATCACGGCCCGATCACCGGCATGGGGATTCCTCATGGCGTAACGCTCATCGTCGGAGGGGGCTATCACGGAAAATCGACCCTGTTACGGGCCATCGAGTGTGGGGTTTACAATCACATGTCCGGCGATGGTCGGGAGTTTGTTATCACCGATCCCGATGCGGTTAAAATTCGCGCAGAGGATCAGCGCGCTGTCTCGGGTGTCGATATCACTCCCTTTATCAACAACCTGCCGCAAGATAGATCGACAAGGGTATTTTCAACAGAGAATGCCAGCGGAAGCACCTCGCAGGCGGCCAACATCATTGAGGCCTTGGAGCTTGGGGCAACGGCAATTTTAATCGACGAAGATACAGCGGCAACAAACTTCATGATCCGTGATCATCGAATGCAGGAACTCATCTCAAAAGACAAAGAACCCATCACCCCTTTCATCGACAAGGTGAGATCCCTTTATCAGGATCACGGTGTTTCTACGATACTGGTCATCGGCGGCAGCGGAGACTACTTCGATACGGCAGACACGGTGATTGCCATGGATCACTTTATTCCGAGCGACGTAACACAGGCCGCGCGAGAGATTGCCGATCAATATCGGAGTAAACGCAGGCCGGAAGGGGGTGGCAATTTCGGCACGAAGCAAAAGCGAATGCCGATTTCTGAGAGTTTGGATCCGAGCAGCCGGAAACGAGAGGTCTACCTCAAAGCCCATGACATCAATACCATCGCCTTCGGAGATGAAAAGATTGATCTAAGCGCCCTCGAACAACTTGTCGAAAAATCGCAGACCCGCGCAATCGCCCATGCCCTCCTGTACGCAAAAAACCGATATATGAAGGACAAGGCATCTCTGACTGAAATCGCCGATTGCATCATGAAGGATATTGCGGCGCGGGGGCTTGATGCACTAACAAAAGAAAAATTCGGAGACCTGGCTTATTTTCGCCGCTTTGAATGGGCCGCTGCCTTGAACCGCTTGCGCAGTTTGAAGGTCAGGCCGACAAAATCGAATAAAACGGAGACGGATTAACGAGATGCTCAATTTCTTAGATCAACAATTCCAAGCAGGCGGTTTCGGCCCTGAAACCGCAGCCTTAAGCGCCGGAGTCACGATGCTTGTGCTGGTCATCGTGCTGAGCATTCTGACGAATGTCCTTGCGAAACGTCTGCTTTTGACTGCTTTATTCCGGCTAGTCGTCAAAACCAAGACAGATTGGGACGACCACCTTCTTAAGCATCATTTTTTTGATCGACTGGCCCGATTTGCCCCGGCCCTTGTGATCTACCTCATGGTACCGGTGGCACTAGAGAGTCAGGACCGTCTGATTGCCTTGCTCACAACGGTCGCCTTAATTTACATGATTGTGATTGGTATCCTGGCAATCGACGCGCTGTTAAACGGCGTATCTGAAATTTATCAGAGTTCTGAAGTTTCCAAAGAAATCCCGATCAAGGTCTTTGTTCAGCTCATCAAGGTGGCTGTCTACTTCATCGGAGGCATCTTCGTCGTGTCACTCCTGCTTGGAAAAACCCCACTCTACCTTGTCAGTGGATTGAGTGCATTAACTGCCATTCTCATGTTGATTTTCAAGGATGCGATCTTAGGTTTTGTCGCCGGCATTCAATTGACGGCTAATAAGATGGTAACGCAGGGCGACTGGATTGAGATGCCAAACTACGGCGCGGACGGCGATGTGGTCGAAGTTGGCCTGACGACCGTCAAGGTACAAAACTGGGATAAGACGATTACGACGATCCCAACCTATGCCTTGATCAGCGGGTCCTTTAAAAACTGGCGTGGCATGACGGAATCGGGCGGGCGACGGATCAAACGGGCGATTCATGTCGATATGAATTCGATTCAATTCTGCACGGAAGACATGTTAACAAGGTATAAACGTATCCAATGCATCTCTGCCTACATTGAAGCAAAGGGCAAGGAACTGCCCGAATACAATCGCGCTAACCGGGTTGACGAACTTTCTCTTGTGAACGGGAGAAAGATGACGAACATCGGCACCTTCCGTGCCTACATCGTGGCCTACCTGAAAAATCATCCAATGATCCACACAAACATGACCTCCCTCGTCCGGCAATTGGCGCCGACCGAACACGGTTTGCCTATTGAGATTTATGTCTTTTGCAAAGACATCGCATGGGCCAACTACGAGGCAATTCAGGCCGACATCTTCGACCACCTATTAGCCGCCATTCCGGAGTTTGATTTGAAACTTTTTCAAAATCCAACGGGTAGTGATTTTAAGGCAATGGCCGCTACGAAAACCGATTAAGTCCCTCTCTCTCTAAGTTGACAGCTTTTTTGGGCATTGATACTATTGCCGCCGATAAGATCTGTAGGTTACGGAGGAATGATGAAAAAAAGAAAAGCGCTTGCCCTGTTATCGGGCGGGCTCGACAGTATGCTGGCAGCGAAACTGATCATTGATCAGGGCATTGAGGTGGTCGGTTTGTATCTGGAAAGCCCCTTCGGCTGCGAAGAAGATTTAGAGACCGTGTCAAAGCACTTGGGCATTGAACTCAAAATTATTCGCAAGGGTATGGGCTACGTCAACCTGGTCAAAGATCCGAAATACGGTTATGGCAAAAACATGAATCCCTGCATTGATTGCCGGATTTACATGTTTAAAATTGCGCGCCAAATGATGGACAAAATGGATGCGGATTTTATGATCACGGGCGAGGTGATCGGACAGCGGCCCATGTCTCAGCGAAAAGAGGCGATGTCTTTGATTGATCGGGACAGCGCCGTTGAGGAAGTCATCCTCCGTCCCCTCTCTGCACAATTTTTTCCTCCGACGAAGATGGAACTTGAAGGCTGGGTTGATCGTGAAAAACTGCTGAATATCAGCGGTCGAAGCCGGACGGAACAACTTAAATGGGCCAAGGATCTGAAGCTCAAGGGCTACACGGCCCCGGCAGGCGGTTGTCTTTTAACCGATGCCAATTTCACGCCTCGATTGAAAGGTTTTTTTGAGAGGACAAACAATCCCTCAATGGTGGAGGTTCGTCTGGTCCGGCACGGTCGGCACTTTGATTTGTCGGATGGAAGCCACCTCGTCATCGGACGAAACGAGGCTGAAAATGATCAAATGTGGGAAGTGACGAAACATGCGGTGAATGAAGGCAACATGACCTATTTTAGGCCCGAGTTCTCCGGACCGGATGCGGTCTTGTCTTCAGGAAACGGTGAGGCTGTCTATGATGAGGTCGGAGCGTTGATCGCCAAATATGCGAAAAAAGGCCTCGATTCGGAGGAAACCATCGAAGCGGAATGTGGAGACCTGGTTGCCCAAATCAAGGTCAGTTTCCCTCGGCTTATTTCCGAAACGTCATCAGAAAAAACAGCATCGGAAGGCTTGACCGTCGTCCAATGAGAGTTGAATCCTTTCCCGTCGGCCCCTTCCAGTGTAACTGCACCATCCTCGCCTGTGAAGAAACCCGCTCGGCAGTCGTCATTGATCCGGGTGGTGATGCGGATCAAATCCTGTCTGTCCTGTCTCGACATCAACTCAAGCTGGAACAGATTATCCACACCCATGCCCATCTGGATCATGTCGGAGCAACGGACGACATCCATAAAAAGCTCGGCGGCCTGACGGGCCTGCACGAAGACGACATGCCCCTTTGCAATCACCTGGCGCTTCAAGCAGAGCTGTTTGGGTTGCCGACACCCCCCACTCCGACAATCGACCAATTCTTAAGTGACGGCACAAGCCTCTCCTTCGGCAAAAAAACTGTAGAGGTGATTCACACACCGGGGCACACGCCGGGCAGCCTGAGCTTCTTTGTTCAGGATTTTGGATTATTGACGGGCGATACCCTTTTTTTGGGAAGCGTCGGTCGAACCGATCTCTGGGGTGGATCTCAGAGCACTCTGCTGGACTCGATCAAGAAAAAACTCCTCTCTTTTCCCGACGAAACCGTCGTCCATCCCGGCCATGGCCCGAAGACGGCCATCGGCATGGAACGACATAATAATCCCTACCTATGATGAAGACGGGCTACATTTACCATCCCGACATGCTCCGGCATGATACCGGTCCCGGACATCCTGAATCACCGCAGCGCTTGTCTACATTAGAAAAAAAACTCTTTGGTGCAAGTCAATCCAATCAGGGCTTTGCCCTTACGAGTCGTTTGGAAAAGATGCAGTCTGAACGGCACGATAGGCTCTACGATGCTGTTTCCAGAATACATACAAGCACTTACATTGATGCCCTCAAGGCCGCTGTCCCCAAAACAGACCGAATCTATCTTGATCCGGACACCCCGCTTTCTCCGGGCTCTTTACTTGCCGCCGAACTCGCCGTGTCTGCAGGATTAATCGCAGTGGATTCAGTTATGGCGGGAAGCATACGAAATGCCTTCTGTGCAGTACGGCCTCCGGGCCACCATGCCGAAGCTGGGAAGGCAATGGGTTTTTGCCTCTTCAACAACATCGCGATTGCCGCGAAATATATTCAGACAAAATATCATCTCGACAAGGTTTTGATTATCGACTGGGATGTTCATCATGGTAACGGCACACAGAATGCTTTTTATCAGGATTCGAGCGTCTTCTATTTCAGTAGCCATCAGTTTCCCTGTTACCCCGGAACGGGGGCAAAAGATGAACGGGGCGAGGGCAGAGGTGAAGGTAGCACCGAAAACCATCCGCTTCCGGCAGGGTCGGGAGATACGGAATTGCTCGCAGTATTTGAGCATGACTTATCCTTAGCGGTCTCAGACTTCAGACCCGATTTTATTTTGATTTCAGCCGGTTTTGACGCCCACCGAGATGATCCTTTAGCGAGTCTGGAAGTGACGGATGAGGGTTTTGCAGAGATGACAAAGATTGTGTGTTCTCTAGCAGATACGCATTGCGAGGGCCGTATTATTTCATTTCTGGAAGGGGGATATAACCTGGATGCCTTGGCAAGATCGGTCGAACGGCATTTGGGGGTGTTGTGCGGTCTTTAATATACTTGATGCTTACCTGGGGTTGTGAAAAGACTTCTAGCGGAAGGCAATCGAAATCACACAAGGTCACAGACTGCCCTTGCATTCCATTCCCAATTAAGTCGATTTTCTACCTTTAATCGGGCATTATTCCCTAAGGTGTCCCTCAAGGCTTCACCTTCGGAGAGTCGGCAAATCACTTGTCCCAAGGCATCTGCATCGCCTTCTTTAAATGTCATGCCATTGATATCCGGATCGACAATATCAAGAAAATTTTTACTCTCTGGCACCGCAATTGCTTTTCCAAGGGCCATATATTCAATTAATTTCATCGGTGAAGCATAAAAAGTGGAGTGAGGACTCACTGCAATATCGAATAGATTCACATAGGAGGGAACATCCTGATGGTCCAGAAGTCCGGTTATTTTGTAACGATCTTTTAGTCCCGCCGCCTTAATTTTTTTCTCGATATCTGCGCGTATCGGACCATCACCGACTATGAGTAAAAATACGGCTAGATCTTTTTTAAAAACTTTTTCTATTGCATCAATAAGAAGATCAAGCCCATGCCAGGGGCGGAGAATGCCAGAAAAGCCAACGATGATGTCCCCTTCACTTATTCCGAGTTCCGTCAAAAGGTTTTTTGATTTAGGGCTGGGATAAAACTTTTTTTTATCCACACCGTTTGGCATCACCAGAAGCTTTTCCGGCGACACACCGGTACTTTGTAAATATTCTGCTAAAGGCGTGGAAACGACCAGGGTTTTGGTGGCATTGCCAGAGACCCATTTTTCGATCCGGTAAGCAATTTTTTTAAAGTAAAGTTTTTCATCGGGTTGGCTGCTTCTCTCAAGGGCAAGAGGGGCATTGACCTCCTCAATCACCGGGATTCCAAAATATTTCCCCACTAAAACAGCGGCCCCATTGAAGGTAATGTATCGGTCATAAATAAAATCAGGTTTAAAGGAACGAACGGCCTTATGCAGCATAATAAAGCCGTACAGATTATATCCGATCTCACAAAGCTCAAAAACAACCCTGGGGATCATCGATTTTATTTTTTCCAGGGTCTGGGGTTTCTTCCCTTGCATTTCACCAACGGGCCCGACAACCTGAACCTCATGCCCCATATTTCTAAAGGCTTTAATAATTTCTCGAATATGGATTCCTTCGGCGCCGTTGCCGAGTGTTCGGTGATGGTAGAGTATTTTCACAGCTGATGTGCCTTATTCATGTCTATTTGGAGAGAACATGTTCGTAAGTTTCTAAAACGATTTTCGCGCATTTTTCCCAACTCTGTTCTTTCATCGCAGAATGGATCGCCTGTCGATCCCACTCTTTTTCTAATGCCGCTCTCATTTTTTTTTCCAGATCTCCCTTTTTTTGGCTTGAGAATATCGTCCCTTTAATCGGAGTGTCTAGTATATCTCTCATCGCACCCACATCACTCGCAACGATGGGAGCGCCACAAGCAAGCGCTTCCATAATCACATTGGGACAGCCTTCACTATAGCTGGCGAAACAAAACAAATCGGCAAGATTATACCAGTTGATTAATTCAGCATGGGGTACTTTCCCGACAAAGTGAACATTATTTAGGCGATGCAATTTGACCAACTCTTCTAAAAACGTCTTGTCGTCTCCTTCTAAGCCAACGCCCCCTATAATGTATAAATCAATATTGAGATCTTTAAGTAGTGGCAGGGCCTCGATAATTTTGTGGTGCCCTTTAGTTTTAATCAATGAACCAACAGAAATGACAACTTTTTTACCTTTTGAAATCCCCAGATGTGCCCGGGCCCTTTCCTGATCAATCAGGAAAAATTCTGAAGTATTGACCCCATTCAAAATGACCTTTATTTTTTCCCTGGGAACCCCGATGTCTTCCACAAGAGATTGAAGTTCATGGCTTAAGGTAATCACAAAGTCCACTCTTTTGATTATAAAATCTAGGATCTTCTTTCGAATTCCTTTTTCACCCAAATGGAGCGCTTCCAGTCCTCGGACAGTCACAATCACCTTTTTTTTATATAGTTTCGCACAAAAATATGCAGTTAAAATATCGGGGTAAACCCAATGCACATCGATGATTTGAAAATCAAAAGATTTTCTGATTTCTCGAATGTGCGGCAAAGTTGCCAATAAATAAGAAAGGGAATCTATCCATTTCAAGTACCGGGGAATGATTGGAAAAAAAGGGTGAGTGACCTGAAATCCCTCAATCGTTTCCTCTGCAGGGATTAAAGAAAAATTTTTAAAGCGGTTGAATTTTTCCATCAAGGGAAATTTAGGGCTGGGTGCAACGATTTTAATGTCGCAATCTGCCTTGAGTGCCTTTAAGCGATTTAAGACGAAAATGCCGTAATTGGGAAAGGGCCGGTTTGGAAACAGTAAACTGAGTGCTAGAATTTTTAGCCGCATATGACTTCAGTTTTTAGGCAAACTGACGGTGCCACTCTTCAAGGACCAGAAGAAGCCAAATAACACGATGGTGATCTGCTTCCCCTTTCTGATGTTCATTTAGAATATTTCGGATCGTCTTTTCCTGAAAGTAACCTCGTCCAATCGAAGCCTTAGAAAGAAGCGTATCGTGGGCATAGGAAAATAATTTTGTTTTAAACATGATTGCGAGTGGTGTAGGAAATCCCATTTTTTTGCGGTCAATAATCTGATCCGGTAGTTTGCCTCTCATCATTTCTTTAAAAAGATACTTCGTCGTCCGGCCCTTTATTTTATATTTTGAAGGAATAGTGGCGGCAAACTCGACCACACGGTGGTCTAAGAATGGCACTCTCAATTCTAAAGAAGCCGCCATGCTCATTCTATCCGCCTTGATCAGCAGATCATCCACCAACCAGGTTTTGGTATCAAAATACAACATTTTACTTAAGGGATCAGCCTCTGGCAGAGTATTGAAGATGGCCTGAATGAATTCCTTTGCCGGATTATTTTGTCGTCCTAAAAACGCCTTATACTCGTCAAGATACAACTCATTCTTTAAGGATTCCTGGTAACTGGATATGCCTTTGTAACGTTTCTCCAGAGGGTGTTGACTTAATTCAAGATATTTTTGAAGCTTTTTTAAAGGCAGCAAAGAGGCAAGCATATTAGAAATCAAGGGACTTAATTCATTCCCCATCATCCTGCGATATTTCTCAATCACCAGGTTGTAAACATAGAAATCATAGCCGGCAAACAACTCATCCGCACCCTCTCCGCTCAACACCACGGTCACGTGATTTTTGGCCATTTGAGACAGGTAGTAGAGAGAAATCGCAGCGGATTCTGTGACGGGTTCATCCATATGTCGAATATATCCCGGAATAAAATCTGAAAATTTTTCAGGTGTTACAATGAGTTCATGGTGCTCCGTATCAAAATGATCCGCCACGACTCTGGCATAGGCTGTCTCGTTGAACTGGGCGCCAAACTCATAGGCCACAGAAAAGGTTTTTAGCTTTTGAGGGGCTCTTGCTGATAAGAGGGCAACAACAGCGCTGGAATCAATTCCGCCACTCAAAAAAATACCTAAAGGCACGTCACTTCTCAACCTAAGATCAATGGCGTCGCCAATCAGATCATTAAGGTGTTCGACGTAATAATCAAGGCCTTTATCCGTATTTTGATCAAAATGTAAGTCCCAGTATTTTTCAATAAAAAAACCGCTCTTGTTTAATATTGCGCTATGTCCGGGAAGGAGTTTCTTGATTCCCGTGTTCATGGTATTTTCTCCGGGAACATAGCCAAAGCTTAAATAAGTATCGATCAAAACCTTATCGACCGGAGGAAAATCTGAAAGCACTGCAAGGATGGATTTGACTTCTGATGACAAATAAAACCGGCTTCCGAGCTGATAATAATAAAAGGGTTTAATCCCAATACGATCTCTCGCGACAAAAAGCTCTTTCTTTCTGTTATCCCAGATGGCAAAGGCAAACATCCCGACAAAATATTGAAGGCATTGTTTCCCCCAGCAATCATAGGCATTAATCAGTACTTCTGTATCTGTAGCGGTCTTGAAGGAATAGCCCTTCTCGAGCAGCTCATTTCGTATTTCAATGTAATTGTATATTTCACCATTAAAGACAACAGTTAAATCCCCACGCGAATTAGACATGGGCTGTTTTCCGGCAGTCCGGGTATCCAGGATACTCAATCGACGATGTCCCAGAGCAATGCCTTCTTTTTTTAAAAGAGACAATCCCTGGTTGTCAGGTCCGCGGTATTGAATCACATCCCGCATTTTAATGATTTCTGTCTCAGTCGGAGACACCTCAAAATCGACTAAGGCAACAATTCCACACATGTCAGTCTACTTCCACAGGGATGAGTCTGTTTTTAATCAAAATATGTTCCTATTGATTGAAGGATATCTGTATCGATCTTCAAGCAATCATGAGCAAAATTGACCCATAAATCCGCTAACACCGGATACTGATAATTTTTCCAAACGACATTACCGTCATTTTGGAGTTGGAAAATATGCCTCATCAAGCGTCAATCGGTCAAGCCCCTGACGTCAAAAAAAGTGTCAGCCGGTCAGGCGGCTTTGAGATCAGGGACTGGGTGCTGTCCTCATCATTTAAGATCGGAAAGGCATCGTCCCTGGCTTATAGGACACCCTACTCTATTATGATATGACTCCAAGCTTTTACGGCTGCATTGCCAGCCAGTAAAATTGATGGGCCGGGATCCGTAGGCGGTCATCTTTTGTCTTTTCACCGGAGTAGAGATCTTTCATTGAGCTGTATTGGGCCTGCTGCCAAAGGTCTAGGGCAGAAAGATCCAAATATTGCGGCGATGCGTCAAAGTTGCCGACGACAAGAACGGAAGACATGAAATCTTGTGGGTGTGTACGCAAAAATACGAAGAGATGTGGATTGTCTACGGTAATCAGTTCCCGGTTATTGAGGTCGGCAAAGACCGGAATGGCCTTACGCACGGCAATCATCTTTTTTAAAGCATCAAAGATTCTCTGCTCGACGGTGCCGTGCTGATGCCGCTTTGCGGCTTTGTCCCAGTCAATCGTCGGACGGTGCAGCCAGCGGTTATCCCTGTCCTTACGCACATCCTTCACATACTCGTAATGGTTTGTGGTGCCGATTTCATCCCCATTGTAGATTAGCGGAATCCCGCCAAAAGAAAGAATCATGCTGTGCAGCAGGAGAATGAGTTTTACGGCCTCATCTATCTCTTTTTCATTGGACCGCGCAAGCGCGGCTTCCAAACCGACCAGAGAGGCCAGGGTGCCTGAAATCCGGGCATCTCCGGTCTTGCTGTTCTGCCCGAACTTCATGCCCCGGGCCGAAGAATCACCGTAGGCGCCTGTAAAATATTCAAGCAAAAAATGACGGTGCGCCTTCGGGTTGTAGCCCGCCCGCTCAATGTCCAAGTCATCGAAGCCGAGACCGATATCATCGTGGCAGCGCAGATAGTTTAGCCAGCTGGCACGTTCCAATTTAAGGGGAAGGTTTTTTATGCCCTCATGAAGCAGTTTTGTATTTTTTGTTGCGACGGCGTCCCATAAAAGCGCCATGTAGGTGGCATTGTAGGCCAGTTCACATTCTTTCGCGATGACGACATCTTCGCCAAAATATTTGACAACCTCGACGGGTGCAACGATGGCCTCGGCAATAAAGAGTACGCCCGGCGCTGTGACCTGGCAGCAGTCTTTCATGAGTTGCAGTACAAGATGGGCTTCCCGCTCATTCTGGCCAGCAGTGCCCAGTTTTTTCCACAAAAAAGCCACGGCATCAAGGCGGACGATGTCTGCACCCTGATTCGCCCAGAACAAAATAATATTCAGCATTTCAATGAAGACAGCGGGATTGCTGTAATTGAGATCCCACTGATAGTTATTGAAAACCGTCATAACCCACTTGCCCATGGCCTCATCCCAAGTGAAATTGCCCGGTGCGCTTTCAGGAAAGACCTCTGGCATGTTCGCTTCATATTGATCGGGAAGATGTCGATCCTCAAAAACATAATAATAGTCCTGATAGACCGGATCGCCTTGTTGGGCTTTTTGGGCCCATTCGTGTTCATTAGAGCTATGGTTCATGACCACATCCAGGACCAGCAGGATGCCGTGCTCTCGAAGGATATGCGAAAGAGAACGGATATCTTCGAGTGCGCCCATATTCGGATCTACTTTTCTGAAGTTACTGACGGCATAGCCTCCGTCGCTCGCGCCTTCGGGGCAATGCAGGAGGGGCATGATGTGGACCAGGTTGATGCCGAGTTCCTCAAAATAGGCAATTTTAGATTGAAGCTTTTTGAGGTTGCCTGCGAAACCCTCGGTGTAGAGACTCATGCCCACCCACTTCTGACTCATAAACCAGTCATAATCTTTTTCCCGGTCGATATCGATTGCTTTGTGTTCTGCGGATCGATTGATGTACTGCTTCGCCATGGTTTCCACAAGTCGGTACATCTGTTTATCACAGTCGTCGCGATGTCCGTAGAGCTTATGAAACAGGGTGTACATGCCGAAAAAATTGGCGCCCAGCCGTGTGTAAAAATGGCGAATGTGCTTCCTTTTAATGGCGGGTTTGAGTGCGTTTAAAATTTCATTGAGTAGAGAATGGGAGATTTGCTCGTACATGTCAGGATGATATCCTTATGATTACGACTGAATAAAGTCTATACCAAAAAAATTTACTCTGCGAGCTGGTAGTCGGAAAGATAGGGGGTATAAAAGGCTTTGTTGCTCACCGTAGCGCCTCGCCTACACACCATAGCTGCCGCGAAAGATTGAGCCCTCTGCATCGTCTTTTCGAGAGGCCATCCCCTCACAAGGCCCAGTATGACGACAGCTGAAAAAGCATCCCCTGCACCGACGGTATCGACAAGTGTGCCTTGGCTCGATGGAGTGACTTGAATGGGAGGAAGATCGGCCGTGACGGCCAAGGCGCCCTGAGCACCGCGTGTGACAAGTAGGCCGACAAGATCGCAAGAGCGACGACATGCCTGAGCACGTGCCAACAAAGTGCCGTCTCCAGGGCAGAGCATGTGCAGTTCCGCCTCATTGAGCTTAACCCAGTGGGCGGCACGCATCCAACTCAACACCTGTTTTTTTTCCCACCAGGGGGGGCGCAAGTTCACATCCATAAACAATGTGCCTTTAAAGTGTTTTTTTAAATCTGAAAGCGCCTTGGCGGACACTGCATTTCGGAGGGCCAGGCTGCCGTGGTAGAGCAGGTCGCAATCTCTAAGGTCCATAGTCCCGGCTTCGATAGTCCCGGATTCGATAAAATCATAGGCGCAAGACGGGACGATGTCATAGCTCGGTTCGCCGTCTTTAATGTGAATATCTACCCGTCCTGTGGGCCGACTGTCATCACATTGCAAAAAATCAGTCGTCATGCCCCAGTCAGACATGGCGGCTCGAATCGACCGGCCTTCTGCATCCTTTCCAATGCGGCTGATCAAACAGGGTTCTTGCAAAAAGGCCTGAAGATGCCAAGCCAGGTTAAAGGGTGCGCCGCCGAGCACACGCTTCCCATCGGGAAAGTGATCGAATAAGACTTCACCAAATACGTATATTTTTGAGGATTTCATCTATTCTGATCTTCCGAAGTTTTTTGTTCCATCCAGTTTTGGATGATGGGCAAAAAATGTGCGATTCCCTCCAGGATGCCCGCACTGTAGCAGCCATTCATGCCCATGAAACTGCCTTTGGCCAAGTAGAGCGTATCTGAATTTCCCTGAGCTGCCGCCATGCGGATCGCTTGTTCTTTCACATCGGCCATACTATTCGCGACGAGTACGGACTGAATCGGGCTGGCACAAACTTCGAGATCATTGCCGCTGTCACCGGCAAAAACCGTCTCTTCGATGGAAAACCCCCAATACTGCATTAAACAATCAATGGCATGGTATTTTGTCGCTCTGGCAGGCACAACATCAAGCAGGGTGACTTTTGCCACTTCGTCCACACTCCAAGTCAGATTGACCTGAACACCCAGTCCTTTTAAACGTTTGTGCATGGCAGAAAACAGCATTGCTTTGTTGGTTTCCAAGGCAACGGTGTAGCTGAGTTTATAGTCGTTTTGTTTGTGCGGGGCTTGCAGATCCAAGGCCTTGAGATCATCAAACAGGGCCTTTAAATCCCGATGGGCTTTTCCGGCCCAATCCTCAGCGATTTTCCTCGTCCACCCTTGCCAGGGCTTGCAATCCCTAAGCTTCCGACCGCCATAAGGCATATAGATGCTAGTACCGACATCTGCAATGACGACATCGGGCATTGGCAGAGAAAAGTCATGAATGGCTTTTGCCGTGAGGTTTTTATCTCGACCGGTGACATAAACCAGGGTGATCTCAGGCCTTTGTACGAATCGTGAAAAACAGTCCCGCGCGCCGGGAGACTCGTCTTCACAACCGTTGGGAATTAAGGTGCGGTCAAGATCAGTACAAATTAAGAAACGCGGTGTCATTGACTCAAGTTTCCTCAAGCGGGGCCCGGCAGTCAGCAAAAAAATCATAGTGTGCGATGGCCTCTAGTATACCCAAGGCGTGGGACTGCTGTGCAAAATATACACGCTCAAGGTCAATCAGTTGCGACAACTCTTCATGATGCCGGTTGGAGAGGATGGCAGCCAGGGTGTTTCCGAGCATCATATCCTCGTCGGCACCCGATCCGCCCACAACGAGTATTTTGTCCAGTGCGATTTCCCAACGTTGGGCAAAATATCGAAGGGCCTGGCCCTTTGAGGCCCGCACGGGAATGACATCAAGATATTGTCCGAAGGAATGGACGACATTGACGGTTTGCTCTTCCGAACGCAGCAGGGCATTGATTTCTTCAATGGACGGCGCATTCTTCTGATCATAATAATAGGATATTTTGTAGCGGCTTTGTTCGTGTTTTTCCTGGGGCTTCAGACCGGGCAGATCGTCTAATAGACGACGAATTGCACGGGGATTCCAGAGATGTTCAATGTGATCGGCCCAGAAACTGTCTGCAGTCAGGCTGGGAAAGTAGTGGATCTCCGTGCCCAGGCTGGAGATCAAAACATCGGGATAGGGGATACCATTTTTTTTCATGACAGTCATAGCCGTGTCCAGACGACGGCCCGTCGCAATGCCGAAACTGACCGAGCGGCGATGTTCACGCAATGTGTTCATCAGACGCTCCAATCCTTCCGGTTGTTCCAATAGCGTGAGATCAAGCGGGGTGAATATGGCACGGTCATGATAACGCATGGCACGGCGGCCCGGTGAGGGGGTCGGGATGCGCTCGTGTTTTTTCAGCATTGTGTCGATTTTTTCAAGATAGGTCTCTGCATGATTTGTCCATGAATAGTGCCGTTTCACCGCCTGAACACCACTTTGCGCGTAGGCCCTCCAGGATTCGGGCGCTTGCAGGATCTGGAGCAGGGCGCAGGTAACGGCGCTTTGGTCCAGGGGATCGACGAGCAGGCCGTTTTTGCAATTATCAATAATGTCGACCGGGCCGCCATTTTCCGTCGCAACCACGGGCAATCCACTTGCCGCCGCTTCGAGCAGTGTCAGTCCGAAGGGTTCTGTGAGCGCAATATTGATCAAAACCCCGTTTGAACGTGCGGCAAGCCGGAAAATTTCCGGGACCTCTTCCGGGCGGTGCGATTTGGGAAGTGCCACACGGCCGTAAAGATCATAGCAATCGATTAACAATAAGAGTTCCGTCAGCACAGCCTGTGCCCCGTCGTCTAACTCACGGATATCCTCGCGACAACCCGCAACAATGACGAGATTTGCGCATTCCTGTAGTAAGCGGGATTGACCATAGCACTCCATCAGAAAGGCGAGATTTTTTCGCTCGTCGGGACGGCAAAGAGCCAGAATAATGGCTTTGTCCGGATCTTTTAGAAATGGAGAAAGCTGCCGGGCAAAATCAGGCCGCCTATCTTTTTTGTCCGGCGGATAAAATTGCTTCAGGTTGACGCCGGGAGGAATGACGGCCATGCAGTCAGGCCGATAATAATCATACCGTTCGTATTGTTGCTCGATTTCGTTGCGTGTGCTTGTGATCACGAGATCGGCGTTGGCGAGCACCTCCTCCTCCGCATCGATGCGCCGACTGATCTTGTATCGTTCTTCAATGTCGCTCCGACTTAAGCCCCTTGCCAGTAAATGCCTGCGTTTATCCCGTCCGAGCGAATGCCCCGTGTGGACCAATGGTATTTCAAGAAGGTTCGATAGCTTCACACCCACATAACCTGCATCGGCATAATGGCTGTGAATGACATCCGGCATGCGGGGTTGATCGTTTAGCCAGTTCAGTAAACTGTCTGAAAAGTTATCCAATACGTCCCAAAGCATTTCTTTGGCCAGGTAGCCCTCCGGGCCGGCATCAATGCGGATGAGGCGCGCCTTATCGGAAAGACGCTCAATCCCTTCGGCATATTCTGCATCAACAGCATGATCGACCAATCGCCGCGTGACCAAATCCACTTGTGCGACGCCTTCACAGCTTGCGAGGGCCCGGGCGAGATCCACGACATATTTTGTCTGTCCTCCGGTGTCGGCGTCCCGGCCCAATTCCAGATCATGCGCACGGATCAGTCCATGGATACTGATTAAAAGCAGGTATTTTTTCGATGATTTCATGTCAAACGGCTTTCATGCCGGGTGAGAGAGAGGGAAAAATTGATGGATTGTGACTCAGAGCTTCCTTTTTCTTTGGCATGGAAGTCGTCTTTTTCGGCACAAACCGTGTGAAAATATCACAGTGAGCAGACTAACATATTTGCCGTGCTTTGTGCTGGAATTGCTCTATCTTGCTTTAAAAAAAGTGAAGTTTCTAGCGATGACCTGTGAACTTGACTCAATTCGATCGCTTAAGTGACTCGATGTGCGTGTGCGGTAATATCGCTTATACCAGTCAGGTGTCTGGGTGGTTTTTATCAAATTCCATTCAGCCTGAATGCTCTTCTTCCACCACTCCAACTTGAGGCAGGGCCGCCAAACCGCTCTTCCGCGCGTCGTTTTCAAAACGCTCATTTCCCCAGAAGAAGCTCCTTGGGACTGTGGTCGGAACGACCAGGACATAGAAAAGCGCGCGGCCGATGATCTCGTTAAAGAGCGCCAGAACGAGGGCCAAGCTCCATGCGGCCAATGCCAGGGCAGCGCTCAGTGGAATAAGGGTAAAGGCCAGGGAAGCAAGCATCAGGATACCCCACACCATCAATCGGAGACGGTGTATCTTGCCATGCACGCCATCCATCAAGATCCTGGAAATAGCAGCTTCTTCGCCACGTCGATCCAGATCTATGCGATGCCCATAGAGGGAAATCCCTTGAAGGATCAATCCGATTTCAAGGGGCCAGGCAAGTAGGTTGAGCAGGGGGCCCAGCCCGACATTGGCAAAGAGACCTGCGCCACCAAATACAAGACCCAGGAGACCACTTCCGAGAATCAGTCCGCTCGCAAAAAAGACTCCTCCGGAGTGCCAATGATCCCAGTAGGGACGCGCCGGAATCCGGTAGCAGCGATACATGCAATAGATGCCAAGTAGTCCTGTTAGGCAGGTGCCCCATCCGAGCCAGTCCGGGATGTTTTGTGACAGAGCTTCAGGCAGCCATGTGATCAATATAGGGAAAAGGGTGACAAGGGTATAGGCCCCCAGTAGGGTGAAGAAAGCCCCCATGGCTGCAATTTCCCGACTGACCCAGGAGTGACGCAGGTTATTGAAGGCTCGGTAAAAATATTGAGGTTTTCCCAAATGCAGGGTCGATGAGAGTAATGCAAACGCCTGAACCAACACCAGGCAGACGAGCAAGCCACCGAAAGCGAAGGGGTGGGCTTCAGGAGACAAAGCCACGGCCATTCCGGTGAAACTTGGCAGGAGAAAAAGAAGGAGAAAGGCTCCGACGGTAAACTGTGAAACCAGAGTGAAAAGTACCAGCGGGTCTTCTCTGGAACGGAGCTTGTCAAAACCCCAGCCCTCTAGTTTCTTGGTTTTCTTCTCTGCAATCTTGAAATGATTGTCATTGCCTTCACCCCGTTGATAAGTCATCTCACCCGCATCCATCCGACCAAAGGATTCCGGCAATTCACGCTTTTGCTGAAAGCGGATGTTGGGCCGTGAGATGCTCGGGTCGGGAAAAGAGGGTAGGGTCAATTTGATCTCTTCCTGACCTTTGGGTGTTTCCTCCATCACGCCGAAGTCAAGGGCGTTTCCGAGGCAGGCGGAGACGCAGGCCGGTTGCAGGCCGACTTCCAGTCGATCCACACACATATTGCACTTTGAAACCTCCCCTTTCACAGGATCAAGCTGGGGCGCGTTGTAAGGACAAACCCAGGTGCAGTAGCCGCAGCCGAAACAAATATCTGGGTCTTGCAAAACCGCACCGTATTCCAGGTATTTTGTATAGGCCCGTGTCGGACAGCCTTTCAGACAGACCGGGTCTTCGCAGTGGTTGCAGGCCATCGAGATATTGATGCGCGTGACATCGGGATAATAACCCCCTTCAATCGTCCCGACGGTTCGAAAGGCTAGATGCGGCGGCAGGTCATTCTTTTCAGAACAGGCTGATTCACAGGCATGGCAGGCGATGCAGTTGTCGGCGTTAAAGTGGAAGCCGTGTTGTTTGTAGCGATCCGGATTGTCTGCCTCGGTTTCTTTGCCGTTAATTTCGAGGGGGATATTGGCCAGAGCAGGGTAGACCTGATCCAGGGCAATGGGTGTTCCGTGCTGACTATTTATATTGTTCATTGTGACTCCAAAATCATATTTAACCGTCATTCCCGCTACGACCATGGGGGAATGACGGATTTCCGGGCTTTTTCGAGTCCATCAATAATTCCGCATTGCGACATTTTCCCGTGCAGCCGCTTCTTGATCTTCCAGACATTCGATTCTCACTGCTGACTGCTTGTAGGCCGGTTGTCGGGAGTAGGGGTCGAGCAGGCCGAGAGCCAGTCGATTGATGCAGTTGAAATAGTGCATCGGGATAAAAACCGCATCGGGGGCGACTCGTTCAGTGAGCTGTACCAGGACGACAGCGGAGTCCCGGCGTGAATGCACCCGAACGTAGTCCATTGCCGCAATGCCGAGTTTTGCGGCGGCCCTGGGGTTCATTTCCATAAAAGGCGTCGGACTGAATTTATTCAGGTTCCCGATTTTTCCAGTCTTGGTCCGCGTATGCCACTGCTCAACCAAACGCCCACTGTTCAGCCAGAAGGGGTATTCCTTATCCGGGCATTCATTGTTATCCACAAAGGGGAGGGGGATCAGCTTGGCTCGGCCATCGGCGTGCTGGAAAACACCCGTTTCGTAGAGACGTCGATTGCCTTTGGGATGCTCGGTATTGCAAGGCCATTGAATGCCGCGTTGTTTCTCGATCTTGTCATGGCTCATCTCGGAATAATCGCAGAGACGACCTTTAGAAAGCGTCTTGATTTCCTCAAACACCTCTGTCGCAGTTGTTGAAAACGTCATCTCTTTTCCTCGTTCAAAGCGCTTTGCCATCTCTGTAAAAATCCAGAGATCCGGCTTGGCCTCTCCCGGCGGGTCCATTACCTTCCGGACCAGGTTGACCCGCCGTTCGGTGTTGGTGAAGACCCCTTCCTTTTCTCCCCAGAGGGAGGCGGGAAAAAAAACGTGGGCATATTCATTGGTCTCCACATCTGAATAGGCGTCCTGCACGACCAGAAATTCAAGTTGTTCAAAGGACTTTCTGATACGGGCCGTGTCGGGCATCGAGGTCATCGGATTCGTGGCGATGAGCCAGAGGCCCTTGATCTCGCCCCGTTCAATCGCGGGAAAGATATCGGTTTCGGCCATGCCACGTTTCTGTGGGAAGAAGGATGCTTCGACTCCCCAGTAGTCGGCCATGAACTGCCGGTCTTCTTCCTTCTCCAGGGTACGGTATCCGGGGAGGCCGGAACAGGATGAAAACTCCCGTGTCCCCATCGCGTTACACTGTCCGGTAATCGAAAGGGAGGTGCCGCCCGGTTTGCCGATATTGCCCGTGATGAGGTTCAGGTTGTTGATGGCCACCACGCCATCCGAGCCATGAGTTGATTGGTTGATCCCCATCGTCCAGATGGTCATCGCCGCACCGGCTTCGGCATAAATACGGGCGACCTTGCGGATCATCTTCGCCGGGATCCCACAGATTTTCTCGGCCATCTCGGGATTGTAGGCTTCAACCAGTTTCTTAAAATCCTCAAAGCCGCTGGTGTGGGCCTGGATGTAGTTTTGATCAGCCAGTCCCTCTGTGAGAATAACGTGTGCCAGGGCATTCAAGAGGACCAGGTCGGTTCCCGGCTTGACGGGGAGGTGAATGTCGGCCATTTGGGCAAACAGGGTGACGCGGGGATCGACGACGATTATGGGGAAATGCCGCCGGTCGTAGGCTTCTTTCAAACGATAATAAATAATCGGGTGCTGCTCCGGCAGGTTAGAGCCTATGGCAAGTAGGCAATTTGTCTGATCAAAATCGTCGTAGCAACCGGGGGGGCCGTCGCTGCCGAAGGATCGTTTGTAGCCGGAAACGGCAGAGGCCATGCAGAGCGTGGTATTGCCATCGTAGTTGTTGGTCCCGATAACCGCGCGGACGAGTTTGCCGAGGGTATAAAATTCCTCGGTGTAGATCTGTCCGGTTGAAACAATGGCAAAGCTGTCTCGACCGTAAAGCCCCTGAATCCGCTGGATTTCAGAGGCCGTCTTGTTGAGTGTTTCATCCCAGGTGGTTTCGGTGAAAGGGTCAGAGCGGGTTTTGCGAATGAGGGGGACCCTGCCGCGATTCAGGGAACGAAAGACCTCGAATTCGTAGATGCCTTTCAGGCAGAGCTTGCCCCGGTTGACATCGGCATCGGCCACACCCCGGGTCGTGATGGCAGCGCCTTTGTCATCAAGCCCGACATCCAGAGAGCAACCGGTCGAGCAATAGCCACAGGTGGTGTAGACCCATTTATCAACCGCTTTGACGGGAAGTTGGATCGGATTTTTTGTTCGTCGTCCAAATAACATGTTTTGAGTATTAACCCTTCCTCAAGTGTTCCTGTTGTGAATGCCCTGGATCAAAGCAATCTGACGCGAATGTTGCAATTTGCATTGCAACGAAAATGCACTGTTGCATCAGTCTGGGGCGTATTGGTTTTATCGGTATTTCTCATAATAAATCAATGACTTCATCTCTTATATTCTTATGGTACAGTTCTTGCTTTTATAGAGGTTTGGCGTGGAGATTTCCAGTATCCATTCCATCGGGCCTTTTTCCTGACATGAAAAGGCCAACTTAAAACCAACGGGAGGAAAAGGATAGATGTTCATTAAAAAGTGTCTTTGCGGCCTTGGTGCTGTGTTATTTACAATCATGTTTGTTCTTCTGTCCACGGGAAGCAGTTTTGCGGAAAACGCCGTTCTGACGACGGCTCCGAATGTACCCGCTCCGATTAAGCGAAATGCAGCAGCGACGGTGGTGGTGAATTTTGAAGCCAAAGAAATCACTCAAACGATTGATGGCGAAAAAAAGTATCAATTCTGGACCTTCAACGGAACAACGCCGGGTCCGATGATTCGTGTGCGAGTGGGAGATTCCGTCCAATTTCACCTCGCCAATCACAAAGACAACAAGTGGCCCCACAACATTGACATTCATGCGGTTAATGGTCCCGGAGGCGGAGCGCATGTGAATGAAGTCAAACCGGGGGAAGCATCTGTTTTTACCTTTAAAGCCTTGAACCCGGGGCTTTACATCTACCATTGCGCTGCCGGCGCTCCAAGTATTCCTCATCATATTTCAAATGGAATGTATGGCTTGTTTCTGGTTGAGCCGGAGGAGGGTCTGTCTGAGGTTGAGAAAGAGTTTTATGTCTTTCAGAGTGAATTCTTTACAAAATCCGCTGGCAAGGCAAACCTTCTGGAACTCGATTTTGCCAAGGGCATGTCGGACCAGCCTGATTATGTGCTTTTTAACGGAAAAACCGGTGCGTTGATGGGAGATAATGCCATTAAAGCCGATGCGGGAGACCGTGTGAGAATCTATTTCGGGAACATCGGTCCCAACAATATTTCTTCTTTCCATGTGATCGGAGAAATTTTCGACAAAGTCTACATGGAAGGGGCCATCGGCGGGGCCGTCAACCACAATGTCCAGACGACAATGGTGCCTTCTGCGGGAGCGACCATCGTTGAGATGAAGGTCGATGTGCCGGGAAATTATATCCTGGTCGATCACAGTATCTTCCGTGTGGCCAAGGGTGCAATTGGCATCCTGGCAGTGGGAGGAAAGGAAGACCCGTCCATTTTTAAAAAGGGAAACTAGTTTTTCTATCATCATTTCATTCAAATACAGACTTGCAAGCCCCTTCTTTAGAGGGGGCTTGCAATACCTAAATCCTGCATTTTTCGCCAAAGGGTAATCCGATGACATCCGAGCTGCCGTGCGGCTTCGCTCTTGTTTCCACCCACCTGGGTTAAAACATCAAGGATTCTCTCCTTAGAAAACTTCTGTCTTGGTTTCCTTGTGCCCCCTTCTCCGAGGGCGCCTTTAATCAAATAAAATGGCAGATCTTGAGCCTGAATCCTTCCATTCATGCATTTGACGCAGGCATGTTCGATGGTGTTTTCGAGCTCCCGGACATTGCCGAGCCAGTCATAATCCATGAGCTGTCCCAGAGCAATGTCGGAAATACCTGAAACTTCTTTCCGGGAGCGACCTCGCCAGTTTTTTATGAAATGATTCACTAGGTTGGGAATGTCCGACTTTCTTTCCCTGAGGGACGGAATTCGGATGGGGATGACATTGAGGCGGTAGAAAAGGTCTTTCCGGAAATGTCCCTTGGAAACTTCTTCCTCAAGGTTTTTGTTGCTTGCGACAACGAGGCGAAAATCGGTCTTGCGCGTTCGGTTTTCACCCACGCGTTCGATTTCTTTTTCTTGCAAGACACGCAATAGTTTGACTTGAATGTTCAGGCTGAGGTCGCCGACTTCATCCAGAAACACTGTCCCGCCATCTCCCTCTTCGAAGCGGCCCATCCGGTCTTTGACCGCTCCGGTAAATGCCCCTCTTGTGTGGCCGAAGAGCTCGCTTTCCAGGAGGCTGTCTGAAAAAGAGGCGCAATTCACCTTGACCAATTTTTGATGACGACGCGGACTTTCAAGGTGAATGGCTTGTGCGATGAGCTCTTTTCCTGTGCCCGTTTCTCCTTGAAGCAGAACGGTGGAATCGAAGTAAGCTGTATTTTTGACCATCTCATAAAGTACGTTCATCGGCCGACTGTGCCCAATCATTTTGTGAAATGACGTACTCTCCTT
The DNA here is from genome assembly GCA_029261195.1 of Nitrospirota bacterium. Lineage (GTDB taxonomy): Bacteria > Nitrospirota > Nitrospiria > SBBL01 > JAADHI01 > JAJDBU01. The sequence goes on along the minus strand of JAJDBU010000001.1, from coordinate 10,297 downwards.
CAGGGCATCCCGCAATGCCACGACTTCTGTAATATCGGTCAAGGCAACAAGCACTTCAAGCTGCCCGTCATGCTCCCGATTGAGGAGTCCGACATTAAATTCGCCGAATCGTTTCTGAGTATCTTTCCGGTAAAAGGGTGACTCGAAGCGAATCAGTTTCGGGTTTTTTTTTGCGACCATACAAAGATCGCAATTGCCGAGACAGATGCTCTCCTTGAAAAGTGTGACGCACTTTTGACCGATGACCTCTGCTTTACTAAAGCCCGTTATTTTTTCAGCGGCCCGGTTGAAGCGTTTGATGACCATGTCTTGATCATAAACAAAAACCGCTTCTTTTAAGACGTTCAGCGCCGTGCTCATGTGGTCTGTGGCGGGCTGCATCCCTATTCCCTCTTCAGGTTTTGGGCAATTCTGAGCCATTGAGAAAGGACTGTACGCCATCTCTGAGAGTGTTGCAATCATATTACTGCAACACTCTCGGGTCAGAGATGGGCCGACAAAAACTGCTCAGCATTTTAATCCATCCTCACTTTCCGTATCGGCCGCGCTTCTTGAAGCCTTGAAACAAAAATCTTTCCGTCTCCAGGGTTGCCGGTGCAGGCGGCGATTTGAATGGCATCGACGACCCGATCTATTTCGGCATCCTCGCAGGAAATCATCAACCAGATCTTTTGCAGCTCTTCGTAGCGAACGGAACCCACTTGTATGCCCCGTTGCCGACCACGACCCGAGACCTGGAGACGTGTAAAGGCAAAAAATCCGGACTTTTCCAGAGCCAAGATGACTTCCTGTTCTTTTTCCGGACGAACGATTGCTTGAACCAACTTCATTATGAAACCTCGATTAATTCTGTGGTGACCATCGCTAATACCTTCGATTTTTCGGGAACAAAGGGCATGATTTTTTCTTCAAAAAATTTCATCATTGTTTTCGGACCCAAGCGTCGGACGACGTCATGAAAGGACTCTTCGCCCTGACGAAATTCCAGAACAATGTCCAGCAAGGCATCCACAGTGGGTATTACCATGTCTTCGGTAATGCCTTTTCGGACCATCCCCCCGAGTTGGACATCCCCTGCTTTGAGTGAACCGCCCAGAAAAAGCTGATAGGAGTAGCGCCGGGCATCCCCAAGGGGGAGCATCGTACCTGCTAATCCAATATCGGCAGCCTGATGTTTTGCGCAGCTATTCGGGCAACCGGAAATATAAATGGAGAGGGAGTCAAACAAGTCCCGTTTGAGCTGATCCTCAGGGTGATAATGTTTGAGTAAGTCCCGCACCGCTCCCTGTGCGTGGGTAATCGCGAGGGTACAAAATTCGATGCCGGGACAGGCAATCAAATTCGGTCCGCTGCCATCGCCCTTCAAGGAAAAACCCAGTGCTTTGATGGCTGCAAGCGCCTGTTTGATGGACAAGGTGGAAATGGCATGGAGTTCAATATCCTGGTCTTTAGTTAAATGCAGGAAGCCGTCTCCAAAGCGTTTTGAAATCTTTCCGATTTCCAGTACCTGCTCCGACCGAATATCTCCGAGGGCTACGCCGATCGTGAGGCGGACAGAACCACCTTGTCGCTGAGGCAGGATGCCCGGCGTATTTTCGGCTTGAAGATTTGTCAGTGAAGAAAGCGCTCTCCTCAGCCAAGAGGGTTTCTTTAGTAAGGAAGGTTTCTTTTCATCCCCAAGACCTCCCGGAAGCGAGATCAAACGATTATCGGGGTTGGCCTTTTTTTCAAGAAAGACCCGGTCAAATTCAGCGCTAAACTTTTCCTGTCCCCATTCTGCAATCAGAAACTTCAGTCGAGAGCGGGCCTTGTTTCTATTCCCATGTAAGGTATGAATGGCAAAGACGGCCTGACAGACGGGCAGGGCATCCTTAAGGGGAATAAAATCCCGTAGTTTAAGACCCAGCATCGGCTTCGCCCCCAGGCTGCCCCCCACCCAGACTTCAAAACCAAGTTCTTCTTGCCTCGCACCAAGTTCTTCTTGCCTCGCACCAAATCCTTCCCGCTCCGCCTCATTTTTTTTTCGCACGGCAACAAAACCAATGTCGTTGATGACCGCATCGGCATTGCATTCTCGACAGCCGGAAAAATAGATATTGAGTCGATTCGGCATGGTCGGATTGATCAAGTCGGAGCGTTCGATAAAGTAGTTGGAGATGACTTCGGCCCAGGGCTGCACATCTAAAATGCCGTCATCAGAAATTGCGCCGTGTGTGCAGGCCATGACATTTCTCAGGGTATGGCCGCAGGTGGAGCGCGTTGTCAGACCGATGTTTCTCAAGCGCTCAAAAATATCTTCGGCTTCTTCAACCCGAACCCAATGGATCTCGATATTTTGCCGGACAGTCAAATGCACTTGGCCCCGCCCGTGAGTGGCCACCAATTCCATCAGGGGAGCAAGCTGTTCGGGACGGAGCCGTCCGCCCGGAATACGAATCCGGACGATTGAGTAACCGGCGTGTTTTTGAACGCAGATGCCGTAGGTTTTGAGGCGATATTTGTCATCCATTGAGACCGCCCGTGCCCCTTCTTTTGTGATCCGCTCAAAATCGATCCCGAGTCCCTCTTGTTTAATTTTTTCAAGATCAAGCGTCTTGGTGGAACTGGGCTTTTTCTTTTTTTCTGCCGTTATCGGGACAAGCGATGGGGCGCTTTGGTTGACGATGGCAAGCAGGTCATCCACGATTGCTCCGCAACTGCCGCAGCCCGTTGTCGCTTCGGTACAGGCCGCAACTTCGTCACGGGTCTTGAGTCCATTTTTTCGGATGGCGCTGACGATGGCGCCCTTGCACACATCATTGCAGTTGCAGACCGTATCGGAATCGGCCAGAGTCGTTGCCCCGGAGGCTGCGGAAGGCGCATTTTCTTCTGTAACGGAGATATTTCCAAGCAGTTGATCTTTAGTGGCTGAAAGATCCGTCCCTTTTTTGAGTAATCCAAAAAGGCGTGTACCGTCTTTTGTGTCTCCCAGGAGAATAAATCCAGTGAGGCGATTGTTCCGGAGAATGCACTTTTTGTAGAGGCCCCGCCGGGTGTCCAGAAAGGCCAACTCTTCGTCCCCGATTTCTCGATTTAAACTGCCGGCTGAGGTCAGCGAAACACCAGCAACCTTGAGCGTCGTGGCGCAAAGCGTCCCTGTATAGCGTTTTATATCCTCTCCCGCGATGACATCGGCGATGACCCTCGCCTGTTCTTTTAAGGGCGCGATCAGACCGTAAGTCCGCCCTCGATGTTCGATGACATCTCCGATAGCGAAGACCCCGGATTCGCTGGTTTCCAGCCGGTCGTCCACGACGATGCCGCGATTGATCTTCAAAGCAGCGGCCTCTGCCAGTGCAGTATTGGGTCGTGTGCCGGCGCAGATGATCACCATGCCTGCGGATAAGACTGCTCCGGTCGAGAGCTGTACTTCGGTGACGGACTCCTCTCCACCGATCTTCTTCACGGTGGTTCCTGTCAACACGCGAATGCCTATTTGCTCGATTTCCTGCTTGAGTAGGGCGGCGCCTGCGGGGTCCAGTTGTTGTTCCATCAAGTGCTTGGCCAGATGGACAACCGTGACGCTGAGGCCGTAGTTCATCAAGCCCCGCGCTGCTTCAAGCCCCAGAAGACCTCCACCGATGACCACCGCTTCCAAGTGATTGCTTGCAGCAGCAATAATCCTATTGGTGTCCGCCAGGGTTCTAAAAACAAAGACACCTTTTTTCCCGGATCCTTCTATCGGCGGAACCACGGGAAGGCTCCCCGTTGCGAGCAGGAGGTGGTCATAGGTGCTTTGATCCCCGTTTGCGTCAAACACCCTCTTTGTTTCGGTGTCGATGGCGCTCACCGGAACGCCCTGCCTCAGATCAATGCCCTTCTCTGCGTACCAGGCCTTTGTATGCAGGATGATTTTTTCGGCATCTGTCTTTCCAGCCAGGACATTCGAAAGTTGAATCCGATTGTAATTCGTCTGACTTTCATCTCCGAAGATAGTAATCGAGCTGTTCGGTTTCTTTTTCAGAATCGCCTCGACGGCGGTCATCGCAGCCATTCCATTTCCGACCACGACGAGTTTTGGGTCTGTGCTTTTTTTATTTTTCATGCGGGCCTACTTCCATTTTGATCTGTCCCTCCTTTAGAGAAGGGGCAAGCATTTCCGTGCTGAACAGATCGCCCAGAATCGCCTCTCCTTCAATATCCCGGTCTACCGAGGAGAGGTAGTATTCACCGGAAAAGGCTTCTTCCGGCTCCTTAAGATATCGCCAGCAGATGAAAAAACTGCTTAAGGCCCCGGATGCAATCACGAAAAAGAAGGTCTGAGAATCAACGAAGGAATAGATCGTCAGATAGACTACTGCGCCGACATTCCCGTAAGCCCCCGCCATCCCGGAAATTTGCCCGGTCAGACGGCGCTTGATCATCGGAATAATTGCGAAGGTCGCCCCCTCTGCACCCTGCACAAAAATAGAACAAAAGATCGTGATGAAAACCGCAAGCGTAATCGGCCAGGCGGCACTAATCAGTCCCATCAAAAAGAAACCGACGGATATCCCTAACATGTAAATCAGCATCACCTTTTTACGGCTTTTCATCCTGTCGGAGATCACACCACCCAAAGGGCGCGCAAAAAGGTTGACGAAAGCGAAGGAGGAGGCGATGATGCCTGCCGCAGCTGGTGAAAGGGAAAAGGTCATCTCAAAAAAGGAGGGCAGCATAGAAACGACCGCCAGCTCAGCACCGAAGTTGGCAAGGTAGGTCGAATTGAGCGCGCCAACACTATTGAAATCGTATCGGTCATCCTTGGGAACCCCCGTTTTCAAGATCGGAAGGTTGATCTTTAAGATTTGAACGATCTGATAGAGTATCGCAGCGACAATGATGCCGTAGGCAATTGCTGCCCCAAGCCAAGCGAGATAGCCCATCCGCTGAATCTTCCAGACCAGTATGGACAATCCGCCCAGCATCGGGATAGTCCAGAGGATCAGCTTGATCATATCCCCATAACTACTCACTTCCATCGCGGCAACCTTGCGCGGTTTCCGATGAACCGTTCCGGCCGGTCCGTCGGTAATCGCAAACCAGTAGAAAGTGCCGTAGGCCAGAAGAAGGACACTGTTGGATGCCACGGCATAGCGCCATCCGTCCTCCCCTCCGAAGAGATAAAAGGCAATAGCGGGGAGTGCCATCGCGGCAGCGGCAGAGCCGAAGTTGCCCCATCCGGCATAAATGCCTTCTGAAAAACCGATATCAGCAGGTTTAAACCAGAGCGCGGTCATATGAATGCCGACCACAAAACTGGCACCGATACATCCCAGGAGGAGACGGGAAATCAGGAGTTGGGCGAAGCTTTCACCAAAGGCAAAGACAAAACCGGGGAAAGCCATCACAATCATTAACACGGAAAAAACCCTCCGCGGCCCCCATTTGTCCATCGCCATGCCGATTACAACACGGGCCGGAATCGTCAGCGCAACGTTGCAGATGGCAAAGAGCTTGATGTGCTCACCGGTCAGCCAGCCGACCGACTTGACGATGGTGGTCGCCAGGGGGGCCATGTTGAACCAGGTGTAGAAACAGAGGAAGAAGGCAATCCAGGTGAGGTGAAGCGCCCGTATTTCGGGTCGTTTGACGTGAAAGAGATCTTGAGTCTTCATTCTTTCACACCTGTTCGTACTGAATAAGATTCCGAAACCGACTGAACAAAAATCCGTCCATCTCCCGGATGTCCGGTATCGGCCCCGCACTCAATCGCTTGAATCGCCTTTTCGTAATCGGCATCCTCAACAAACAGGATGATCATCAGCTTTGCGAGTATGTCGTAGCTGACCCGACCCACCTGAATCCCTCTCTGTCGTCCTCGACCCAAAACGGGGATTTTGGTCATGGCATAAATTCCAGACTTTTCCAATGCTTTCATCACCTCGTTTTCTCGTTCAGGCCGGATTACGGTGCGAATCATAAGCATTAAATCGCCTCCCCTTCCCTTTCGTCTGTGCTGATCCTAACGGCATCCTCAACATCGCAGACAAAAATACGTCCATCGCCGACCATTCCCTTTCCGCTGCGATTCGCCTTCATAATGACGGCAATCGCGGCAGAAAGGCGGGCTTCAGGAATGACAATTGAAAAAACCTGCTTCGGAAGGAAGCGAATTGCGGCCGCACTCTGTGTGTCTGCCTGAAAGCGCAAACCCCGTTGCTGACTTCGACCCAGAGCCGTATAGGTGGTATAGGCATAAATGCCGGCGGCTCCCAGGGCTTGTCGGGTCATCTGATGCTTACTTGGACGCAGGATGGCGATGACTTCCTTTAACTCTAATTTTTCTTCGCTTTGCATAAAGACTCCAAACAAAAAAAGGCGCCTGAATCATCGTTCTGATTCAGGCGCCCTCGCCTTAAAGAATAAAGTACAACGCTGTACCTTGATTACTAATTACCTGGCAGGCTACGCAATTTCACCCGGCAAGTCAATATTTTATTAGTAAAGGCCTATCCGAAGGTGTTCATATTGAAGGTTCCTGCGAAGGACCGTTTCTTCTGCTTGACTTCGACCCTTCAATCAAAAAAGACCTTTTGTGATTTTGTCTGATTGTTGGCGTTTCATTGAAGGCTTCTTTGAAAGTGTGTTATACAAACGGGCAATGAAGTGGAAAAAAAAGAGGACCTCCTCAACAGAAAATCCTAAAAAAACAACAGTATCGCGTCTTATTTTCTTCGGATGTTTTGTTGCCTTCAGTTTTGCGACGGCCTACCTGATTCATCTTGATGAAGAAGTTAAAAAACGCTTTGAAGGAGAGAGGTGGAAACGCCCCTCCAAGATATATTCCGCCCCTTTAAAACTCCGAACCGGACTGGATATTCATAAAGCCAACCTGGGGGCTCGTCTTAAACGGCTGGCCTATCACCGTGTCGATTCTCCCGTTACACAAAGAGGAGAATACAGGCAATCGAGTCGGGAGATGGAGATTTATCTTCACCCTTTTGACTACCCGGAGCACACGGAGCCGGGTCGCAGACTTCAAATTTCCCTTTCTGAAACGGGACATATTCAACACATCAAGGATCTATCGTCCACTCCTGAGCAAAATACAGCCTTGAACGTGGCTTTGGGTCAGTCATTGAAAAGACCCATGATTGAGCCGGAAGTCATTGGCGGTTTTTATGAATCAGAATGGGAAGAGCGACGATTGATCCGCCTGGAGGAAATTCCCCAGATTTTGATTGATGCCGTCTTAGTGGTGGAAGATCGTAAATTTTTCAGCCACCCCGGTATCGACATCAAGAGTATCGTGCGGGCCATCTGGGTGAACCTTTGGGCTGGGAAAATCGTTCAGGGGGGAAGCACGCTCACACAGCAACTGGTCAAAAACTTTTATCTCGATAGTGAAAAAACATGGGAACGCAAGGGCCGTGAAGCCATGATGGCCCTTCTTCTGGAATGGAATTTTTCAAAAGAGCAGATTCTTGAAACCTACTTCAACGAGATTTACCTGGGCCAGAACGGCATCATGGGTATCTACGGCATCGGGCAGGCTTCCTGGTTCTATTTTGAAAAGGATGCGATTGATCTGAGCCTCGGAGAAGCAGCTCTTCTGGCCGGAATGATACGATCCCCGAATCTTTACTCGCCGGTTAAAGATGTCTATCGATCGATCCATCGACGAAACCTCATTCTGGAGTCTCTTTTCTCTGAGGGCGTCATTACCCGGTCGGCCTATCTGTCCGCACGGAAAGAAAAAGTCTCTGTTAAAAAAATCAAACAAGGCCTGAATACAGCCCCTTATTTTATCGATCAAATCCGGCGTCAGCTTGCAGGGGACTATCCCGATCGTATCTTAAATGCAAGCGGGTTACGAATTTTTACGACGCTTGATATTGCCTTGCAACGGTCGGCGGAAAAGGCCGTTCAAAACGGACTTGAAACATTGGAAAGAAACAATCCTCGATTGAAACGCTTTGCGCCCGAGCAGGAATTACAAGGCGCACTTGTCGCAATCGATCCACTTACGGGAGCGGTGAAGGCCTTAGTCGGAGGTCGCTTTTACAAAAAAAGCCAATTCAATCGTGTGACAGACGCACGACGCCAACCCGGCTCACTCTTTAAACCCATCGTCTATCTCACAGCTTTTGATGAAGCCGCAAAAGGCGGAAGACCCTATACCCCGATCAGCGAAGTGGATGATGCTCCGCTTACCATTGAAGTGGGGGGAAAGACCTGGTCACCACAAAATTATGACCGTAGCTATCTCGGACCACTCACGCTGCGTACTGCCCTTGCGAGGTCGCGTAACACGGCAACTGTTCGCCTTTCGCAAGAGCTTGGTATTGATGCCATTGTAGATGTCGCGCAAAAAATAGGTATTCAAAGCCCGTTAAAGCCCGTCGCCTCTCTGGCACTGGGCAGCATAGAGGTTTCACCTCTTGAAATGGGCATGGCTTATGCGACTCTGGCCAATGGCGGCATCCGTCACAGTCCAAAGTTTCTTTCCGGGATCATCGATCCGAATGGTCTTCCGATAGAGCGGGAAGTTGATAACGATGCCCGTTCGAGCCGGGTGATCTCGGCCGAAGCCAGCTATCTCGTCACTCACCTCATGAAGGGGGTCATCAATTCGGGCACTGCACAGGGCGTTCGCCAACTGGGTTTTAAGGGGACGGCCGCAGGAAAAACCGGCACAACAAGCGGCCTTCGGGATGCCTGGTTTGCAGGGTACACGCCTGAGCTTGTCACGGTTGTCTGGGTTGGCTTTGACCAAAACCAGTCTGGAGAGTTCACGGGGGCCACGGCAGCATTGCCCATCTGGACCGACTTTATGAAACAGGCGGCTCTCTCAGAATCGTCTGAATTTCAGGTGCCTGATGGCATTATTTTTAAAAAAGTGAATCAACAGGGAATCGTCTGTGAGCAGGACGGGATTGAAGAACCCTTCATTGCAGGGACGGAACCCACACAATCATGTGAGAAGGGCATATTAAAATGGATCAAACGGTTCTTTTTTTAAGGACAAAACAGCGCTCTTTCTATTTCGGCATTGTTGGACTTTTTCTTTTGTCGATGACAAACATCGCCTGTGAGAAAGAAGGTGGAAAAACAGCCGAAGGGAACAAGCCTTCTGCAATCCATATCGGGGTTGCAGGCCCGATGACCGGAGATCAAAGCAAGCTTGGCGGCGATGTTGAGCGAGGCGCCCAGCTTGCCGTTGATGAGTGGAATGCAAAGGGCGGTATCACAGGCAGAGCGATTCGCCTGGAAGTCGGCGATGACCAGCACGATCCAAAACAGGCGGTCTCGGTCGCAAATAAATTGGTCAACCTGGGCATTGTCGGTATGGTGGGCCACTTCAATTCAAGTGCATCAATACCGGCATCATCGGTCTACCATGATGCCGGTATCCCGATGATCACCCCCGCATCGACCAATCCGAAACTCACCGAACAGGGTTACGCCAATGTCTTTCGAGTCGTCGGCCGGGACGACCAACAAGGAAAAGTCGCAGCGGATTTTGTTGCCAAACATTTAAAGGCCAAACGTGTTTCGATTTTGCACGATAAAACCACCTATGGACAGGGGCTTGCTGTAGAGTTTCGGAAAAGTCTGGCAAACTATGCAGGTGATGGGCTGGAAGTGGTTTCATTCGACGGGGTCATACAGGGAGAACGAGATTTTCGTGGCATCCTGACGACCCTGAAAGGGCTTCAGCCCGACCTCTTTTTCTTCGGAGGTGTCTTCCCCGAAGGAGGACAATTGGCAAAACAAGCCAGGGAAGTCGGCCTCACTGCCCCGATGATGAGTGGTGACGGGGTCATCGATCCGAAGTTTATCGAAATTGCAGGAAGCGCTGCAGAAGGCACTTACCTCACCTTTACGCCCGATCCGGACAAAATGCCACAGGCCGCAGGTTTTTTAAAAAAATACCGAGAAAAATATGGGAATGAACTGGCGCCCTACGCCATCTATTCCTACGATGCGACCAATATTCTATTAACGGCTATCTCAGATTCAGGGAGCACTGAAGGCACAAAAATTTCAGCAGCGCTCCGGAAGATGAAGTATGACGGTGCCTCAGGACATGTGGAATTCGACGCGAAAGGAGATGTTACAAAAGCCCCCTACATCGTCTGGATTACAAAAAACGGGAAGTTTGAAGAATATTGGAAACCGGAGGATTAAGTCTGTTTTCCCGTAGATTTTACAGGGATCGGGTAGGGGCGCACCAATGTGTTAGCCCCCATTTTTGTAGGTCAAAAAATGGCGAAAAACCAGGGTACCCCCAACAAAACCACACAAGTTCCCACAAACGACATGTACGACAAAT